>JBMFHB010000012.1:0-60840 GCA_049977045.1 Occallatibacter sp.
GAAGAAGAACCTTCCGTGCCCCACCCTTTCGCCCGTTCTTTGGGCGAAAGGGTGGGATAGCACGAACTTCAAGGAACAAATTCATGCTGTCAGGAACCTAGCGTTGTCTGGATCAAAATAACCGGGGAATCCGACCAGAAGCTTCGGTCAATACCGCCGAATCGCAGACGAAGGAGAAAGAAGATGACACGCAGCGCGGAAAACAGAATCAAGGGCACACTCCACGAGGTAAAAGGCACGGTGAAGGAGAAGATGGGACAGGTCACAAACACCCCCAGCCTGACGGTCAAAGGAAAGAGTGAGAAACTCGCTGGCACGGTGCAAAGGAAAATGGGAGAGATTGAAAAGGTGTTGGAGAAGTAGGCGTGTCAGCGAAGTGGCGCTCACGGCTAACCAGCCTTGGAAGTGGACCGTTCCCTTCACACTCGGCGGCGATCGTCGAAGCACCCAAACAGGCGCCGGCGCCTTGGCCAAGGTGCGCGAATCCTTTTCTGTGGGTGTAAGGTCACGGCTGGCTGTGGATGTACGTTGATCGAGATTTCCAGGGAACTCCGTCATCCTTGTTCTTCGATTCACCCTTGACGCAAGGGACGATTCATCCCATAGGAGGAGGCTCCATGAAGACTGCCGCAGTCGTGGGTATTCTGCTCATTGTCGTTGGCTTCGCGTTAGGTGGAATCAGTTTCACGCACGAGAAGAAGGACATCGATTTAGGCTCCCACCAGGTGTCTCACAAAGTGAAGAGTACACTGCCGATTTCGCCGATTCTCAGCGGTCGTCTCTCATCGCGGGCGTTAGCTTGTTGGTGGTCCGTCCGAGCTTTTTGGCTCTATTTTCTGCGCAGTATGCTGGGCGTCAGGGGGCAATTCTGCTCATCCTGGCCCCCTTCGGGGCGCAGATGCCATGCGAGACAACCTGAAAAATCACTTTTTCAGGATCGACTTATTGATCCGGCCCTTATGATTTGCATCGTGCTCTCCCACCCTTTCCGCAAAAAGCGCGGAAAGAGTGGGGCACGGTGTGGCAGATCTTTTGGGCCGGATCAGTAGTAGAGGAGCCTATCGGGTCACAGTCACTTTGTACCATGTTGTCACTGTATTGCCGATAGGCATCTTCCACCCCGCTGCGGTACGGATTGCGGTGATGGGGGGACCAAGCGGCTGTCCGGCTCCATCCATGGCCTGCAAGGAGACAGCGCGCGCCGGCGAGATATGGCGTAGCAGCAAGGTTCCACGCACAGGTTCAACCAAGGTAGGCGTAACGCCCCATTGCGTCACGCCGGTATCTGCTGAGTTCCATCGCTGGCCAGTATTCTCCACCCGGCTGCCGGCAATCAACAGGAGCCTAGAGGCATTGGCAATAGGCTTCGTCTCCAGCGAGCTGAGTTGAAGCACGCAGAATTTGTTCTCCACTGCAACAGCCAGATTGCTGTCTGCCAGCGCATGAGCTCGCACAAATCCGATCAAGGCCTGCGTTCTTGGAGAATCGACGGTCACCATTCCAGTTCCTGGCGCGGAGTGGTACCAGGCCAGTTGCCCGGTATCAGAGCGGATCGGATCAGGCATGGCAGACTGCGCGAAGCTTTGCGTGGGCGGTCCATCGAAGGAAGAGATGCGCATCTCATGCTCAAGAGGCAACTGCAGTGGAAATCCAAAAGTGAAATAAGGACGCTCCGTGGATGGGAGCAACATGCTGTCGAAGACCTGCTGCTGCGTGTACGAGCGAGCGATAACATGCTGTGCCTTCTGCACATCGCCGCGCAGAAAAAGTAGCGCGCCGGCTGCCAGTTCAGACATCTTCACTGGATCCTGAGAAATATCGAATGGATCGCCAATATAAGGCTTCCAAGCCGTGTCCTGCTTGGGTTCGAAGGTATACCAGAAGATCGCGTCCCAGTCCTGCAGCGCGCCATACGCCGCCAGAATTGGAATTCCCTCGCTGTCGAAACCATTCGGAAAGGGATTGTTCACCTCGCTGACCGTGTATGGTTTGCCTGCAATGGCGGAACGGGAGAGCTCAACGGCTGTGGAGTTGGATGGATCATCCACCATGGGCGATTTGCGCACGTAAATTTCTGGGTGTTCCCAATATGTGTGCCCATCGACGACGTCGCTGCCGATGGTCGCCATCAGAATCGGATAGCCGCTGCCGGAGTGGCTGTGATCGGCAGTGGCAATCACCAGCGCATGCGCGCCGAGCGTGTGCTTCAGGTAGTTTTGCATGTCTGCAAAGTAGTTGCGCTGCGTGTCGTTATAGAACTCAGCCTCCGCGTAGAACCGCTCGGGAGGCGCTGAAGCGGCCTGGCCTCGCCAGAACATGAGCGGCACTTCGACCTGATCGCCGGATACGCCGGCAATCGCGCGTAAGCGTGCAATCTGCGCTGACGTTCTGTGCGCCACTAGCCACTGGTTGTACATCTCCGTCAGCTCCTTGCCATAAAATGGCGAAGGCGGGCGGAAGCCGATGTTGAGCGCATTTTCGTTATTGATCTCCACCAGGGCTACTGCCGGATCATCGGTATAGTTAAGCCCCGTGTAGGGATTGCAATGCGTCAGCAGTTGCCTCGCGTACTCCTTTTGCAACTCGACCATGCGGAGATCGAAGAGCGAAGTTCCTTTGGCGCCCTCGTGGAGCAGATTGGCATCCTGCACGCCATCACCCGTCTTGAAGGGCCGGCCCACCAGAAGGTTGAAGTCAATATAGATACCGCGCTTCTCCAACTGCGCGATGAAATAGTCCTCACGATCGAGCTGCGCCGGATCGAGGCTGCGCGTATCGGGACGACCGGCGGCAATCAGGCCGCGCGGCGCTTCCAGGTCAAGAAACTGGAAGCGCACGCAATTTACGCCGTAGCGCGCCAGAGTAGCAGCCCAAAAAGCGGCATCCTTCTTTGCGGGAATCTGCCGCGATCCTTTGGTCCAGTCAGTGATATTGACTCCCCAGAGACGAATGCGTTGTCCATCGCCCGTTGCGAGGTGGCCGTTGACGACCTTCAGGAAGCCATGCCTGCCCGCAGGAGCATCGAGAAGGAATGAGACATCCACCGGCGAATGCGCGTTTAGCGCACGCTGGTAGTCCACCGTGAAAGGCGCCATAGCGCCTGCGCTTTGAGCGCGGGATTGCCATGTCAGTCCGGCAGTGGCAAGTGCGAGAGCAGCAACCAGTGCAATGCGCATGTAGTTTCCTTCTCTGGCATAGGCTAAAAATCCACCCACCAGATATTTTCAGACAGATTGTCTTCGATCTGTTCGCCGCAGCCACTTTATACCATCAATCTGCATCATCAATCCGACAAAAGTCGGATTTCACAGTGGTTGGTGTGTGTTTGAATTCATTAAGTCGAAGTGTCTATGACGCAGAACGACTCTTTTTCTCGCTTAGGTTTCGATTTCGCCAGCAGGAAGCATCATGCATAAAGAATGAGTCACGGAGAAGCTCTAATGTCGAGTACAAATCAAACATCCGGCGTGCTCTTTAGCCGACGCGAAGTGCTGACGCAGGCCGCCTGCGGCGCGGCGCTGGCAACTGTGGCTCCGTATCTTCATCCGATGGAAACCTTGCTGGCCAGCGATGTCACCGCGGAAAGAATCAGGAAGAGCTTTGACTTCCAATGGAAGTTTCTGAAAGACGACGCCGTAAATGCACATCTGCCAGACTTTATTGACGCGGGGTGGAGCGAAGTGGACCTGCCTCATGACTGGAGCATCGAGGGGCCGATGGATGAACACGCAGCGTCCGGCGGTCCGGGGGGCTATATGCCCACGGGAATCGGGTGGTATCGAAAGAAATTCCACGTGCCCGCGGCGTATCGAGACAGGATTGTCACGCTCCAATTCGACGGCGTCTATCAGAACAGCGAGGTATGGATCAACGGCCACTCTCTCGGTCTGCGCCCCTATGGGTACGTTCCTTTCTTCTATGAGTTCACTGAACACCTGAACTTCGGCGGCGAAAATGTGGTGGCGGTGCGCGTGGATAACTCGCGCCAAACCAACTGCCGCTGGTACTCCGGCTCCGGTATCTACCGGCATACCTGGTTGCAGGTCACTCATCCTCTCCGCGTGGCGCAATGGGGAACGTTTGCATTCTGCCCGCGCTTGTCAAAGGATGCCGCTGTGGTCGAGATACGAACCCGGATTGCCAATGGAGGTAAAAGCGCGGCACAATGCACGCTCGCGACAGCCATTCTCGACCGCGATGGAAAGACCGTCCAAAGCACGGTCAGCGCGCAAAGCCTGGATGCAAATGACGCCTTCGAGTTTGTGCAGCAGATGACGATGGAGAATCCCAGCCTGTGGTCGCCTGCCAGTCCCTATCTCTACACGGTGCGAAACACGGTACGCGAATCGGGCCGTGTGGTGGACATATATGACACGCCCATTGGCATCCGCGACGCTGTCTTCGATGCGGATCGCGGCTTTCAACTGAATGGAGAGCACATCAAGCTGAATGGAGTGTGCATTCACCACGAGGCTGGTTGCATGGGAGCGGCGGTTCCAGATCGCGTATGGGAGCGACGGCTGGAGACTTTGCGCGAGATGGGCTGCAATGCGATTCGGACCGCCCATAATCCCTTTGCAACCGAATTTCTGGATCTGTGCGACAGGATGGGTTTTCTAGTCATGGCCGAAGCCTTCGATGAATGGAAGGTTCCCAAAGAGCAGATTCGCTATGGCTACAGCCGGTACTTCGATGAGTGGCACGAGCGGGATCTGATTAACTTTCTGCATCGCGACCGCAATCATCCTTCGATCATTCTGTGGAGCGCCGGCAATGAGATTGGCGATCAGTCCGCGCCCGGTGGAGCGCAGACTCTGCGCGGGCTGCTGAATATCTTTCATCGTGAAGATCCCACGCGGCCGGTAACCGCGGCCTGCGACCGCATTGCCTCCGACCCGCTCTCCAATCGCGTCCGCCCGGAGTTCCTTGCCGAACTGGATATCGTGGGCTACAACTACGTTGACCGCTGGCGTGAGCGGGCGGCTCTGTACTATAGCATCGACCGCGCCGCATTTCCCATGCGCCGCGTCATCGGCACGGAGAGCATCAGCATGGGCGGTATCCGCGGCGACTATAGCAGCCTGTTTCCCTCCGCTGAGCAGGCGAAGCAACGCATGATGTTTCTCCAGCAGAATCTGAACATTGACGTGGAGCAGCTATGGAAGTTTGTCCGCCTCTACGATTATGTCGCCGGAGACTTCATGTGGACCGGTATCGATTATCTTGGCGAAGCCTTCTGGCCCATGAAGAGCTCGCTGTGCGGCGCCATCGACACCTGCGGATTCAAGAAAGACGGATTCTACTTCTATCAGAGCCAGTGGACAGCGAAGCCCATGTTGCATCTGTTTCCGCACTGGAACTGGCAGGGAAAAGAAGGACAAGTCATTCCTGTAACGTGCTATACCAATTGCGATACCGTGGAGCTTTTCCTCAACGGCAAATCCTTAGGGGTCAAGGGATATGAGTTTCCGCGTATCGGTATGGAAGGAACTTATGGCAACTTTCCGGCGCGCGCCAGGGTTCTCAGAACCACTGCCGACCTGCATCTGTCGTGGGATGTGCCTTATGAGCCTGGGGAGTTGAAAGCTGTTGCCGTACAGAACGGCAGCGTGGCCGCAACTGCCATCGTAGCGACCACCGGATCTCCCGCTGTGATTGCGTTATCGGCAGACCGTATGATCCTTACCGCGGACCGGCGCGACGTTGCTCATCTCGTTGTACAGGTTCTGGATGAGCAGGGCCGTGTGGTCCCCTTTGCGGCGAACGAGATTGCGTTTGCGGTGGAGGGTGAAGGCAAGTTGATCGGCGTGGACAACGGCAACCCCTTCAGCCACGAGAGCTACAAGGACGCTCACCGGCAAGCATTCAACGGCATGTGTCTGGCGATAGTGCAAACTACCGCCCGGGCCGGGGCAGTGAGAGTTACTGCATCCTCGCCCAATCTGCGCTCTGCCAGCGTGCTTCTGAAGACCACGGAAGCATAGAGGCTTCAGATGGAGTAGCAAAGTATCCTGACAACATTGTGCGGTCAGTGCGTTTCGCGAGGCAGATGAACGAGTCCGCGCTGCAGCGCCGCCACGACGGCCTGCGTACGATCTTCCACCTGCAGCCGCATCAGGATCACACTGACGTGACACTTGACGGTCGCCTCCGTTATGCCCAGCAGGGATGCGATTCTCTTGTTGCTTTCGCCCTGCGCCAGCAGTTGCAGGACTTCCCGCTCGCGTGCGCTCAGGTCGGAATCCGGGGTGCGCGCAGCCAGGGCGCGCGAGACCGGCGAGGGAAGAAAACGGCCGCCAGCGTACACCCGGCGCAAAGCATCCACCAGAGCCTCATGCTGCATGCCTTTGATGACGTACGCGCGCGCACCGGCTTCCAGGGCCTGATAAATGTCCTCGTCACCTTCGTAGGTGGTGAGCACCACAAAGCACGCCTCCGGATGCCGTGCGCGGATCCTGCGAATGGCTTCCACGCCGCTGATCCCGGGCAGGCGCAGATCCATGAGCGTGATATCCGGGCGATGTTTCTCGAACAAGTCCACGGCGCTTTCCCCGCTCCCGGCCTCAGCCACCGTTACCATGTCAGCGCGGGCATTAATAATAGCCGCAATGCCGATGCGCATAATCGGATGGTCATCGACAATCAGCACCTTTATTTGTTTCTGCTCATTCATGTTCAGGCACTCTGCATTACCTTCCGCGCAATTGAAACCTTGCGCGGAATCTGGATTTGGAGTTCGGTTCCCTTGCCTGCGGCGCTTTGCAGGTGAAAGCGCCCGCCGACGGATCGCACTCGCTCCCTCATGCCGACCAACCCGTAATGATGGTCTTCATGGGCTCGAATGGCCGCGGGGTCGAAGCCCGATCCGTCATCACGCACCTCCAGAGTCAGGCCGTTCCGGGAAAAACAGGCGCGCACTTCGATTCTGCCGGGGTTGGCGTGGAGCACGGCGTTATAGACAGCTTCTCTGGCCATCATCAGCAACTCATGCGTCGCAAATTGATTGAGCACGAACGGCTTTCCCGTCAGATCGCAACTAATCGGAATACCCGACTCCATGGCGATCTGTTCTGCCATTCGCTGCAGGGCCGGTCCGAAGGAATTTTCAGCGGCCTTATCACGGCGAAGGTTCCAGACTGCTTCGCGGGCTTCATCAATGGTGCTCCGCAGTTGGGTGCGCGCATGGTCCATCAGGTTCTGCGTCAACGGATCGCCGCCATGGTTTACGCTGGAGAGTGCCTCCATCAGTGCAGAGACGCTCGCACATCCCTGAATGACCGTATCATGCATCTCGCGCGCAAGGCGGCCTCGTTCGTCCAGAACCGCCTCAAAGCGCATCTTGACCTGCCACAGCCTGACTCGATAGATGCCCAGCACGATGGCCGCCAGCAGCAGAACGCAGGCGGCCATGAACCACGGCGTACGGTAAAAGTGCGGCTGCTGCACGATGGCCAGGGCAGCCAGCGAGATAGCTTTCGGGTTATTCACCTCGAACGCTGCCACGCGGAAGGTGTATTTACCCGCAGGCAGATTGGTGTACGACACGACGCGGCGCGCGCCGGCATCGATCCAGTTCGCGTCAAAATCCTGTAGCTGATAGCGAAAGCGCACGCCGTCCTGCGATCGCAGCAGGATGGGCGCGTAGGCAATCTCCACGCGGCTGTTGCCGGGCTTGATTACCACAGGTGAGTTGACAGGCACAGACCTTCCATTCACCAGCACATCGTGGATAACAACTGGGGGCAGGGGTAGACGCTGTGCGCTCACTTTGAGAATGTGCAGCGGGCCGCGATTGGTGGGGAACCAGGCCTCTCCCTGGGCATCGAGACAGCCGGACGGCTGCCTGCCGCCGTAGATTTGGGCCGCGTTCACTTCACTCGAGATGCCGTAAAATGTAAGCGCCAGATGCTGCGATGGATGATCGGCAGCGGCATCCAACTCGTGGCGGTTGAGCAGTGAAATTCCGTTTGGTCCGCTGATCCAGAAGCCACCCTTGGCATCTTCGAGGATCTGATAGATGCTGTTGCTCGCAAGGCCCTGATCCGTTGAGTAATGGGTCAGCTTGCCCTGTTTCCACCGGTACAGCCCATCATTGCGGGTACCGAACCACATTCCCCCATCCTTATCTTCATGGATGGCCCATACCTTTTTCTGGCTAAGCCCTTCAGTGGCGGCATCGTGGACGAGCACTCCGTTGTGCAGGCGGTTCAAACCTCGATCCGTGCCGATCCACAGATCGCCGTTGCGGTCCTCGATCAGCGCCCGGGTACTAAAGTACGACAGTCCGTCGCGCATTCGGTAATTCATGAACCCATGCGAGGTCCAGTGGCTCACCCCTTCGTCGGTTGCGATCCACATGCTCCCGTCACGGCTTTGCAGTATGGCACGGACGAAGTTATTGACCAGCCCATCTTTGCTGGTCATCCAAAGAATCTTGCCACCATACATACGGATGATGCCCTCACCATCGGTGCCAATCCAGAGCGCGCCCGCACGGTCACGAAACACATTACGCACGGGTACACGGCCCAGGCCGGGAAATGTGTACGGTCGGATCACGCCATTGCGCATGCGAAAGACATCCTTGGAGACTACCCAAAGCGTTCCGTCGCGATCGGCAAAGATGGTGCCAAAGTCGGAGTCGACATTCCTGGGCAGGGGAAGAATGCGCGTCGGCGTGCTCGTGAGGCGCACCATGCCAGCCTGGGTGCCAATCCAGATATTGCGCTCGTCATCCTCAAAGATATTCAGCACCGTATTGCTGGGCAGTGCGCCAGTGGCGCTCATGGCCAGCGATTCCGTGCCGCGGATGGTGCGGATGCCTCCACCGATCATGCCAATCCACAAAGTCCCGTCGGTTGTTTGCCGCAGTACCCGCACCGTTCCCTGAATGCCCGGAACGCGCTCGAAGGCTTTTCCGCCCGCGCGCAGCCTGTACAAACCTGAAACAGTACCCACCCAAACGGTGTGATCCGACGTTTCAAGGATCGATTTGACACGATTCTGACTGGCGCTGCCGCCCAGATGATATTCGCGCCAAGAATCGCCGCTGAGGCGCAGTAGACGCGATCCGCCTACCCACAATCCCCCGCTGTGATCCTGGGCGATGGCATGGACCGCAATGGCAGGTATCCCATTCACCCCGTCGATGCGCTTAAACCGGCTCGCAGCAAAACGCAACAAACCATTATCTGTACCGGCCCAAATGGTTCCCTGACGATCCTGCAGCAGAGTCCGGACAAATCCATCGCTCAACCCATCCTTGATCCCGTAGGCATGAAACCGGCCGTCCGCATAGCGCACCAGACCGCCTCCTTCGGTGCCAATCCACAGACTGCCGTCGCGCGACACCATCAGCGAAAAGACGCTATTTTCTGTCAGGGCAGGCGTGTTCTCGCCATCAAAAACGGTCAGGTACACCCCATCAAAGCGCACCAGACCGCCCGTCGTTCCTATCCACAAATAATGGTCGGGAGTCTGCGCAAAGGCCTGCACGGTCTGCTCTGGCAGCCCATCCTGGGTTTGCCAAACCTTGGCCGTAAAACCGGAAGGCGAGGAACCATACGCGGAGTACGCCATGCATGCTGCGGCAATCAAACTGCACAAGATAGGCAGCCATCGCCCCACCGGCGCGCCGCCGCGCACAAGATCGCACTGGTTCCGCATCACGGATCGCCAAATCCTCATTGAGGCTGTTCTTCGCCGGGCATAGTGTCCTGCGGCACTGGCTTGCGATTCATCTGGCCATACAACTGCGCCACGCGATCATCGGCCTGGCGGATCTCCCGATACAACTTGATTTGTTTGCGTTCTTCATCTGCAAGATGCAGTGCATGATACACGCGGGCCAGCCGATAATGCGTGCTCGCGTTCATCGGGTCAGCAACGACAGCCTGACGCAGATAGCGCAATGCTTCCTCGGGTTTGTTCTCGTCCGAGAGAATCTTGCCCAACCCAATCTGCGCCTGAACATTATTGGGGTCCATTCGATTAGCACGTTCAAAATGGGTATAGGCCTCATCGTTTTTACCTCGCAGCAGGGCAATGCGACCGAAAGCGCATTCAATGCCGGGGCTGTCTCCATCCGCTTTCACGGCGGCGTCCAACTCCTGCAACGCCGCCGCCTGCGCGCTGACGCCATTGGAGCCTTCAAGAATTGCTTCGGCCATTTCAAAACGCACCCCTGGCAGGTGCGGGTCTTCCGCCAGAGCCTTTCGATAGTGATCGACCGCGCCTTGAAGATCGCCGGCATTGATCAGGCGCTCGGCGATCAACTGCTGCATACGCGCGGAATTTGGAGCCAGCAGCGCCAGTTTATTCATGGTGTCGTCTGCCAGCTCAGAGTAGATGCGCTGCGCAAAGAAGAGCAGATCTACGTTGTCCGGGTCCAGTTCCACCAGCGTACGCACCACCGGAAGCGTATGGTCCAGGTCGCCATTCTGATAGTAGAGATCGGCTAGTTCCACGCCCACTTGCACGCGCAGTTTGGGGTCCTTCAATTTGGTGAAGGTGCTCTCCAGATCAGCCTGCGCCGCGCGGCTGCCTGTGCGCTTTTCGCAGATGGCGATGAGCGCCTGCGCTTTGATCAGTGTGGGGGCGGATTGCAGCGCGCTGCGCAGCTCATGCTCAGCGGCGGGGCAATCTCCCTGAAAGAAGGCAATGGCGCCCAGATTGGCATGAGCCTCCACATTGCGCGGGTCCAGTTTGAGCGCGGCGCGGAACGCTTCCGTTGCCTGCGCGTTGTTCTTTGCCTGCAGGGCTGCTTGTCCGCGCTCTAGATCGGCCCGCAGGGCCGCGCTGGGCGCAGCAGATTGCGCACCGAGCGGCGTCACTGCCAAAACCGTGTAAAGGAGCCAGACAAGAAGCGCGGCTGGCGGCGCTTTGCGGATGTGCAACACACCGCGCGCGGAAGCAGCGCACGCACTCTCGTACTGGATCAAACAGTAGTTTGAGGTGAAGATCTCCGTTTCGAAAATCGGAAACTCGCGCTTTACTCGAGCCGTGCGGGAACGCATAGGAAAGACCTGTCCACCTGATTGTAAGCTACATGGCGCTACGATCTGCGCCTGCAAAATACGGCAAACCGGGATGGGGGGAGCATCCCTGCACCCACGCACATCCCGGTCTGCTGTTACCGATACATAGCGGTTAGAAGGTCAAGCGGCCTCCCAACTGAATATCGCGCCCGCCTGCGGCGGTGCTGGTAATAACCCCGCCTCCAACTACACCCGTTCCGGTTGAGTCGTTTGGCTGCGAGAAGTTCGGGTGGTTGAACGCATTAAACGAATCCGCCCGAATCTCCAGATTCATTCCTTCGATCAACTGGAAGGACTTGCCCACGCTCAGGTCCAGATCGCGCCAGTTAGGCCCGATTAGCATGTTACGCCGCTCGTTGCCAAAGGTTCCGGTCGCCGGGGTGGCGAATGCACTGGGGTTGAACCATTCGTTGACCGACGGGCTGGACACCGATGGGCTCGCCACAACATTGGGGAGCCACGAATAGCCGCTTCCGCCCTGGATTGCCTCGGAGCCGCTGTTGTCCGTGCCATTGTCAGAGGTTCTTGCCGTGAAAGGAATGCCGCTGTGGATCTGGAAGATACCGGTTGCCCGCCAGCCGCCCAGAACCTCGTTAGTGACACCGTGCAGCACGTGTCTCTTCCCCGCGCCAAAGGGTAGCTCGTAGGTTGCTTGCCCGTTGATGGAGTTTCTCATGTCCAGTTCGGACAGGCTGTAATTGGCCGGCACATCGAATGCGTTCTGCCACACGTCGGCAGTCGCGTTGTTGCCCGAACCCGTGCCTGTGTCCATGCTCTTGGACCACGCATAGTTGAACAGGAAGTTCAGACCATAAGAGGTGCGCTTTTCAACCCGCAATTGCAGCGCGTTGTAATTCGAGTAGCCGTCAAAGAACGCCCCCTCGATAGAGCAAAACAGCGGGTATGCGCTTGGGTCGTTGTAGCAACTCGTATATTTCGTTCCGTATCCGGATAAGAGGCTCTCCGGAACCTGGTTGATGTCTCGTGTAAAGCCCAGGTGGGTTCCCTTGGTGAACACGTAACTGGCATCTACCAGCATCTGCAGCGGCAGTTCATGTTGTACCGAAAAAAGCGCTTCCTGATAGTAAGCGCTCGGCCGCTTTCGAGGATAATAGTTCACATCTTGATAGTTGTACTGTGAGTTAGATAGATTCGCCAGCGTGGGAAAGGCCACGGCTCCGGGCCCTGGTCCGTTTTTAAGCAAAAATGCCGCGGAGTTGCCATACCCCTTGCTCCCGTTGGGATTCAAGCCAATTCCATAGGCCGCCGTATAAGGATCTACAGACCAAGGCTGATCGGAGATTCCGTAGCTGGCGCGAACCGCCCACTTCGGCGCTGGCGACCACGACAAGCCGATGCGGGGCACCCACTGGTTGACGCCGTCCTGAATGGTGTTTCGTCCGTCCTGGCCACCGTAGACCATCGCGCCGAGCGTCCCTGGCGGCGCATACTGGCCGGTGTTAACCACCGAGGGGCTGAAAGTGCCCCAGCGATTCTGCGACTCGCCCCATCCACCTTGGCGCTGATAGCGGAAGCCAAGGTTCAGGGTCAGGTTCTGCATCACTTGAAAGTCGTCCTGAACAAAAGCGCCCATGTTCCACATCCGCGCTCCTGTCTCTGGATACTCATATACGTACCAACCGTACACTTCGCCCATCAGAAAATCGGCATAGGGAGCACCGCTCGATACGCCGCTGAAGACAAAGTTGCCGGAACTCACATCGCCCCAGCCGGTGTAGTTCTGGTAGCTCTTGTCGAATTCACCGCCCATCCTGATGGTGTGCCGTCCTTTGATCAGTGTGAAGACATCCGATTCCACAAGCGCCCCGTCGGCTAGAACCGCATGGATGCCGCCGTTGATTCCTATTCCGCCAATGCCCCCTCCGCTGTTCACCGTGATGCCGGGAAAGATATCCGCTGGAGCGTCTGTTCCATACGTAGGTTCCAGGCCAATGGTCGTTGGATATCCCTTGCCATAGGTTGGCGGAATATATTTATCCACCTCGCGCACACCGCCGATGCGGGCTTCGTTCACCATCGAATCGTTGATCGTCCACACATCCGTAACCTGGCCGTCTTCGTTGTAATTATTCCCTATGGTGCAATCGAAGCCTAGTGAGCAGAACTGGTCAACGTTGTAATCGAGGCTGATAGGAAAATACATATACGATGCAGACAGACGATGCTTCGGCGTGGGCGTATAGTCCACCTTTCCTACATACCATCTGGAAGTAGTTGGACTGCCGGCAACTGCCGAATAATTGTTGAGATACGGATTGCTCCCCGATTGCAGAAAGTTGGGCGCCGGGAAATACTTCTGAATATTGACTGCAACCGGATCCAGTGATGTGTTGATGCAATTATTAGGGTAGTCAGCTCCCGTGTTGGGATTTTTGACTGGGCCAGGAAAGCAGCCAGAACTCATATCGACAGTCCCGTTTTCTCCTCGCGTGGGTACAGTGGTCGTATATACCGCCGAGGACGTATTGGGATTGTTCTGAAACAGAAAGAAAAAGAACAGCTTGTTTTTGATGATGGGGCCGCCCACGCTGCCGCCATATTCGTTCCAGTGCAGGGGCGCAACGATGAGCGGGGCCCGGTCAAAATAACTCCTCGCGTTGAACGCGTTGTTCTGATCGAACTCGAAGAGCGAGCCATGAAATTTGTTGGTGCCGCTCTTGATGAGCACATTGAACGCGGCCACGCCGTTGCCGTACTGCGCACCGAAGTTGCTGGTCTGCACGTTCACCTCTCCGATGGCGTCGGGCGGAGGATAGTTGTCGCTGGCGTTGGCATCGCGAGGCTGCTGAGCAATCGAACCATCGATCAGAAAGGTGCCCGAATAGCCCTCGGTGCCGTTTACACCAATTCCCTGTCCCGAAGCATCCTGGCCACCGCCTCCGTTCACACCGGGCAGTTCATTGGTGAGTTCGTTATACCAGACGCCGCCCACGATGGGAGCGTTCAGTACCGCCTTGGCGTCGAGATCCAGGTGCTGCGCCGAATCTTCTGTTTGCAGCAGGGGGGCCTCTGCCGTTACCACCACCTGCTGCGAGGCCTGGCCAACATGAAGGCTGGCATTGACCGCAACCGTAGCCACCTGCAACGTAATGCCGTCGCGCACCTCATCCCGGAAGCCTGGGGCACTGAAAGTGATCTTGTATTGGCCGGTAAGCAACGACGGCACATCGTATAGACCAGCATTGTTGGTTCGTGTCTTTGTCGTGATCCCAGTGCCGATATCCAGGATCGTCACGGAAGCTCCCGAAATTACCGCACCCGAGGAATCCGTCACCAGTCCCTTGATCTCTCCTGAATTCGCGTTCTGGCCGTAGGCGTTGTAGGCCACGGAAACAGCAAGGACCACCACCAGTGCGGCGATCCATCGAACTGTATTCGTTTTCACGCTTCAATGTCCTCCCCAAAAAAGAAAATTCAACACGTCCAGGAGCGTATTCTCCTGTGTTAGCACATACATCCAACTAAAGTCGGATTGTCGCTCATTTTTCGCTCGGATGCAATAAATCTTTTGTATTCTTACGGTTGCCAGTTTGAAGTTCAGATTCTCAAGCCGCACCTTCTGTGGCTCAAGCGGCTTGCCGCGTGCTTTTCAGCCGCCTGCCCATCGGCGCGCAAAATGCGTCTGGCACCTTGCTTTCAGGCTTCAGTCCGCCTTTTGTCGGATGCGGTTCCCGACTTACACTCGTATCCTCACAGTCGCAGAGAATTGCGCTTTCCTCGTTGCATTGCACCTGGAACATAGGAATGCGTCTGCGCACAGTCATCGTCCACATAAAGGAATCTCCATGCTTGTCTTGCATGCATCCAAACCGCAGAGGCCGCGACTTCTCTTACGTTTTCTCTCTGCCTGCGCATTACGCTTGCTGGTGGCGGCCGCCATTCTGCTGCCCGCTGAAGGGCGCGCGCAGCAGCCTGCGGAGCCTGTCGATACCAACCCGATCAACGGAGAAATCTACTATCTCATCAATCAGCTTTCAGGATTACAGATGGATCTGGACGGTGGCTCAACCACGCCCGGCGCGGCGGTTGTTCTCGAGGACCGCAGCTTTACCAGCCCTACCCAGCGCTGGGCCCTGACGCATCTGCCAGGCGGCAACTGGGCCATCAGCAATCTGTTCAGCGGGCTTTGCCTCGATAGTGCAACCAGTAGCGGCTCAATCGCAACAGTGGAAAATACCTGTGCACTGGCAAAGACCACACAGCAGTGGACGCTGACAGCCACCGGCAACGGCTATGCGACACTGACCAATCAGGGAACGGGACTGGCGCTGGATGTAACGGGTGGCTCTGCATCGGCCGGTGTCGCATTGAATCAGACCGCAGCCTCGGCCTCGCCCACACAAAGCCAGCAGTGGTTGCTGCGGCCGGTCTTCTTCCGCGGCGCAGATAATGCCCTACTCGAAAAGCAGGAGGCCGATCGGCTCTCCGCGAATCTTCCCTGGTGGCAGGACGCAGGCCAGACGCAGGACTTGCTCCAGGTGCTGAAAAATCACGGCGTGAATATGGTGCGCATCCGGCCGACCTCTGTACCGCCATACCAAACTCTAACCCTGAATGGAACCAGCGCCGTGCCGTCCACCTGCTCCGGCAACGGCTGCTACGCAGAGACCGACGACGCGGATCTGGACCTGGCCAAACGCGCCAAACATCTGGGCATGTCTGTGGAGCTTACGCTCTTTTTTGACGGAGGTTCCTCTTCGGCCATGCCCGGAGCATGGTCCTCGGACTCACTCTCACAACTCGAAACCGATGTCTACAACTACGTGAAGGCCGAGGTGGAGGCGTATCGCGCTGCGGGTGTGATGCCCGATATGGTGACCATCGGGAATGAGGTGGATACGGGCTTCTTCGGCTCCCTGGCTTCACCCGGAACCAGCTTCAGCAACTTCGCCGCCGTAGAGCAGAAAGCGATGCAGGCGGTGCTGGATGCAGCCTCGGACACAACGCTTGGCCCGGCCATTCCGCCGCCGCTTCGCTGCATTCACATCACGCCAGCATGGAATCTGACGAGTTTCTTCACCGAGGCGAAGAGCAACTCCATTCCCTTCGACGCCGTCTGCCAGAGCTACTACCCCTTCTTTCACGGCCCACTGACCTCCGCGCAGGCTGCGTCTTCCAATCCAAACAACCAGCCGGTAGAGCAAAGCGTACTGACGACAGCCGCCAATTCTTTGGGCGTTCCGATCTTTCTGATCGAAGTGGGCGAACACTACGAGAATGGCTTCCATTCCAACGATCCCTGGTATCCGGCCACGGTCGCCGGACAGCGGCAATTTTTGATTGACTTGAACACCGTCCTGAAGGGCCTGCCGGACAATCTGGGCATGGGCATGGAGTACTGGGATCCGGAGGGTGTGAACACGACCAGCACTGGCGGCGGGTTTACCAACGGCGATGGACGCACCGACGGCACCTATGTCTGGAACGGCCTGACGATCTTTGATAACGCCGACACTTCGGGAACATCACTCTCCACAGCAACCAACTACGCAGCCATTCTCAGCGGCGCCGACGCGCTGGGCGGCAAGATCGATCCGACGCTGGCCTATACGTTGGTCAACGTGGGAAGCGGGCAGATTCTGGGTACAGCTGGCCTTGCAACCATCTCTGGCACTCCACTGGGTACAGCAGCCAGCGACGGCGGAGCAACCCTGAACCAGCAGTGGTCCATCACCAGTAATGGCGACGGCTTCCTGCAGATTGCCAACCTTGGCGCTGCGCAGGGCACAACGGCGCTGGTTCTCGATAACTCTGGAACAACAACCGCGGGCAGCCCGGTTGTGCTGAAGGATGCCACAGCAGGAACGGCCTCGCAGGAGTGGAACCTTGTCACCGCCGGCAACAGCGACTACACGCTGGTGAACAAAACGAGCGGCCTGGTTCTGGCCGCCGCCGCCGACGGAGTCGAACAGGAAGCGCCTTCCAGCACCAGCATCGACTGGATCACACCCGCGAACAAGGCGCAGCTTTGGCAGGTGATTCCCGTGCATATTACAGAAGCAGCCACGGCGTCGCAGTTGAGTTTTGCTTCCGGCACCCCCTCGACCGCAACCTATGGCGCAATACTGGGCACGGTCCAGGTGAATGTGCTCGACAGCTCCGGCTCCTTGGTGCTTGCTCCTTCCACCAGTGTGGCGCTCCAAATCACCGGGCCTAACAGTTACAGCGATAACCTGACCGCATCCAGCACAAACGGCGTAGCCAGCTTCGACCTGAGCGGCGTGAGACTTTCCGCCATAGGAAGCTACACCCTCACGGCCTCTGCCGCCGGGCTCACCAGCGCCACAGCAAATCTGACCGTGGCGCCAGCAACCCTCGAAGTCACTGCGCAGAATGCCTCGCGCATCTATGGTGTGGCGAATCCTGCGTTCACTTATGTCATCTCCGGATTCGTCAACGGCGATCCACAGTCCGTTGTAACTGGCGCGCCGGCCCTCTCGACCAGCGCGGTCACCACCTCTGCGCCGGGAACATACAGCATTGGCATCATGGCAGGAACGCTGGCCGCAGCCAACTATACATTCGCTTTTACGCCAGGAACACTGACCGTTACCACTGCGCCAACCACAACCGCACTCAGCGCGTCTGGCGCCACCGTGAATCCCGGCCAGGACGTCACGCTCACCGCAACCGTAACATCATCTTCCACCATCTTGCCCGAGGGAACGGTGAACTTCCAGGGCGGCGCCACACAGTTAGGCAGCGCCACGCTGAACGCCAGCGGTGTTGCTACCTACACCGGTACTTTGCCTCCGGGAGCTAACTCGATTACAGCGGCCTATGCAGCCAGTGCCGGCTTCGCGGCATCCACATCCCCTTCCGTGCTGGTCACAGAGCCTGACTTTGCACTCGCTGCCAATCAGAACAGCCTCACACTGGCCAGCGGCGGAAACGGAAGCATCTCGCTCACACTAACGCCTGAAGGCGGCTATCAAGGCGCAGCCACTATGAGTTGCTCCTCGACGCTCGCTGGCCTGTCCTGCGCCTTCTCGCCCACCACCTACACATTTAACGGTTCGAGCACGGCGCTCACAGGCACGGTAACGATCACGTCATCCTCGACCATGGCTCTACTTCGTCCGATTCCCAGCCAGCCGCGTGGCAGCACCGCCAGCATCTTTCTCTGCTGGCTGCCTGCAGGAGCCGTTCTCCTGCTGGGGGGACTCGATCGCAAGCGGTTTGGACGCGATACCGCCTTCCGGCGTCTGCTGCTTGTGCTTCTTCTGCTGGCCACGGCGGCAGGCTTTACAGCCTGTGGCAGCGGTAGCAGCGGCGGCGGTTCAGGACAGCAATCTGTTACCGGAACAGTAACCATTACCGCAACCGGCTCAACCGGCGGCGTCACGCAGACGGCTCAGATTGCCGTCACGGTCAATTGACCCGTTGCCTCTTTACTTATTCACGGTTGTATCCATGTCTGTCAAAGCTGGGTTCGACAGGAGACGACAAATTCAGCGGGGAAGATCGCAGACCTTGCCATCGCACATCGCGCTGGATTCATCTAAATTTGTCTCACGGGTGGACTGCACCCCAAAACTGAGACACGGCCTGTGACCCGCGAAACCGCATGAAAATTGGTTCGAGCCGGGCAGAATACGCAATCCAGACCAGGAACACCTGAATGGCCATTTTTTCAATGCATCGAAATTGTGGCGCCGTGCCTCAATGCCCTGCAGGTTTTACGCCTCGATCTCCTGCATTGCCCTCTCTTGCCGGACAAACGCCTTAACTGTGGCGCACAGTCTGCCCTCCGCTTTGCCATGGGGGCGAATGGTGTATGCGCCGACTTGCGCAGGAACAATGAAGGTTTCCGCATAATGCACGAAGAAAGGCGCAAATGCTCCCTGCGGACTTTCAATAACGGCTTCTTCGCCCTCAACCAGATTCAGAACATTCACCGTACCGCCGGTATGGTGGGGCACAGCGCCAGTGAACCAGTGGCGCCGCGTCTCAATAAACTCCAGTTCATGCAGGCCGGTGCGTTCCTCACGCCACCCGTCCCCTTTCGCAACCTCCACAACACGATTGATCAGGCGGCGTCTAACCCAGGAAGTTGTGCGATCCCACTGAATATTCGCAGCGCCGTGCTCGAGATGAATCGGCCTCGGCCGCCCGTCAAGGCCGAGACGCCCCCAATCCCAGAGTTTGAAGGTAAAGATATAGGGCGTCGCGCTGATTTCAAGCACCATGCTGTTCCGCCCGGAACAGTGTACCGTTCCCGCAGGAATCAGGAAGTGATCGTGCTTTTTGGCCGGCCACATATTGACATACGATTCGGCATTGAAGGCCGGCCCGCCCTCCTGCACGGCGGCAAGATCTCTCAGCATTGCCTGAGGATCGATCGACTCTTTCAGGCCAAGGTAGACGCAGGCATCGTCCCCGGCGTCAAGCATGTAATAGCTTTCATCCTGCGTATAGGCCATCCCGAACCTTTCGCGGATATAGCTGGCAAGGGGATGAACCTGAAGCGACAGGTTACCTCCTCCCATGGTGTCGAGAAAATCGAAGCGAATGGGAAACTCCGCGCCGAGGCGCGAGAAGATGAAGTCGCCGAGAAGCTCGCGGGGATGAGCAAAGACCAGGTTGATTGCGGGAATCTCGACACGCGCATCGCCAAAACCTATTAACAGGCTGTTCTCCTCGGGCACGCAGTCGAAACACCACGCGTGATTCGCCGCATCCCGGCGAAGATCGCAGACCTCTTCCATCCAATGTCCACCCCAGGGGCCAGGATCGAAGAATGGAACAACGCGAAAGGGCCGACAAGCCGCGATGCTGAGCCCCTTACGCATCGACTCGCCAGAAATCATGTTTGGCGATAGCCGATCGTTGGTATCGAGCACGTATTCGATCCGATTCCAGATCTGCTGTTTCAACCTGTCGGCCGCGCGCCAGTCGAGAAAAAAGCCACGCTTATACTTCTCCGAAGGCCTCTCCGCCAGATTGTCGGCGCCAAGGTTGCCAATCTCGTTGCGGCGCTGCCGCTGCTGGATCTCCCAGCGCGCCATGTCGGCGTAGACCAGGACGTCGGGCTGCGAACATACAAGAACCGCTCCCGTGCCAATCACCAGAATGGTTCCTGTCGCTTGCGCCAGCGAATGTCGCGCTTCCAGCAGCTTTTCCTTGTCGAAATAGTCCGCGATTTCGATCTCGTTCATCACACCGAAGACAGGGTCGTCGGTCAGAAGCGGCGCGAACCTCCGGTTGAGCGTCTCTGAGGGCTGCAAAAATTCCTCCGAGGAAATCACCAGCGCAGGCTGCAGTTGCGCCGTCAGTTCTGAACGAACTTCTTCTACTAAAACGCCGGGGTAGCATTCGACACAGATCATGCGCCTTTGGCTGCCAGCCGAATCTCGCAGCATGCGCCCGATGGCCGCCCATCCGCGAGAGCATTCCTCGCCCGAAGAGGAGACCGGAATATAGGGTTGCTTGTCGTACACTCGAACAGATCCTTTAGCGAGAGAGTCCACGCATGGCGTAGCAATGCAACGCTCACCTACGCCCGCCGGCGACTGATAGTTTGCTCGGAAAGCATTTTCATCGCTCCTCTGAGCCACTTCCGAACAGCAAGCTCACAAAATGCCTATCGAGACATGAGTCAAAGGCGCTCGTTATACATCGGCGCACATCATCACTGCAGCATGTTCGATCGAAGATAAATCGGACTCTGTTTATTTTTGCATTTCTAGGACGAAATCCTGTTGGTTTTTACGCCGCCCTTGATCATTACGCGGGACCGCTTCTCAGGTCGTGGCGTTCTTGGCTTTGAAATGTGGGATGAACTGCCATGTTCTTCAACGACGATCCCGGCAGTCTCCAGAAATGCGCGCAGGAACTACCCTCATCACCGGCCCTGGCATGTTTGTCAGCTCTCTCCCGGTAACGCTTGTGAACTTCGAAGGCGAAGTTGTCCAGCGCATCTTCCGGCATTGGATCCCCGTTAAATGTGAGCGTCAGACTTGGCAAACCTTCCCGTACTCCCATGTGGAAGAGTTGAGACTCAACGATGCGCGTCGGCATGCACTCATGCGGCCCAACGTTCACCACGGCATCCATTTCTCCGCCATGCCAGCGATGAAGCGCGTCGCCCAGCGTTAACACCGACTCACCTCCGGCATCTCCGGCAAGATAGTCGGATGCGGCTTCCACCACTTCGCCAATCTCTGCCGGCTCGCCGATCGGCAGGCTTTTGCGGATCGCGTCCCACGCAATCCGCTCCATGCGGCGCTTCAAAAAATCGATCGCACAATCCACAGCGGTCAGCGGCTCCGTTCTGCTGTTCTGATAGTCGACATACTGGAACCAGCCGTTCAAAGACGCAAAGCGTACGCGCATTCCTCGTGCTTCGAGCCGCCTGATGATATCGTCGTTGGCAAACGAATCATTGCGGACATAGATCTCTCCCACCAGCAGAACCACAGGCCGATGGCCGCATCCCGAGTTCCCCGACACACTTTCATCTCTCATAGCGTCCTGCTGATAGATGGCGGCAAAATCCTGTGCGGCGTTGCGCAGCAGGTCACGAACTCCGAACAAGCGCCCCGAACGCACTTCATTGAATGTGCGTGTACGCGATTGAATGATCCTCTGCTGCGCAGAGAGAATCTGACACAATTCCTCTAGGCAGCGTTCGTAAATCCAGTCGGCGGCTCCCTGAATGTTCTCGTCTGGCCGGACCAGAAGAAGCGCGGCTTGCAAAAGATCGTGGGCAATGATTCCTGCGATGAAGAGTGTCGTGAATCCCGGCGGCATGCCTGCGAAATAGTCCGTCTCACTGGGCACAACAAAACGGCAACGATCGCCCATGGACAGTTGCTCGACCACAATTTTCTGTATCAGATGATAAAGGCCGAGACGGCATGGTCCGTTTGTGCGCGGCATCATGAAGGCAAAGTGGCCATTGGGATCGGACCTCAACTTTTCGATCAGGCGGCCAAGTGTTATCACCACGGGCACGCACTCCTTGCCGGAGGTGTAGCGCCTTCCGGTAAGGAGAGCATGGCGGTCGCATGGCGGCAATTCCTCGGCCTGAAAACCAGCGGCGCGCAGGCACGCGACGCCAACCCGGGAGCCGGGCCCCATCCAAGGGACAAGAACGGTATCCGCGCTCTTATCAATTGTGGAGAAGTCGCAAAAGTCTCTTGCCACCGCGGGAAGATTCAGGGGTTCCATCTTACTGCCCGATGCAGCGCGATCCTGTGCCACGCAATGCAGAAAGGCTTCAATGCGAGTTTTGGTGCCTGCGTCGCCGCTGTGTCCATCCGTCTCAATCACGGCGAAGGGTTTGCCGCGCATCACGTAACTGAAGAAGTGCAGATTCAGACTGTCAGGACCGCAGGAGTAGTTGCTGCAATAGACGCTGTACACGTCGCAGCTTCTGCGGATGACATGCGCGGCTCTCAGGATTCGCTGTGCATATCCCCAATAGATTCGGTTCATGAAAGGTGTGTCGTCGGGAATGGGATAGCAATCGATGGGAATGGCAAGCGTGCCCTGTTCACGGAGTATCGTCGGCACACTGGAGTTGAGAATTGGATTGTAGATTGTGTAAGGACGGCCCAGCACCACCACTGGCGTGACGTTGTTCTCGCGGCAGAACTCGAGCGCGTGTCTGCCAACGGATTCGCACGCCTCTCCAAATCGGAGCTGCGCCGAAGCCCCGGCCCGATACGCTGGCTCCCACAAATTTTCAACGCCGAGAGATTGTGCGAGATGAGCGCAACTGGCGCGAAACTCGCTGGATTCAAACCCTCGCGGACCAACCGCAATCTCAGGCGAGAGCCATTGCGAGGATCCTTTGCGCTCCAAATCATATCGAAGCAGGTACGGCGCAGACTGAACGATAGGGCAGGTTTTGGCGTGCTCCTCTTGAGCCGAGCGCAAGGTGCTGCGCAGGATGGGCGTGAAGACAAAGTCCGCATTCGATTCACGCATGAGCGACGCAACACCATGAAACAGTTGCATCGGTGCGCAAAAAGGCGCATTGGTCTGTTGAATGCCTCGCTTGAGAAGCGCCGGCTCGGTCCCCTTGAACAACTTGAGGTTGAACCCGAGCGCATGGAGAAATGTGGCGAAGAATGGCAGCAATTCCTTGAGCATGAACTCATCGCTCAACGCCACGGGGGGCGCATTGGGGATCGGGACAAGTTGCTCCAGGAGACTGGCCACAAGCTGTTCGCGCTCCCGAAAAGGCTGCGGAGCCATGTCTGGCAACTTTTTGCGGCGGGAAATCTTTTCGTGCAGCGAGCAGGCGCCGCCCCAGGTGAAAATTCCCGAAGTCCCCTCGACGCAAGTCTTGAGGCATTCAATGCGGCAGTGATTGCCCGGAGATCCACAGCCGACGGTGGCATTGCAGATGAAAGTTGTCCTCTGCTCAACCAGGGCGTTGAGAAACCTGTGCAGGTCGAGAGGAAAATTCTGTTTCCATTCGAGATCCGCGCTCCCCAGCAGCGCGATGCCGAGAGCGCCAACGGTGCCGGGGTTCGGCGGCACGATCACCTCGCTCCCTGTCTGGCGCGCGACAGCGGCGGCCAGCGCATCTGCGGAAAAAGGCATCCCCTGGCAAAAGATTACCTGACCCACGGTCCGATTGCCTTTTACGCGATTCAGATAGTTCTGGATGATTGAATCGTAGAGCCCTGCGATGATCGTGTTCTGATGCAATCCTGCTGCAACGGCCTCATCGATAATTTCCGCCATGAAGACCGAACAGTGCTGACCGAGCGAAACCCCCTCTTCTGCCTGCAAGGCTGCTCCGCCAAGCTGCTCAATATGCTCGATGCCGGCGAATTTGCGTCCTTGCTCCTCAATGAATGAACCGGTTCCGGCGCTGCAAGCTTCGTTCATTGCAGAGTCGATGACGCGGCCTTGCTCCAGACGTATGTACTTCGAATCCTGACCGCCTATTTCAAAGATCGTATCGACACGCGGATCATAGTGACAGGCTCCGGCGGCGTGGGCCGCAATTTCGTTTTGGATGAAGACTGCCTGGGGCCCGTAGCACTTCGTCAGCAGGGAGCCGACAATTTCGCGTCCGCTTCCCGTGACGCACACGCCGCGGACTCGCTCTTTGCCTGCCGGACTGTCAAGAAAGCTGCGCCAGAGCGACTGCGCGGCCTCAATCGGCCTGCCCTGTGTCTGGCAATAGGCATCCCACACCGTGCGCCGCGAGACCGGATTGAATGCAACCGCCTTGGAGCCGGTAGAGCCGATATCGAGGCCAAAGATCAGATCGCGCGAGCAGCCGTTACATTGCTCCCACGCGGCAGCGGGCATGCGGTGAACCCGGCTTAAATAGCCAGCGAATGCGGGCGTTCGCTCCAGATCCGCGGTCTGTGCAGCCGCCAGAAGATGCTCGGGATCGGGGGGCTGCAATCCCTCTTCGGCTGCAATGAGCGCCGCGCCCAGCGCCTCCCAATAGAGCGCCTCTTCACCGGGCAGGAGCAACTGATACCCGAGCTTGTGCAAACGCAACTGGATCGTCTTCCGCACACGCAGAGACTGGCTTACGCCGCCAATCAGCAACATGGGATTGGGAGCGCGTCCCGGCTTCACCAGGTTCAAGACGTTTTCGCAGACAGCATCAAACAGCCCGGCAAGGATCTCCTCACGGCTCTCACCCTTGTTGGCCAGGTGCGTCATGTCGCTCTTGAGAATCACCGGGCAGCGGCCCGAGAGCATGGCTGGATGTTCGACGTCGGTGCAGAGCGTGCTGGCATCCTCCACCGAAAGAGAGAAGCGGCCGATCAACTGCCGCAGGAAGTTTCCTGTGCCTTGCGAACAGCGGCTATTTTCACGGAAGGACTCGCGACCGTCCGCGTACAGCTCAAGGACAGAAAAACCCTGGCTGCCGATTGAAATCAGAGTCCCTGCCCTCTCGGGATAAAGAAAGCGGAATGCCCGGGACTGGGCCTGCTGGTTCGGTATCCGTTCCAGTTGGAACTGCTTGCTGAGCCGGCCGGTCGACGCGGCGCCCCACAGCGTTTCCCCGTTCCATTCCCGGTAAATGCGGTCGAGGTGCGCGCCTGGGTTCTTGCCATGATCGACGCGGCATGTGCGCTTTATCTGTAGGCGCCCATCTACGCGCTCTAGTTCAACCAGCTTCAGAGTCTCCGCTCCGACATCGACTCCAATGTATCCGGCTCTTGTGCCTGCCGTGGTCATTGCCGACTCCGTTTCTGCGTCGCAAAGGCCCACGCGACCCGATTCAGAACCGCAGGAATGATGCCTTCAACAACGGCGGGCTTCCGGAACCGCCGAGATATGAATCATCGCGCGAATCGCAAAAGAAATCAATAATAATAGCCAACAGCGCTGGCTGCCGCTATTGATCGGATCTGAACACTCGGCTTGATCGCCACCGTCTGGAGGCCGCTCAGCCGCATGGCGAACCGCATCGCTTTCGATCGATAGATCGACAAACAGCGAAATTCTGCACGGGCTCCCTGCCTTTTTTTGGGCGGGAAGATTACTGTATCTTCTCGCAGGTGATGGAAATGCCGCGGCCGCGGAGTTCCAGAAGATTCTGAATCACAGCGGCATCGTGTGGAATTGCTGGACGGGATCGCTGGCGCATCTGGGCCTGGCGCGAGCGTATGCACTGGAGTCCAAAACCCTGCAAGGGCCCAATGGCAGCGCCGCCCGCCTTCACGCGCTCGCGGCTTACAAGGACTTTTGGGGCCTCTGGAAAGACGCCGATCCAGAGATCCCCATCTTGAAGCAGGCCAAAGCTGAGTTCGCGAGACTGCAATGACCACAGCGGGGAGAAGAATGCTTACTTATTCCTCGATGTCGATTGACTTCGATACGCGGATATCGCGCGAAGAAGCGCCCGCTTCAAAGCGTGAAGTATTTGAGGTCGATATTGGCGGCATCCAGCACTGTGGCCAGTTCGCGCAATGGCGCCGCATCGATCTGGCCGCTGGTGACAAAGATATTCTTGATCCCGCGTTTTCGCGCCAGCACTGCGGTGTCATAGGCGAGCTCGTAAAAAATGGTTGGTTCCGTATACGTGTATGCGATCGAAGTCGAGCCCGACGCAAGTGCCGCGTCGACGATCGCCTGCGGCGTTACAGGCTCCCCCGGAACCGCCTCCTCCAGCTTTTCCAGCCATCGAGAAGCAGGCCCGCGGTCTTCCATCTCTCCGCGCAAAGAAATCCGCCCCGGCAGTTGCGTCTTCGCCCACTGGGAGATCTCCCAATTCTGGCAGAACGCACAATGCAGACTGCATCCCACGGCAGCCACGGAATAGGCCTTCGATCCGGGATAGAAGTGAAACAAAGGCTTCTTTTCGATGGGATCGATATTTTGAGAAACGACCTTGTTGTAGACCAGCGTGTATAGCTTGCCGCCCAGGTGATAGCGAGCGCCGCACACACCGCGCCCGCCTTCTGCAATACGACAGTGATGCGGGCACAGAGTGCACCGCACAAATCCATCCTTCAGGACTTCGTAGAACCGGGCTTCGTGTCGTTCGCTCATGCCTGGACCCCGGCGATCACATTGAAGCCATCCCCTCTGCGCAGCCAGGATGGTCAAGCTGATCGCTGCCATGCGCTTGTGCCGGTTCTGTGTGGCTGCGACAACCGGCAGCGGCCACACAAAACGAGGCAGCAAGCGCAAACGAGAGGCGTATTGGCGTGGGACATGCTGGCATCGAGGGTTCTCCTAATGGGCCTGTTCCAGCGCCGCCTTGAACCCGAATTGCCTATAAATGGCCTGCGCCTCGCCGCTGCGCAGGAAGGCCAGCCACTCGGCCGCTGCCATCGCGTGCGGCGCATCTTTCATCACAGCGCCTGCATAGATGGCGGTTGTGTTCTGCGCGACGGGAATCGCCACACCTTCGATCGGGTTGCCGATGCTCTGCTGAAAACGCACCTCCGAGGCCCAGGTGACGCCCGCATCGGCCGTCCCGTTCATGATGCGCATGGGCGTTTGCCGGTGATGAATCTCGGTGAGCTGGGTTGTGCCGTTCGCAACCTTTTCTTCGTACACAGCCTTTTCGAGCGCATCGCCGCCAGCCTTTCGCAGCGATGCTTCAATCTGATGCGCCACACCCTCCCACTCGGGATTGGGCATCGACAGGCGCAGGTCGGGCCGCCCAAGATCGTTGAGCGAGCGAATCTGTTTGGGATTCCCGGCGCGAATCATGATCTCGAGATTGTTGGTTGCGTACTGGACAACGCCATCGACAAGACCGCTCTTCTGCATCTCTGAAACCGCGCGCAGACCGGCTTCGTACACGTCGGGCTTAACCTGAATCGTCAGATTGCCGAGCGTAATTGCGCCGTTTGCCGCGATCTGCCGCCGCAGAATTCCCGGCGGAAGCGTCTCATAAAAAATGCGGCCCTTCAGGCCGGGGTGCAGGCGCTCGAACGCTGCCACAAGCTGAGGAAGCACAAAGAACTGGTTGCCACCGATGAACAGTACCAGTTGCGCATTCGCAGGATTGCCGTGCAGATCCGGAACATTGTCGATGTCGGCAACGTGGAAAACAAATCCCGGTTCAGCTGCCGGTGCGTTCGTGCCCTTGCTCCAGGGCGGTGTGGTTTGCGCCTGCAACAGTGCAACGCAGGCGGCAAGCAGGATCGCGGTCAGAAACTGGCGAGTCATTTTCACGGTTTTCATCTCCTTTCCGGTTACACTGCGGTGTAAGCGAATCGCCCTTCGGTCTGCAGCAAAGCAACCGCCGCCACCATTGAAGCAACCACAAGAACTCCCGGCACCGTGTGAGCCAGCATCTCGCGCACCACCTGTTCCGGCGTTTGCGTCAGCTTTTCGCGCTTGACCAGAATGCGCGCCTGCTCTTCGATTGCCGTGTGACAACTCAGGAACTGAACGCCGCGAGCCTCAAGCGCCTGAACGCTTGTATCCTGATAGACCGATTTTTCCTCGCTCGGATCCTGCGCAAACGCGGCCGCGCCCAGAGCGTGCGTCGCGGGGTAAAAAATATTGCGGACAGCGGGCTTTCCCGTAGCAGGATCGATAACATTGAGCCACTCGCCAATGCGGTATTTGTTCCATATATAGTCGTCGTAGTTGGTCAAATTGGCCGGACCATGCAGCCCTGCCGCAATCTTGATCTGGTCTTTCGGAATGTCAAATCCAAACTGAAGGCCGTTGAGCGAGTTCTTGATATTGTTCAGAAATTTGCCGCCCCCGATCTGGGTTACGTCGAAGACCTGCTTGACGCGGGCCGGATGACTGACCAGCTTGTGAAATTCGGCGAGCTTCCACTCGCTGCCTTTCCAAACCAGTTGCGCCTCGGCTTCGCGCTGGGCTTCGCCTGACACGCCCAGCGCCGCCAGGCCCAGGGCTGCTTGCGATACGAACGATCTACGGCTGAGTGGATTCATGATTTCCCTCCTGGGAATCCTTCGGTTTTTCCGGCTGCTCGCGGCGCGGCTGCGCGATGCCGAGGTTTTCAAGAAAAAGATACTTTGGCGCTTCGACGCGCTCGCGAAAGTTCTTTGACACTCCTCGCCAAACAACAAACAGAAACAGAATCAGTGTGACAATGCCAACAATCCAGGCAATCACGGCGTTCCCTCCTTGCCGAATTTATCCTTCGAGATCGCGCCCGGAGTTGGAGCAGGATACTGCGTCCGGCAGGCAGCATCGGACTGATGATAAAACGAGCGAATGTACACAGTAACAGCCTGAATTTCGGCGGGCGTCAGCAACGGCCATCTCGGCATGCCGCTGCCCGGAACGCCATTGCGAATCACGTAATCGGCTCCGGCATACGAGACCTCCATCTCACGGAAATTCGCGGGCGGCCTTCGATAGAACCGTGCGTCAGGGCCGTCGCCCGCGCCGTCGCTGCCGTGGCACCGCGCACAGTGCGTATCGAAAACGCGCTGGCCCGCAGCAAGCAGCACAGGCTCAGGCGCCCATTGGTCGTCCGCACGCAAAGGCGGAGTAGCGGGCAGCGAGAGCACGTAATCCGCTACGGCGCGAAATTGCGAAGCAGGCAGATCGTTCCATGACGGCATGGCCGTGCCCGGCACCCCATCGGCGAGCACCCGCCAGACCTCGGATACCGGCAGGCGAAAATCTGCAAGATCGAAGGCCACAGTGCGCATCGCTCGATCCGCAGGGGAACAAAATCACTTGGAGTCTATTACAATTGATTTTCCATGTCAAAGGCGCTGCATGCCGACTGACTCCGGGGCAATCGTGCTGGCGGCCCCGTTGCATTCAATCGATCATGGCGTATTCTGGTCAAAGTCCGGCGCTCGCGCCGTGAACGATCGGGCCGGCAAGATGATACTGCTTGCGTGCCCTTTTTCCGCGCCTTTTGGGGGAAGGGGGAAACTGCTCTATTCTTCTGCCGAAGCGATCACACTATCCGTTCCCAACGTCTACTGCTTATCTTGCTCTGGACCATTGCAGATAGGCTTCGGGAATTCGTATCAACATTTTGTGCACCATCGCACAACCTAATTGAGACCCGCAATGACAATCCATAAGATACTCCTCAACCCTCACTCCCCCCGCCACGCGATGCAGCATCCGATCGTTTACCGCACAGTGCCCGCTTTAAGTTTGGCTGCCGCCTTCCTCTGTCTGTTTCCGTTCTTCGCTCGTGCTGCGCAGCAGCAGCCACAAAAACCCGCGTCCCCTGCCCAAGCCAGTTCGTCAATGGCATTGCCTGAAACCAATGGCAACGCCCACTCCGTTCAGTCCGCGCAAATGGATCCACGCGCGCGGGAGCAGGATCTTGGCCTCAAATCGCCTGCCAATTCTTCTCTGCCCTCGCTCATCCTCATCGGCGATTCGACCGTCCGCAACGGCCACGGCCGCGGCGACCACAATCAATGGGGCTGGGGCAAGCCGATTGCCGCCTTCTTCGATCCCGCAAAGATCAACGTCGTCAACCGCGCCATCGGCGGCCTCTCCAGCCACAGCTACATCTACGAGGGCCACTGGGATCTGGCGCTCGAGATCGTCAAACCCGGCGACTTCGTCCTCATCCAGTTTGGCCACAACGATGGCGGCATCCAACTTCCCGGCACACAGCCGATTCCCGATCAGGGTCTTCCACCTGGCGCCACTCCGCCAACGCCGCCAGCCGGCGCGCGCCCACACGGGCCGAACGTCCGCGGCAGCCTTCCCGGAATCGGCGATGAAACGTACAGCGTCACCGATCCCCGCACCGGCAAGTTGGTAACCGTGCACACCTACGGCTGGTACCTGCGCAAGTACATCGCCGACGTGCGCGCCAAGGGTGCAACGCCAATCATTTGCTCGCTTGTGCCCCGCAAGATCTGGGTCAATGGCCATATTCGCCGCAACACGGGCACCTATCGCGGCTGGGCCCAGCAGGTGGCCGTGCAGGAGCACGCCGGATTCGTCGACCTCAACGAGATCATTGCCCGCCGCTACGATGCCATGGGATCCGATGCCGTCGACAAGCTCTTCGGAGATCCGCACACGCACACCGACTGGGCCGGTGCTGTGATCAACGCTGAAGCTGTCGTCTCCGGCCTCCGCGATCTGCCCGGAGACCCGCTGGCCTCCTACCTCTCCGCCAAAGGCAAAACCATCGCACCGTACAAACCGTGACAGCCGGCAGCACGTCGACGCTTCAGCGGTCGTCACTTTACTAAGGCTCATCGCAAACGCGCAAAAACCGGGCGCCAGCCTTTTCGCGCAAACCGATTGAACCCTCCTGAAACCAGGATCAAAAGCAGCAGCGATCGTCTTTTGAGGCGGCAAATGCACAAAGCAGCAAATGCGGGTGGACTCGGCTGCCCCCATGCATTATTCTGTTGCAACGTGATTCTTTCAATCGGTCGATCTTATGGCTCGATCACCCTCAGCATCTTACTGTCGTTGCATACAGAGAACAGCATCCGCCAGATGATTGAAGTTCAGAATTCTTCGTCCATTCGGAGTGAAACGTATGTGGCGCACATTGAGATCCACCGAGCCTACTGCAACCTGCACTGAGGCAGCCAGCTCGAACGATCTTGGTAACTCTCCATCCAATGAAGCTGCCCAACTGCGTGGGACTTCACCCAAGCGCCTGTTGGGTGCGAGAACACTTGCCTGTCTCACTGCAGGTTGCACGGCGGAAGCGCTAGGGTAATCGAGATGGGTTTTGTATTAAGCCTCCTCTATCTCGTCGTATCCTATCTCACTCCGCCCACGGTATTCGGATCGCTCGCCCAGTACCGCATCGAGTTGGTATTGGCCGTCCTGATTTTGCTGGTCTCAATCCCGCGGTTGATGAGGTCGTTCGTGCTCAAGACGCCACAGGCCCTCGCGCTGGCGGGCCTGTCCTTGGCTGTCTTTCTTTCAATTCTCGTCGCATTGCACTGGACAAGCGGGGCAGTCGACGCGCTTCTCGGATTCATCCCCAGCATCTACGCTTATTTCCTCCTCGGCTTGCATTGCAACTCCCGAAAGAAGCTTCAATCTCTTGTTCTCATGCTGCTCTTTGTTTGCCTGTTCGTCATCGCCAACGGAGTACGGGATCTGCGAACTCTCAATGCTTTGACCGGATCTCGGGTTGCGGCCAGCTCCGTCAACACAGAAGACAGCACTTGGGAATTCGAGCATCCCTACACATTTCCAATGATGAACAACTCAGGAGAGTGGCTTTTCCGGATCAGAGGACTCGGAGGTATTCACGACCCGAACGATTTCGGCCAACTTCTCGTCTGCGAGATCCCTTTGCTATTTATCTTCTGGCGGGCGAAAAAACGAATTCGCAATTTCGTCTTCGTGCTTCTTCCTGCCTGCATACTCGTTTACGGCATCTATCTCACCCATTCGCGCGGCGCTCTGGTAGCTTTGGCCGTTGTCATTCTGGTTGCAGCCCGCCGCCGTATCGGGACCGTACCGGCAGTTGTCATTGCCGGCGCATTGTTTGCCGGGGCCATGGCGTTGCACTTCACCGGCGGACGCGCCATCTCAGCCAGCGCCGGAGAGGACCGCACGGAACTCTGGGGTGAAAGCTTGCAGCTCCTAAAATCTCACCCGGTCTTTGGAGTCGGATTTGGTCAACTGCCAGACTACCTCGGCCACACGGCGCATAACTCAGTTGTGGTCTGCGTAACTGAACTCGGTCTTTTCGGCCTGTTTTTTTGGTCTCTGTTTTTGTTTCCCACATTGCGCAATGTGTTCCTGCTTTCATCGCCAAAGCGCGTAGAAACGATCGAGGACGCGCCCGATGAAATGGAAGCCAATGAATTTCCACTTCTCTCCCGGCCATGGAAAGGTACTGCCCTCGACAAGCCAGAAATCAACCATTGGGGCTACTGTCTACTTCTTTCGCTAATCGGATTCCTTGCCGCCGGATGGTTTCTGTCACGCGCCTTCGTGATGACGCTTTTTCTCCTCGGCGGCATGGTCGAAGTTCTATACGAGACCGCGCAGCGCCGGGGAATGACGGCCCCCCGTCTCGCCCTTGGACGCATCTTCGTGTATTCCTCATGGCTCATGGTCGGTTCGGTGACGGCCGTCTATATCATGCTTCGGATTCTCAACCTGTCGCGCTGACCCAGCCGCCAAAGAACCGGTACCAGCATGGGGCGAATGTCACGGCGAAGGCCTGATCGGTAGTTCGGCAAGTTGTTGAGGTTTCTCGGTATTAACGATGAAAATTGTTCACGTGGTCGACAGCATGGAAGTGGGCGGCGCTGAAACGCTGGTCGAGCAATTGTGCCTGCGGCAGCGCGAACTGGGGCACACCCCGTCTGTTCTTGCCATCGCTACCCTTGGAAAAATCGGTGCCCGCATGATCGACCAGGGCTTCTCGGTGCAGGCAAACGTGGGTCGCCATCTCTTTGACTCTGCGCGAGGCTTCCACCGCATCTTCAAGGAACTTCGTCCCGAAGTGGTCCATCTTCACAATCCCACACCCACCATCTACGCCACCCTTCCCGCAAAGCTGGCAGGAGCAACAAGTATCGTATCCACCAGGCACAGCCTTGTCGCTCCTCCGCGACGGCGCGCCGAGGAGATCAAGTACGCTATCGCCGCCCTTTTCTGCAACTGGATTGTCGGCGTTTGCGATGCGACCGTGACCAACTTGCGAAGCATGCACAGCATTCGGCCGCAAAAAATCCTCCGCGTTTACAATGGCGTGGCGCCGCTCCGCCGCGTGCCGTTGCCTCAGTGCCCGCCCAAGGACGGATTTACTCTGGTCTACGTTGGCCGCCTCGAACCGGTCAAGAATCACGCCCTGCTGTTCGATGCCTTCCGTATTGCTCAGTCGTCCATGCAGGATCTGCGTCTCTGGATGGTCGGCGACGGCAGCCAGCGCAAAACACTGGAGAACCTTGCGGCCGAGTTGGGAATCGCGAAACGGGTAACCTTCTGGGGACAACAAGCCGACGTGGCGCCGTTTTTCTCCAGCGCAGACGCTTTTGTCATGTCATCCCGGTCCGAGGGACTGCCCGCCTCGCTGCTGCAAGGCTTTTCCCTCGGTGTACCCGCGATCGTAACCAATGTCGGTGGCATGGCCGAAGTGGTCCAGCGGGCGGAAGCTGGACTGATCGTGTCAACCCCGGAACCTATCGCCATGTCCGCAGCGATTCAACAATTGGCGGAAGATACCGAAGGCCGAAGAAGATTTTCGAACAATGCAGAAATCGCGTTTGACAGGCATTTCAGTCTTGAGCGTATGCTGAATGAGTATATGGTTCTCTATCGCCAAGCCTGAAACGCAACACACAGGCAGAAAGTCCGGCCTCAAGGCCTTTCAGCGAATCACAGGCCTGTGCTGTACCGACATAAACGCCTGTACGGCATAGCCGCCCCTTCAAGCATTTGGCGCTAGCGTACGATCCAAGAAAATATTCGCATATTGGCGGGCAGTATCCTCGATTCGGTGTTCTTTGAGAACGAGTTGATATCCCGCTTCTCCCATCGACCGCCGCAGATCGGCATTGTCGAGAAGTTCATCGAGGGCAGCGCAAAGTTTTTCGCTATCCTTAACCGGGACAAGGATGCCGTTTTGGCCATCGAAGACCAATTCAGGTAAACCGCCCGTGTCACTCGCAATGACGGGCAGCTTGAACGACATGGCTTCGAGCACGGCAAGCGGGCATGCTTCCTGCCAAACAGAAGGCTGGCAATAAATATCGCTTGTGTCAAATAGCCCGGATTCGGTGGGATTACTTACAATTCCTGTGAAGGTCACGGATCCGGAGATGCCGAGATCGGCGGCAAGCTGGCGATACTTCGGCAGTTCCTCGCCGCCGCCTACGAGCAGGAGATGTACGCCCCGATGTAGGCGCAGCAGTATCTCGAAGGCCTGAAGCATGATCCGTACGCCTTTGGCTTCGACCATCCAGCATACTTGCGCAATGACAAGATCGTTGGCAGGGATGCCGAATCTCTGCCGGAACTGCGCTCCACGCTCAGGATCAACCGGACGTACTTCAACACCATTCCTGACGACCGCGTTCGGGGCGCGTGTGATGCCAAATGCCTCCCCTGTCTTGCGCGTAAAATCCGATACACTGACGATCGAGCTCAGCGGGGCCGTCAGAATTCGACCAACAAATCTCTTGGGGAAAGAGAGCGGAGCGGCAATTTGATTGTAGGTGCGCGACGAATGATCGTTAAAGAAAATGCGTTTGCATCCTGCCGCCTTTGCAAGCCATGGGAAGCAGCGCATAACGCTGTGAAAAGCATAAGCGAATATCCTGGGACGATGCTTGCGAAGGAGTTTCCAGAGCGCTCCAGCACAAGCAAAGCCAAGTTGTCCTTGATCATCCAATCTCTCCAGGATGATGTACGGCTTTGCGAAGTATTCGTAGAACTCCGTTGAAATCTCTCCGTCAAAGCAGAGAACCGTATCCCAGCCGGCCCGGTCTAGCTCGGCAGCAAAATATTGGAAAAAACGCTCCAAGCCTCCCACCTTGGTGGGCGTCATGCCCACTGCGTACATTAGGCGCGGCCGTGGAGAACATTCTCTTTTCATGGACCAAACCTCGTCACCGTGTTCACGATTCGCGTCGAGACCCCGTGATCCCGAACCTGAGATCGCAACATAACAATTAATGCAATCTTTGATATGCAACAAGCCGACGCTGGAAGACTTGCGGAGTCAGACAATCCGAGGTTGTTCTTGAAGGAATTTTAGCGTACTGCACAGTGGCCTTCCGCATCCATCAATGCTCAACCTAGCGGCTGCTCCGAATTCATTTGTTGCGCACGCAATCGTATGTCAGAGAAACCACGGGCGGCATCTTCACAACTTCAAAGTCCGACACCTGAATCGGGAAAAGCGAATGGGAATCAAAGCCGACATCGCCGTACTTGATCTTCGTGTCCATATCGTTTTGCGCAGTGAGGGCAATACTCCCACCATCGGAGAGATACATTCCGTATTTCTGCAGGGCGCGTGCGACGACCCGGCCGGCCGGCGTAAGCTGCGACATGTCGAAGGACGGTTTCAGGCGGAAAAGAACGCCCATGGGTGGCGCCAGGTCTGGTCCCTTCGGCGCGCCTGCGTGCGTGGCCGGATGCACAAATACCTTCGCCTGTATCCTGTCGTTCGGCAGAAGAAAGCGCAATGCGTGATTGATGCTTCCAGCCGCGATTTCATCGGCATTAAAGAGCAGGGGCGCAATCGGCAAGCCCGCTGCGTCTGCGCTGGTGCACTGGTTTCCGCGTCCGGAGGGCGGATAAACACGATTCAGATCCCACACAGCCAGGAAATTTGAGCTCATGGCCCCATCGGCGTAGTCTGCGCCAAAAGCTTCGTAGAGCTTGCCCTCGGCGCGATCCACAACGATCAGATGGCAATCGCCGCCATTGCACCGATAGTTGTCTTCTCCCTCAAGCCCGCCGTTCCGGGGAAGAGGAATCGTGTCTACGAGGTCTGAGTCCGGCGTGTACCACGGCGAACCCCTGTGGAAGCGCACCCTTGGTGTGGACGCGTTTGCCGTCAGAACACGCATACTAAAGTCCACCTGGAATCGGTTGTGATTCCCCCATCCGCCGTGATCCGCGAGCCAGTTGATCATCGCCGAAGATTGGGGATCCAGCGGCGCGTGGCTGATGTCCTGAGTCCAGATGGCGCCAGGAGGAAAATAAGGTGCGGTCGCAACGGCGTGCCCCACTCTTGCGGCGCGAACCACATAACGCTGCACCGTGAGAGCGACAAACGCCGCGAGGATTCCCAGGATAGAAATGTAGAGAATTCTTTTCGGGTTTCTCATGGCCTATGAATCTTCCCTCCTGTTCAGGTTCAATCAGAATACTCCGGAAGCCCGTTGCCCGTCTTCCTCGTTGCGGCGCTCAAGCGGCGCATCCGGTTGCGGACTATCGGAAGGCTTCTTGGCATCTGGCGGATGATGTGAATCCCAGATATGCCAGAGCGGGCCCCGCGTGACAAGGAATCTGTAGAGTCCCACAACAGCGGCTGCATTCAACATCAGCAACGCGCCGACCGGCCCGCCAATTCGGCCGAGTTTCGGAAATCGACGCTGAAAACCGATCATCGCCAGCAGCAAGCCCAACAGTTGAATTGCCGCAAGCCCGGCATAAAAGCGTGAACCACCAGCAAGCAGCAGCGAAACGACAAGCACTGAAATCAAGAGATAGGGCACGAAGAGACGCAGGATCTTGTGTGAAACGAGTTGAAAAAAAACACGATTCTGCGGAGTAAGCACCCATGGCGCCAGTTGCATCAGTTGGAAGTTTCCTGCCAGCGTGCGCACCTTGCGCTGAAATTCATTCTTTGGCTGCTGCGGCCACTCGTCGTAGACATAGGCCTGAGGCTCGACAACAGACCGATAGCCCTGGCGAATGATCGACAGCGGCTGATACATATCATCCAGAATGATCCCCTCCGGCTGGAGCATCGCGAGCGAGCGCCGGACCGCATAGAAGCCGCCGTAGACGCCAACCGGCGAATCGTAGCGGGCTTCGCACTTTCGAATCCACTGTTCATAGCGCCAATAGAGCCCTCCAACCGCGCCCGCGACGGAATTTTGCCCGTTCCGCGCGACAACCAGTTCCCCGGCAACACAACCAACCGCCGGATCTGCAAAGTGGTTCACCAGCTTTTGAATCGCGCCCTCCGCGATTGTGGGCCGGATGTCGACGAATAGAAGCACATCCGCGGTTGCCTCCTTCATCCCGGCATTGAGCGCGGCAGCTTTGCCGCGGTGCTCCTCCAAGATAATTGCCTTCAGACGCGGATCGGAGAGCCCCGAGAGATATGCCGCGGTGTCATCGGATGAACCATCGGAAACCACGATGATTTCCTTGATCTTCGGATAGTCCAGATGAAACAGATGGTCCATCTTCGCCGGAAGCATCGCCATCCCGTTACGCACCGCAAGCACGATGCTCACATCGGGACTGATCTGAGCAACGGCCGACTGCTTCTTCAGCCATCGCGCGAATGCCCACATGAGCAGGGGATATCCAATATAGACGTAGAACACAACGCCAATGGACACCCACAGCGCGGTTCTCATCGCGCGCCTCTTCCCAACAGGATGGTTTTGATGGTCTCGAACATGATGAGCAGATCGAGGCCAAGCGAAAGGTGCTTGACGTAATACAGGTCGTACTCGAGCTTCTGTCTGGACTCCTCCAGGCTGGCGCCGTATTGATACCGTACTTGAGCCCAACCCGTGATCCCAGGACGCACCATGTGCCGCAGCTCATAAAACGGGATCTCCCTGCTAAGCCACTCCACAAACTCAGGACGCTCAGGCCGGGGACCGACAAAGCTCATGTCGCCTTTGAGTACGTTCCACATCTGCGGTATCTCGTCCAGCCGCGACTTGCGCAGAAACTTCCCGATCGGCGTAACGCGGGAGTCGTTGGCGCTGGCCCACACCGCACCATCGGTTTCTGCGTCTTGCCGCATGGTTCTGAATTTGATCACAGCGAATGTTTTACCGTGGCGTCCTACCCGGGTTTGGCTGAAAAAGATTGGCCCCGGCGAAGAGAGTCGCACCGCCAGCATAATGAGGGGAATAATCGGCGAACAAAGAATCAGCCCTATCAGTGAAATTCCGATCGAAAGAAGACGCCGCAGATACTGCTTGGCGGCGCCGATTTCGAAGCCGTCGGTGAAGATGAGGCTGCTTGGCGTCAGTCCATCGAGCGGCAGCTTGCCTTCGAGCCGCTCAATAAGGGAGCAGGCATCGTCGATAACCAATCCCATGTAGCGCAATTCAAGAAGCTCGCGTAAGGGCGTTGCCCCCCGCCGCTCCTCGATAGCCACAATCACGCGGTCGACCGGCGCCTTCGATTCTACGAGCGCATGCAACTCCGCCGCAAAACTATCGGCGTTCCCCTGCTGAGCAGCGGCAATGCTGTCTCTTGGAACCACTTCCATGCCCGCATCGCGCCGCCGCTGCAACATCTCGGTCACGGTCTCGGCGCGCTTTCCACGGCCCAGGACATATACGCGCTCCCGAAATGCCGGGAAGTTGCACAGCCACTCGTATGCCGATCGCCAAATCAAAAGCGTCACGGCAAGAAGAGCCACGCCGGCTACGAACACGTCGTGCCGAAACTCAAATGTCGGATCCCAATAAAGAAGCGCGGCCAGCGAAAAAGAAAGTCCGCTCAAAACCAGAAGGATTCGGAAATAGATCTCCCAACCGTCAGAAATATGCTGCGGCTCGTAAAGATCGAAATAATACGTGAGCAATACTGTGAAAAGTGTGAGGAATGCAATCTTCAGGAGACCGTTTTCATAGAGCAACGGAATCCATGGATCCGGCTTCGACAGGAAAATTGCGGCGATCAAAAATGATCCGGCCACCATAGGAACCTCGCCCAGCACGCGAATCACCGAGCGAGCCGAATAGTAGACATTGAAGAGCCGGATCATTCTTTTTCCTGTTTTGCTTTCGATGCCGAATCCGCAGCGGTCTCACGCTTTCCGTAGCCGTATCCGTAGTAGTAGCTGTTGTAATAGGATTCCCGCCGCGGCGGATTCTTGATGTCGTTAAGAACCACTCCAAGAATGCGCGAGTTGACGAAGCTGGATTTGGCTCGCTGCGCCACGTCGTATGTGGTCTGCGCTCCGCGAACCACCAGCAGAACTGCATCTGCGGCACGCGCCAGATCGACAGCATCGGCAAACACTAGCGCCGGCGGTGAGTCGATCAGAATCCAGTCGAAGGAGTTGGAAACGCGCGCAATCAGATCCTTGATACGCTGATTGTTAATCAGTTCCGAAGCATTTTCATGCGGCGAGCCAGTGGGGATGAATGTGACATTGGCGAAATCCTGAAGGTCATTGTTGCCATTCGCGTCACTTGCCTTGGATCGCTGCATGACAGCATGCAATTCCGCAGATCCAGTAAGAAAATCCGATAGACCAATTTCGTTGGGTGCGCCCAGCATGTGATTCAAAGATGGTCGTCGCAGATCGCCATCAATCAGCAAAATCCGATTATTGCTGTTTCTTGCAAGGCTTACAGCCAGATTCGCGGCCACAAAGCTCTTGCCTTCCGACGGCATGCCGCTGGAAATCAGGATGGTCTTGAGAGGCGTCTCATTCCGCGCCTGATATATATGCGAGCGGAGGCTGCGAAACTGTTCGAGCGCCCGCCCATGCTTCGCAAGAGTGGGAAATGAAGGAACAAACGGGTTCCAGGAGTACAGCGGAATCTCCGGAGGCGCGGCAGGGATCTCCTCAATGCGAGGGCCGGCGGAAAACTCCTCTTGCGGGTCGGGTCGCCGCTCTTCAGCGGTCGGCGGGGTGCTTTGCCGTTCGCGTTCAGCTCTCAGCAGGGCTTCGTAGATATAACTCATCGTCCGTCTTCCTCTGACTCATCCAGCGGCGTTGCAATGGGCGCCATGTATTGCGAGATTTCGGAGTTCCAGCTCTTCTCACGAAGCTTGCCCGACTGTCCCGGAGCAGGCTCAAACGATTCTTGATCGAGATTGAGTTCCGCACTCACCGCGGCAATCACCCTCGGGGTAATGGGCAGTGTCTGCTCCGCATAGGCACAGATCAGCGCGTGCTCGCAGATCAGATTGATCACGCGCGGGATGCCCTTCGCCAGGGAATGGACCATCTCCATTGCGGCGGGGCTGAACAACGGCTGAGTCGCTCCCGCGATGCGCAGCCGTTCGGAGATATAAACCGGCGTCTGTTCGCTCGTAAGAGGCTGCGTCTTGCACCAGACAGATATGCGCTGCCGGAACTGACGGACTCGCGGGTCCCGCAGCTTCTTCTCGAGCTCGGTCTGGCCGGAGAGCACAATCTGCAGCAGCTTGTCCGAAGAGGTTTCAAGATTGGTCAGCAGGCGAATCTCCTCCATCAGATCCCATGACAGGTTTTGCGCCTCGTCGATGGCGATTACACAAAGCCCGCCTTCGCGGTAGCGCTCAATCATCCAACTGTTCAGTTGCAGCAACATGCCGGCCTTGGTGCGCCTCTTCACCGGAATGTCGAACTCCGTCAGCACAAAGTCCAGAAAATCGTGCACGTCCAGACGAGGATTGAAAACAAAAGCCGAGGAAACCTTGACCTTCATGAATGTGCCGAGAACTGCCTTGAGAAGCGTGGTCTTCCCCGTACCGACCTCTCCGGTCATCACGACAAAGCCCCTGCGCGACGCGATGCCGTATTGCAGCGACGCCAGCGTTTCGCGAATCTGAGGCAGCATGCAGAGAAAGTGCGGATCTGGGCTGGTTCCGAAGGGTGAGGCCCGCAGGCCAAAATAGCGCTCGTACATGATTAGCCACCGACACTTTCCACCGGCGTATCCGTGCGGGAAAAACTCTTGCCGCCGTCTTGGTCTTTGGTTGATCTGGGAAGGCCATCGATATGAGAAAGGATGGCGAGGGTTGGCAGCTTGGTGAATGCCCAAACATCGAGCTCGCTGCGCAACGTTACATCGCGATACTCCAGCAGCGCCACAAGCATGAATCCGAGAACCAGACCGCCCACAAGTCCTGCACCGGCAAATTTCATGCGATTGGGATAGGATGGCGCGTCGGGAAGATTGGGCGGATCCATGACGCGGAACTGCTCGCCCTCCTGCCGATGCTCGAGAGCAACCGCCATCGAAGACTCATCCATCTTCTTCAGCAGACTGTTATAGAACTCCTGCGCGATGTCGTGGTCTCGCGTTACCTGCTTGTATTGCTCTTCGACGATCGGGCTCGATTCGATCCGCTGTTCGTACTGATCGATCTGCGCCTTGATCTTGCTCTGCTCTTCTTTGGTGGACGCAATGGCAAGCTGCACCGCTCTCAGTTGGGCTTTTGCCTGTTGCAACTGCGGCGGATCGATCGTCACCTTCGAGGATGCAGTCATGCCGGACGACGTGCGGGATGGAGATTTTGCGATCTCTGCCTGTAATTGGGCAATCTTGCGGTCGACCGCCCGCACGTCCGGATAGTCCGGCGTGTACAGCGAATCCAGCGACTTCTTCTGCTCCTGCAGATCTCGGAGCTCCTTCAGCCTGTCGTCAACTGAAATCAATCCACCCGATCCGCTTTCTCGCATCTCGCGCCGTAATTCTGCGATATTGGATTCGATGAAGGTCTGATTCTCCTGCAGGCGGTCGAGCGACTGCGTGGCCGCGTCCAGTTGCGTCGAAAGCGCCTGCAGCGTGCTCTCATTCGACTTCTCCTGATCCGGCAGTCTGCCGAGGTATTTGCTCTCGAAGGCAGCCAGCTTCGCATCCTGATCGTCCAGGTTCTTCTTGGCATCGTCCAACTGCTGTTTCAGAAATTCAGTAGTGCCCTCAGCGGATTCCTGGCGTGCGGCCAGGTTCTCGCTGACAAACAGCGAAGTAATTTCGCCACACACCTGCTGCGCTGTGCGCGGGTCAGGATACTCGAACGTGATGAAGAAGCCCGCCCGGGCGCCGGCGTTCACCGGCTTTACCTGAATCGCCTTCTGCGTCTCGGCAACGCGTGCGTCCATGGTGCCCCCGCCACTGGCAAAAAGATTGAAACGCTGAATGATCGGTTCAAGCCGCGAGCGGCTCAAAATTTGCTCTCGCAATGAAGCCAGTCGCTCTCCCAGATCTTCGGTGAGAATCGGCGTCACGTAGTCGGTGGGAACCTGCTGCTGCTCGATCAGCACCAGCGTCTGCGACATATACCGCGGTGCAATCTCATAGGTAATTCCGAAGGCTACGCCAAAGCAGACCAGGGCGCACAGAAGAATCAGCCAGTACCAGCGTTTGAGAATCGCAACGTAGTCCTGAACGGTTAATTCGCGATGGCCGAGCATAAATCTCCTTTACAACTCAGTGCCTGAGATGAATCGGCCTGGGCGTATAGCCGATGCCAATACTGATCATCTGCCATAAGCTGGTGAGGGCATTGGAAGGAATCCCGGTAGTCTGGGGGCCAAACGATTCATTCGCCGCCGTATAGTTCGCGTAAACGGAAACATAGCGCCCTAAGCTCCGGGTAGCCTGCGCAGAGCCATAGGTCCCGTTGCTGTCCCCATTAAAGACCCCTGGGATGCTAGTCTGCGACCCCAGAGAAGAATAGCGAAAGTAACCCGCTGAAAACTCCAGGTTTAGCTGACTTCCAATCTGGCGCCCGAACTCGTGGCCGAAGCTTCCCGTGACCGTGTCCTCCTCACCGCTGTACAGGTATCCGCCGCCAGCCATCACCCCACGAAAGTAAGACAGGTTGGCAGTGCCATACCGGTTATTGTCGATCAGCGATGCACTGGCAGAAAGCCCTGTTGTCGACGGAATTGGGGGAATGGGCCCTGTGGCCGCACTGCCGCTTCCCGAACTGCTCATCCATTCGGGTCCAACAGAAATATTTGTGGTGATCGCGCGGGTCCACGTACGTTGCCATCCGGCCATGACCGAGCTAAGATCCGCAGTAAAGGAAGTGCCAGGGTAGGTAAACTCATAAAACATGTAATTCGCGTTCACCGAATTCCTGGCAGTGAGCATGTGCGTCACTCCGGCGGTAGCGTCATACATGTCTGTGTCGTATCCGCCGCCATCGGGAAAGATCATCCAATACCCGCCGCCGCCCGCACTCAGGCTGGTGCGTCCCGTCAACTTGTAGGTATACGTGGCGTTGGCATCCTGGTTCAACATGCTCGTGTTCAGCGTAAAGACCGAAACATTCACCGAAGGCGACGAACCCGGCCCGCTGATCGGCTGCCCCGTGCCTGGAACCCCGGAAAATCCCGTAATCGGCGTCCCACGAAAATAGCCTACGTTGTCGGTCAACTGAAGCGACCATCGCTCCCCGGCCATTCCCTGGCTGAGCAACAGGTTCTCGTACAGCCCGGAGTCGTAACCCGTTCCAGAGATCGTCCAGCCGTCGCCTGCCGAAAACATGACCGACGTGGGATGACGCTCGCTGGTGGTTGAGTATCCAAAATTCCCGGTAATATAATCCATCTGCCCGGTCGTGCCGCCGTAATCCTCGAACATATACGCGTTATACGCTGAATAGGTCACAGTCCCGCTGATCCCGAGCTTGCTCGGACTGGTCCCTTCCGGGGCAACCTGAGCCTCCGCGGCGACAGTTGCGCCCAGAACAATCAAGATGGCGATAACAGCTTTCATTGGGGAACCTTATGGAACAACGATGGTGTCGCCGGCCTCAAGAGGCAAATCGTAGGTCTGGTTTCCTTTGAGCGCCTCCTTGTAATGCAACAGAATCTTTTGGCGTTTGCCACCCACGTCGCGCAGCAGATACATCTTCTTTTTGTTGGCGAATTCCGTGAGCCCACCCGCGCTGCTGATTGCCTCCAGCAACGTCATATCGGGAGTCATCTCCACCGGGCCGGTCTTTGCCACTTCGCCAATCATGTAGATCATTTTGCTGTGGATTGCCGTCACCACAACAGACACATTCGGATCCTGAATGTACTTCCAAAGCCGTTCGGTGATCTCGTGGGCCAGTTGCGGGGGCGTCAGGCCGGCCGCCTGAACATCGCCGACCAGCGGAAGTGAGATCATGCCGTCCGGACGAACCAGAAGCGAGCCGGAAAGAGTCGGCTGCTTCCATACATTAATCGAAAGCACATCGCTCCCGCCGATAATGTAGGTGTCCTTCGCAGATGCGGACGCGGCAGGATGTGCCGGCGCTGCTACCGGCGTTGCTGCGGGCGCTGGTGGCGTCGCGGGCCCCTTGCTCTGTGCGGAGCAGGAGAGTCCTGCGGCAAGAACTGTTGCGATAAAAAAGGTCCTCGATCTCATCTTTCAACTCCGTTACGATTCAATGCAGGCGAAGAGGCTATTCCAGCCTGCTTCAGTTTGTAGAGTAGAGCCTTGTAGCTTATCCCAAGCTCATCGGCTGCACGCTTGCGATTGCCACCCGTCGCGGCCATCACTTCGGAGATCATGCGGCGCTCAATCTGCGTGGATGCAACCCGTGCGGCCTGCTTCAGCGGCGGGACGCGGCGATTGGCGTTCAGCTTTGTCGCCGCTGCCGCCGCTTTGAGTGCGGCCAGTGAGATGGATTGATCGTCGATGGCAGCCACGGTCTTCATGGCGGTTTGCAATTCGGTTAGATTCTCGGGCCAGGTGTGCTCCATCAGAAAGCCAACAATCTCTTCCTGCAAGCCCGGCTTGGGCCGGTCAAATTGCCGCGAATAGTGCGCCAGCAACTCATCCGCAATGTTCAGGATCTCGGCCTTGCGATAACGCAGCGGCGAGACGCGAAGTGTCACTGCCGAAATGTAGTAGTAGAAATCCTCCCGCATGTGCCAGTCCCTGACCTCATCGATAAGCTCCCGGCTGGTGCTGCACACAAGCCGGCAGCTCTGCGACCAATCCCGATGAAGATAGGCATCGACAAGCCATGCCTGTAGATCCGCGCTCAGATCCCCAATCTCCGCCAGATACAGCGTCCCGTTGGTTGACATCTGGGTCGAAAGCGCATCCTCGCCCGCAGCGGCGCTCTCCATCTCGGTATAGGCGCCACGGCTGCGTCGCGACATGGCGTGGATCTGCCGGGCAATCGAACGCTTCCCAACACCGTGCTCCCCCGAAATTAGAACGGGACAGTCGCAATCCGCGATGCGGGCAATCCCAGCCTGAAGCTGGCCCGAAATGGGAGCAAACGACTTCATATGCCGCTTAAATCCCGGGATCAACGAACCGTCTGCCATAGAGATTACTGGGACTCCAGTGCTGCTTCTAGCAATGCAGGTTCCAAACTTCGCCCCCATACTGCATCATGAACCGCCATACTTTGCCGCTTTTCCTGATCTTCAGGGAAATAGATGCGCACAGAGATAGGAAAAGTTTTTCCCTGCTGGGCGACAAGTTTTTCCCATACAGGCCAAATGAGGACGGAAATCGGTTTCCACTTTAGCGGTCAAACCCCTTCCCTCAAAAGACCCCCGCAAGGAAAATGCCCCAGATTCGCCGCATTTGCCTTCGGCACTCAAATTGCTACAAAGTAGCAAACGAACTAGGCTCACGGCGGCAGCGCCCCATCTCCTGCACAACGGGTCGGAAATGCCAGTGTGGACGGTAACAACAAGAAGGCGCAGCGCCAGCGGCCGGTGAGAAAAATCGACGATTGGAAAGGCGCGACAGTGCGCTCATCCAGTGCATGGGATACATGCCGCAAGTAACTTAATTAATTGAGCTTGGCCATGGGAAAATGGTTTTCATGCATATGGACTATCTGCACAAGCTTTCCAGGGGGCAGCGTCGGATCGGGATAACGATCAGACTTCATCCCCAGCCGACCAGAAATCCGGGGTGGGTGATCAATCGAAGCGAGTGGAAGGGTGTGTCTCAGGCCTCATGACAACAGATTTGGCTCGTGATGCAAAAGCGCGCGAAGGCGCTGGAGTTCTCTGGCCTCCGCGAAGCAGGAGTTTTGTGTGGGGCACGTTGCTGATTGCCGCGCTTGTGGCGGCGGCCTATCTGCGTGTCTTGCAGAAGCTCGTCCTCGATTGGTGGCAGTTTCCGGATTTCTCCCACGGCTTCCTGGTGCCGCCATTTGCCGCCTACGTCTTATGGAGGAAGAGAGAGCGGCTGCTTCGCACCCCGATCTCCCCTACCTGGAGTGGCGTTCTCCTGGTTGCCTTCGGGCTACTGGTTCTCCTGGTTGGAATCTACGGTTCGGAGCTGTTTCTCTCAAGAGTCTCGCTGGTCCTGGTGCTGGCTGGGTTGGTGCTTGGCTTCGGCGGCCGGAAGCTGCTGACCGAAACGCGCTTCGCTCTCCTCATCCTGCTGCTGGCGATTCCCATTCCCGCCATTGTCTACTCGCAAATCACTCTCCCGCTTCAGATGCTGGCCTCGAAACTGGCCAGTGCCCTGCTTCCACTCTTTGGCGTTCCGGTTCTACGCGATGGGAATGTCATCCAGCTTCCCGTGATGACGCTGGAAGTCGCCGAGGCCTGCAGCGGAATTCGCTCTCTGATGAGCCTGCTCACTCTGTCCATCTTTTACGGCTATTTTCTGGACAGGTCGGTGGGTCAGCGGGCCGTGCTGGCCATCTTCAGCGTGCCTATTGCCATTGCCGCCAACGCCGTGCGCATTCTCGGCACCGGCCTTTGCGTACAGTATTGGGATCCGGATAAGGCAACAGGATTTTTCCACGAGTTTTCCGGCTGGGTGATGTTTCTGGTATCGCTCGTCTGCCTGGTGGCCGTCGACCGCGCCCTTTGCTTTTTCCCCATCAAGAGGAGGCAGGCATGAATCGGCTCCGCTTCTGGTCAGTGGTCGTGCTTCTGGCGGGTTCGGTGGCCATCTTGTACGCGCGGGCAAATCACAATGTCATCCCCGCGAGCGAGCCCTTGGACCTGCTTCCGACGACGATCGCGGGCTGGACGAGCAGCGATCTCGTGATCGACCAGGAAACTCGGGATGTGCTCGGTCAGGGAGATTTTCTTTCGCGCGACTATGTCAGGCCGGGCCAGCCGTCGCCGATCGACTTGTTCATTGCCTATTTCCCCTCGCAAAGAACTGGAAGCACGATCCATTCACCCAAGCACTGTCTGCCTGGAGCGGGCTGGGTCTTCAACTCATCGCGCTACGTCAACCTGAAGGACGCAAGCGGCGAATCGCACCGCGTAGGCGAGTACGTGATCAGCAACGGTCCGGCAAAAGATTTCGTGATCTACTGGTACGAGGCGCATGGACGCAGCGTAGCCAGTGAGTACTGGGCTAAAATCTACCTGGTCACAGACGCCATGCGTACAAATCGCACAGACGGAGCGCTGGTTCGCATCATCACGCCGATCACGTACGAGGAGAGCGTGTCGCAAGCAAGGGCCCGGGACGAGAACTTTGCTGCTCAGCTTGCTCCCATGCTTACACGCTTTATCCCCAAATAGTTTCGGGTTCAGAGCCGGAGGTAGCAAATCGCTGGATGAAAGGAACCAAAGCTGCCGCCGCTCGCAAGGCAGCCAAAAAGGATAGACGACCATGAAGAAGATAACTGGAGCCTTGGAAACACACCGCAGCCAACTCTTGAAGAGACTGCGCCGGCACGGAATTTTTGCACTCATGACTCTCTTCGTTGCGCTTGCCCTCCTGAGCGGGTGTCACAGCGATCCCAATGTGGCGAAACAGAAGTACCTGGAGAGCGGTAAACGCTATAGCGCCGAGGGAAAATGGCGCGAGGCTACGATCCAGTTCGGCAACGCCCTGAAGATCGACAGGAATTATCCCGATGCGCATTACGCGCTGGCCCAGGTCTACTTGCATACGGGGCAGTTCGGCGCGGCTTATTCCGAGTTCCAGCACACCGTCGACCTGGACCCGACAAACTTCGCCGCCCGCATCGATCTGGCCAACCTCCTCCTGGCCGGCGGCAGAATCGAAGACGCCCAGGACCAGGCCAACATTGTGGCCAATGCGCGGCCCAACAATCCAGATCTTCACGAGTTGCTCTCAGCGATTGCCTTCAAGCGCGGAGACACAGCCAAATCCATGGACGAGATGCGCCGCGCATTGGCATTGGACCCCAACCGCGCAGCGTTCCACGATAATCTTGCTTTCCTGCTCTCTGCCGATCCAACCAATGCCGCAGAGGCGGAGCAGGAGCTGAAGAAAGCGATCGCACTTGATCCAAAAACGGTAAACCCAAAGCTTCTCCTGATGGCCTTTTACGTCAGGAACAACCGCCTGCAACAAGCTGAGCAGGCCGGCTGGTCGGCTGTCGCCACCGATCCCAAAAGCCTGCCGGCTCGCGAGGATCTGGCGCAGGTCATTCTCAAAGAGGGGGACCAGGCAAGGGCCGAGACCGTGATCCGTCAGGCGTCGCAGGATCTTGCCGACGATCCTCAGGGGGTTCGCCTGCTGGCCGACTATTACAACTCCAGCGGGCAATTCGATAAAGCCAAAGCCGAGTTCGCCCGTCTCGCCGCCAAATACCCCAAGAACGAGTCTCTGCAGAAGGCCTATGTCCGCGCGCTTATTCAGGCCGATGATCCGCAGACGGCCCGCACGGTCCTCGCTCCGCTCATGAAGAAATACGGCAAGGATCCCGAGGTGGTTGCCCTAAACGGCATCCTGCTGATCGATGCCGGCAGGACTCTCGATGCGGTCAACGCCCTGGAGCTTGCCGTCAAGGATTCTCCCCAGGATCCATTCCTGCAATATTGGCTTGGCAGGGCGGCACTGGCCAATGGCAATAGCGGTCTGGCGGAAAGAAGCTTCCTTGAAGCGCAGAGGCTGAATCCCTCCATGATTGCCGCCGAACAGGCGCTGGCGGCGATTGCCGCGCAGCTCGGAGATATGGATCTGATGTCGGATGTAGCCGCCAAGACCATCGCGGCGGCGCCGCGCTACGTGGGAGGATACATCTGGCGCGCCATGGTCGAACTCAGTCATAACGATCCAGCGAAGGCGGAGGCCGACCTGAAAACCGCCATCTCTGTCGCTCCGCAGAGCCCCCTCGGCTATATCCAGTTGGGCAAGCTCCGCATGGCGCAAAAGCGTTTCGCGGATGCCGTTCCGCTTCTGGAACAAGCCCTGCAATACGACCCCAACTCCGTTGAATCGCTCAGCCTGCTGGTGAGTTACGACATGTTCATGAAACAGCCCGATAAGGCCATAGCCCGCGTCAACGAGCAAATCGGGAAGCGCCCGCAGAACAGCGGCTTCTACGACCTTCTTGCCCAGTTGCAGGTCCAGAGCAAGAACCTCGATCAGGCCGCCGCTACGGCCGAGAAGGCCATGCAGATCAACCGCGGCGACAACAACGCCGTGCTGCTTTATACGCAGATTGCGGCCTTGCGCGGGCAAACCGCGAACGCGATCATGGCATGGCAGAAATGGCTCAATGAGCACCCCGGCGACGCTACCGCAGCCGCTCTGCTGGGAACCCTCGAAGAGTCGCGTGGAAACAAACGGCAGGCCGAGACCGACTACAGAAAATCTCTCGCCATCGAACCTCATCAGCCCCTGGCGGCAAACAACCTCGCCTATCTCATGCTCGAAAACGGCGAGGACGCGGATGTAGCCCTGTCGCTTGCCGAGGTCGCGCGGCAAAACCTGCCCAACTCGCCCAACACCGCCGATACTCTCGGCTGGGCCTACTACTACAAAGGTACCTACGGCTTTGCCCGCGATCTGCTTGAGGAAGCCGTCAAAGCACAGCCCGGCGACGCCACCATGCAGTACCACCTCGGCATGGTCTACACCAAACTCAAGGACAAAAACAACGCGGCGATGCACCTGAAGAAGGCCATCGCACTCGATCCCAACTCGCAGACTGCCAAAGATGCCCAGGCAGCGCTGAGATCATTGGGTTGATTGTCTCCAATCGCCGGGCCGGACGCGGATCGCCCCGGCCCGATGCAATGCGTCTGGAAAATCGCATCGAAGGCATTCCGATCCGTTGGCCCATGAAAGCCCGTTCCCAATCGCTATGTCGAATACGAAAACGATCGCCAAGAACACGGGCTGGTACGGCGTTGAGCTGGCCATCGAAAACATTCTCACCCTTCTTACGTCCATCGCCATCGCCCGCTATCTGGGCCCGGAGAAGATGGGCTATATCATTTATGTTGCCTATCTAGCCTCGATCGTGGGCAGCCTGGGAGCCGTGGGCATCCCGGCCACAGTCCAGAAGTACATGGCTGAGTATCTGGGGCAGGGAGACAGAGGCACAGCCCGTTATATCTTCCTGCGGACTTTGGTCTTGCAAACGATCCTGGCCTCGTTGGCCACCACCGGCGTTATCCTGTGGGTTCTCTCGGACGCCAGCGCCGAGAACCGGCTGGCGTCGATTCTGATTGCCCTGAGCATCTGGCCGCAGATGGTCAATACCATCCCGGCCATGGCGAACGCCGCCGCGGAAGATCTCTACCGGAATATGCCGGCCTCGGTGATTTCGATCCTGGTCTTTTTCTTTAGCATCGCGGCCACGGTCGTCTTCCACTGGGGCGTGATCGGGGTTGGCGCATCCATGCTCGCCACCCGCAGCGTGGATTTCCTGGTGCGCTTTATTCCCACCTTCCGCTGGATCTTCTCCTGGGAAACCACCCACGCTCACCCGGAGGGCTTGCAGAAGAGAGCCATCAACTTTGCCTGGAAGAGCCTCATCACCATGGGACTTGGCCTTGTCGTCTGGGATCGCTCCGAGTTCTTTCTGCTCAAATACCTCTGCTCCGACATCCGTCAGATCGCCTTCTATTCCGTCGCCTTCAGCATGGCCGGCCGCCTCCTCGTGACCGCCAACGTCTTCGGCTCCGCTGCCGGAGCCACCATCTTCGCCCAGTACGGAAGGGACGAGTCGAAGCTTCCCCGTCTGGTTTCGTCTGCCTATCGCTATCTCGCCATCAGCTCGATCCCGATTCACACCATCTTTACCGCTCTTGCGGTCCCAACCCTTCTTCTGCTTTACGGCGGAAAATACAAAGGCGCGGAGGCAGTGGTCATCCTGGCGCCGCTGCTGGGCATGTCGAAGGCATTCTCCGGACCGGCGCAAACTCTGCTGCAAAGCTTCGAAAAGCAGCACTGGGTCATCGCGGCAACCTCCCTCGCCGGTATCGTCGATATAGGTGTGGCCTGGATGCTGATTCCCCGCTACGGCGCCGTGGGCGCCTGCATCGCCAATGGCGTAGCCCAATTTGTCGCCGTCGCCCTGATGTGGGGCGTTGCCATCGTTCTGCTCAAGGTCCGGCTTCCCTGGATGCTGACGGCAAAGATCGCCTGCATCAGCATCACTGCCGGTCTGGCAGGCCACTTCTGCGGCAAAAGCCTGGCTCCGCTTTGGGCCGTTTCAGTGGGCGGCGCCGTCTCGCTCGCGGTCCTCCTTGTCCTTTTCTACCTCTTCCGGATTCTCCAGGAGGAAGACCGCTATCGCCTTACGCAAGCTGCTTCCATGCTTCCAGCGCCGCTCTCCGGCGTGGCGCGAGCCGCGGTTTTGGCCTTGATACGCACCAGGCGCACGCACTTGGCCGCCAGCAACGTCGAGTTACTTTAGCCAGCAGGGACACGATGCCATGTGGGTCGAAGACTTCATCCTCAAGGTAAAACGCGCAGAAACGCCCTTCCATGCCCGGCTCAAACGGCTGGGCAAGCGCGTACTCACCTTCCGGCTCCCCATCCCCCGCGCGCTCGATTGGCTCTTCCTGTCCATCAGCTATCTCCAGTGGCTGCGCTACGAAACCGACGAAAGAATTGCTGTCGCACTCTTTCGCTATCCCCTGCTGCGCGCGCGCTGCGCGCAGGTCGGCAAGAGGCTCCAGATGGAGGTCGTACCAAGCTTCAACGGCCCCATCAAGGTCTATCTCGGCGACGATGTGCGCCTCTCGGGACACCTGACGTTTTCCGGCGCCCGCATCTTCTCCGAACCTGAAATCCGCATCGGGGACCGCACCTTCATCGGCCACGGAACGACTTTTTCCGTGGCAAAATCCGTCACCGTCGGCAGCGATGTGCTCATCGCCGGCGGCTGCTGGTTCCTCGATTACTCCGGCCACCCCTTGCATCCCGATCTGCGCATTGCTGGCGAACAAGTCAATCCAGAGGAGGTCCGTCCGGTTCGCATCGAAGACAAAGCGTGGCTGGGCAAAAATGTCATTGTGCTCCCCGGCGTCACCATCGGCGAAGGCGCGGTCGTCGGCGCCTCCACCGTCGTCACCAAGGACGTGCCTCCGGGAGGAATCTGCGTCGGCAATCCCGGCAGGCTACTGCCGCGCTCCGTCTACGAGCAGAACGCAAAAAACAAGGACCGCCAATGACCCATCCCGGCATCTCCATCAGCGTCGTCATCCCGGCCTACAACGCGGCCCACTTCCTGCCCCGTTCGCTCGCCTCGGTCTTCGCGCAGACGCTGCCCCCGCACGAAGTCATCGTCGTCGACGACGGCTCGACCGACGCGACCGCCCAGGTCGCCGCGCATCTCGGCGCCAAGGTCGTCAGCCGCCCCAACGGCGGTCTGGCCGCCGCCAGAAATACCGGCATCAAGGCCGCAAGCGGAGACTGGATCGCGCTGCTCGACGCCGACGATTCCTGGGAACCGGAAAAACTGGCCCGGCAGGCCGATCTCATTCAACCGAACATCGTACTCGTCTATACCGGCGCCAGTTTTTTCAACGATCAAGGCCCGGTCAGCACAGAACTGGCGACCGACACTGCCGTCGCCCGCAAGCTCCTGCGCTTCTGCAATCCCATCCTGCCTTCGTCGGTGATTCTTCGTCGTCAAACAGTTCTAACCGTCGGCGGATTTCGCGAGGATACCCGCACCTGCGAGGATTGGGATATGTGGGTGCGCCTGATCCCCCTCGGCGCCTTCGCCGCTGTCGCCCAGCCCCTGACAAACTACTATGTTCACCCACAGAGCCTCAGCGCTTCGCCGGAAAAGATGCTCGACGGCCTGCGAATCATTCTGGAGCCGACGCTCCTGGCGCCATACCGGGGAATGGAGCGATGGATCTGGCGGCGGCGCATCTGGGCGAGACAGCTACTAAGCGCCGCGCTCATCGCCCGCGACAACCACCTCAAGGGCGAACTCCGCTATGCTCTCCGCTCGCTGCTCTCCTGGCCCTCCCCTTTCTGGGAATCGCGACGCTTCGCCGTGTCTCTAGTAAGCGTGAGAAATCAATTCTTCAAAAAGAAGGACTTATCGTGAATGAAAAACCGCGCATCGCATTGATTCCCGATCGCGCCTGGTGGATCATCGGCGAGATGGGCAAGCAAATCGCCGCGCGCTTCGGCGGCAAATACGACTTCTGTTTTCTGCCCGCCGGCATCCTGGCCAGGCGTCCCGATCTCCTCAAAGATGTCGTTGCCTCGGCTGACGTCATTCATTGCCTGAGCGACTACGACGGAATCGAGTTATTGAGCGATCACGATCGCCGCAAGCTGCCCCCCATCGTGACCTGGTTTCATCACGTGACCCAGTGGAACGCCAATCAGCAGCTTGCCCTGGAGATGAGCTCCGCGCTGGTCGCCTGCACGCCCGGCTGGAAGCAGCTTCTCGAGCAGCGCGTCGAAGGCCGCATCCCCATCACCGTCGTCCCGCATGGCGTGGACGCCGATTTCTTCCACCGCCGAAAGGTCCGGCCCTCCCGGTTCGGCATCCCGCCCGGCCGATTTGTCGTCGGCTTTCTCGGCAACAAGGGCAGCGATTTGGATTACGGCAGAAAAGGCACCGACGTGCTCCTTGAAGTGGCGCGCAAGGCCGCGGCCGCGATTCCCAACTTTCATCTCGTCATGGGAGGCCCCGGCTGGGACAAGGAGGTTCAGAGCCTCAGGGCCATGGGCGTCTCGGTCAGCGCAACCGGCTATCTGCGCAAGGCGGATCTGCCCGCGCTCTACTCCGCGCTCGATGTCTACCTGCTCACCTCGCGTGTCGAGGGCGGTCCCGTCACCATTCTCGAGGCCATGGCCTGCGAAACCGCCGTGGTTTCGACGCGCGTGGGCGCCGTTCCCCGCTGGATCGCGGACGGCGTCAACGGCTACAGCGCCGATGTGGGCGATGTCGACGGCCTGCTTGCCGCCATCGTCGCGCTGCACGGCAACCCCGATCGCCGGGCGGACCTCGTGCGCCAGGGACGCGCCACCGCGGTCGCGCACTCCTGGGGCCAAATGCTCGCTCCCCTCGAAGCGGTCTACGACGATCTGATTCGCGCGCGCCGCGCCGCCGGCCCTCCGGCGCCGCGCCCCCGCTGGATGAACAACCCCGATGCCCTGCTCCGCGCCAGTTGCGCCGCCGACGCGCTGCTTAATGTCTATTCACGGGTGCGCCGCCGTTCCCTGACCCTCGCCAAAGGGCTAAAACTCCTGCGCGAGATGCTCTACGGGCTATCGCCTGCCGACATCGCGAAGGGCGCGGCCATGATCCGGCGCTACGAAAAAACGGCGCCTTCGCCCAGACCCACGCAGCCGGCCTGATGCACAAAGAAGAGGCATGTGTGCCATGGATGCCAGCATGGTATCTTGCTCAAAACAGCCAAAGAGGTAAGACGAGCCCATGAAAATCAGCGTCATCATTCCCGCCTACAACGCTGAGAAGTACATCGCAACGACCATCGAGAGCTGCCTCGAACAGACCCTGCCGCCCGATGAGATCATCGTGGTCGATGATTGCTCAACCGATGGAACCTTCGAGATTGCGCAAAAGTATCCGCCTCCGGTGAAGGCGCTGCGGCTGGAGAAGAACAGCGGTGTCTCGGTGGCCCGGAATCGCGCCGTCGAGGCCTCGACCGGCGACTGGCTCGCCTTTCTCGATGCGGACGATTGGTTCCTGCCGCAAAAGCTGGAGATGCAGCGGCAATGCGTGCGCGACCACCCGGATGCGGTGCTTGTCTATACCGGGGCTTTTCTGAAGCCCCTCGACGGTCCTGTGACGGAGATTAAATTTTGGCCGCCGAGCGAGCTGGCATGGCGGCTTCGTTACACGCCTCTTTTTCTTCCCAGTACGGTTCTGCTGCGCAGGCATGCCTTCGACGCGGTCGGAGGCTTCGATCCTGCTTACCCTATTGACGAGGACTGGGATCTCGGGCTCAGGCTTGCCGAGCGATTCTCAACCGACGCATTTGCCGCCGTTCCAACTCCGCTGATCATGTATAACAGGGTCGAAGGCAGTCTCAGCTCAAAGATCATGCCCGTCGTCAACGCGGCCCGGCGTATCGTCGAAAACAGGAGCCTGTACCATACCTCTGGCCTCACGCGAAGGCTCCTGCGCCGCCGTATCCTCGCATTCAACGGCTATGACCAATCGCTCACGCTTCGCGGAGAGGGCGAAGATGGATATCTGCATCTGATGTTGAGGAGCCTGGCCTTTTGGCCCTTTCCGAACAAGATGCTACCGCTGGCGAGATACAAGTTCGCGGCCGTCATGCTGGCGCAGCACCTCGGCCTGTGGCCCAACTCCCACCGCGCCGCCAGGACGGGTCAGGCGGAGCAAAAACCAGCACCGTGAGAGCCAGCTCTCAGGATGATCGCAGGGCAAACGCATTTCAATTCGCTGGACGCTTTACGAACCATGCTCTTTGCGCTGTCATTCTGAGGAGCGCAGCGACGAAGAATCCGCGGCTGCTTTCCGGGTCTATTTCTCGCGCAGACCTTGGGTTTGGCAGGCTGATTTCACCCGACGACGCCGCAAGGGGCGAAAGACAACCGCAGATCCCTCACTCCGTTCGGGATGACATGGCTCGATGAATGGAGTCGGGATCGAAGGAAAGCAGGACTTCTGTCCAAATGCGTTTGCCCTGGGTGGGGCACGGTGTGGCAGGTCTTTTAGGCCGGTCAGTAGAATGACGGAAAACAGATTTCCGCGCGGAGATGTTCATTCATGGCGCAGGTTGTCTTTGTCGGTCTCTCGACGATCGATGTTGTTTATCGCGTCGAGGAGTTTCCCGCGGCGAACACGAAGTTGGCCGCGCAGAGCCAGAGTGTTTTCATCGGAGGGCCGGCGACGAATGCGGCTATCGCTTGCGCTCACCTTGGCGCTGAAGCGACGCTTGTGACGGCAGTGGGGCGCCATGCGCTGGCTGGCGCGATCCGTGCGGAACTGGAGAAGCATACGGTTCGGCTCGTCGATCTGAATCCGGATTTTGACGATGTGCCGGCGATCTCGGCGGTGACGGTGGACAAGGCCGGCAACCGCAACGTCGTTTCCGCGAACGCGGTGCGCATTCCCGTGGTTTCGCCTCGGGTCGACGGGGAGATGTGCCGGCAGGCGCAGGTGCTGATGGTTGACGGCCACTTCATGGAGGTGTGCCAGGCGTGGGCAGCGGCGGCGCGGGCGTCGGGAACGCCGGTGGTTTTCGATGGCGGAAGTTGGAAGAGCGGAACGGATGAACTGCTGAAGAGCGTTGACACGGCGATCTGTTCGGCAGACTTCAGACCGTCCGGCTGCCTGAGCGTGGACGATGTGTTTCGGTTTCTGAAGAATGCCGGCGTTCAGAACATCGCCATCAGCAATGGCGCCGGGCCAATCCGGATTCTTGCCGGGGAATCGTCCGCCACCGTGCATGTTCCGCATGTGGATGTGATGGACACGATGGGCGCGGGAGACATTCTGCACGGAGCTTATTGCCATTTCGCGTCGCAGGGGTTTGGTTTTGTCGATGCCTTGACGCGGGCCGCCGCGATCGCATCCGAGTCCTGCCGCTATGCGGGGACCAGAGAGTGGATGGTGCATCCGCTCGGCGGCTCGTGTTCAGGCGGTGCGGAAGACCGGTCGCGAGCGAAGAATCGGCGCTACCATGAATAGGCATGAGGAGGACACGCGTGTGCGAGGAGCAGCGGCAATCTGTATGGGCGCAGCGGTGGCATGGACTGCGGTGACGGGCGCGGCGGGGCAATCGGCGCCGTCGAAGTCAGCGGGCCATTGGGCGATTGTGGTTCACGGCGGCGCGGGCGACATCGAGCGCGCCAAGCTCGGGCCCGAGGGCGACAAGGCGTATCGCGCGGCGCTGACCCAGGTGATTGAATCCGGGGCCGCGGTTCTCGATCGCGGCGGCTCGTCGCTTGATGCTGTCGAGACCGCTGTCCGCATGCTGGAAGACAACCCGCTCTTCAATGCCGCGCGCGGCGCGGTCTTCACCGCCGATGGAAAGACGGAGCTTGATGCCGCCATCATGGACGGCGCAACGATGCATGCGGGCGCGGTGGCCGATGTTTCGCACACGCGCTATCCCATCACGCTGGCGCGCACGGTCATGGAGAAGACGCCGTACGTTTTGATGGTGGGTCCAGGCGCCGATGCCTACTCCGTGCAGGCCGGCATGGAGCAGGAGCCTGCGGGCTACTACTTTACGGAGAGCCGGTGGCAGTCGCTGGTGAAGCAATTGCAGAAGGAGGGCCGGCCGATTCCGCCGCGGCCCGCGGGCGTTCCGCCGGAAGGCGGCATCGTACCGGTGGCGCAGTGGCAGGAGATGGCCGGCACGCGCCGCTATGGAACGGTGGGCGTGGTCGCCGTGGACCGCAAAGGAAACGTGGCGGCCGGCACCTCAACAGGCGGATTGCAGGGCAAGATGCCAGGCCGCGTAGGCGACTCGCCGCTGATCGGCGCGGGGACTTACGCTTCAAACCAGTCCTGCGCCATCTCGGGCACCGGCGTCGGCGAGTACTTTATTCGCTACACGGTAGCGCGCGACGTGTGCGCGCTGGTGCAGTACAAGGGCTACACGCTGCAACAAGCCGCGGACGAGGTGATTCAGAAGAAGCTCAGGCCGATCCACGGCGACGGCGGCGTGATCGCGGTCGCGCCCGATGGGCAGATGGCGTGGAGCTTTAATACACCCGGCATGTTCCGCGCGCGGCTGGCCGAGGGCGGCAAGGTTGAGGTGCACATTTACAACGACGAGCCGTGAGGTGGATCGAGAGCGAGCGGCGCGCCGAGCGCGCTTGGCAGCTTCCGATTCAGCGCCTTATTTGATTGTCTCGAACCGATCCCACGGGCAATTGCACACCGGGCAGCGTTCGTGCTCCTCGGGTGTCTCCGAGGTGTAGCCGCACACCGGGCACACATAAAAAGCCCGCGCTTCGCCCACCCATGCATCTTTCTTCCCGGCTTCGACAAGGGCAATCGCCTTGCCGTAGAGCCGGGCGTGGGTCTTTTCGGCTTCGAGCGCTCCGTGGAAGGTGCGGATAGCGGCGTTGTTCTTCCGCTCCGTAGCCTCCGCCAGGAATCCGGGGTACATGGTGTCGATTTCGTACTGCTCGCCGGCAAGCGCAGTCTTCAGGTTATCGAGCGTGCTCTTTACCTTGGCCGCGTGAATCTCGCATTTGGCCTCACCGCCCAATTGCTTGATGACGCGGGCATGATTTGCGGCATGAATCTGTTCGGCGCGGGCAGCCGCGCGGAACAGGCTGGCGGCTCCGCGCCATCCTTCGGCGTCGGCCTTCGCCGCAAACGCGGTGTACTTGGCGTGGGCATTCGATTCGCCTTCGAAGGCGGCCAGCAGGTTCTCTACGGTCTTCGAGTTTTCAACGGCAATTGACATTGGCATCTTCTCCTCGTTACCTGGCTCAAGAGCCTATGCGGGCGGGGTTCTCCCTTGCAGTGACGACTGCCACAGGAGAGAGAGCGCGTGCTTTTGCGCAGCTCATCTGTGGGACAACGCTGGCTTCTGTAAAATATCGGCATGGAAACCATCGCGTATAACCTGCCTCAGAGCCATATTCCGCTCGCCTGGTACAACATTGTTCCCGATCTGCCGTCACCGCCGGCGCCGCCACTACATCCCGGCACGCTGAAGCCGCTGACGCCGGGCGATCTGGCGCCGCTGTTTCCCATGGCCCTGATCGCGCAGGAGGCGAGCCAGGAGCGCGAGATCGAGATTCCTGGAGAGGTGCGGCAGATTTACGCGCAGTGGCGGCCATCGCCGCTGATGCGTGCGAGGCGCCTCGAAAAGGCGCTAGATACGCCGGCGCGCATCTACTATAAATATGAGGGCGTGAGCCCGGCGGGCTCGCACAAGCTGAACACCGCCGTCGCGCAGGCCTGGTACAACAAGCAGGAAGGCGTGACGCACCTTTCGACGGAGACCGGCGCCGGGCAGTGGGGATCGGCGCTGTCAATGGCCTGTGCGTTTTTCGGGCTCCAGTGCAAGGTCTTCATGGTGCGGGTGAGCTACGACCAAAAGCCGTATCGCCGCGCCCTGATGGAAGCCTTCGGCGCATCGGTCACCGCCAGTCCCAGCCCGCTCACCGATGCGGGCCGCGGAATCCTCGCCGAGCATCCCGACTCGAAAGGCTCACTCGGTATCGCCATCTCCGAAGCCGTCGAGGTGGCCGCCAAGGATCCCAATACCAAGTACGCGCTGGGCAGCGTGTTGAATCACGTACTACTGCACCAGACGGTGATTGGCCTGGAGGCGATCGAACAGATGGCGATGGCAGGCGACGATCCCGACGTAGTTATCGGTTGCACAGGCGGCGGGTCGAATTTTGCCGGGCTGGCGATGCCCTACCTGGGCCGCAAGCTCAAAGGAAAGTCACACGCGCGCGTCGTAGCCGTGGAGCCGAACGCCTGTCCCAGCCTGACCAAGGGCCGCTTCACCTACGACTTCGGCGATACCGTCCATCTGACGCCGCTGGTGAAGATGCACACGCTGGGAAGCACTTTTGTGCCTCCGGGGTTCCACGCGGGAGGTCTGCGCTATCACGGCATGGCGCCGCTGGTTTCGCATGTCATCAACCTCGGACTGGCCGAAGCCGTGACCGCGCAGCAGCTTGACGCCTTTGCCGCGGGGGTGCAATTTGCCCGGGCAGAAGGCATCATACCCGCGCCTGAGTCGAATCATGCAGTGTCCGAAGCCATTCGCCAGGCGCTCGAAGCCAAGGCTGAAGGCAAGTCACGGACCATTCTTTTCAACCTGAGCGGCCACGGCCACTTCGATATGCAATCCTATATCGACTACCACGCAGGCAAGCTCCAGAACTACGACTATCCCGAGGAGGAGATCGCCATGGCGCTTGCGGGGTTGCCCGTGGTGGGGTAGTTTGGACAGAGAGTCGTTACAATAGAGAGATGGCTCAGACTGGATGCTGAGGCAAGCCGTTTTGCTGGTTTATGCGTCAAACTCCCAGCCGGTGTGTTGGCTCTGCCTATCTCGCACCACTCAACCCAGAACAAGACTGTCAGGGGGACGAATTCAAATCATGAAATGCAGGCGGGTCGCATTTCTTTCCTTTATTCTTGCCGTGGCCGGCGTCGTCTTAGCCGTGGCCGGCACCGCTGCTGCCGATGCGCAGACGGGCAATGTGCAGCCACCAAGGGCACAGGCGCAAGCAAAGCAGATTGACTTTGGTGGAAGTGTCTACGAAGCCTTCATGAGCAGTTCCACCGGCCATGGGGTGACACAAACTCCGAAAAACTCGATGGGCGGCTTATTTGAATTGCATTACCTGAAGAGCCGCTATCTGGGCTTTGGCGGGAGTTTATCCTTCAATTCAGTCAATGAGACCTTCACGAGCACCCCAAACTCCACATGCGGTAGCGCGTGTCCAACAACGACAGTCACGGGCAAGGCGATCGTGTTCGATTTCGATTGGATCCCGTCGGTGAAGATCGGACGGCTTCGGCCCTTCGGAATCGCCGGTCTGGGCTTGTCGGTGATCCCGGGCAATCTCAGCACCTATACCGTGAACACCGTGATGAGGCCGACCTATGTATTTGGAGGCGGGGTGGATTATTCGTTGACATCTCGTTTAGGTGTCCGCGGTGAGTATCGCTACAACCTTTATAAGGCGCCCAATCTGTCCACGGTCTTTCAGGCAACCGGAACGTATACCGGAACTTCCGAGCCGATGGGCGGAGTCTTCTACGTTTTCTAGGGCGGATCTTCTTCTCAGGTGTAGCGAAGCCTCAACTCTCAAGCTGCGATTTCTTCAGGAGTGGGGTAGCTGCCTTAGTACAGTACCCACTACATGTTGTGTTTTCCCATCTTTTCGAGAGATCGCGACGGCCTGTA
>JBMFHB010000013.1:0-58790 GCA_049977045.1 Occallatibacter sp.
CCATCTTATTTTCCGCTACCCGCCTGAAAACCCCTGCAATCCCTCGGTGACATCAGGATGTCTGAAATGCGTCGGCCCTGAGCGCGCCGGCGCACATGCAAGTGCGCTCGGCCGCAGATGCTACAATTCCTCCGGACTGCCGAAAGGCTTAAACTCGGCAATCATCCCGGGAGGAAGCCTGCGATGAAAACCCATGCCGGCAAATCTTTTACGCGCCGCATCGCCGCCTGGTGCGGCCCGATCTGCCTTGTTCTCCTGTTTGCCGCCGTGAACGCATCGGCGCAGAACGTCAATCTCTTTCCCGCAAGCGGGTCCATCGGCGGAGAGGAAGCCTGGACGCGCGTGGCCATTCCGCCCACTCACCCCGTGAGCCAGACGCCGCAATGGCACATCGACTACGCGAAGAAGCAGATTGTCTGCGACGGCAACGGTGGTCATGAATGGCTGCGCTTCAATCGCGAGGTCGCGAACTTCACCTTCCATCTCAAGTGGCGCTTTACGCCCGTGGCGACGCCGAACCCGAAGTACAACTCGGGCGTGTTTTTCCGCAACAATCTTGACGGCTCCATCTGGCACCAGGCGCAGACTTCGCTCGGCGGCGGCTACATCTTCGGCATGACGCCGATCGACGGCAAGCCGACGCGCTTCAACCTCCAAAAGGAGATGACGGAGAACCGCGTGAAGCCCGCGGGCGAGTGGAACACCTACGACATCCGTTGCGCAGGCTCGACCTGCACCCTGGCCGTCAATGGCAAGGTGGTGAACACGGTCAAGGTGGGGCTTGCCAAGGGCTACGTTGGACTCGAAGCGGAAGGCTACCAGATCACCTTCAAGGATCTGCGGCTGAAAGAGTTGCCGTAGCCAGAAGCGTATCTCTCTGAGACGTGGTGAAGCCGGCTCCCGCGATTCCGGCAAGACGGGCGCAAAAAATGCCGCCGCCCCCTCGGGGAACGGCGGCGCAGGTTTCGGCGGGAGTGCCGAAAACACGATGATCGTCTCGCTCAACTACAACGAGCTGGACCCCACCCTGGGGCAAATGTTGCGCCGCCTTTTCTGAATCCCGTAAAAAATACCATGCGCCGCCGGTCGGCATACAATGATCTTTCCTTTGGGAGGGAACCATGGAACGTCGCCGATTTCTCGCTGTCTCACTTGCAGCTTCAGCCGCGGCCGCCGTGCGGCCGGCGCCCGCTCAGGCTTCGGCCTCGATCGGACGAGAGTTTTATCTCTTGCGCCGCTATCACCTGGTCAGTGGGCCACAGTTGAAGCTGACGGAGAACTATTTCGCGGGGGCGCTGCTGCCGGCGCTCAAGCGCATAGGTCTTGGACCGGTGGGCGCTTTCAAGCTCGATTTCGGTCCCCAGACGCCGGCCTACTATCTGCTGATTCCCGGCGCTTCCGTCGACACTCTGGCCGAGCTGGACCTGCGGCTGGCTGGCGATGCGGAGTTCCTTCAGGCCGCCGCGCCTTTCTGGAACGCGAGAGCCGCCGCTCCAGCCTTCGAGCGCGTGGAGTCCTGGCTGCTGGCAGCCTTTGAAGGCTGGCCCCGCCTCACGCCACCCGCCTCCTCGGCCGCCAAAGCCAAACGCATCTTCCAGCTCCGCACCTATGAGAGCCCGTCGAATGGCGAGCACGTGCGCAAAGTTCAGATGTTTCACTCCGGCGAGTTTGAGATCTTTCTGGCTTCCGGCTTCCACCCTGTCTTCTTCGGCGATACGCTGGTCGGCTCGCGCATGCCCTGCCTCACCTACATGCTGAGCTTCGGTGATCTGGCGGAGCTCGAAGCCCGGTGGGATGTCTTCAGGAACGCTCCAGCCTGGAAGAAGCTCTCCTCCGATCCGCGCTTCGCCTTCGATCCGATTGTTTCCAACATCAGCAACCTGGTGCTGAGCCCGCTGGATTGCTCCCTGATTTGACGAGCGGCTGCCGGTCTGGCGGGCGGCATCTCGACAAAAGCTCCGCCCGTGCCCCATAGTGTTTGTTGATGGCCACCAAACCGAAGTGCATCGGAATTCTCACTGCCGGCGGCGACAGCCCCGGCCTGAATGCGGCGATCCGCGGCGTGGGCAAGGCGGCGCTCGGCTACCACGGCATGAAGATCGTCGGGTTTCGCGACGGCTTTCGCGGGCTGGTCGAGAACCGGCGGTTGGAACTGGATCGCGCCACGCTCTCCGGCATTCTCACGGTCGGCGGCACGATTCTGGGCACCAGCCGCGACAAACCCCATCGTATGGAGATCGACGGCCGCACGAAAGATATGACCGGCGCGATCCGGAACAATCTGAAAAAGTGGGGTGTCGATTGCGTTGTCTGTCTGGGCGGAGGCGGCACGCAGAAGAATGCCCTGCGTCTGCACAAGGCCGGCATCAACGTCATCACGCTGCCCAAGACCATCGACAACGACGTGGCCATGACCGACTCGAGCTTTGGCTATGCCACGGCGCTCGACATTGCCACCGAAGCCATCGATCGCCTGCACTCCACCGCGCACAGCCACCACCGCATCATCGTGACTGAAATCATGGGCCATCGCGCCGGCTGGCTCACGCTCGGGGCGGGATTGGCCGGCGGCGCCGATGTGATCCTGCTCCCCGAAATCCCCTACGACGTGGTGAAGATCGCCGAGGCCATCGGCCGGCGCAGCAAGCGGGGAAGCAACTTCAGCATCGTAGCCGTCGCCGAGGGCGCCATGAGCCGCGATGACGCGCGCGTCTTCGACGCTGCCGAGAAGAAGCTCGAACGCGCCAAAACCCTGAGCGACAAGATCGCGGCCAAGCGCGCCATTGCCGCTCTCGATGTTCGCCACCAGGACAACACGCTGCGCCTGGCCCACCAGCTTGAAGAGCTGACCCACCTTGAGTCGCGCGTGACGATCCTGGGCCACGTACAGCGCGGAGGCACGCCCAACGCGGCCGATCGCATTCTGGCGACGCGCCTGGGCACGGCCTGCGCCGATCTGATCGCCAGGGGGCACTTTGGCGTGATGGTAGCGGCCCGCGGTGAAGGCGCCGAGCCGGTGCCGCTCGATCAGGTCGCCGGCAAGCGCAAGTCGGTCCCGCCCGATCATCCTTGGGTCGAGTCAGCCCGCCGCCTCGGAACCTGCCTGGGCGACTCGTAGCGCGTCTGCATGATGACGGCGGGCGGTCCCGATCTCAAGTGAGATCGCCTCCGCCTGAGGGCGCCTTGTGCGCCCTCACCCTCATTGCGGACGGGAAGGGACAAAGGGATCGCGCCACCTGGCGCCAGTCCATCAAGAAGCCGTAAGCTGCCCGCCTGCCTTGCGCCGAACTATAATCGCCCCATGCCGTCTCCCGGCGATTCGCGGCGCCGCACCGTCATCCTGCTTACCGTGGGAGTCGTGCTGTTGTTTGCCTTTCTGGGCGCACTGCAGGCGTTCAACTTCTCTGCCGTCAGGTTTCTCAACCCGGTTACATCGGGAGAGACGCTGGCGTTTGTCGGCCTCATCGTGCTGGTGTTTCTGCTGCTGCTGTTGCTGCTGACGCTGCTCTTCAGAAACATTCTCAAGCTCTACGCCGACCAGAGCAGCAGCGCCCTGGGTTCGCGGCTGCGCACGCGCATGGTGGCTGGCGCCGCGCTGATCGCGCTGATTCCCGCGGTATGTATGTTCCTGTTCAGCTTCCTGCTGATGAACCGGTCCATCGACCGCTGGTTTTCGCAGCCGACTGCGGGCCTGCGCGAGGACTCAATGCGCGTGGTGCTGGAACTTGCGCAATACACCACGGCCAACGCGCGGATGGAGGCCGAGTCAATTGCCGCATCGGGCGCGCCAGACAAGCCGCTCGCCGATCTGGTCCGCGAGCTTGGCGCGCATCGCATCACGCTCGACGGCGGTTTCGCGGTCGTCTACGACAAGAACCGCAAGGTGCTGGCGGCCTTTCAGAACCCTTCAGGCTCGAGCCCTGCGCATGTGGAGTCGTGGCTCGATGAATCAGAACCGGAGGGCGCATTACCCAGCGGCCCGCTTGGGCAAATCTTATTGGACGCCGCACAGCGCAGCGACGAAACGCTGCTTCGCGTCGCCGGCCAGGGATACGCGCTGGGCGCGGCCGATACTGCCTCGGGCAAAGTCGTCGTCGTCGCGCTGCCTCTGCCGCATGGCTTGAGCCAGACCACGGCGCACATCCGTTCCGGCATGGCCGAGTATTGGCAGCTCTTCCGCTCCCGCCGCGAAGTCCGCACCACGTTCATCCTCATGCTGCTGCTGATCACGGTCTTCGTCTTCTTCTCGAGCGTGTGGCTGGCATTGTTCCTCTCCAAGCAGATCACGCGCCCTGTCGAAGCCCTGGCCGATGCCATGGGTGAAATTTCTGAAGGAAAATATGAGAAGCGCGTTCCGGACGTGGCGACTGGCGAGATGGCAGATCTGGTGCGCTCCTTCAATCACATGGCCGCCGATCTCGAAGCCAGCCGCCGGCTGGCCGAGAGCGCGCAGGCGCAACTGACGGCGGCTAACCTGGCCGTGGAAGAGCGCCGGCGCGAGCTTGAAACCATCGTGGAAACCATTCCTTCCGGGGTGGTCACACTGAATAGCGAAGGTGTGGTGCTGCAGGCCAATCGCGGCTTTGCCTCGCTGATGGGACTGAAAGAAGATGCGGTCCTGGCCGGAGAGAGACTCGAGAATCTGCTGCCTGCCGACTGCGCCGAAGATCTCGCCGCTGTCGTCCGGCGCGGAAATCGCATGGGCGCGGCATCGACCGAAGTAGAGTTCCGCGCGCGCGGGCGCGTCGTGCATCTGGCCATCACCAGCGCCCGGCTCGAACTGGAGCCCGGCCGCGCCGGTTCGGTTCTCGTCATGGAAGACTCGACGGAGCTGTTGCGCGCGCAGCGGCAACTGGCGTGGAAGGAAGTGGCCCAGCAGGTGGCGCACGAGATCAAGAACCCGCTTACGCCGATCGCCCTCAGCGCCGAGCGCATCCGCCGCCATCTCGATCGTGGCGGCGCGGATTCAGCCAGCGTCATCCGCAAGTGCAGCGAAGTGATTCTGGGCTGCGTCGGCACGTTGCGCACACTGGTCGATCAATTTTCCACGCTGGCCCAGTTCCCCGCCTCGCAGCCGCGCGCCTGCGGCATGAACCAGATTGTCGAAGAGGCGCTGGCGCTCTTCGGGGGCCGTCTCGAAGGCATCGCCGTGCAGCGCGATCTCGAGCCTGGCCTGCCGCCGGTGATGGCCGATCCCGAGTCCATTCGCCGCGCGCTGGCCAACCTGATCGACAATGCGGCCGAGGCCATGCAGGGCAGCCTGTTGCGCGTGCTGGGCCTTGGCACGGCGCTCGTTGAAGACGGCGCCGCTGTCGAGGTGACGGTCTCCGACACGGGCCATGGCCTGACCGAAGAGATTCGCGAGCGTCTGTTCCTGCCCTACTACTCCACCAAGCATCGCGGCACGGGCCTTGGACTTTCCATCGCCGCCAAGATCGTGCAGGAGCACGGCGGCACGATCGGCGCCGAGTCCAACTCTCCCAAAGGCGCGCGGTTCACGGTGCGCCTGCCGGTTGCCGAGTCCGGCGCCGAGCCGGAAACCGCATCGAACGGCGCGCCAGCGGCCAGGAGGCTCGCATCATGAACCACATTCTGGTGGTCGACGACGAAGCGGAGATTCGCGGCTCGCTCGAAGAGATCCTGCGCGAGGAAGGCTACGGCGTGGCCGGCGCGGGGAGCGCGGAAGACGCCATGATCCTCCTGCGCGACGCTCCTTACGACGTGATCCTGCTCGACATCTGGCTGCCCGGCCGCGATGGTCTCGAGATGCTGGCCGAGATCAGCCAGTGGCCTCTGGAAACCCGGCCCGAAGTGGTGATGATCAGTGGCCACGGAACCATTGAGACCGCGGTGAAGGCCACCAAACTGGGCGCTTACGACTTCCTCGAAAAGCCGCTCTCGCTCGAGCGCACGCTCATCGTGGTCAAAAATGCCGTCGAGGCGCGGCGCCTGCGCGCGGAAAATGTCGAGTTCAAGCGCCAGTTCAGCGCCGCCTCGGTGCTCACCGGCGAGAGCGTGCCGTTGAAGGCGCTGCGGCAGCAGATCCGCCTGATGGCGCCCACCAACGGCCGCGTGCTGATCTACGGCGAGTCAGGCACCGGCAAGGAGTTGATTGCGCGCTCCATTCACGCCGAGAGTCTGCGCCGCGACCGCGTATTTGTCGAGCTGAACTGCGCGGCGATTCCCGAGGCCCACATCGAGGCCGAGCTCTTCGGCGTGCGCCATGGCGTCCCACCCGGCGCGCCCGCGGAGCCGCGAACCCTCGACCAGCGCGGAACCCTCGAACGCGCCGACGGCGGCACGCTCTACCTGGACGAAGTGGGCGACATGAGCCTGAAGACGCAGGCCAAGGTGCTCAGCGCCCTCGACGACCAGATGTTCACGCCCGTCGGCGGCACGCAGCCGCTGCGCGTCGACGTGCGGCTGATCGCCTCGACCAACAAGAATCTCGAAGAGGAGATTGCCAAGGGCAACTTCCGCGAGGATCTCTTTTACCGGCTCAACGTGGTGCCGTTCTTCGTGCCGCCGCTGCGCGAGCGCAAGCAGGACATCCCTCCGCTGGTGCGCGAGTTTCTGACCGAGTTCGGCCGCCAGTATGGCCGCCCTCGCGTCGAAATCACTGAAGACGCGCTGGAGATGCTCAGCCGCTATCACTGGCCCGGCAACGTGCGCGAGTTGAAGAACCTGATCGAGCGCGTGCTGATTCTCAACCCGCGCGTCGTGCGCATCGAGCGCAAGCACCTGCCGCCGCTCACGCGCAAAACCGGCACCCGCGCGGCCCAGGAGTTTTCCACCTTGCAGCAGGCCCGCGACGCCTACGAGCGCGAGTACATCCAAAAGAAGATCGAAGAGGCGCGCAACAACATCAGCCACGCAGCCGAACTGCTGGGCCTCGAGCGCAGCCATCTCTACCGCAAGATGAAGGCGCTGGGCATCGCCGTGCGCGAATAGTTCAACGTTCCTGAGGCCTTGGCTTTGGAGAGCATTTTTATCGCGTTCGGAGTTTCACTTGACCTGCGCCGCATTGACCCGGCGGGCGCCAGTGCCTATGGTGTAGAGGGGCGGTAAGCCGCTCCTTAAAGGAACTACTATGTCCGAATCTGTTTCCGCTGCACCTCTCAGGAAAACCGCCCTCAACGCCACACACCGCGCGCTCAAGGCCAAAATGGTCGACTTTGGAGGCTGGGATATGCCTGTCGAGTATCCGGGCTCCGGCGGCGGTTTAATCGCCGAACACATGGCCGTGCGCACCGGTGTCGGCCTCTTCGACGTGAGCCATATGGGCGAGATCCAGTTCCGCGGCCCCGGCGCGCTCGCCGCCGTTCAGCACATTTCCATGAACGACGCCGCCCGGCTCGCCGACGGCCAGGCACACTACTCCGCGCTGCTCACGCCCTCGGGCACGTTTGTCGATGACATTCTGGTGCACCGTCTCGGCGCCAACGATTATCTTCTGGTGGTCAACGCCGGCACCACGGAAAAGGACTTTGCCTGGATCAAGCAGCAGGTGGGCGGCTGGCCCGGCATTCACCTGAGCAACTACTCGAGCTACTACTCACAGCTCGCCCTGCAGGGACCGCGCTCGCTCGAAACTCTTGCCAAACTCACTAAAGTCGATCTTGCCGCGATCAGGAATTACTGGTTCACCTGGGGAACAGTCGCCGACATTCCCAACGTGATGATCGCGCGCACCGGCTACTCGGGTGAAGACGGCTTCGAGGTCTACATTCCCTCCGACGAGCCTACGACCGTCAAAATGTGGAACGCGCTGCTCGATGCCGGTGCCGAGTTCGGCATCCGCCCCTGCGGACTGGGCGCGCGCAACACCCTGCGCCTCGAAGCCGGCATGAGCCTCTACGGCCACGAGATCTCCGAAGAGATCAATGTACTGGAAGCCGGCCTCACGCGCTGGCTCAAGCTCGACAAAGGCGAGTTTATCGGCCGCGACGCCCTGCTCGCAGCGCAGGCGGCAGGCGGGCCGAAGCGCAGAATTATCGGTCTCGAAATGGTGGAGCGCGGCATCGCCCGCGATGGGTACTCCGTACTCTCAACCTCTGGCGAAGTGGTCGGCACGGTGACGTCGGGCTCGCCCGCGCCGTTCCTCAAAACCAACATTGCCATGGCGCTTGTACCGGCTGCCGTTGCCGATTCCGGCAGCGACGTTCTGGTCGACGTGCGCGGCAACCGCGTCCGCGCCAAGCAGGTCTCGCTGCCCTTCTACAAGCGGCCGAAAAAGTCCTGATGCCGCGCGCTTGCGGCGCGACTGGCTGTTTGATTTTTTTCGTTGGAGTCCGGCAGAGCGTGAGTTGGGAGACCCGCGCTCTGCCGGTCAGGAGAATGGCGCTGCGGGGATTGCCCCGTTGCGCCTCGGCTCCTCAGACCTGCATCACTTCCGCTTCCTTCTTCTGCGAAAGCTCTTCCATGCGGCGGATCTCGACGTCGGTTATCTTCTGCACCTCTTCGAGCGCGCGCTTCTCGTCGTCTTCGCTGATCTTCTTGTCTTTGGCGAGCTTCTTGAGGGCCTCGTTGCCGTCGCGCCGCACGTTGCGCACCGCCGTCCGGTGCTCTTCGAGCACCTTGTTCAGGTGCTTGCAGACATCGCGACGGCGCTCTTCGGTCATGGGCGGCACGGGAACGCGGATGACCTTGCCGTCGGACATGGGGTTGAAGCCGAGATCGGCGGACTGGATTGCCTTCTCGATCTCCTTGATGACGCTGGGATCCCACGGAGAAATCGTGATGAGCTGCGGCTCGGGCGCCGATACCTGCGCCATCTGGTTGATGGGTGTCGGCGTGCCGTAATAGTCCACCTTCACCTGGTCGAGCATGTGGACGCTGGCGCGGCCGGTGCGCGTGGCCGCCAGGCTGGCCTGAAAGTCTGCCACGGCGCTGTCCATGCGCCGCTTGAGGTCGTTGTAAAGGTCTTTGAGCGCCGGATTCCCGGCCATAAAGGCTGTCATCGTGATTCGTCCTCGCTCTGGCGAACTTACCAACCGCTATTCTACAACCCCAGCGGGCCGGTTCGACGTTTGGGTTGCCTCATGCTGTGGCGATTGCGCCCGTGGCTGCTGCCTGCTCGTGTGCGTGATAGCTCGACCGCACCAGCGGTCCCGACTCTACGTGCCGAAAGCCCATCCTGAGCGCCTCGGTCTTCAGTTCGGCAAACTCACGCGGCGTGTAGAGGCGCTTCATGGGCAGGTGGTCGCGCGAGGGCCGCAGGTACTGGCCGATGGTCAGAATGTCGCAGCCCGTAGCGGCGAGATCGCGGAAGACTTCGAGCAATTCGCGGGTCTCTTCGCCGAGGCCGACCATCACGCCGGACTTCGTCGCCCCCTCAGGCCGCAGTTCCTTGGCGTAGCGCAACAACTCAAGGCTGCGCTCGTAGCGTGCGCCCGAGCGCGCCACGCGATAGAGGCGCGGCACCGTTTCGGTGTTGTGGTTCAGCACCTCGGGCCGCGCTTCGACCACCGTGCGGATCGCCTCGCGATCGCCCTGGAAGTCGGGGATAAGGACTTCGACGCGGCAGCCGGGCGCCTGGCGGCGAATCTCATCGATCACCATGGCGAAGACGCGCGCTCCGCCCATGAGGTCGTCGTCGCGATCGACGCTGGTGATCACGGCGAATTCGAGCCCGAGTGCGGAAACGGCCTGCGCCACGCGGCGCGGCTCGTCAAAGTCGATCGGCTCGGGCCGTCCCTTGGGCACGGCGCAGAATCCGCAGCGCCGCGTGCACAGGTTGCCGAGCAGCATGAAGGTCGCGGTCTTGTGGTGCCAGCACTCGCCGATGTTGGGGCATTGCGCGCTTTCACACACCGTATGCAAACCAAGTGAGCGGGCCAGACGCTTGAGTGAGTGATAGTTCTCGCCCACCGGCGCGCGGGCCTTCAGCCACTCCGGCTTGGGCGCGGGCACGCGGCGCATTGGCTCAATCTGCACCAGATCCATCACCTCTTTATTGTAGAAGCAAGGACCGGTAAAGACAGGAAACGAGAGAACAAGAAGCCGAATGAGCAAAGAGGCAGGCGGGAACGAACTTCTTGATCCGGTCCTGATGATTTGCATCGTGCTCTCCCATCTTTTCCGCAAAAAGCGCGGAAAGGGTGGGGCACGGTGTGGCAGATCTTTGGGGCCGGATCAGTAGCGCAGATTCTGGCGTACCTCGCTGCGCACCAGGTAGAGGAACAAGACCAGATTGATCAGGCCATGCACGAGGTAATAGGGGAGATGCTGCGCCACGCTGATCCAGAAGAACAGGCCTGAGAGGATCGCGACCGCGGCCAGCGTCAGCGCCCATGCCCAGCGCATCATCATCATCAGGCCCAGTCCGCCGGCGACGAACAATGCAGAGAAGACAAGAAAGAAGGGCCCCACCCAGCCTCGCACGACGTAGACCACGACCACCCCGGCGAGCAGGAACATATAGAAGCCGATAGCGACAACGCCGGGGTGTCTGACGAGCCTTGTCCGCGCTTCTTTCGGTACAGTTGATGAACCAGATGATGAACCAGGAAGGTCCATCGAGGGAGGTTTCGAGTTGGATTCGTCTGTCATAGCGTGTGCAGATAGGCGAGCAGATCGTTCAGTTGATCGTCGCTGAGAGAGGTAGCGGGCATCATCTGCCGTCCGTGCAGAATGACTTCTGTGATGCGCTCATCGGTCGGCGGCGCGCCGGAAGGCATAGCCTTCAGCTTCGTGAGCGCCTGCAAACCGGGTCCGTGAAGAGGACGCGTCGACGTGGGATAGTGACAGCGCGCGCACTTGGCCACAAAAACAGCCGCGCCGCGCGCCTCCTGCGGCGTCCACTCCGAAGACGGCTTGGATGGAGGCAGCGAGCGGCAACCGGCGAAGCCAAGCGCAAACAGAAAAAAAACGAAAATCAGAAGAAAACCGCGCGAGAGCATTTGCCTCCCATGATACAGCGCACGGTCCCGCGCATCGAATCGCATGTCGCGCGCGCTCACTCGTTGATTTGACCGGGAGCAAGCGGCATCATCGTTCCCTGGATCGGAAGGATTTCCTGGAGATGGAACACGACATGACGTTCCTTGCCTTGCCTTCGATAACAGACATCGAACTGTGTGCCGTCCTTCGCGTCAAACACGCTATCCAATGCGGCAGGCGGCAGATCCTGCAGAGTCTTTCCGTTGACGGTGAGAATCGCGTCTCCCGCGCGCAGCCCTGCCCGCCTGGCTGGTGCATGGCGATCGACCTTTTTCACGACGACGTTGCCAATTTGCCGGTCGAGCGTGATGCCGGCGCTATATGTGTGAGCAGGATTTTTGAATTCGCTGGAGCGCAGGAAATAACCCTGGCGGTGCTCGTAGTCGAGCGTGAACACGAAGTGCTTCAGGAAGTCGTAGCCCAGATTTCCGGCAATGGCGTCGTCGGAGAATGCTCCCTGACTGGCGAAGCTGATCGTAACCAAGGGATCGTCGAGATGCCAGGGGCCAAGGCCGAGGCTGCCGATGCGCGTATCGAGTGCGGAGTGGAACCCACCAACTCCTCCTTCTCTTGCTGCTTTCGCCGGCTGCTCGATCGGAAACTCGTGCGCTCGGTAAAACGGGCCGAAGATGGTGGTTCCACTGTTGTCGCCTGTGTCAATTTGAAAGATGCCGGGAACGCCATCGACGTCCACCTGAATATAGGGATGGCTCCCATCGAAATAAAGTCGAAGGGCCTGCGCATCCTGTGGTTTCGGCGGCACGCCTCCCGGCTTATAGAATGTCAGCGTCTTCCGCTGGTAATCGATGGTTGTGGGAAAACGCCGCAGCAACTCCGCGCCGACCAGACCCGCGATCGTGGCGTCTTTCCCGCGATTCTCGAGCATGTCCGGCAGCGGACCAACGATAAATTGCTGATCCCGCATCTCGATGGATCCCACGTGCAACTCGTTCACATGCGCGAATTGCCCGTTCTCCTGTGCGGATCCGACTCCGTTCAGGGCAAAGTTCCCCATTGCCTTCACGCCCAGCCGTTTCGCGGCCCGCGGGGTAAGGTAGTTGCTTCCTCCCGAGTCGAGCAGGAATGGAACAGCCGCATGTCCATCGATGGAGACCTCGACGACAATCCAGCCGCCGAAGCTCGTGAAAGGAACCGTTGCCGAACTCTCTGTGCCGAGCAGGCTGGCGTCCTTGAAGGTCGAAGGCGGTGGCGTGAATGCCGTCTCGTCGACCACCGGCGAGAAATGAATGGTTTTGACTGTCAACACAGTGTCCTGGCTTGCGTTGCCATTGGACTGGCGCAGGATGAACGGCATCATCACGCCGTCGATCTTTCTGTAGTCTGAATAAATCGTGTCGCTCTCATGGTGCGCGGAGTCCAGTTCGTCGATGCGGTAGAGCAGGTGATCCCTGGCGCCGAGCCACAGTGTCATCTTTCTTCCGCCGGGCGGCGTTACGGCAACCAGATCGAACTTCTCGCCACGATGTCGGCGTGTCCCCTGGAAACGCAGCTCATCGTCCGGCGCGGTGAACCAGCCGTTGCGATCCTGAAACGACTCGTTGATCGCATCCACTCGGGCTGAGGGCGTGTCGCAGACGGTCGCAAGGCCGCTTCGATCCGCCTGCCAACCCGAATCCACGAGAGTCGCCTGCTTTTGATAGACGGGGCCGGCATCGAGGGTCAGCACATCTCTTCCATTCCGCAGGTCGACAATCTGATCAAAGCGGCCTGCAGCGCCGCCGGCATTCGCGTCGCCGGACATTTCAACCTGTCCGAGCGCAGTCCAGTTCTGTCCACCACTGGCGAGGTAAGAGAGGTGGATGAGCGTCTTCGCCTTCTGAGACGATTTGGCTGAGGCGATTCCGGCGAGACACAGCCCGAGAGCACAGAGAACCAAGAATCGCCGGAACGGAGAAAGCCATGCAGACATGGATCTAATTTTATTGTGCGTCTGAACGCCTCCGGGCGCGGAAGCAGGGCAAACGCGTTTCAATTCGCTGGACGTTTTACGAACCACGCATTTTGCGCCGTCATTCCGAGGAGCGCAGCGACGAAGAATCCGCGGTTGCTTTTCGGGTCTATTTCTCACGCAGAGCTTCGGTTTGGCAGGGTGATTTCACCCGGCGACGCGGCATAGGGAGAAAGACAACCGCAGATCCCTCACTCCGTTCGGGATGACATTGCTCGATGAGTGGAGTCGGGATCGAAGGCAAGCAGGATTCCTATCCCAATGCGTTTGCCCTGTGGAGTCCGGCGTTTGCCGTCGCCGCGCGGGCGTCGCCGGGGTCGTGCCGTTCTGGAACTTGTGTGCAATCCCATCCAAAATGGGACGATGCAACGCGCTTGATATGAGATCTCTCACCGGCACGGCTGCAAGCTGCGTTATGCTCCAAGCCATGCAGCCCGCCACTTCAACGCATTCCTCCCCCGGCGCTTCCGATTTTGCGGGATTGCTGGCCACGCTCGCCACGCCTCCGTCGAATGCCGCGGAGGACGAATCGCTTTGGAGCAGCAGTGATCTGGGCGGGGATGTGGCCTCGCTCAGCTACGAACGCGCTCTGCGCGCCCATGCGCGCTATCGGCCGGCAGATCCCATCGCGCATCGCGATGACGCGTCACTCTTGCCTCTGGCAGACTCCGGAACAGGCGTTGCATCGCCGGTGCCCTCGGCCGCTGCGCCGCAGCGCGATCTGCGCACGGCGAGCGTGACGATTCGACTCAGCAGGGCCGAGTCCGCGCAGTTGCATCGGCGCGCGGCAGAGGCAGGATTGACGGTATCGGCTTATCTGCGCTCCTGCGCTCTTGAGGCCGAAGAGTTGCGCGCACAGGTGAAGCTGGCGCTGGCGGAGTTAAAAACAGGAAATGCGGGAGCGACGAAACAAGCAACAGGCAACAGGGAACAGGGATCAGAAGATCCGGGACCAGTAGACCGCGGAAGCAAGCAAGCTGGCCGCCGCGCAGGCGAGGGCATGAGAACCACGCGGGCTCTGGCGCGCCTGGGCAGGTTCTGGATGAGGCTTTCGACCAGAGGATCTTGCTGACCGCGGATTGTGCGTGCGGGTTCGAGGGCAGCAAAGCGCGTTCCGTTTGTTCCCTGCTGCCTGTCTTATTCCACTTCGAGCACCAGACACTTCAAGTACTCCGTCTCCGGCAGGTTGAGGACGACGGGGTGGTCGGGCGCGGCGCCACGGCGTTCGAGAAGGCGCACGCGGCGCTGGGAATCGGCGGCGGCCGCAGCTACTGCGCCCTCAAGTTCGGTCCAGCCCACATGATGCGAGCAGGAGCAGGTGACGAGCAGACCGCCGGGGCGAAGCATCTTCAAGGCGCGGAGGTTCAGCTCTTTGTAGCCGCGCAGAGCGCCTTCGACAGCGCGTTTCGATTTGGCGAAGGCTGGCGGGTCGAGAACGACGACGTCAAAGCTTTGGCCCGCCTGCGACCAGTCGCGCAGAATCTCGAAGGCGTCGGCCTCGATCCAGTCAACGTCTGCTGAAATGCGGGCGCGATTGGCCACCAGGTTGCGCTCCGCTACTTCAAGCGAAGCGCGCGAGGCGTCAATTCCCGTCACCTGGCGACAGACCTGGGCGAGATGCAAAGCAAAGCCGCCCTGGTAGCAGCAAACGTCGAGCGCGCGGCCGCGGAAATCGAGATTGGCTCCGCCAGGCCGTCGCGCCCATTCACGCGCGGCCAGGTAGTTTGTGCGCTGATCGAGAAATGCGCCCGTCTTCTGGCCGGCATTGGCGTCGTAGTGAAACGCGAGGCCGTTGAGATGGAACTGCGTTGCTGTGATCGGACGTGCTGGATCGGCGAGCCACAAGGGTTCGGTGCTTGGCGCAGGCAACCCTTCCAGCTCGCGGATGCGCGGATCGGGGCGCTCGAAGATAGCCGCGGGGATCGCCGGCGCAAGCTCCTCGCGCAGGACGCGCGCGCATGTTTCGGCCACGCCTTCGGCCAGCAGACCTTTGGCTAAGCGTTGCACGACAACGAGATCGCCATACTTGTCCACGACGAGGCCGGGCAGTTCGTCGGCCTCGCTGAACGAGAGGCGGCAGGCATCGTTCTCGGCGTCGAGCAGCGGCTTGCGGCGCGCGATGGCTGCGCGCAGGCGTGAGGCGAGCAGATCGAGCCAGCCGGCGTGGTCGAGCGCCTCGCGCGAGACAAGGCGCAGGGCGATCTGAGACTGCGGACTCCAAAGCGCCGTGCCGAGGAAGATGCCGCGCTGGTCGGCAACGGGAATCAGATTCTTTTCTGGTCTTGGAGGAACGATTGTGACCACGTCCGACGCGTAGACCCAAAGGTAGCCGGCTCGCAACCGGTCGGCGGCGCGGCGGTTGACGATGGCACCAGTTGGCGCAACACGCGGCGGCGCGGCGACCGGCAGCGAACCGTCGCGAGTGGTTGGTGACGGCTTGTCCTGCGCCGATTCCTTCGTGCGGCGCACGCGCGCGGGCGCTGCCTTCTCCGGTTTGGATGGTCTGTTCATTGTCTCCCTTCTCAAGGTATTACGCCGGGGGCGCCTCGATCCATTTCGATCAAGAAAGCGCCCGGCGTTTGAAGAAGAAAGCGCGATTTCTGCTGCGATGCACCTGTCCCGAAGGGACGAAACGAGAATCGTCCCGAGAAAGATGGCAGATTCCCTCGTGTACGTTCCAGCGGGACGCCAGGATCGCGCCCCGCTTTCTCGATCTGGCCAAAATGCGATTGCCGATCGTTTTTTAGGTCAAAGGGCGGGATCGCTCATGGCTCCGCCATCTACAATCCATTCCATGGTCGATCGATCTTCCGGCGAGTTGCTCAGCTTTCACGCGGCGGCAGCCCTGGTGGCCAGCTACGCCCAGCGCCTGGCGCGCAACAAGCCCGCAACGGAGAGCGTCGCATTGGCCGACGCGGCAGGGCGCGTGCTTGCCGAAACCCTCCGCGCCGACGCCGACCAGCCGCCCTTTGCCCGCTCCACGCGCGACGGCTATGCTTGCCGCGCGGCGGAAGCCTCCACGCACCGGCCGCTCAAAGTCGCGGGCGCAATTCGCGCGGGCGACCCTCCAGCCGGATCGCTGGCGCGCGGCGCCGTGTGGGAGATCATGACCGGCGCTCCGGTCCCTCGCGGCGCCGACGCCGTTGTGATGCTGGAGTACGTTGAATCCGCGGGGACGCCCACCGCGCCAACCATCCGCCTCTTGCCGCCGCGCACGATCAAAGCCGGCGACAACGTCGTGCTGCGCGGCGCGCAGGCACGCAAAGGCGCTCTGCTGCTTCCCGCGGGAACGCTGCTTGGCGCCGCGCAGATTGCTCTTGCCGCCGCCTGCGGATGCGCAAAACTCAAGGTCTTCAAGAAGCCTCGTGTCGCCATTCTTTCGACCGGCGACGAACTTGTGCCCATCGCCTCCACCCCAAAGCCGGGCCAGATTCGCAACTCCAGCAACGCCATGCTCGCCGCCATGGTCTCCGCTGTCGGCGGTGAGCCCTGGACCTTGCCCATCGCGCGCGACACCGCCAAATCGCTCGACGCCGCGCTGGCCCGCGCCGCCGCGGCCGATCTGCTGCTCATCACCGGCGGCGTCTCGGCGGGCAAGTTCGATCTGGTTGAGCCCGCGCTGGCCCGCGCCGGCGCGCGTTTTCACTTCACCGGTGTGCGCATCCAGCCCGGCAAGCCGCTGGTATTCGGAGAGCGGCCTCATGCCGGCGCGTATCCAAACCAAAGATTCCGCCCTACGCAGTGCTTTTTGGGGTTACCGGGAAATCCCGTCTCATCCGCCGTCACCTTTCTGCTCTTTGCCGCGCCGGTTCTCGCTGCGCTTTCAGGCCGCATCGATCTTGGCCCGCGCTTTGCTCTTGCGCGCCTCGGCGCCGATGTCAAATTGAAGCCCGGTCTCACGCGCTTCCTGCCCGCCACTTGCACCTTCGCCTTGCCCATCCCTGAAGTCGACCGTGTCCCCTGGCAGAGCTCGGGCGACATCGCCGCCATGGCGCGGTCGAACTGCTATCTGGTCGTGCCGGAAGATTGCGCCTTTCTCGAAGCGGGCTCGACGGTCCGCATTCTGCTCCCGTGAGGAATCCCATGCCCAAGCCCGCGCAACTCTCTCACTTCGACGCAGCCGGCCAGGCCTCCATGGTCGACGTCAGCGCAAAGCGGCTCACCCGCCGTACCGCAACCGCCTCGGCCTTCGTCGAGCTTTCGCGCGAGGTTCTCGCCGCGCTGCCCTCGAACCCCAAAGGCAATCCCCTCGAAGTCGCACGCATCGCCGGCATCCAGGCCGCCAAGCGCACCTCCGAGCTGATTCCCATGTGCCACCCGCTCGCGCTCACGCACGTCGATGTCGAGACCGAGATCGCTGCCGGCGCGCGCAGCGGAGTCCGAATCACGGCCACGGCCGCCACCGTTGGTCCCACGGGCGTCGAGATGGAGGCCCTCACAGCCGCTGCCGCCGCCGCCCTCACCGTCTACGACATGACCAAAGCCCTCGACAAAGCCATCGTCATCCGCGAGATCCGTCTGGAATCCAAAACCGGCGGCAAAAGCGGCGATTTCAAGCGGAATCCAAAGTAGGCAGTTCCTGGTTGCGCGAAGACCGCGCAAGTCGGGTGGCGAGCCGGTGAGTTACTCCGCGTGAAACACGACGTCGAAGAGCAGCAAGCTGGCTGTCGTGAAGATGATGTCGTAGCCGAAGAGCATTTTGATCCACAGAGTAGGGTCGCTTTCTCCTGTGAAGATGCCCGTGGTTGCCTGCACCATCGCGAGAAGCGCGGGAATGAAGATCGGAAACAGAATGAGCGAGAGCAACAGTTCCCGGTTGCGGCTGCTCATGGCCAGCGCGGCGAAGAAAACGCCGTTCCCCACCAGCGCCCACGTGCCCAGCGGCAGCACCAGCGCCAGCAGCCAGGCGTTCCCCGCCACGTGCAGGTTGTAAAAGATAAAGAAGAACGGCGCCAGGATCACCTGCACGATCGTGACAAAGAGAAAGTTGGCGATGGCCTTGGCCAGATAAAGCTCGGCGCCGGGCGAAGGCGCCATGCGTTGCGCGTCCATGACCTGATGGCGAATCTCGCGCGACCACGCCTGATTGAGCGCGCTCACTGAGGCGAACATGGTGGCCACGCAGAGCACACCGCCCGCGATCTGCTGCGCAAACTGCCCCTGAGGATCGAAGGCGATCGAGAAGAGCACCACCACCAGGCCCGAGAAGAACAGCATGGAGATCATGGCATCGAGCGTGCGCCACTCGATGCGCAGATCCTTCATGAGATGCGTCCAGAGAGCGCGAGTCAATTCTGTTCCTCCGGTGGTCTTGCGTGTCCCTCCGGGCTGGCGGTCTTTGCGTCCTTCGTCAGGCCGACGGTCTCCACCGGCTCGCCGATTGCGGCGGCGGCGCGAAGATAGTCGTCCGGAGCGAGGATCAGTTGCGTCCCTCGCGTGCCTGCCGAAACGCTGATCTTTTCAAAAAGAATCACAGTCTCATCGACGAAGACCGGGTAGGGCTTCCTTGCGCCAAAGATGGTAACGCCGCCGCGAATGTAGCCCGTAAGCGGCTGCACGTCCTTGAGGGGCGACATCTCGGCCTTGCGCCAGCCCGTGGCGCGCGCCAGCTTCTTGAAGTCCAGCTCGCCGTCGCCGGGAATCACGGCAAAGGCGTAACTGGCATGGCCGTCGGTGGTGAGCAGCGTCTTGAAGACCTGCTCGGGCGGCATCCCGATCTTTTTCGCCACCGTAATCGCGGTCAGGTCGTTGGGGTCGACCTCGTACTCGCGCAGCTCGAAGGCGATGCCGAGTGATTCGAGGAAGCGTGCGCCGTTGGTCTTCATCGTGTAGGACTCCCCGGCTCAAACGACGCTACGCGGCCGGCGTGCAGCGTGAGCACCCAGTCGGCGATGGGCGCGGCCAGCTCCCGCTGATGCGTGGTCAGGACAATGGTGCGGTCGCTCTGGCGAAAACGCGCCAGCAGATCCACCATCTGCCGCGCGCTCTCCACGTCCATGTTCGAGAAGGGCTCGTCGAGCAGCAGCAGCTCCGGCGAGGCAATCAGCACGCGGGCCAGCGAGGTGCGCTGGCGCATGCCCTGCGAGTAGTGACCGAAGGGGCGGTTCAGGTTCGGGTCGAGGCCCACCTGGCGCAGCGCGTCAGCCGGCGTCAGACAGTTGCGGCCTGGATAGAGACTGGCAAAGTAGCGCAGGTTCTCTTGCGCGGTCAGCTCGTCGTAAAGCATCGGCGCGTGGCTCATGTAGCCGATGCGGGCGCGCTCCTGGTGCGGCTCGGCCGCGCCAAAGACGCGCACCTTGCCGTAGGTCGGACGCAACAGGCCGGCCAGAATGCGCAGCAGCGTCGACTTGCCCGCGCCGTTCTCGCCCAGCAGCACGTAGCAGCGGCCGGGTTCGAGATCGACGGTGACTTGGCGCAACGCGGCAAAGCTGCCGAAGAGCTTCGACACTTGGTGGAGCTGGGCGCAATGCCTAGCGTTCACGGTCATGCACTCAGTTGGCGGTGGAGCGGGTTGAGGACGGCGCAGGCGCAGCGTTGGCTGTGTTGGCCGGCTTGGACGCATCTGGAGCCTGCGGCTGTGCGCCGGGCTGGGCCGGGGCGTACTTGCTGGCGCATTTTGCCTGCAGTTCGGTCGCGTGGAAGACCCCGTCGCGGCCGTAGGTTCCCGAGGCTACGGCCTCGGAATCGTCCTTGAAGGTGTCCGGCGGCGGCTCCGATCCCTTGTAGCTGACCTCGACGGTGCGCCCGCTTGCTGCGCTCGCCATGTGGCTCTCATACTCGTTGAGCTTGAAGTCTACATGCGGCCCGTCGCGCACAATGGAGCCGGGCACAACAAAGCCATCCACGCGCAGATTGCGTGTGTAAGCTTTGCTGCCCATCGAGAGCAGCTCCGGAACCTTGACAAAGTAACTCTTGTTCGAGGCATAGCCCGTGTAGGCCAGCCAGCCGACAGTGCCAAGGATCACGACAACCGCGATCCCAACACGCAAAGATTGGGGAGAAGACTTCATAATGCCTTCTTTAACGATACAAGAAAGCAGGCCACAAGGGAACAAGAGGGTGGGGAGCCTGCGATTGGGCAATCCGGGAGGCGAGAGATCTTCGTGCGGGAAAATGCGCCTGGCCGGGCGCAGATGCTACCTTGCTGCAAGGTAAAGTTGAAGGCTGATTCCTGCGCTCTCTCGCCACATCAGTGGCTTCGCCACAGCCTGCGCAACAATTCGTTACGATTGCGATCTGCGCTCCTGGCGGGCACGGGCGTACTTGCAACCAGCGGGACAACAAACATCGCAATCAGGATCAGTTCGATCACGAGATCACTCATGAGAACCTCCGTTTGAACCTATCCTATTGGTCCTGCTCGTCGTGCGCCCGCTCGATAGTGGCAACGATCACCGGCGCCATGATCATGGCGACGAAGGCGAGGCCAATCAGAAAGTCAATCATTGAATTTTCACCCAGCACCCTGACAGGCGTGCATCTCTGAGATCGGACATTAGCCGATCGAAGCATGAAAGGGAATCACCCCGGAGTGGGATCGGGCGTGATCCGTTGGAGGCACACGGGGATTCGGCAGCGCTTGTGGCAGAGACTTCTGCTGGCTTCGGCGCGCCGTCAGCGGCTGGCCGAAAGAGGCCGAACATGGGCGTTCAGACTCTTCGCCCGCTTCGCGGCGCGTTCCTTGCGCCCGGCCGCAGGCAACATCGCAGCAATAGCCGGGGAGGCCACAAATGCAACAAACACGAGAGCGATGAGCAGTTCCATCATGGACACGCACCATCCGATCCGTTGGCCTATCAGCTCCTGAAGATCAGATCAGGATCGAGGCCGAAGCTTGAGTAACCCAAAAATCGATCTAAGGCAACTCTGGCACGTTACCGATTTTATTGTCGATGCAGAGGAAACTGCAACGGATTTCACGGGGAAATAGCCACAAATCGCCTACAACTAAAGGGTGAATACACGGTCGGTGCGGATGCCGCAGCTCGATTCATGACAATTACTTAAGTAATTGTCGATCGTTGTAAAAGCCACTCAATGAGCGGATTCAAGGACACGGGCCGCCCGGCTGATGGCGTCGGCCAGAATTTTGAGTTGCTGCGCCGCCAGGTCTCGATCCTGGGCGTCGATCGCCTCATTGACGCCGGGAATCACCACTGCCGCGTAGCCTGTCACTTCACCGGGAGCGAAGATCGTGTGCCGGTACCACGGTCGATTGGGAAGTCCCGAATCGGAAAGAAACGCCGTTTCGGTCTGCCGTAAGGCCAGGTTCAGGTGGGCCAGATCCCCTGCGGGCGAGGATTCCAGCGCATAGGCGTGTTGCGCGGCCGCGGCAAAACGCGCGGCTGCTGCCTCAGCCGGAGCGAAGTCCAGCTCCCCGATCCCGGCATCGGAGGCGCGGTGTTTGGCGGTTTCAAGATAGGCTGAAATCTCTCTCGCGTAGGCGACATAGTCGTAGGGCAGCACGTCGGCATCGGCCATGCGGATCGCCTCAAGGCCCAGCACGCGCGCCATCTCCTGCAAGTAGAGAAATTGTCCATCCGCGTTGTGCACAAACCACGCGAAATCGTCGAACGCCGAATGATAGACCCCATAAGGTCCGCTGGATCCAATATCGGTGGAGGGCACGCCTGCGTGCTGCAGGAAAGGCGTGAAGTCCGACCCGGAGCCGAGATCGCCGACGCGTACCTCTTCTCCCGCGGCCAGCGGCGCATTTGCCTGGCGATGTTTCGTCTTGTCCAGCGACTCGCTGCGCCACGACATGTATACCGTGCCGCCGAGCGGACTGGGAACCGAGCGCGCGATGCCGCGAATGAACTTCTTGAGCGAGGGCACGGCGGAAGCCGAGAAGTCCGGGCCGGATACGGCCACGTCGACGTTGAAGTAGGCAACGGCGCGATCAAGGGCGCGGCCCTGCTGCTCGACCCACTCGGTCGAGCCGATCAGGCCCTCCTCTTCGGCGTCCCAACTGCAAAAGAGAATCGTGCGCTTGGGCCGCCATCCCTGGTGCAGCAGCGCGCCTACGCCGTGCACCGCTTCGAGCATGGCAGCCGTACCGCTGGAGGGATCCACGGCGCCATAGACCCAGGCGTCGCGGTGATTGCCAACAATCACCCATGATCCGGGATCCTGCGAGCCTTCAATCTTTCCGATGACGTCCCAGATGATTCGGCGCTGGTAATCCTGCCTGGAGACAAGATGAACTCTGACTCCGCCCGGACCCATGTGATAGTGGAAAGGCAGCGCGCCCTGCCAGCTTTCGGGCGCTCGGGGGCCTTTGAGCGCATCGAGAATCGGCGCGGCGTCGTGGTAGCTGAGTGGGATCGAGATGATGTGCGGTTCGCTTCCGCCGGGGCCGTCGGGGTGTGCGACGCGCGCCGAGTCGGGCAGGTTGAGCGTCGACGCGACGCCGGGCGTCTCGGGATCGCCGGGATACTTGAAGAGATATTGCACCGAGCCGCTTTGCACCGCGGTCTCAGGCCGCCAGGGCCCGCCGGGCCAGACATTGCCTTTGGCGAATCCGTCGTCCTGCGGATCGGAATAGAGAATTACGCCAACTGCGCCGCGCTGCTCGGCCAGGTAAACCTTGACGCCGCGAAAGTTCGAGCCGTAACGGCAGATGACGATCTTGCCGTGCAGGTCGATATGGCGATCCGCCAGTTCGTTGAAGTCTTCAAGCCGGCCGTAATTCGCGTAGACAACTTCCGCGGTCACATCTCCCGACGCGGAGGATCCGTTGAAGGGCATGACGACGCCGGGATTGTCCGGGGCCGGATCGCCATCCACATGCTCGCGCGTAGGGCCGCTCATCAGAAGGTGGCCGTGGGCGTCCCAGGCTTCCACGCGCTCCATCCTGGGCTGATTCAGCAGCACGCGGTAGGGAACGATCTGGGTCTCAAGCCCGGCCGCTCGGAATTGCTCGGCCACGTACTCCGCGGTCTTGTGATCCTCCGGCGTCGCGGCAAGATGCGGCTCGGCTGTGAGGATTTTCAGCTCTTTGCCCGCGAGCTTCGCGCTTGGAACTGCCAGAAACGTCTCTTCGAGCCGGGCTTCGGCGCCGAAATCTGCGTAGCCAAACGAATGTGGCTGCTCGATGGCTTGCGCCGCAAGCCGGCTGGAAGAAGAAACGACGGGAACAAGAGCCGGCAAAAAGAAAAACACAAACGCAGTACGGACGTTCATCAATGGAATCCTTGCAACGCAATTGAACTGAACTCAGGCAACTGGCTGAGCGCAGTGGGCGCAACGCCTGGCAGCCAGCGGAATCTCGCTGAGGCACTCCGGGCAGGTCTTCGTGCTGGGCGCGGCAGGCGCCTCCCGCTTCTTCATGCGCGCCATCAAGTGGTTCATGGGCAGCATAAACACAAAATAAATCACCGCCGCAACCATCAGGAATTCAATCACGGCGTTGATGAAGTTGCCGATGGTAATTGCGCCGCTGCCGATGTGCAGAACGATGTAGCTGAAGTTTGGTTTGCCCAGCGTAGCGCCGATCAGCGGGTTGATGATGTCGGCCACCAGTGAACTCACGATTTTGCCAAACGCGCCGCCGATAATGACAGCGACCGCCAGGTCCATGACGTTGCCGCGCAGGATGAAATCACGAAATCCCTTCAACATCGCTTCCTCCCGTGCATTCCACTTCTGCCCGCGCCGCAAAAAGCTGTGAACCCTCCACGGCAGCAATCCAGGCTGATCTACACTCCGCCCCATGCTACACGAGCGAAGACGCAGTTGGCAGTGAGATTTTTGAGAGTGGCCTGCGGATTTCCCGCGCGGGCGCGCCAAACAGCTACGGAACGGCAAGCAGGACCACGATCCCGGCGAGGATCAGGAGATCGGTATAGAGCAAAATGAGAACGCCGGCATGGTAAAGGTTCCATCTGCGCTGCAGGCAGCGGACCGTCTCCGCCATGCCCCACCCCGCCACCAGAAGCGCAAGAAACTGCCAATCCGAGCCATGCAGATTCTCGATGTACGGGAAGCCGGCCAGGCGCAGGCTGGCGGCAAAGGCGCCCAGCGAAAGCAGAATGGCGCGCCCCAGCGATCGTTGCCGCAAACGGAAGATGTTCGAGCGAAGCCGCACAACCTTTCACTGTATCGCGGCGGCGCGGGACAGTCGCGGCGCCATGACGGAAAATGGCTGCCGGCACGCAGCTAAAGCCCGTACAAATGGTTGCGCCGGGTGATACACTCGGTGAGCCCATTTCCCCACTTCCCCCGGGCAATTCAAATTTCCAACAGGCATGTCAGGAGGTTGACCATGCAAGCAGAAAATTCCGCGCAGGCTCCACTGAATCCAGGGACTGTCTTTGAAATGCTCCATGCGTACCAGCGCACGGCGGCATTGAAGGCCGCGATTGAACTTGATGTGTTTCGGGCCGTTGGCGAAGGACCGGGGGATGTGGTGTCGATCGCGCGACACTGCGCGGCTTCCGAGCGGGGCATCCGCATCCTCTGCGATTTTCTCGTCATCCACGGCGTGCTGGCGAAAGACGATGGTCGCTACAAGCACACGCCTTCAAGCGCGGCGTTCCTCGATCCGCGTTCGCCCGCGTGCCTGGCTTCAGTTGCGCAATTCCTGGGCAATCCGGCCAACCGCGTACCCTTTGACCGGCTGGCCGACGTGGTGCGCACGGGACGTACGATCCTCGATGGCGAGGGTAGCGTGGAGCCGGAGAATCCCATCTGGGTGCAATTTGCCGAGACCATGGCGCCCATGATGGCGCCCATGGCCGCGCCCTTGGGCAAAGTGGTGCTCGATGGCCATAACGGACCGATGCGGGTGCTCGATATTGCCGCCGGCCACGGTCTCTTCGGCATCGAGATCGCGAAGCAGAACCCGCAGGCGCACGTGACGGGCCTCGACTGGGCGCCGGTGTTGCGCGTGGCGCTCAGGAATGCTGAACGGGCCGGCGTGCACGGCCGCTATGACATGCTGCCCGGCAGCGCCTTCGAGGTCAACTTCGGCGGTCCTTACGACGCGGTGCTGCTCACAAATTTCCTCCACCATTTCGACAAGCCCACCTGCACGGGTTTACTCAAGAAAGTGCGCGCCGCGCTCAAGCCCGGCGGCCGCGCGGCGACGCTCGAGTTCGTGCCCAACGAGGACCGCGTCTCGCCGCCCATTGCGGCATCCTTCGCCATGACGATGCTCGCGGCAACGCCCGCCGGCGACGCCTACACCTTCAGCGATCTAAGCCAGATGTACGCTGAGGCTGGGTTCTGCGATGTGAAGGCGCATCCGATTCCGATGAGCCCGCACACGGTGGTGATGGGAAGGGCGTGAGGGGCATTGGACTGTGCAGTCAGTCATTACGCCGGAATGATGCGCCTTGTCCGTACCGCCGCCGCCAGCTCCGCGAGCAGCGCGCGCGTCTCTTTCCAGTCGATGCAGCCATCGGTAATGCTCTGTCCGTAGACGAGCGGCCTGCCTGCAACGAGCTTCTGCGCTCCGGCGACCAGGTTGCTCTCAATCATCACGCCGATGATCTTGCGGTTTCCTTGGGCAACCTGCGCGGCCACGTCATGACAAACAACATTTTGCCGCCGGTAGTCCTTTTGGCTGTTGGCGTGGCTGAAGTCGATCATGATGCGCGGCGAAACTCCGGCGCGCTCCATCAACGCGGCGGCCTGGGCAACGCTTTCAGCCGAGTAGTTCGCGGCGTTGCGGCCCCCGCGCAGGATGATGTGGCAATCCGGATTTCCTGTCGTCACGAAGATCGCAGACTGGCCGTGATGCGTGTGACCAAGAAATGTGTGCGAGTAGGAGGCCGAGAGCACGGCGTCAACAGCCACCTGCACGTCGCCCGAAGTTGCATTCTTGAATCCCACCGGACACGAGACGCCGCTGACGAGCTGCCGGTGCACCTGGCTCTCGGTTGTGCGCGCGCCGATGGCGCCCCACGAAACCAGGCCGGCGATATACTGCGGCGAGATCATGTCCAGAAACTCGGTTCCCGTGGGCACGCCCATCGCCGCCAGGTCAAGCAGCAGATGGCGCGCCAGACGCAGGCCGTCGTTGATCTTGTAGGTTCCATCGAGGTCGGGGTCGTTGATGAGTCCCTTCCAGCCGACGGTGGTGCGAGGCTTTTCAAAGTAGACCCGCATCACGATGCGCAGGTCGTCCGCGAATTCCGTGGCCGCGCCTTTCAGCAGCCCGGCGTACTCGCGCGCTGCTTTTACATCGTGAATCGAGCAGGGGCCTGCCAGCACCACGAGCCGGTCGTCTTCGCCGCGAAGAATCGACGCAACCTCATTGCGGGCGTTGAAGATGGTGGTCGAAGCGGCCTCGGTGAGGGGAAGCTCCTCCTCGAGAAAGACCGGAGGCAGCACAACCTTCGTCCATTGAATGCGAATGTCTTCAGTGGGATGAAACATTGTCTCTTTGCTCGCGGAGCGATAATCCTTCGCCAAGGCGCAAAAAGGCCTCTACTACAAATTTATCAGTCCGGAAAGAGCGAGGTGGATCGCGGAGCCAGGCGGGAAACCGGAGTTGTACTGGCCCGATTCGCCCGCGGCGCCAGCCCCGGCCGCCTATGGCAAATGCAGATGGAAGTGATGGCTGGGCTCAGTGCCGGTGCCGATGTATTCTTTCGTCTTGCTCACCTTATCCACATCGGAGTAGTTGATCGTCTGCACCTTGTTGGTGTCGGCATTGAAGATCTGGAAGGTGGTGTTGCTGAGTCCGACGAGTGAGCCTCTGGCGTCGGTGTTGTCGTTCATGTCTACCTCAAGAAATGTACCCTTGCGGAATTTTGCCAGCTTCTTCTCGATGTTCCGCACGTGCTTTTCCTGCTTCTTGGCCGCACTGGCCCGGCAGGTGGGTGCGATCATCAAAAAAGTGAATATAAAGGCGGCGAGCAGCAGTGAATTGCGGCGAAGAACGCTGTGCATTCTGTTCAACATGGCCTCTCCCAAAAACCAACAGCTATCGACCCGTTCCCGGTCGTGTCCGCTCTTTCCGATAGCCTCCGGACCGTAACACAATAGCACTAAATGAAGAGTGAAGGGAAAGTCCGAGGCTGAGAAACATGACCGGAGTCACTCGTAGATGTACCTGAACCCAATTGCAGAGAGACGAAAAGGGAAGAGCGGCTCACCTTGACGTGGCTCTCTGGCGTTAATAGACTTTAAGAGGGGGATTCCCGGAATTTTCAAGTATAAGTCTATTTTCTAGAAAGACTTAATGCGCTGAAGATTCCGCCCCGGCGGAGTGATGGACCGATTTTGCGGTGAGTCCCGTGGGATCGGCTGGGAGAGCCGAGCAAAATGACCGATGTGCGCCTCAGTCCGCGCGAGCGGCTCGTATTGAACACCGTCATCGAGCTGTACATTGCCACCGGCGAGCCGGTGGCTTCGCAGGCGGTGGCGCGTCTGTTTGCCGACCGGGAAGGATTGAGCTCGGCGACGCTGCGCAATGTGATGGCGACGCTCGGCGAGGCGGGACTTCTGGAGCAGCCGCACACCTCGGCAGGGCGCGTGCCCACGGCCGCGGCCTTCCGCTACTACGTGGGGCAGATTACGCAAACGGGGCGCGCGGTGGCAGGCGGCGTTGCGGGAATTGCTGGAGCGGGCGGCGCGGACTCGTCTCTGAGCCCACTCAGTGTCGAACGGCGCGGGCAGATCGAGGAGAGCTTTTCCGGCGTAGCGAGTGCGCACGAGTATCTGGAGCGCACCTCGCACGTGCTCGCTGCGCTCTCGCGGGGATTGGGCGTGGCTTTGGCCAGTTCTGCTGTGGGCCATGTGCTGGAGCACATTCACTTTTCCCGGCTCGCGACCGGACGGGTGCTGGCGGTGATGGTGACACAGGCGGGCGCTGTGCAGGATCGCGTGCTCGTTCTTGACCACGAGTTGACCTCGCTGGAGCTGGAGACCGCGAGCCGCTACCTCAACGAGAACTTTCACGGCTGGCCGATTGACCGCATTCGCACCGAGGTGGAGCGGCGCGTGGAGATCGAGCGCGAGGCTTATCGCCAGTTGCTGACCTCGGTGGAGGAGTTGTGCCGCAAGGGCGCGCTGGCCGGCGATGAAAGCAGCCCGGCGCTCTTTGTGGATGGAATGGCGAACCTGATTGGCGCTGAGCAGGATCGCGAGCGGCTTCGCCAGATGCTGCTGGCTCTCGAGGCCAAGCAGCGGCTGGTGGAACTGCTGAATGCGTATGTGGACGGCCGGCAGCAGGAGGTGCGCGTGGTGGTAGGCCTCGATGCCGCTTCGCCCGCCATGCAGGACCTGGTGCTGATCGGAGCTCCGGCGCGGTTGGGCGAGACAAATGTGGGAACGGTAGCGGTGATTGCGCCCACCCGAATCCAGTACCAGGAGATGATCGAGGCGGTCAGTTACATTGCCCGGCTTTCTGCGCGCATTCTGGAGATTCCCAGCGCGTAAGTGCGTTGCTCGCCCTGGCCGCAAAGACAAGCACGCGGCGACGGCTGGGTGCCCACTGCCTGGGCAGATTCCAGTACCCATGCTAAGGAAGCTCGTCTAACGAGTGCTCTGACCGTGTAAAAGAAGGAATTCAGTGAGAGAACGCAGATGTCATCCTGAACGAAAGGGGCCCCAGGCGTTCTTCATGGGGGTATTGAGTGAAGGATGAAAGGACCGAGGAATTCTGCTGGCTGCTCACTGGAAGAGACATCGACATTGTTGGAGAATGTGCGAAATCATGACGATACAGGAGACGGAAGAGTTGAAGGTAAAAGTACACAAAGAGCCGGCTGCGTCAGAGGCGAAGATCGACCCCGCGACCGAGTTGCCGCCGCCCGATGAACCTCTGGCCGAGGCTCAGGCGGAGCAGGCGCTACCGAGCGGCCCGACAGAGGTCGAACAGTTGAAGACCGAGCGCGATCAGTTGCTCGATCGACTGGCTCGCATGCAGGCGGAGTTTGAAAACGCGCGTAAGCGCACCGAGCGTGAAAAATCCGATTTTCGCGACCATGTGACGGGCAATGTGGTGGAACAGTTTCTGCCGGTGCTGGACAACTTCGAGCTGGCGCTCAAGTCCGAGGGCTCTGCGGAGCAACTGCGCTCAGGTGTGAGCCTGATCGTCAAGCAGATGGAGGAGATCCTCTCGAAGATGCAGGTAAATGCCATTCCCGCGGTCGGCGCTGAGTTCGACCCCCGCGTACATGAGGCGCTGGGATCGGTAGAGCGTGACGATATTCCCGATCAGCATGTGGCCGAAGAGATTCGGCGCGGCTACAAGATCCGCGAACGTCTTTTACGGCCGTCACTGGTCCGCGTGGCGCATAACAGCAAGCAGGTAAGCGAGTGAGTGAGTTGTCGGCTTTCCGCCATCGGCGATCTGCTTGATGGTGCGGGAGCCGACTGAAGAGGTAAAGCAGCGGCAATTGATGCGCCGGAGGCTCAAAAGCTGAGCATTACTATTGATCCGGCCCAAAAGATTTGCATCAACTCGAAACTGTCATCCTGAGCGGAGCGCAGCGGAGTCGAAGGATCTGCGGTTGCCTTTCGCGGAATCTGTGCAATTACTTAAGGGCCGGATCAATAAGCTTGAATGAAGATGAAAAATGCCGAGAGCTGATAGCTGATAGCGATCCAAGAAGGCAATGGTTTCTAATACAAAAGTGAGCAAAGCAGATTACTACGAAGTTCTGGGTGTCTCCCGTGACGCCAGCGATCAGGAATTGAAGAGCGCCTACCGCAAGCAGGCGCTCAAGTACCATCCTGACCGCAATCCGGGCGACCATACCGCGGAAGAAAAGTTCAAGGAAGCGAGCGAAGCCTACCAGGTGCTGAGCGACGCCGAGAAGCGCGCTGCCTACGATCGCTACGGCCACGCCGGTCTCGGCGCACAGGGTTTCGGGGCCAGTCCGTTTGCGGGCGGCGTAGACCTGGGCGACATCTTTGGCGATCTGTTTGGCGAGATGTTCTCGATGGGTGGTTCGCGAGGAGGGCAGAGCGCCCAGCGCCAGCAGCGTGGCGACGATCTGCGCTTCGACCTGTCCATCGATTTTGAAGATGCGATCTTTGGCAAAGAGACAGAAGTCAAAATCCGCCGCTTGGAAAACTGCGCCCAATGCCACGGAACGGGCAGCGCCTCAGGCCGCGGCCCTAGCGTATGCAGCCAGTGCCACGGCCACGGACAGATCCGCTATCAGCAGGGATTCTTCTCGGTGGCCCGTACCTGCGGGGCCTGCGGCGGCGCCGGCACAATGATCGGCGACCCCTGCACAGTGTGCCGCGGCGAGGGCCGCGCCGCCACGGAGATCAAGCTCAACGTCAAAGTGCCGCCGGGAGTGGAAGAAGGCACGCGCATCCGCTACCAGGGCGAGGGCGATGTCGGCCGGCGCGGCGGCCCGAAGGGCGACCTCTACATCGTTCTCTCCATTCGCCCGCACGACTTTTTCGAGCGTCACGGATACGACCTCTACTGCGTGATTCCCATCAGCTTTCCGCAGGCGGCCCTAGGCGCGGAGTTCGAGATTCCCGGCATCGACGGGCCCATCAACATCAAGGTGCCCGAAGGAACGCAGAGCGGCAAGGAGATTCGCATACGCGGCCGCGGTGTCCCCCGGCTGAACGAGAGGGGCAACGGCGATCTAATCGTGAAGGCGGTGGTCGAGATCCCGCGCAAGCTGAATCGCGCGCAGCGCGATCTGGTCGCGAAACTGGCTGAAACCATGGCCGTAGACAACAAGCCGACCTCGCCAGGTCTGCTCGAAAAAATGAAGGATCTGTTCAGCTAAAGCATCCTCGATTCAAGTGTTGATCAAGCTCTCCGTCCCCATTTCTTGTGCGGCTTTTTGCGCTCTGGCGGGAGACATTGAAGCCCGCGGATGCGCGGAATCAGTCAGGCTGATAGCCCACTACGCCGCGCGCAGCGTGAACACGGCGATCTCCGGCGGGCAGTTGAGGCGGAAGGGTATGCCCACGCTGCCGATGCCGCGGTTGACGTAGAGCTGCAACTTTCCCCTGCGGAACCATCCCTCGACGTACTTGCGGCCCATCGGAGGAAGCACCGTGGCGCCTATCAGGGGCAGACGGATCTGGCCGCCGTGTGTGTGGCCGCTGAGCATCAGCGCCACCGAAGAACCTGCTGGGTGCCGGAGCAGCGTATCTGCGTAGTCTGGCGCGTGGCACATGAGCAGAACCGGTTCATGCGGCAGGTTGCGGATCGACACTGGGATGGCCGCGTCAGGCAGCGGCGCGCCCACCAGGGGATCGTCAAGTCCGGCGAGCCAGATGCGGGCACCCGGACGCTCCATCGGCAAATGCGAGTTGCGAAGCACCACGATGCCGTGATCGGCGAGCGCCTCGGAGACTTTTCGCGGCCCTACCAGCAGGTCGTGGTTACCCAGCACCGCGTAACGCTGGCGGCAGGCGAGCTCGTCGAGCAGGCCAGCGCATTGCCACGCGGCGCCTACGGCAAACTTTTTCAGCCCATGCTCGCGCGTAACGAAGTCGCCGGTGATGCATACCGCATCGGGAGCAAGGCTGTTGACGCGGCGGACAACGGAGCGCAGAAAAAATGGCTCCGTGAACTCATCCAGGTGGATGTCAGTGATTTGCGCGATACGGAAGCCATCGAAGGCCTCAGGCAGGCCGGTGATCGAAACCTCGCTCCGTGTGACTTCGATATGATGGCGCGCGAACTCGCCCGAGTAAAGCACAAGGCCGCCCGCGGCGCCTGCGGCTGCGGCGAGAAAGTGACGCCGCGTGATAGGAAGGTTTTCAGCGAAGCGAGACACAGTCATATTCCATGGTACCGAATTTCGCATGGATGGTTCGAGGCGCGGACTCACGCGTGTTGAGGCGCTGGTTGCGCGTTCGATTCCGGTGCCGAAGTGGGAATGGAGGCAAAATACTCGGCCACCTCGCGCCAGTTGTTCACGCGCGCAAAGCCGGTGACCATCAGGTTGTGCGGCGCGCTGTAGAGCAGGCCCTGCCCCTCAAAGCGCATCAGGTTCTTGGGCTGATCGTCGATGAGAAAATCGGCGCGCAGGATCGACTTGTTGCCGCAGAATACGTAGTGCGTCGGCGGAATGAAGGGGAAATGGCGCTGCAACCAGCGGTATTTGGGCCCGAGCGAGTTCGGCACGGCCATGGCCTGCGTGGCGATGAAGATCTCAAAACGCTGCGAGAGATCCTTGAGCACCGGCTGCGCGCCGGGTATCACGTCCAGAACCTCAAAGAAATCTTCGGCGTCGAGAAATGCGCGGACCTGCGCTTGCCGGTCGACGGGCGCGACCTCCCAAATCCCCTTGCCGGCCAGGTCTTCGGGCGTCAAGTCTTCGTCAAAGGTCTGGTTGTAACGGCGGAGATGCTCGGCGAGCGTGTCGGCCATGACCTCGTCCATATCGACACAGATGCGCTGCACGAAAACTCCTTGAAAAACAGTTGTCAGTGACCGATTTTCAGTCCGCACAGGAATACGCTGGCGGATTCAACCTCTTATGAAAAGGGTAGCAGGATGGGAGCGGTTTTGTGGCTGTCCGTCCTCGCGCCATTGAACTCTGCAAGGATGAGGCATCCCAGGGTTAAAGCTCGAATGGCCACACGCGCTCGACCGTTCCGCTCAGGATGGCCTCCCGCTCCTCGTGCGTGAGGAAATTCATGTGGTCGCGGTATAGCTCGACGATCCTGCCGTATGGAAGCTGCTTGAGCGAAACCGGCCAGTTTGTCGCCCACATCAGTCTCCGCGCCCCATAGCGCTCGATGAGCCGCTTCACCATCTCCTGCGCATCGGGATAGGGATAGGGCTGCCGCGAGATCGTCCACAGGTCGGAGATTTTGACGAAGACCCGCGGATAGCGCGCGAGGTCGAGCAAATGTTGAAACAGAGCAGGGCGGTCGAGCGGGCAGTCGGCCATATGATCGATGACGACGGTCAGGCCGGGGTTGGCCTCGATGAGCGGAACGAGGTCCACCAGGCGCGTCGCGGGCACAAGGAGCGTCATCGGCACTTTAAGCTCGCCGCACCGGCGCCAGAGCGGCGGCATCAGCGGCCCGCGAATCCAGTCGCCCGAGGCATCGGCCGCGGGGCTGAGACGCACACCGCGAAATCCCTCTTCTGTCAGATGCGAAAGCTCGTCGGGCGCGGCGGGGTCCAGCGGATTGACGCGGCAGACACCGTGAAACAGCGTGGGATAGCGGCGAAGAACGCTCAGCAGGTAGCTGTTGTCCCACTTGTAGTGAATCACCTGGATGATCACGGTGCGCGAGACGCCGTTGGCGCGCATCAGGGCGATGAGCGCCTCCACCGGCGCGTCTTCTGACGGCGGGTGCGCGCCCGGCGCAAAGGGAAAGCGTCCGTTGCGCTCGAAGACATGCACGTGCGAATCGATCATCGGATCCTTCGCGCGCCCGGAACCTCTGGACAAAAGCGGAGAAAGCGCAAGTGCGCTGGCGGCGGACTGGGCGAGAAAGCGGCGACGGGTGAGCATTGAAGACGCTCGATGGCCAAGCAGCTAGACGCCGGCCTGGTGGGACTTGCGTGGAGCGCGGCCTGTGCCTGCGGGCACTTCAGGCTGCGGCGCTTTGGGCGCTGGAGCCATGCCGGGGCCCCCGGCGAGCGATCGTTGCTCGCTGGGGTGGATCGCTAGATCGAAGTAGAGCAGGCGGCTGCAACTGTCGCAGGTGAGCAATTCGCCCTCGCGAAGCTGATTCCAGGTTTGCGGGCGAATGCCCATGCGGCACCCGGTGCACTGCTGGTTCTCCGCGCGGGCGAGGGCCGTGCCGCGGGCGGCGGCGCTGCGGTCGAAGCGGGCGAGCCAATCGGGATCGATGGCCGCGCGAACGGCCTCACGTTCGCCGTCGAGTGAGGCAATCTCGCCGGAAAGTTCCTGCTGGCGGGCGGCCACTCGGGCGCGAACGCCATCGAGCTCGGCGGCCTGCAGCTCCACCTGCGCGCGGGCCTGGGCCAGTGCGGCCTCCTGTGCCTCGCTGCGCTCGAGACTTGTGTACTCCTCGTTCTCTAATCGCTCGGCTTCAGCGCTCTCGAACTGAATCTCGTGCTCGACGGCGGCAGCCTGCGCCGCAGTGGTGACAGAGTCAATTTGCGCGCGAAACCTGGCGGCCTTCTGGCGGTGTTCGCCGATCTCGCGCTCCAGGCGTGCGCGCAGCGTGTCCTCGCGGTTGAGCGCGGCCGAAGCGTCCGCGGATTGGCGCTCCGCGGCGGCGAGCCGGGCCTCGGATTGGGCGATCTCCGCAGGCAGGCCGCGCAGTTCCTGCTTGAGGCGCGCGCGGTCGAGATCGATGGCCTGGAGCTTAGCGAGATTTTCAATGAGGGATTGCATCGGTGAGAAGAGTCTAGAACACGGGGAACCAGGGAGCAAGGGACAGGGGAACCCAGGGCAAACGCACCATGACTTTTCGACGCGAAAAGGAACGAGAGCACGGCGTTACGGGTTGAGAGAAGGCCGTCGGCGGTAAGTTTTGTAACAAGGGCACGGCTTCAGCCGGGCCACAAGAGGCAAAATCCGCAGGGCTTCAGCCCCTGCTGCTCTTCCTTTGCCGCATCCGCTCGCTGGTGGCTTGGATTTTTCCATGGCGCGTTTGCCCTGCGGGAGAACCACGGAAGGACGGCGTGCTCGCCTGGCGAAGTTGAAGCGGCAATTCCATGGGGATGGTAAAACAAATACATGATGTGCCTGGCAACTGGTGGAATGAGAAGACTTGGGCGTGCCTTCGTGTTCGCGGCGCTTGCCGCGGCGCTCGCCGCGGGTGCGCAAACGGCACCCGCAAAGGCAAAGGCGGAAGCAAACAGCGCATCGCCGTCAGCAAGCGAGCTGAACTGGTGGAAGAACGCGGTCATCTACGAGGTATACCCGCGCAGCTTTCAGGATACGAACGGCGACGGAGTCGGCGACCTGAACGGAATCACCCGGCGGCTGGACTACTTGAAACAACTCGGCGTCGACGCGATCTGGCTGACGCCGGTCTATCCCTCGCCGCAGGTCGACTTCGGCTACGACATCTCCGACTACCGTAACATCGATCCCCAGTACGGAACCCTCACCGATTTCAATCGTCTCGTCGCCGAGGCGAACAAGCGTCAAATTCGCGTCATCATGGACATGGTGATGAACCACACATCCGATCAGCATCCGTGGTTCCTGGCCTCCCAGTCTTCGCGCACCAATCCCTACCGCGATTGGTACATCTGGCGCGACGGCAAGGGCGAGACGGCAACCAGCAAAGGCGAGCCGCCCAACAACTGGCAATCGCTCTTTGGCCACTCTGCATGGCAATGGGACCCCGGAACGCGGCAGTACTACTATCACAAGTTCTACATCCAGCAGCCGGACCTGAACTGGCGCAACCCCGCTGTCCATCAGGCGTTCAAAGACATTCTTGACTTCTGGCTCCAGCGCGGCGTAGGGGGCTTCCGCTTCGACGCCATCACCGCGCTCTTTGAAGATCCCAGCCTGGCCGACGAGGGCATCGTGCGCGACAAGAATGGCAAGCCGGTGATCAATGCCTACGGCGATCCTGAACTCGACGGCTCGAAGACCGACAATCAGCCTGGCGTCAACGCGGTGGTGGCGGAGATGCGCGCCACGGCCGATCAATTTGCGTCCACCAGTTTCCCGGGCACGCGCGTGCTCATCGGCGAAACCTATCTGCCGAACATCGCCGAACTCAGAAAAATGTATGGCACGCCGCAGAAGCCCGAGTTCGAGCTGCCCATGGACACGCAGGTCGGCTTCATCGACAAGCTCGATGTGGCTGCGTTCCGCGCCCGGCTTACCGACGCCGAGTCGCGGCTCGGCGGCAATGTGCCGCTGCTGCTCTTTGACAACCACGACAATCCCCGCATCGACATGCGCTATGGCGACGGCGTGCACAACGCCGGCATCGAGCGCGCGCTTGCCGCCGTCCTGCTGGCCAGCCGCGGCGCTGCGCTCGTCTACTACGGCGACGAGATCGGAATGAAAACCACGCCGCCCAGGCGCAAACAGGATGTCAAAGATCCCATCGGCATCACCGGCTGGCCCAGGGAAAAAGGCCGTGACGGCGAACGTACGCCGATGCAGTGGAACGCGAGCGTCAACGCCGGCTTTACCACCGGCAAGCCCTGGCTGCCGGTACCGCCCAGCGCAGCCACAGTCAATGTGCGGGCTGAGCAGGACAATCCAAACTCCATGCTCGCGTGGTACAAATCGCTGATCCGGCTCAGAAAGACAGTACCCGCCTTTGAGCGCGGCTCCGACATCATGCTCGACACGAAAAACACAAAAGTGCTGAGCTGGATGCGGCAAGCCAGCGGAGCGCCGCCGGCGATCGTCTGTGTGAACTTTACCGCTGAACCGCAGACGGTAGATCTGTCCGCCGCGGGCGCCGGCGCCGGTCTGAAAAAGTTGAAGACGCTGCTGAAGACGCCCGGCGCGGCGGACCCCGCAGCCTCGGATCGCATTGTGCTCGGACCCTATGGCGTCTATATCGGGCAGGTGCAATGAGAATCGGTTTCAGCAGGACATCTGCCAGAATCTGCCGCGGCGGCGACCGACGAGACCAGGCGGTTCATCTTCTCTTCCTGCTGCTCGATTGATTCCACCAGCTTGAATTGCGTGCGGCAGCGGTCCAGGTTGTGGCCTTCGCGGTGAATCTTGAAGTAGGTGTCGCCATTCAGGTAGTCGGTGAGAAAGCGGATGCCGATCTCGAAGGTGATGAGCTTGCCGGAGAAGGCGAGAAACTGCCGCTCCGCCGCGGTAAGAAATGCGCGCGTCGAGTCGAGATAGCCGCGCACCAGCGCCTCAAAGAGAGGAAACCGCATCGTAACCTTGCTCAGGTCGCGCTCATCCTCTGCGGCGGGACTGGTGGTGGTGCGCACCATGTCGCCGAAGTCATAGAGCACCAGCCCCGGCATCACGGTGTCGAGGTCCACGACGCAGACGCCCTCGCCCGATGCGTCGTCGAGCAGCACGTTGTTGAACTTGGTGTCATTGTGCGTGATGCGCTCGGGCAGGTTGGCTTCGATCAGGACACCGGTGATGGATTGGCGCGCCAGGGCGAATTCGATCTCCGGCCGGGCCAGTCTTGCGCGGTTCATGGGGTCGGCTGCGATGGCCCGCTCCAGGGCGGCAAAACGCTTTGGGGTGTGATGAAAATCTGGAATCGTCTCATGCAGGCGCGGCGCCGGAAGAGACGAAACCAGATGCTGAAAGCGGCCGAAGGCGTGCGCGGCCTGGTAGGCCTGTTCCGCCGAGGTGGCCGTCTCGTGCCCGTGGGCATCTTCCACAAAAGGATAAGCGCGCCAGGTCTCCCCTTGACCATCGACGTGCCAGTTCTTGCCGTCGCGCGCGGGAATCAGCGTAAGCGCACGGCGGGCGCCGTCCGGCGTCCCGGCGAGTTGCCTGCCCAGATGAGCCGTAACCCGCTCGATGTTCTGCATCACGATCGCCGGCGAGGGAAAAACGCTGCGATTGATGTTCTGCAGAATGTAATGCGCGGGCGCGGCTCCCGTCCTGCAGGTCACCAGGAGGGTGTCGTTGATGTGGCCGTTGCCGTAAGGCTCCAGAGTGACGACCTCACCCTGAAACTGAAAATGGCTGGCTGCTGCTCGAGGATCGCGTGCTTCGTTCACGGCCACAGCTTCTCAGGATAGGCGCCTGCGGCGATCAAAGCGCGAATGCTTTCAATCACGCGCGGGCGGTCTTCGCGATAGGTGACTCCGAACCAGGAGTCTTCCGAGGTAAGCACTTTCACGCGCGCCTTACCCGCCGACACCAGATCGTTTACCGTAGTCGGAATCAGGCATTCGCGCTTGAGATCGGAGCCATTCTGCTCCAGAAATGTCTCAAAGGCCGCGCGCAGTTGATCGAAGATGGCCGGAGTGAATCCCCAGAAGTTCATCGAAACCGGCTCGTTGCCAGTGAATTTCGTGACCTTGCCAAGCGCATCCACGTTTTTTGCCGCGCCGCCATCGCGCTCAATCGCCAGATATTCAACGATGCTCTTGAGACAGCCACTGTCGTCAAGCTCGCAGACGCCGCGCGCAACGGTTCCGAAGTCGGAAAGCGTCTTGCGCAGGATGAAGCCCACCATCGCGTAGTCGGACGAGCCGGAGGTGAGGTGGCCGGCCAGCGCGCGGAAGCTCTCCGATCCGTAAAAGTCATCGGCATTGATGGCCGCGAAAGGCTCATGCACCACGCCCGCGCCGGCCAGAATGGCCTGCGTCGTGCCCCAGGGCTTGGTGCGCCCAGAGGGAATGGCAAAACGCGGCGGAATGTCTTCAAGCGACTGGAAGGCGTAATCGACATCTACGCGCTTCTCAAAGCGTGCGCCCACAGTCTCGCGAAAGGCCGCCTCGATGTCTTTACGGATGACAAAGACGACCTTGCCGAATCCGGCGCGGAGGGCGTCGAAGATCGAGTAATCGATGATGGTTTCGCCAGTAGGCCCGACGGGGTCGATTTGCTTCAGGCCGCCGTAACGGCTGCCCATGCCGGCGGCGAGAACAAGAAGGGTCGGCGAAGATGCGGAAGTCATATGCAAAAGCCCTTGAAAAATTGGTATGTGATCCTATCGCATGGTACAACATGGGACCATGTTGCCGCGGTGAATTGCGCCTCAGGCGTGAATCCCAAAAGGCAAGTTGCGCGGTCTCGAAGCCGTAAACCGGAACGAAGCGCGGCCCCTGCGGAACTCTCCACGCGCCTTGCCGCCTTCGCGCCTCGCATGATTGACTGGTTCCCGGAAGAGGTAAGGAGTATATGGCGTACGTATTGGCGCTGGACCAGGGGACGACGAGTTCAAGAGCGATTCTTTTCAACGAAGCGGGCGCGATTGCCGCCGTGGCGCAGAAGGAGTTTCAGCAGTTCTATCCGCGGGCGGGCTGGGTCGAGCACGACCCGGAGGAGATTCTTTCAAGCCAGATGAGCTGCGCCGTGGAGGCTCTGGCGAAGGTTGGCGCGCGGCCGCGTGATGTGGCCGCCATCGGCATCACCAACCAGCGCGAGACGGTGATCGTGTGGGATCGCGCGACGGGCAAGCCGATTCATCCCGCTATTGTGTGGCAGGATCGCAGGACGGCGGCGTTCTGCAAGGAGCTTGAAGCGGGCGGCGCGGGCGAGACGATCTCGTCGAAGACCGGCCTCGTGATTGACCCCTATTTCTCCGCCACCAAGGTGCGCTGGATTCTGGACCACGTGGAGGGTGCGCGGGCGCGGGCCGAGCGCGGCGAGCTGGCCTTCGGTACCGTGGATAGCTGGCTCGTCTGGCGCCTGACCGGCGGCCGCAGGCATGTAACCGACGTGACCAACGCCTCGCGCACCCTGCTCTACAACATTGTGAAGGGTGAGTGGGACGCGGATCTGCTCCGGCTCTTCGGAATCCCCGCCAGCATGTTGCCGGAGGTCGCCTGGTCGAGCGAGCGCGTGGGCGAGGCAACGGCGGAGGGATCCGCTTCGGATCTCGCCGGCGTGCCCATCGCGGGCATCGCCGGCGATCAGCAGGCCGCGCTCTTCGGCCAGTTGTGCTGGAGTACGGGCGAGGCCAAGAACACCTACGGCACGGGCTGCTTCCTGCTTGAGAACATCGGCGCCCGCTTCATGCGCTCGCAGGCGCGCCTGATTACGACCGTCGCCGCCAGCGCGCAAAAGCGGCTGGAGTACGCGCTCGAAGGCAGCATCTTTATCGGCGGCGCGGTGGTGCAGTGGCTGCGCGACAATCTGAAGCTGATCGGCTCTTCGGCCGATGTCGAAGCGCTCGCCGCAAGTGTCCCCGACACCAACGGCGTGGTCTTTGTGCCGGCGTTCGTGGGGCTGGGCGCGCCGCACTGGGACGCGCACGCCGCCGGCATGTTGATCGGCCTGCGCCGCGACACCGGCCACGGCCACATCGCACGCGCGGCGCTGGAAGCCATCGCCTATCAGGTGGCCGACGTGCTCGACGCGGTAGGCAGAGACACCGGCGCGCCGCTGCGCGAACTGCGCGTCGACGGCGGCGCCGCGGTGAACGATCTGTTGATGCAGTTCCAGGCCGACGTACTGGGTGTGCCGGTGGTGCGTCCGCGCGTCACGGAGACCACGGCGCTGGGCGCGGCATATCTTGCCGGTCTTGCGACGGGCTTCTGGGCCAATCCCGAGGCCTTGCGCGCCGAGCGCAAGGGCGACGTGCGCTTCGAACCCGGAATGAGCGCGACTGAGCGCGCCGAACGCCGCGCCCGCTGGAAAAAAGCGGTGGAGCGCGCGAAAGAGTGGGCGTAAAGGCAGGGAACAGAGGTCAGGGGTTGTGACCCTCGCTTGAAACTTCGTTCACCCCGCGCTGTCATCCCGAACAAAGGGATCTGCGTTTGTCTTTCGCAGCGCAGACTCCAGGCTAATATTCGTGTCCCATCCTTTCGCCCGCTCTTTGGACGAAAGGATGGGATAGCACGTATGGTCAGAACTGGTACGAGATCGTGCCGTAGATCGCCCGCGGCGCGCCAGGGTAAGCATTGATGTAGCCGCTGGCGTTGGGGTTCAACGCGCTAAAGTAGCCGCCGCTCGAGATGTACTCGTTCTCGTTGTACTGCGAGTTGGCCAGGTTCATCATGTCCACCTGCAGATTGACCGACTGCTTCTCGAAAAATCTGAGCGGCGCAATGAACGACATATTCACAGTGGTGTATGCAGGCTCGGTCTGCTTGTCCGGGCCGCCTGTATTGTTGTTCCACATGTGCTGCGACCCCATGCTCTCGATCCAGAGACGCGGCTCCAGCAGCTCGTTGTGGTGGTGCTGGATGCCGTAATAGATCCCGGTGTTCAGCGTGTAGTTCGGAACATACGAAACCGGAAGGTCGTTGTAGAACGTGCAGCCCGAAGCCGGGTTTGCCACCGTGCCGCACTGCGCCAGCGTGCCTCCCAGAACATAGCTGGTGAAGTTCGCCGTCTCCCCGGCGAAGTTCAGGAAGAAGTGGATGTTGCTCCTGGGGTCGGCGTCGAAGAAGATGTCCACGCCCTTGTAGGCGGAGTTGCCGCCATCGGTGCCGGTCACGCCCGTCGCCGTCTCGTAGTCAAGCTCCTGATTCGTGTAATCCAGATGGAAAAAATCGGCCCCGGCAATGAAGTTCCCGAGCCCCGGCGCGTGGGTGAAGTGCACCTTGGCGCCGCCCTGGGCGTATTTGCCCTCCGCCAGAATGTAGTAGGTAGGGTCCGTCGACTGGAACATGCCGCCGCCGCCGCCGAGCGCGGGCGCGCGGTAGGAGGTGTCGTACCCGCCGTAGATCGTCAGCCAGTCGACCGGTGTCACGGAGGCGTCAATCGACGGTTCGACGACCGAGCTCTTCGCGTGCTCCCCGCACATCGAGCCCTGGTCCTTCGCGTTGGTGGTTGCGTTGGGGTTCAACTGGCCGTTGGGCAGAAAGCGGTCGGGACTGAAGATGTCGAAGAATGGATCATTCAGGTTGGTGGGGCTATCCGAATACATCGAGCAGTGCGTAGACGGGATCACGCCCGGCATGATCGTGAAATCGCGGTAGGCCACGTTGTTGTAGTCGGTGTTGAAGGCGTTCACGCGCAGTCCGGGAACGATATGAACGCGCGCAACGGGATGGAAGTCGTCCTGTACGTAGAACGCGGCGTTGTCTTCCGTAAAGATGCCGTCGCGAAACTTGGAGCCGGGGCTGACGATCTCGTATTTTCCGCTGCCGCCGCTTGTGGGATCAAAGAAGATGTTCCGCGTGTTGTAGCGCTCGTGCATGTAGTAGCCGCCGAAGTGAACGGTATTGAGGGGAAGCACCACGGAGTAGTCCAACTGGTCGCCCAGCATGTCGCTGTGCGGGTTGTTCCACTCGTTTACCTGACTGCCCAGGTTGAGGGTATCCTCGTTGCGGCGGTGGAAGCGCCGAATATAGTTGAACCAGATGGAGTTCTGCAGCGTCATCGTCGGGGTGAGAAAGAAGTTCTGACGCGCGTAAGTCAGGAACATCTCGTTGGTGTCGTACTTGTTGTAGGCGGCATAGGGCAGCGAGCTGTAGAAGCCGCTCGTCGCCTGGCTGTAACTGACGTTCGTCCCCGGTTCGATCAGGCCTTGATCCGTCGTGGGGATTACCTGCGCGCGATAGCCGCCGGACTTGGCGTAGAAGGCGCTGAAGGCCAGGCTGCCGCTGGAAAAGTCTCTCAGAGTTTTGCCATAGGCCGAGCCGTCCTGGGCGGGGTTGCCGAAGCCGTCGGGACCGGGACGGTAATCGTCGCCGCGGCCCAGGCCGCCGCCAAAGACCGTCGACCAGCCGTGGAACCGGCCGGTATTGCCCACAAACGCAAAGTCCTGCTGGCCGTAAGGGCCGTCCGAGACTTCAACACTGAGGTGACGATCCACAGTGGGCTGGATGGGCGTGAACTCGATTGATCCCCCGATGTCGTTATAGAAACGATCCATCGGCTGGCCGGGGCCGTAGGTCACCTCCAGGTTTTGCATCACCAGGTTCTGCGGCATCGTCGCCGATTGCCACAGGCCCGTTGCCATGTCCGCCACCGGAATCCCGTCGAATGTAACGCCCAGCGAACCGGCCCCCGTAAATCCGGTATTCTCGCCCGCCCATCCCTGCTGGATTCCGTTCAGCAGCACCGTGAACTTCGTGGCGCCGGTCTCACCGTAGCCGACCACGTTGGCGCCAGGAGTCGACTGAATCATCTGCGCGCCGCCCGCCATGGGACCGGCGGTATCGAGTTGCTTGCGGTCGAGGACGCGGACCGTATCCGGCGTAAGCATGACGTCCTCGCGCGAGGGCACGGGCTTGGCTTCAGGGTCGACGGTGCCGCGCACAACCACGCTATTCGCCATGGCCGCCACCTTCAGCGTGACATTGACAGGGGTGAACCCGGTTTGCGCCGAGGGCACGACTTTTTCGCTGAAGGGCTGGAACCCGGATTTGTCGACCGAGATCATCTGCGGATGGTACGCCACTTCTTCGAAGGAGAACTGGCCGTCCTGACCCGTTGTGGCGTGCACCGCGATGTTGGTGGTCAGGTCAGTCATGGTCACGGCTGCGCGAGGGATCGCCGCGCCACTTGCGTCTGTTACCTTGCCGTTGATATGGGTTGGTTTCTGGCCTCCGGCAGCAGATGCGCTCATCGCGAAGGTGCTGCGGGAAAAGAGAAAGAGGAAAATACAGGCTGTCGAGAAAAATCTTTTCATCAGTTCACTCCATGGGCGAATCGAAGTAATCGGTGCAAAGAGCAGGCCCAGGGTTATTGCCATCGGCGCCGATTGGGCCTCGCACGCGGCGCATCGTACAGGCGGATTGCATTGGCATGAACTTGGGGATGACCCCGGAGAACGGAGAAGCCTTTTTCGCTATTCGACATAGTTCGCGCGAAAATGCGTTCAATGTGCGGTAAAAGTATGATGAATCGGCTGCAGAAACGCGCAGTTCGGATGCGGGGAGTCAAGGAGATGGGGGAGCAGGCAACAGACAGAAGCGCGTCGCGCGGGTGCAGACGATTCCCCGGACTACACAGCTCTCGGGCAGTTTCCGGTGCGATGGATAGAGTCAGCGAGTCTTATTGTGCGTCAGTGCCATGCAGAGATTCTTTCGCCGCCGCGGGAAAGATCGACAGGTCGTTGAGCGGTTTGCATTGTTCATCCCTGCCAGCCTGCTTAGGCCGCGGCAGGAGACCGGCGGGAATCCCGGCCTCACGCCGGACCGTCCGATCCGGCGTGAGAATGCAACGTGCAAGACCGCTGCTCGCGGGAATCATGAATTTCCTGGTCCGCGCGGGAGCGCGAACTCTACAAAATTCCCCGATCCCAGTGCTCCAGCACGTTCTTGAATTCGCTCATGAACTTGCCGGCGTCGGCGCCATCGATCAGGCGGTGGTCGAAGCCCAGGCAGAAATACTGCATGGATCGAATCGCGATGGAGTCGTTGCCTTCGGCGTCGGTGATGACCGCCGGCTCCTTGCGCAGGCCGCCGATGGCGAGGATCGCCGACTCGGGCTGGTTGATGATCGGCATGCCGAACTCACCGCCAAACGCGCCGGCGTTGGTAAGCGTGAAGGTGGATCCGCCAACCTCGTCCGGAGAAAGTTTTTTCGTGCGCGCGCGCTGGGCAAGGTCGGCGATGGCGTGCGCGAGCGCGGCAAAGCTCTGCTGCTCGGCCTGGCGCACCACGGGTACGATCAGGCCCCACTCGAGCGCCACGGCGATACCGAGATGAATGTTGCGGTGGTAGCGGATGGCGAGCGAGTCTTTCGTGCTTTCGAGCGAAGCGTTGACGATCGGGAAGCGGCCGAGCGCGGCCACGGCTGCCGCGGCGATGAACGGCATGTAAGTGAGCTTGATACCGTGCCGTTCGTCAAAGGCGGCGCGGTGCTGCTCGCGCAGGCGCGCGATGCGCGTCATGTCGACCTTGTAGACCGAGTAGACGTGAGGACTCGTGCGCACGCTCTCCACCATGCGGCCGGCAATGATGGCCCTCATGCGCGTCAGCGGAACCGGTTCGGTGGGCAGATCGGCCAGGTTGATCGACGGCGCCTGCGGCACCTGCGGTGCGGCAGCCCTTTGGATTGGCGTTTGTGTGAGCGCACGCAGCACATCATCCTTGCCGATGCGCCCGCCGGTCCCTGTGCCGGCTACGCGGCTAAGGTCGATACCGTGCTCTTTGGCGATGCGCCGGGCAAGCGGCGACGAGCGGATGCGTCCCTGCGTGTGCGCTACCTGTGGTGCGGCAGACTCGTGCGCGGGTTCCTGCGGCGCGGCAGCCTTTGGGGCAGCAGGGGTCTGTGGCAAGGATTCCGCGGCGGGCGCCGCAACCGCCGAGCCAGCCTCGCCGATCAACGCGACTACAGTATTCACCTCGACGGTGGCGCCTTCGCCGATGCGAATCTCAATGAGCACTCCGGCCTCGGGTGAGGGAATCTCCGCGTCGACCTTATCGGTCGAGATCTCGAAGAGCGGCTCGTCCTTTTCGACCGCGTCACCGACCTTCTTGAGCCATTTGGTGATTGTGCCTTCGACGATTGATTCGCCCATCTGGGGCATGATGACTTGGGTTGGCATTCGTCCCTCTTTCGGCGGTTTGGGCGCGCGGGGAGCGCGTGGTTCCTGCCGGATTATAAATCGCGGGTGCGGCTGTCCGTCAGGCCGGAATAGGACGGCTCTTGCTTCCACGCAGCCGCTCGATGGCTGGCGGAACCTGAAGCGGCGTGTCTTCGGCCGGAAACTCCTGGGCTGGAGCACCAGGGGCAGGTTGTGCCGGCGCGCCGCCGGGAGCGGCTTGCGCCTTCGCCCGGAGCGCGGCCAGGCTTTCCACCCTCTCTGCCGGTTCGCCGAAGACCGCGCTGAACTCGCGAGCTGCACAATGCGCAAGAACTTCGAGGCTGGGCAAGGCTGCTGCGTCCGAAACCTCGCGAGCGAGACTCGTGACGGGACGGTCCGTGATACCACAAGGGTTGATGAGGCGGAAATCGTCGAGATTGGTGGTGACGTTGAAGGCGAATCCATGCGAGGTGACGCCGCGCGAAACGTGAATCCCGATGGCGGCGATCTTGCGCTCGCGTCCTGGGGGCGGCAACTTCTTGGTCGAGAGTTGCGGTTGAGCAGAATCCGTCTCGCCGCGCGCGGGACTCGCCGTTAGCCCTACCCAGACACCCGTCAAACCGCCGATGCGCCCGGCCGCCACGCCAAACTCGTCGCACAGCCGGATCAGCGCCTCTTCCATCATGCGGACAAATTCGACCGGACCGAGGCGCGCGCCTTTGGCGCTGTGCAGGCTGCGCAGGTCGAAGATTGGGTAGCCAATCAGTTGTCCCGGCCCGTGATAGGTCACATCGCCGCCGCGGTTGATCTCGTGGACGGTGACACCCCGCGCGGCAAGCATCTCATCGGATGCAAGAATGTTCGCGCGCCGGGCGTTGCGCCCCAGCGTAAGCACCGGCGGGTGCTCGAGCAGCAGCAGCACATTGCCGATGCGGTCCGCGGCGCGTAGCGCCGCAATCTCCTCTTGCAGGCGCAACGCATCGCCATAATCCATGCGGCCAAGATAAAGATACTGAATCATCTGCTCACTCGATTGTAGCCAGCGGCGTGGAGCCGTTGAGTTCACACGGCTCTTCCTGCCGCGTCCACACGAGGTAATAGACGGTCTTCAGGATCTCAAGTGCATTCCGATAGGCCATCGTCCCTCCGCTCGCCAGACCCAGCGCCGGGGCGGGATGCACTCGCCACTTCATCGGCAGGCGGCTCAGGATCAGGCCCGCGCGCGGCAGATGGTAGGCGCTCGAAATCACTTCAGCCGACTCCCATCCGTGGCTGCGCATGATTCGCAGCGCGTCGCACGTGTTCTCGACCGTGCTCCGCGCCTTGGGATCCTCGAAGACCGCCGATGCCGGAATCCCCTGCGCCTCCACGATGCGCCCCATCACCTTCGCTTCCACGAAACGGTTCTTCACCGCGCCGCCGGTCACAATGACGTGCGAGGCCACGCCCTGCTCATACTCATGCACGGCTTCGGTGACGCGCGCCAGCTCGGGCGGGCTTGGATTTCCGTCGCCGTCCACAGGCGCACCGAGTACGATCAGTGCGTCGAAGGTTGTCTGCGAGGTATTTCCCGTGGGCGCCAGCGCCCGCTCCGCCGCGCCCCAGGCAACGAGCCCCAAAACCACGGCCGCGCACGCAAGCACGCCGCGCCCCATCCAGCCCAGGCGCCCGCGCTTCTTCGGCGCATGCCTGCTGCCAGCGCGGCGGCTTGCCGTCCGTGCGCCGCTTCGTCGCTTTGATTGCGCGGAGTTCAAAGGGCTCGTGCCTCCAACCTCCACTCTACAGCCGGAGGCGAGTCGGCAAATGAGTCGTGCACATCGTGCTCTCCCATCCTTTCCGCAAAAAGCGCAGAAAGGGTGGGGCACGGTGTGGCAGATCTTTAGGCCGGATCAGCAGGCTCCTATGCTGCCTCGCTGCCTTGCCCACTCGCTGTTTTCAGATTCCCGCCGCTTTATCCCACTCGGAAAAGACGATCTCGTCGAGAGGTTTGCGGGCGCGCGCCGCGGTCTCGCTTTTGATCAGTCCAGCATCGCCCAGTGCCTCCGGTTCGCCCAGGTAGCCCAGAGCGATCACCGTGCCGATCAGATACTCGGCGGGAACTCCAAACGCTTTGCGCGCCGCTTCCGGGTCGAAGCCTGCCATCTGGTGCGCCGCCAGACCCAGCGCCGCGGCCTCCAGCGTCAAATAGGAGCTTGCCGCGCCCAGATCGTACAGCGCGTGGCGATTCTCCGTCCCGTCGTGGCTAAAGCGGGTGTGGGCAACGGTCAGAATCAGCACCGGCGCGGTCTTTGCCCAGTTCTTGTTGAATTCGCCGAGTGCGGCAAAGATCATTTCCCACGTGCCGTCGCCGTGCAGCCCGACGATGAACCGCCATGGCTGCTCGTTATAGGACGAAGCCGCCCAGCGCGCTGCTTCGAACAGCTTCTTCAGCGCCTCCGCGCTCACCTCGCGCGCGGCAAATGAGCGCGGGCTCCATCGCTCGTGAAACACAGGCAACACGCCCTCCATCGAAGGCGCTTTTTTCAACGCATGAACTTCATGGGCTGTCAGACTCATCTGGTTTTCGCTCCTCGGGAATCGAACCTCTTCACCTTTTTCGATTCGTCGGTGCGCCCTGAGGATTCGCCATTTGGCAAATTACTTGTTGCAACAAGAAAACAGCAGACTGCAAGCAGCCTTTGGCCGTTCACTGTCTGCTGTTTTTCCACTCTACGGGTACATGCGATACAACATGCGCGGAAACGGAATCGTCTCGCGCACGTGGTCGAGCGAGCAGATCCACGAGACCATGCGCTCGATGCCCATGCCGAAGCCGGCGTGCGGCGCCGAGCCATAGCGGCGCAGGTCGAGATACCACTCAAACGCCTCGCGCGGCAGCTTGTGCTGGTCAATGCGCGCGCTCAGCAGCTCGTAGCTCGAAACGCGCTGCGAGCCGCCGATGACCTCGCCGTATCCCTCGGGCGCCAACACGTCCACACACAGCGCATAGCGCGAATCCTTCGGGTCGGGCTCCATATAGAACGCCTTCACATCGGCCGGGTAGCGGTGCACCATCACCGGCCGGTCGTACTGCGAGCTCAACCACGTTTCGTCGGGTGAGCCGAAGTCGTTGCCATATTCAAACGCCTGCTCCAGTTGCCCGTTCCTGTGCGCCTGGTTGAGCAATTCCACGGCCTCGTCGTAGCGCAGGCGCGGAAACGGCGGCTTCACGGCTTCGAGCTTCGTAATGTCGCGGCCAATCGTTTGCAGTTCGGCGGCGCGGTTCTTTACCACGCTATGCACGATATGCGAGATGTAGTTCTCGGCCAGATTCATCAGCCCGTCGAGATCCATGAAGGCCACCTCCGGCTCGACCATCCAGAACTCCGTCAGGTGTCTCCGCGTCTTCGACTTTTCCGCGCGGAAGGTCGGCCCGAAGCTATAGACCTTGCCCAGCGCCAGCGCCGTCGCTTCCACGTAGAGCTGGCCGCTCTGCGTCAGGTAGGCCGGATCGCCGAAGTAGTCTACCGGGAATAACGTCGAGGTGCCTTCACAGGCCGCCGGCGTCAGGATCGGTGGATCGGTGCGGATAAACCCGTTCATGTCGAAGTACTCGGCTGCCGCGCGCATGATCTCGGCGCGAATGCGCAAGATGGCCGACTGGCGAGGGCTACGCACCCACAGGTGCCGCCGCTCCTGCAGAAAGTCCACGCCGTGCTCCTTCAGCGTGATCGGGTAGGGATCCGACTCAGGCACGCGCTGCACCACTTGAATGTTTTCCACGTCCAGCTCGTAACCGCCCGGCGCGCGTTTGTCGGCGCGCACTTTTCCCGTCACAATTACGCTCGATTCCTGCGTGAGGTGCTTGAGCGTCTCAAACACTTCGGGCGAAACGCTCTTTACATGCGCTACTCCCTGGATCGATCCCGTTCCATCGCGGAAGATCGGAAAGAGCAGCTTTCCGCTCTCACGCAGGTTATAAAGCCACCCTTGCAGGGTGACGGATTGCCCCTCGTGCTTGCCAATCGCAGCGATGGTGGCGACGGGCGCAGTGGATGCGGCGGCTTCGGCTTGTGCTGGTGCGGATTCTTCAGGCATCGTTCGTCCTCTGTTTGAGAAAACCTGCCGGGAGCTCATGCAAAAGGGCACGGCTTCAGTCGTGCCGCGGAGATCGCTAAAACCGCGGGGCTATTGCCCCGGAATGAAGCTCGTTGCGTTCCCAGACGTTCCAGAATACCGCGCTAGCCCGCGTCGCGCGATGTGTCCGCGGCCGCACCTGGCAATTTCGTGTTGCGGAAATTCATTTCGATCTGGACGATAAACGCCTTCAAAGCGCATCCTATGAACAAAAGGAGCGGTCATGAGCGACGAGCTCGAAGCGGGTGAGCAGATGCACAAAACCCAGGCGGACCCTGATGCCGCCGAGCGGTTTATTGAGGAAAAGCGGCTGGGCGATCGTATCCGCCGGTTGCGCCTCAAGAAGTCGATGGGACTGGTCGATCTGGGAAGGCACACCGGCCTCTCGGCCAGCTTTCTTTCACAACTCGAGACGGGGCGCGTGGTGCCCACGTTGCGCAATCTGGCGCGCATCGCCATGGTCTTCTCGAAGGATCTCTCGTACTTCTTCGAGTCTGAGCCTGCGCCTATCTTTCGCCTGCACCGCAGGCGGGACCGCGTGCGCATGCCGCAGACGGGCGTGGAGCCGCCCACTTACACCTTTGAGAGCCTGGGCTACATGGTGTCCGACCGGCTCATGGACCCGTATTTTGCGGAGTTCGTGCCGCTTCCTGCGCAAGTCGAGCCCAAGTCGCACATGCACGCCGGATTCGAGTTTCTGTACGTGCTGAGCGGCGAGCTCGCGGTGCGCCACGGCGACCATGAGGCCACGCTCGGCCCTGGAGACGCCGTCTACTTCGATGCCGGCACACCACACTCCTACCGCTGCGCGGGTATCAAGTCTGCCGAAGCTATTATTGTCACCATGCATCAACCGTCCACGAGCCAGCCGCAACTTTCGCGCTCGCCTGCCAGCGCCGCTGCACGTCCTGCGCCAGCGAACCCGGCCCCGCGGCCCAACCTCGCCGATGGGCGATCTGAAGGTACAACGAAAATGCATCACCCTGAAAATCTGTGAAAGCTTGATCCTACCCCGGATAGGCGCCGGTGATGTAGCCCTCGAGCTCCTGAATCTGCTGCTCCTGCCCGGTGATGACCCACTTCACCAGGTCGCCAATCGAGACGAGGCCTACAACGCGATCGCCTTCGAGCACGGGAAGATGGCGGAAGTGGCCCTGCGTCATGATGTTCATGCACTCGTCCACCGTATGCTGCGGCGTTACGGAAATGACCGGGCTGGTCATGATCTCGCTCACCTTGGTTTCCTTCGAATGGTGATCCTTGAGAATTCCTCTCCGTGCATAGTCGCGCTCTGAGAAGATACCCAGCAGCTTCTCGCCCGACATGACGATCAGGGCGCCGACATCGTGCTTGGCCATCAGCGACAAAGCATCGTATACAGTTTGATCCGGTGAAATGGGAAGAATCCTATTGAAAGCCTTGTTCCTGAGAACATGATCGACGGTGTCGGAAATCTTCATTGCGTCCTCCGTGAATCTTTGTCGGAAATGTGCCGGGGCGATCCCGCTGTGGCCAGGAATTTGCCTCCGTGGAAGAGAAGTATACGCTGGAGCGCATGTCCCTGTCGTACATACTTTTGCAGTAGATGAGACGCGGTGGCGAACGCGATCCGGGGCCTCCGAAGAATCTCGTTCAGACTGCATGGCTGCCACCTTGAGAGCGTATACGGCGCAACCGATACACAATGGTGAGGAAGGTCACCGTTCCGCAGGTCAGAAAGCTTGCCCCGAGGCCAACGATCAGGGAGTTGTCGTGCTCGTAGACGCCGTGTACGACCCCGATGACCTGCAGGATGCAGAAACCGCCGAAGGTCACCAGCGAAACGCCCTCATCGCTCTTTTTGCGCCAAATGGCGATGGCCTGAGGCACAAAAAGGGCGGCGTTGCCCAGAAGTCCCAGCCCAAAAACAAATGCGACAACTTCCCTCATCTCAATGAACCTCCGCAGTGGGATAAGCGACTGCCTTCATGATCGCAGAAGGGCGGCGAGCGAGGGATTGGGTCAGCAAATCAGCGAATCATCGCGGAGTGACGCAACCCGCAGTTTTCTCCTGGGGCTGGGGCGCGGGATGAAACGGAGGAAAAGCTTCTTCAGGACTGGCGCGGGCGGGCGAGCCGGCGCGCACCGATGGCGCCGCCGGCCATGGCGAAGATCACCAGCAGAAACGAGCCGAAAGCAAAATCGGCAATCACGATGCCTGCGTGCCCTTCAGGTGAGAGCATCCACTTCTGCTCCTGCGCTTCCTGTGCCTGAATCTGGCCGGACTGGGGCGTTCCGATCCAGCCACTGAACTGATGCGAAAACTGCATGTCGAGATCGACGAACTTCTTCCAGTCCGCATCGATCTGGCTGCCCTGATGGAGAACGTATCGCTGGGTGTAGAGTTCGCAGCCGCTCATGGCAAACGCCAGGGCGCCTGCGAGCAGGCCGCAAACCAGCCCGATACGTGCGCCGGCCCACACCGTAATCCATGCCGGCCGCTGCCTGCGCATGTAAAGCGCCACCGCCCAGGCTGCGGCGCCGCCCACCAGGAGCAGACCGAAGATTCCCACCGGCGAAAGTGTCGAACAGAGGATTCCGGCAGGAATCGCCAAAGGAAGGATTGACCGCAGTGCCGACTTCCAATCGACCGCGCTCGCGTCACGTACGGCTCGATCCCAACGGGTGCTTTGGCCCTCGTCACCTGAGTTCTCGGCCGAATAGACAAGCTGCGGCAGCCCGCACGTAGGGCAGTAGCAGTATCCATCCTGCACTGGCTGATGACAACGGCTGCAGGTCAAGTCCATATTGACAGCCTATCCCATGACGCCGGGACGCGGGAATTCGCAACCCGAAGGGCCGGGGCCGATTTTTCCGATTTCGTTGTCGCTCGTCGCTCCAGTAACCCGTTACAGTTCGCTCCTCGCTCCTGGAACTCGAAAAAATCGGCTCCCGTCGCTATCGACCTGAGAATTTGATGACAGGCCCTTCGGCTTAAGGGATTTTTTCTCCGTCCCTATTCGTCTCTGTCCGTGGAGTGCTCGTGCGGTATTTCTCGCTGGCGCGACGCTCGCTGGCTCTGCGACGCACCCCACGAATCCTGAAAATACTCACGTAAAATCGTGTGCGGCAGTAGCGGCAACGTACCGGAGAGCGCAGGACAAGCAGATATGCCAGATCCTTCCATCGAAAATGAGAGGGCCGCACATTCTCAGATCCGCAGACACTGCATTGGACTGCCATCACCGCTTTTGACCCTCCCGGAACTTCTGAAGAGGATGGGGCTTGCGTGTCGACTATCCTACACCACGCCGCACAAATGCCGCTGCAAGGAAAATGAGGAGGCTGGCCGCCGGCTCAGGGCTCGGCAAAGGGACAATACCCCGCCGCGGCGGAGCGGAACGTCTGCGAGAATTCAGGAGGCAAGGCCGGCGGAGCGCAGCTTGTCGGAGACAATTCTCACAGCTTCCGCGACCACCTGGTCAAGCGTGAGTTTTGTCGAATCCAGAAGCACTGCGTCGGCGGCCGGCTTTAACGGCGAATCGGCCCGGTTGCGATCGCGTTCGTCGCGCGCGCGCAGATCGCGGATAATCTCCTCCCGCAGAGGAGTTGCTGCGGAATCCTGTCCGCCCAACTGATCGTAGCGGCGCTGGCCGCGCACCTCCGGCGCTGCATCGAGGAAGATCTTGACCTCAGCTTGCGGAAAGACGACCGTTCCGATGTCGCGTCCCTCCATGACAACGCCGCCCTCGGCGCCGAGCTGCTGCTGCAGGCCCACCATCCAGGCACGAATCTTCGGGAATACACTTACGCGCGAGGCAGCATCGGTAACGAGAGGATTGCGGATCAGGCCGGTCACGTCCTCGCCATCGAGCAGTACCCGGTTTTCGTCTTCGCCGGGTTCGAGACGGATCGAGGTTTCGGCAGTAAGTCTCTCCAGTTCGCTGCTCTTGTCCAGGGCCAATCCCGCACGGAGGGCCTTCAGCGCGAAGGCGCGGTACATGGCGCCGGTTTCAAGATTGAGCAGGCCGAAATGCCGCGCCAGGCAGCTGGCAACTGTGCTCTTTCCAGCACCTGCGGGTCCGTCGATGGCGACAATAATCATCGGCATTGGCGCGGCAGGCTGAATGCGATTTGCGTCTGCGCTCATCCGCGTTTCTTCGCGCGCTGGCTCGAAGAGGCGGAGAACCCGTAGCGCGCTCGACTGCCGGTCTTTGCGGATGCGCTCAGAGTCGGCTTACGCCGGGAGCGCGCATCGGTGCGCACTTCCTTGCGAGCTGCCGCGGTGAGCCGTGAGCCAGGCCGCGCTGAAGACTTTGCCACCGGCTTGCCTGCACTCACGTGGCCGTTGCGCGAGCTCCGCGCCGCCGACGGTTTCGACTTGTGCGCGCCGTTCGCGTGAGATCCATTCTGTTTGGAGTAGCCGTTACTGTGGCTATTGCTGTTGTGGCCGTTATTGCCGTGGCCGTTGCTCGAAACGCCATGTGACCTGTTCGCGGTCGAGCCGTGGCGCGATCCTTCGCCGCTTCGCGTGGACCCACGATTAACGCGGTTCTTGGAGCTTGCTACAGGTTTGCGATCCCGTGCGTGAACCGGCTTGCGGCTGAGGCGCGGCCGCGCGGCCTGTGGTTTGTCTTCAGCCTTGGCGGCAATACTGGGAGCAGTCTCCTCCGCCTGGTGCGATGCGGAAGACTCCGCGGCCTGCGCTGCTTGCGTGGCCGGCGCGTGGGGCTCGTGCGCATCGTAGTCGCGATCCCAGGAGCGCAGAAATTGCACGGAGGCCGGTACTGCCGAACTCGAATAGGAGCCGGAGAAAATCGATGAGGGAGCCGAAAACTCGGGCAGAGTTCCAGCCACGTAATAGTGTGGCGCATGACCCATGGAAATGGTGTGCACCTGCCGCGTGGCGACCAGTCCGCGCAGCACCTCGCGTACCTTGCTGCGCGCGGTGAGCGGCGCCAGGAACAGCTCCACTTCTTCCATGGTGGCGGCAATGACAGCTTGCAGATAAATCGAGGCGAGAACCGAAATCGCCGTGACCTGCGAGGTCGACGCGCCTTCGGCAATAGCCTTCTGGAAGCGCACGCGCAGCAGTTGCCATTGCGCGGTGCGTCCGGGGGCGGAGATCACCGGAATGATGCGCAGTTGCTGCCAGAGCTCCGTGATGGCGCGCAGAACCGCTCCTTCCGTCACCTCACGGCCCAGTGTATGTTTCAACTGCGGGATGGTGGCTTCGCCAGTCTCAAGCAGCTTGTAGGCCTGGATGGCCAGCTGCGAAACCGCACGCGAGCCGGTCAGTTGCGGGCTGCGCCGCCAGTCGCGGTCGCCGCGCAGAGCGTAGACATAGGGCAAAACCCAGCCGGCCACGACGAAATCGGGCTGTTCGCCGGGCTGACCGAGCAGATTCAGCCGCACTGCCACGCCGTCTGTCTCCAGGCGGACCAGCAAATCCTCGGCTTGAGCGACAATCTTGCTGGAAGGAGCCTGGTTCCGTTCACCGGCTACAGCTTCCACAAAAGACGGAGCGACAAAGGTAGAAAACTGCTTCCGCGGAAGGAACAGACACAGTCCAGTCTCCTCGATCCACGTCCGGGCGTCCTCTAGCGTGAGCGTCCCAACGCCATTCTGGCGCATCCTTTCGGCGCGCGATGCTTCCAGTTGTTCTGCTGTCAAAGAAAAACCTCACTTCCAGGCTGGCGAAAATCACCTGTCGGCTCTGCTCCTGAGAGCACGCCGACCGCCTTCCAAAAATCCTAAAGACGATGGAAGGCCCGCTGGATCTCCTTCCAAGAATACAGTAAAGCTATTGGACGTCCATGCGGGCAACTGGTTGGGTGATCGGTCTTCGCAAGCTCCAACAATAACCATTCTATACGTTTTGTATCGAGACGTGTATTCACTTTAATGGCCGAGTGGCAGGCAATGGAGGCGGCGATTCGCGTGCGAAGCCGTCCAAGTGACTCATTCGGAATGGATTCGTCGGAATCTGCCGCGGATTGCTCGATCACCTCGCTCAGAGTGCGTTCGAGCTCCTTGCCCTCCAGCCCCACCGGCGCGGATTTGACAGCCAAAGTGCGGGGCCCGAAGGGTTCCACCTCAAACCCATTGTTTTCAAGCTCTTCGGCGATGCGGGCGAAGACCACCATCTGCTCGGGCTTGAGCTCGACCAGCAACGGCATGAGCAACCGCTGGCGCTCGACCTGCTCCACCTGGCGTGAGAGCAAAATTTTCTCAAAAAGCACACGTTCGTGTGCAACATGCTGGTCGATGATCCACAAGCCATCGTCGCCGGTAGCCAGAATGAACGACTCTCGCAACTGGCCAAGTGGCTTCAGCGAGGCAAGCCGGTTGAGACTTCCGTCCGTCTGCTCGGCCTCGACCGCAGCCGTTGCGGCGGCAGGATCATCCATGTAAAATGTTGTTTCATTGAGGGTTAATTCGCCCATGCCGACGTCTGGATCTGCCGCCGTGAAGAGCGCCTTGGCAGCCTCACCCCAGGCCATGTGGTCGAAGCCTCCGGCCGGGAATCGTTCTCCGCTCATCGCGCCCTGGCTGGCAAACGGCAGCCGACCGGGAGCCGGCCTCGGAACCGCCGGGCTCAGCCGGAACGGCTCCGCCGTAGCGGCTCCTCCGGCAAATGCCTCCGGATCGGAGTCGGGCGGCAGCATGGGCGCCGAATCGCCGGGCGGCCCCGGGATCGGCGTTACCGCTGGAGGCATCAGCGAAGGGCTCGCCGAAGGCTGGGAGTCGAGCGCCGCCATAAAACCAGCCGTCGGCCGCGCTTTGATGAGCGCCGTACGCAAACTGTCGCGGACAAAGTCGTGTACCAGGCTCTGCTGCCGGAAGCGGACTTCGGTTTTGGCAGGATGCACGTTCACGTCCACTTCTTCGGGCGGCATCTCCAAAAACAGCAGCACAACTGGGAAGCTGGTCGGCGGAATCACGTTGCGATACGCCTCGGTGATAGCGTGCATCAGCAGCCGGTCGCGAATCAGCCGCTTGTTCACAAAGATGTAGATCGAGTTGCGGTTCAGCTTCTGCAACTCGGGCTTCGAGTAGAAGCCGCTCAGTCGCAGCGCGCCGGGCGTGCGCGCGGGCTCATCCGGATCCTTTTTCCACGGTGGCGGCTCGGGCAGCCCCGCGTGCGCAAACGGCGCCTCGGCGGCCAGCGGCAGCAGTTGACCCAGCGTCTCCTTGCCGAAGACCTGGTAAATTCGTTCCGCGGTGCGTGCCACGGGCGGCGCGGAGATGATCGTGTGACTCGCTGAGACGAGTTCGAAGTGTTTCTCCGGGTGAACCAGCGCGTAATGCGTCACCAGCGCCGTCACATGCGCCAGCTCGGTCGACTCCGCGCGGAGAAATTTGCGCCGCGCCGGAGTGTTGAAGAAGAGATCCGAGACGGCGATGGTGGTTCCACGAGGCAGAGCCGCGTCTTCCACGCGCAGAATCCTGCCGCCGGCGATCTCAATACGAGTCCCCGCTCCAGAAGCTTCACCGTCCGCGCCGGCCCCGGTCGCGGTCTCGAGCGCCACGCGCGCCACCGACGCGATCGACGGCAGCGCCTCGCCGCGGAAGCCCAGCGTCGCAATCGAAAGCAGGTCGTCGGCCGTGCGGAGCTTCGAGGTGGCATGGCGTTCGAAGGCCAGCAGCGCATCGTCGCGGTTCATCCCGTGCCCGTCATCGGAGACGCGGATCAGCTTGCGCCCACCGCCTTCCACCTCGACGCGAATGCGCGTCGCCCCTGCATCGAGTGCATTCTCCAGCAGTTCCTTGACCACCGACGCAGGACGGTCCACCACCTCGCCGGCGGCGATCTGGTTGGCAACCTGGTCGGAGAGAACGCGAATGCGGCCCATCAGAGATCAGGGTAACGCGGAATGGCTTGGAGTCACCAGGGAGCGAAGCTCCACCCATAAAATCCACAGCAAAGTCTCTCACTGGAGTCTCCGGCCTGCTGTGGATGAAAGGGCTGACCCGCCAACTTGCCACGTCCGCCGCAGCGGACGCGAACTTGCCGCTCTGGCCACGTCAACGTATTTGCAACTACATGCAGGGTATTTGCAACTACATGCAGGTTTGTTTTTTGGAAGGCAGGAGGAAAATTGTGGCGGGAGAGGCGCCCGTGTGCGAACGGAACATACGGACAGAATCGCGCCTCTTGTCCCGCATTAAAAGATTGACGCCCGCACTGTGACCCAAGGCACAAGCGCATTGCCATGCGCACGAGAAAATAGTCCTGTGAAATCCCGGAGACGTCCGTTCTGCCGGGCCAGGAGAGACAAATCGTGGACGATCTTGCCCCGCTCGCTGAAAGTGTTGCCGTTGACCCGCTCGTGGAGCACCCCGCGGACTACCATGTGTTTCATCAGTTCATCGAACGGTGCAAGACCCTGCCCGCCATTACCACCGCCGTTGTGTGGCCTTTGAGCGATGTGGCGATGAAGGGCGCGGTTGAAGCCGCCGCGGCGGGTCTGATCGTGCCCACGCTGATCGGCCCCGGCACCCAAATGAAGGCGCTTGCGGAAAAGCTCGGCGTTGACATCGGCAAGTTTCCCATCGTGGAAGCCGAGACCGAGTCCCAGGCGGCCGCCGCGGCTGTGGCCATCTGCCGCGCCGGCAACGCGCAGGCGCTCATGAAGGGCAGCCTCCACACCGACGAACTGCTCAAGCCCGCCATGCAGCGCGACACCGGACTGCGCACGGCGCGCCGCGTCTCCCACGTCTTCATCATGGATACGCCGGCCTACGCGCGCACTCTGCTGATCACCGACGCGGCCATCAACATCACGCCCGATCTCGAAGCCAAGGTCGACATCGTGCAGAACGCCATCGACCTGGCGCACGCGCTGGGCATTCCCGAGCCCAAGGTGGCGCTGCTCTCGGCCGTCGAGACGGTAAACCCCAAGATCTCGTCGACCCTCGACGCCGCGGCGCTCTGCAAGATGGCCGACCGCGGCCAGATCACCGGCGGCATTCTCGACGGGCCTCTGGCCTTCGACACCGCGGTCAGCCAGAAGGCTGCGTCGATCAAGAAGCTGGTTTCACCCGTCACGGGCCAGGCGGACATTCTGGTGGTTCCCGACCTTGAAAGCGGCAACATGCTGGCCAAGCAGCTTGAGTACCTGGGCGGCGCGCAACTGGCCGGCATCGTCCTCGGCGCGCGCGTTCCCACCATCCTCACCAGCCGCGCCGACTCGGCCGAGACCCGGCTCACCAGTTGCGCCGTCGCCGTCCTGCTGCACCATGCGGAGCACGCGGCGGTGAAGGTCTAGCTTTGGTTTTCGTCCTTTGGGCCGGTTCGTTCGCGTCGAGTTCGTTGACCTGCGTGCGTGTATTTATCTTCCAGTAAACAATTTGGTTACTTTACGACTTACGCACTTTCCGCTTGACGGTCCGGCCTGCCACGGCTAAGATGTGAGCCGTTTCCCCTCGAGGTCGCGGGCCTGGCTTTAACGAGCCATTCTCAATGTTTGTACGTTGAGCGAGCCTCCCCCGGTTCGGAGACCACCCCAACGTTCCTTTCAACCGCAACACCGCATCAGCGAGAGGAATCGCATGAATGCACGACGTTCTGCCTCTGTAAAAAGAAAGAGGGCCGTTATGAAAGACGATTTGCGCGGTGTTTTCCATCGCCTTGGTTCTCGTCACGTCCATAGACTTGTGGCAGTCCCTCTTTTGCTCATTGCAGCCATGTTCGCGGGTTGCGGCGGTGACGGCGGATTCGGCCCTGTCTTTAGCCCGAAGTTCCTACGCCTTTGGGGCAGTATTCTTCTGATTTATAGGAAGAGTGGGGTAGCTGCCTTAGTACAGTACCCACTACATGTTGTGTTTTCCCATCTTTTCGAGAGATCGCGACGGCCTG
>JBMFHB010000014.1:0-58639 GCA_049977045.1 Occallatibacter sp.
GGTAGGTTTGGTTGCGACTGGAAGTCGCCGGTTTGCGGCTGAAGCCGCCTGTAAGGCACCCGGCTGAGAGCCGGCTCAAGGCTCGCTCGGCGCTGTGATCTTGAAGTTCTCACCTGGGTCGTCCCACTTCTGGTTTTCGATGTACCGCCTGATCGTGTCTTCATCCACCGCGCCTACGCTCGCGCAGAAGTACCCGCGCGCCCACAGGTGCTGCCCCCAATAGCGCTTCTTCAACTGGGGAAACTCATCCTGCAACATCCGGCTCGATTTGCCTTTCATATACTGCACCAGCTTCGCCGCTGCCAGTTGCGGCGGCACACTTACCAACATGTGCACGTGGTCCGGGCTCACGGCTCCTTGCACGATCACCACATCCCTTCCCTGGCATATCTGCCGCAATAAATCCCGTGTTCGCACTGCGATTTCCCCTCGCAGAACCTTGTACCTGTACTTCGTCACCCAGATGATGTGGTACTTCACATCCCACACCGCGTGGGAATTTTGCCTATACTCAACCATCCCTGCATTATCCAGCACGGAGGCTGGAAGCTGTCCGCCTAAAGGCGGAGGGCTTAGACCCGGCGGCGGAAGCTAAATACGACCGGCATTTCACGCCGCAATTTGAACCGAAGAAATTGATCAAATTCGGGTAAGTAGGAGTCCCGTCAGGGGCCGCTTGATCCCGCGGATCAAGAGGCTCGCTGATGGAAGAGAATCTATGCGATGTCCAAATCTCGATCTGTGATCACGGCTTCGTTTGATGGCGCATGCCAGCCGATTAACCCAGGTGGCCACATGGGCCTCGGCTGGGTAATCGGCAAGATGGATTATCACGAGTACGTCAAGGCGCGAAAAAGTAATTCAAACAACGTCGCCGAGTACATGGCGCTGATCCGTCTGCTGGAGACAATCGCAGCGGTTCCCAGGCCCGGTGACTTGAGGATATCGGGCGACTCGCAACTGGTAATTCTCCAGATTGTGGGCGAATGGAGCGTGGGCGCGAAACACATCATCCCGCTGCACGCGAAGGCGGCTGGGCTGATTGAAAACCTCACCGCGGCCGGATGGACGGTCTCGTTGCGCTGGGTGGATCGCAGCGAAAATACCCGCGCCGACGCGGCGAGTTCTGCCGCCCTGGTCGAGAATGGCGTCGAGATCGCCCAGTACCATCCCGCTCCCGGCTATACGTCACGCTTTCGCGAGATGGCGGAAGCGCTGGGGATCTCTTCGATTGCATTCGGCAAAGCCGTCAACGCGCTCGGCTTGAGAGGCGCCGACAAAATGCCCACCGCGAAGGCGCTCAAAGACGGATATGCGCAAAAGCGGTTTAATGGGTTTGAGACTGCCGTTGACTGGCAGGAGGAGAAGACCCGTGCTGCCGTGGCTGCCTTTCTCGCCGACAGGTCCAACGCCGCGGCGTTCGCCTTCAGGCCCACAAAACCCAAATCTGATCCGGTCGTGGCCCAGCACCTCTGCGGCCACGAGACCACCGTTGGGCGCCGGCCATCCAGGAAGGTCCTCGCCGAGGTGGCTCAATCTCTCTGCGAGGATTGTGGTGTCGGCGGCAGGGTCCGGTTCGCCGCCGAGCGTACCCAGGTGCTGGCCCTCTGCTCAACCGGAGACACTCTGGCCGATGCTGTGGAATCCGTGGTCGCGGACCGGAGACTCCGCCCCGGCGTATTCCTCGCATGCTGGGGCAAGTGGTCTCATGCCCAACGTGAAAAAGCATTGGACCGGTACCGAGGGGCGTGCGAAAAACCAGGACTCCATCCGGACTTTCTAGCCTTTTGCGCGTCACTCGATCAGCTAAAGAAAACTGAATTGGACCGGTTGATCAGGGCTGCGCGGTCCAGTTGAAGATGCCGCGCGCCGGGGTCTTCGGCGCACTTCCCGCACATATGGTGAAGCAGGAAACCAGGCATCGCGCAAAACCGTGGGGTTCGGGTTTGCTGATGCCGGATCAGCATCCGGCCCGATCGTGATGAATGCGAGTCGACGTGGTGTCGACTCGCCGGGATTTCGGGAACCGGCAGGTAGATTCGGAAGAAGTCGCGCCAGAAGCGCACAACCCACCTCCAGCGAGGCTAGGAACCGGCATCGGCCCACACTCAGCAATCCGGTTATCTGGCCGCAATTCCCAAAAAGCAGCTTCTTCGCGATCACCCTTTGTCGCCCGTTGGATCATATCTGCGCGCGCAGTTCATCGGCTCTCTGAGAGTGATGATGAGAAAGATGCCAGAGCAGGACCCGATTATTCACCAACATCCGTGCCGGGGCAGATTACGCACCCGAACAAGTGGGTTCCCGTTTTAGTGGCGCCCCGGCAGTTATAAGATTAGCCGTGTAGGCTCAACTTGCTCCAAATACGATTTTGCAATGCAAACTCTGACCATCGCCGCCAGCGTACGACCAGGCCGCGTCGCCGTGCTTTGCGACATAGCCGATCCGGAATGGAGGCGTTCCTGCCGTCATATTCTCGAGATCTTCTCGACACTGTGGGGCGGTCATGGCAACATCATCATTCCCACGGATGGCAAGACGATACAGCCGATCTTCTGGCAGATCCTAGAAACCTTCGACCCGGACCATGTCTGCGAGTACCGGCCGTCTCTGCGCGACCTTGAGGAACGTGACCCTCAGGCGTTCGAACAGATCGTGGCCCAGCAGGTTGAGCCTTGGCCCGATGGGCGTCAGCCGACAGACGCAGAGATGGAGAGGGTCCGCAAGGGCATGCGGAATGTAGATAATTCCACCTTCGCCGTGGCGCCGGCACTGGCACAAGAGCTTAAAGCTCGCATCGCGCCATTCTTTTTTGAGAACTACATCGTTGGTCCGGGCAGCTGGAAGGCTGGCGAGGTTCCCGGATTCCCGCACACGCGGATTATCGAAATAATCGCCGAAACCGATCATGCTGATCGGATCGTTATACCGGCGCGGTCGCTGCCGCCGGCCGAGTCGCTCTGGTATTCGGCGACGCTCGGAACCTGTGATGTTGAATTCGAAAGCAAGCTCACGGATGCGGGGATTACGCCATTACCATTCGGCGATGGATCGTGGACGCAAGATGCACTCTACGAGCAGAGGAATCTGGTTTCATATGCGGTCGATCGCGACTCGTTTGAGAGGCATGCCACGTTGAATGTGGCCATGCCCAACGCCACCCAGTCCGATACGCTCCGTCTGACTCCGGCAGCTCTTTCTCTCACGAATCTTGGCTGGTATCGGCAGAAGCAATCCAAGCTGTGGGCGCCGAAAGCCGTCGCTATCGCGGGCAATACGATCAATGACTTCTGTTTGTACCTTGCCCTCAGCCGCATGCGTGAGAGGGTGTTCTGGATATTCCCGCCAATCACAGAGGCAGTACTGACTGGGGCGAGCGTGAACTACAGGAATAGCCCTGCCGGTGCCTTTGCGAATTCTCTACGTATGGCAACGGAATATGTACAGCAGCACGCCGTAGGAGTGGATCTGCTCAGCGCCTCGCTGAGCGAGAGTCAAGTAAATGCCGTAAAGAACGAAATTGCGACTGCTTCCAGGGCTCCTCTATATGGGGACGTTTTCGGACTGTCGACCAGTCTTATACCGGAGCATCCGCTGAGGTATCTTGAAAAATCGAACGCTTCAAAGCTCAGTGTTGAGCAGGTTCCGGACGCGGGAATCATCGAGCTTTTCGAGACACCGAAACCGACATCGTTTCGGCAAATCAATCCTTCGAACCACCGTTGGATAACAGAGCTAGAGTTGCAGGCGAAGCAGCCCGCCAGGCATCCTGCCTTAGGCAACTGGTACCTCAGCGGGGCGAACCAAAGTACAAATGAGGTCCGAACCTCAGGACGCGGGTTGGCCTACACATGTCCAAGCTCCATCATCTTCAGTGGGCAGGACGTCGATGCAGTTACAGTCCGGCCCAATATCCGCGTGCCGACAGCGAGGGAGATCTTCGAGAGGGTGGCGGAATCGGGTGGACTGGTCTGCACTACGTCCGACAAAGGCTTCTATGCGCAGGACGCCATTGCCAAACTGGGAGGCCTGAACAAGGCCGGTCAGTTCTTCCGATCTGAATCCGGTCGCGCGTTGATTGCAGCCTATCTCGATAAGACCCCGAATCAAAAGGGACAGTACAACAAGGGCGTCCGCATCGGAGACCGGCGGTATCTCAGCGCAGCGGATCTCCTCCGGGCCCTGAAGACGGTTGGACAGACGATTTCTTACATTGATGAATTCGCCGAGAGAGGCATTCTCTATCGGGGATTCATCTTTCAATGCGCGTTCTGCCGCAACTCAGCCTGGTACCCGCTTAAAGATCTGAATGACCGTTTCACCTGTCCCCGCTGCCATCGGGAGCAGGTCTTCACCTCGAAGCACTGGAAGATACCCCGTTGCCAGCCCTCTGTGTACTATCAGCTCGACGAACTGGTGTATCAGGGCTTGGACAACGACATGCACATCCCCACGCTGGCGCTCGACACATTGCGGCGCTCGGCCCAGGGATCGTTTCTATATGTCGAAGAGCTGGAGTATCGAAAGCTGGGTGGAGCGAAACCGCTGATGGAATGCGACCTGAACTGTGTGATCGATGGGGTACTGACGATCGGAGAAGCGAAGACGGCCGACCGGCTCGAGAAGACCCGCGCGGCCGAAGCGGCGATCGTCGAAAAATACCGGAGCCTGGCGGCGAGTCTGGGCGCCCGCAGTGTTGTTTTTGCCACCGAGGCCGAGAGCTGGGATGGCACGACCGCTCAGAAGATTCTGGAAGTGCTGGAGAAGGACTCGCTCGCCGTGCGCCTTCTATCAAAGGTGGAGTTGTTCAAGGGTTAAGGTTGCCGCGATTGATCAAGGCGACCCGACCAATCCCGATACACTGTACGTGAAAGAAAACGAGGCGCAGATGCAAGGGATCACCGCGGAGATGACGGTCCGGGAGGCCCTCCCGCTGCTCTCGCCCGCCGAACAGATCAGCCTTCAATATTGGGCCGCGGAGTTCGGCATCCCGCTGTGCGAATTTCACCTAGCAGCCCGTGGTGCAAGTAGCGAATCTGCGGCATGTGCTGGGGCGAGCCGGAGAAGCCGATTTGGCCGGCAAAATCGGGCGATGAGCCGGGATAGGCTCTCGGCACAGCTGGATTCGCCCCCACTGACGCGTAAAGAGTGCGCTCATGAACAAAAACAGCGCTTTGCAGCGGTTCTTCCACTCCCGCGGAGTGCCGGCGCCGAGCAGCCTGCGGAAAATCAAGCTCAGATTGAAGGCGCCCACATGAATCAACTGCCGCTTGAGGATGTTGTCATGTTTGCGAAGGTGGGTGCGCCGCATGCCTCCCGTGTCGTAGCAGTGAGCGAAGCTGCGTTCCACCAGTTCGCCGCGCCTCCTCAGTAGACTCTTGCCGTAGTTGCCCCGCACCCGCCGCCGGTTCGCGTACACCGCCTGCTGCTGTCCGGCGTTGCCCTCCCAGTTACGCCGTCCCTTCTGTTGCCGCTCCGGGATATAACTGCGCACCTGATTTCCCTTGACCCGCTCCAACAACGCGCCGCTGTGATAACCCTTGTCGGCCACCAGCTCTTCGATACCCTCGACGTTCACCTTCGGTTTCTCAGCGGGCCGCTGCATGGCCTCGCGCAACGCCAACTCCGCCACCGCAACGCCGGCTTCCGACAGCGTCAGATCCAACGTGGTTGTGTCGCCCTGATCGGCTTGCTGCAACGTCACCGCCACCACCGCGCCCGTGTCCAGGTCCACCGCGTGCTCGGCCTTGTGAGCCAGATGCGTGCGCCCGTCTTTCATCTTCGCAATCCGCGCATCCGCATCCACAGGGCTCTTCCACTCCTTGTTCGAGGTGCGCTTCTTCCTCTTCCGGTCCAGCCGCGCCAAATCCTCCCGCGTCGGTGTCTCCATCCCCGATGCTTTCGCCAACCCCGTCAGAAACTCCTCGTAACTGGCCCCCGTGTCCCGCCGCACGATCGAGCGCATGGCCGCATTGGCTTCCAGCGTCGTCGCATCAATGCCCACCCGCTTGCCCTGAATCAGGCCCCGATCCGCAAGCAAAACCAGCACCCAACCGAATACTGCTCCGTGCGTCTCTACATCGATCAAACGCCGCGTCCGCGAGATCGTCGAGTGATCCGGCGTCTGCTCCGTAAGCCCGATGCGCACAAACTGCCGCAGCGCCAGTGAATCGGCAAGACGCCACGCGATTCCCCGTTCGCTGTCGATCCCCTCAAAATATCCGATCAGCAGCGACCGGAAGTAAATCCCCGGAGCCAGGCTCGGCCGCCCGTAGCGCGGCGCATAGAACTTCCGGCACAGTCCTTCGACAAAATCGTCGAACTTCTCCCCGTCCAGAAGCTCATTCAGTCGCTGATAAAAAGGATGACCTGGTGTCCGCGCCAGTTCCGAAGTCGCGATCCAGATGTCCTCTTGTTTCTCCTGATCCTTGCGTGTCCCCATTCCCATGACGCAATTCTAAAAACATCGCCTGTGGATACTTCACAAAACATCTGCATGCGTACCTGGACTTGCACCACGGGCTGCTAGGCCACATCCGCACCTATGAGATGCAACGCCTGCAAACGGAAACACTCTACACGGTTAACGCCGAGGTCTCCGTCTTGTTGCGTTTGCTCGAATCAATCGGCCTGGGAGACGAAATCCGGCAGCGCTATCAGCCGCTGCGCGATCCCGATGAGCTTTCCCCGGAAGAACGGGCCGCGCTGCCCGAGCGGGCGCTCAAGCACATCAAGAAACTCGAAGACGAGATCAAAGAATTCGAAGCGCAGAACTCTCGCACCAAGGATCGCCTGCGCAAGGCAAACTGGGCAAGATGGTCGCGTTGAACCGGAATCCTCCCCATCTCCAGCGGAGCGATCGCGATGCGCTCGCGCCGCCCGGACTGCCGGATTACCAGAGGCAGGGAACTTTCCGAGCCGCGTAGACGGCGGGCGTTGCGCCTCCGTGAACCCGTTTCGAGCCAGAGAAGTACCGCACCAGCCCTTGCTCCACGCCAGAAAAACAAGGACTCGCATCCCATTAAAAACAGGCGCTGCACCCCCAAATCCGAGCGGTGCTCGTCGCTCCCGCCGCCGGCTGCCAACGTCTTTTCCGGCATGTGCTCTTTACCCTGTGGTTTCCAATGCCCGCTGATGCGCGATGCCTTTAACCCGAAAACTGGACCCTTGAGTGACACCAAGGAAGTCCCGGGAGAGCAAACCGCACTGATGGAGTTATTCGCCGGGGCGATCGGGTATTTTAAGAATCCGGGAAGCCACCGGGAGGTGGAGCTGACCGCGATCGAAGCCGCGGAGGCAATCATGCTGGCCAGCCGCTTGCTCCGGATCGTGGATAGCCGTGCCCCGTAAATCAACGGCAGACTAATAGCTTTCTGATTTTGTCCGCGGAGACCCCTTTTCCCCGCACCCAGCCACATTTCTTTGCGGGGAGACGCGCCCCCTCTCCCCCCGCACACCTCCTCTACCCCACCTTCCCCGGCGCAGGCCCCAACGTGCGTCGATGCCCGTCGGCTAGAATTGAGGATCGCGCGGAGAAATGATTCATGGTGTTGGCGGGGATGCTGTGCCGAAGAAGCCGAAGGCAGAACAAGAAAAAATCGGGACCGAAATTCCGCCAGGGGCGGTCATCCATGGTTATGCGACCGTCGAGGAGGCCGACGGCGTGCGGCAGGTGTATATCCACGGCCGGGGCGGCCGATTTACCAGCCTGTTGGCTAAGAAGGGCGCACGAGAAGTCGTTCTTCCGGGGGCCAGCATTGTGGGTGTATCTCGGGACTCCAAATATGTGGCGTGGGACTGCGAATCCTATGTGCTCCGGCCCACCCTCGAATCGATCCAGGAAGCCGACCATCTGACGTTGATTGCGAAAGTTGACGACCCGCAACGTGATTCGCGGCCTCAAGCCGAGACCAGCAAGGAGGATAAAGCCACGCGCCGCATCGCCGAGGTTTTGAACATCCTGATTGCCTCGCCCTCCGACGTGACGGAGGAGCGTGATGTCGTCGAAAGGGTCCTTCACGCGTGGAACGCATCGCATTTTGAACGCATGGGAGTGATGCTGCGTCCGGTCCGCTGGGAATCGCATGCCTATCCAGCGTCAGGAGACCGTCCGCAGGCAATCATCAACAAGCAGATTGTCGATTCTGGAGATATCCTGATCGGAATCTTCGGCTACAGGCTGGGCACGCCCACTGGCGAGGCGCAGTCCGGAACCATCGAAGAGATCGAGGAGTTTCGCAAAGCAGGTAAGTACGTGGCCCTGTACTTCTCGACCGCTGACGTTCCTCGAAGCGCAGATCGCGCCCAGTTGGAAGCCCTTGAAGCCTACAAAAGAGAGCGCCAGAAGGACACGCTTTATTTCGAGTTCGAGGATGCCGCTGCTTTGCGCGACCATTTGACCCGGCAGCTGCCGAAAATTGTGGACGATGTCCGGCGGCAGTTGAGCCCAGCCAGTTCATCTGAACGACAGCAGGCGGCTGGAAATCAACCAACATCATCGGGTTCTCCCTCCCAAAGCTCTCTATTGCTGGCTGACCTGATTTCCGAGCTCGAAGACAACCTCGATTGCGCGTCCAGGCCCAGGACAGGCGATGTCTACCGCAAGCCTTCAACGAAGACCTGGCTGGAGAACCGGAACAAGATCACTCTTCCACAGGACATTTCTTCAGAGGTCAAGAATACCTACAACCGGATTGGCAGCTGGGCCGACGTGGTGGCAAGCGGTCTGAACCCAAACGCGGGGAGCATGGAGCTCAGCATCCTGGTTACCGATCTGAGATCGTCGCTTCCGTCGCTCATCGATCGGCTTCGAAAGTTGAACGCAGCCAGTTCTCAGCCGGATGAGCCCGAAGACTCCGGTGCAACCTTACAGTCAACTCTTGATGTTCCGAAGCAGCGGAGATCCCTGGACTTTTTGCCGGAGTTGAATCCGAAGGAAATCGAGATCCTTGCGCTCACCAAGCGAGACCAAGCCGGACAGCTCTTTCGCGTGCGATTGGCAGGTCGAGAGCGGCTCGCTATCGGAAAGGTCGTGCTGTTTGATTCGAACGAAGCACGAAGCCGGGCAGAATGGGTTGGGGCTCTTGAGAACCTTGTGTCTTTCGGCTTCCTTGAGATCCGGGGTCAGAAGGGTGAGTTTTATCAGCTCACGGCCTCTGGCTATGAGGCCGCTGACCTGCTTGATGACTTCGCTCGCTGGCCAGCCGCTCAAGTCACAGTGGAAGCCGGCTACGTGGGTGCTCCGGCGGATTCCCTGACCCTTCCCTGCAGTGGGATCGTGCAACTCCCGGCGACCTATTACGAAGTTCGGGTCCGGGCTGATGTGGATGTTATGAGGAGCGAGAAAGAACCCATGAGCCTGCTGATCGAGGGCATTCCTCTGGCACAGCTCAACGGGATTGCCTGGAGACCGAATCGCATCGTGTTTGTGGATACTGCGACTAATGAAACGAAGAACTTTCTCGTCGAACGGGCTGAGAACCGCAAGGTCGCCAAATTCTATTTGGCCGGTTGATCTTCGGCCTCTCAGTGACCAGACCTTTTTCGCTCGCGGAACATGATCGGTTCAGGGTCGAGACCGTTCTACGCCTGTCACTTCGATTTTCTTGATCGCGCCCTCGACGATCTCTCCCAGTAGGGACACGTTGAGCGTCTCGGAAAGGATCTTCTGTTCAAACTGAGGGGGCTCCTGGATACTCTCTGACCCAAAGCCGCCGAAGACTGTCAACCAATTGACCTTTTCTACGATTGCATCCATTTGAACCGTAGCCCGGGCGGAGATCTTAACTTTTTCGCCATCCACGCGGTGGTAAGGCGCATGCGGCGGGCGCTGCGCCAAATCGGGCAGTTCGATTGAGACCATGTTGAACTCCCTGACAGAGAAGCCCTTCTTTACTTTGGCGGCGATCCACAACTGCTCACCAAGATCCGAGGTATTCAACAATGCGACGATTTCCTTCGCGAGATCGTCCTTCCGCTGGTTCAGCTCGGATTCGATGTACTTTTCTTCTTCTTGCCACTTTTCTCGTATCTCCGGCCAGAAGTGGTTGAATGAGTCCTCCCACAACGCACGAATACTTTTGAAAATCTCGATCTTCACTCCATGCGATTCGATCAGGTCCCGGGTCTCCGTTTTGCTGAAGACACCGTCGTTGGTGACAAACGCGCACCGCTCTCCGGGGGCAGCTGACTTCATGTGACCGAGGATCGACAGCAGGATCGCTGTATCCTGAAGGCCGACAACAGCGCGGTGCTTGTCATCGAGCCGGATCTCCTCGAATGGCGCCAGTCGTTCGATCGCCATGGTCAGAACGGTCGAAAGCGGCGCTTTGGTTAATGGAACGGTTCCGATCCTGAAGTGTTCTTTGAGTTCGTTAGAGCGCTCCCGGAAAGCGCCCGCAAGCACGTCCGGAGCTGGCTCTTTTCCGCTCACATTAGGCTCGATAATGTTGCGGCACAGCTTTCGCAGCACTTTGACCTGACCGTCGATGGCGTCATAGGCGTTCTGGACCCCGCGGATGAATTGGGCTTGGAGTTCGTCCTCGACGGTTTCGGGAAAATACAATTCTGAGCCGAGCCAGCGCGCAGCCGACAGGGCGTTCCACAGTTCATTGGTCCCATTCGGCCAGTTGTGCAACGGATTGCTGTCGAAGTACACGCGCTTGAGTGGAGAGGTGTTCGCCATTTCAACTATCGGTCCTGGCACCGATTATCGCCGATGCTCCGAATCGGCACTGGACATCAGCCGCTGGTCGTTGTCCTCACGACGCGTTAGAGTCGAGAAAAGCGCCGGGGCCAGTGACAAAGAGACGAGGAATCGGTAAAGCAAGGTCTCGCCGATGATCCGTCACCTCTTGGACTGGCAGGTCACACCAGCGAAACCGTCGCCGTGGATCCCGCAGCCTCCGCACACGCACGCTACGGCTGTGATCCCGGGAAGATGGTGCTACTCAAGTCGGCCGAAGCGCGGCGTCGGCTCTACTCGATCCGCCTTCGACGCCAGCGGGTCTGCGCAATTGCATTCTCCTCTGCCTGTCAGAATGGAACAAATCTCTGTCCGCTTTTGGTCCGACCCCCTACACGAAGGCGGACGAAAATGGACGAAAAGACACGAAGATTCACGAAAAAGACACACCTGCGAATTCGTGTGGAAAACGAGCTTAAGCATCTGAACTAATTGAATTTATTGAAGAAAATTTGGAGGCGCGGGCCGGGATCGAACCGGCGCATAAAGGTTTTGCAGACCTCTCCCTTACCACTTGGGTACCGCGCCTTGGGCCGGGTCCTTGGCCGTAAACGTCCCAAACCGCGCTGCACCTCGTGAATCTTTACCGGGGCGATGCGGAATGGAGCGGGAGACGAGACTTGAACTCGCGACCCTCGCCTTGGCAAGGCGATGCTCTACCACTGAGCTACTCCCGCTTGACGCAGACTTGAGTATACCGGGCCGACGGAATCGGGTCAAACCGGTCGTACCCTCGAGGACAGTTTGCGCCATCGATGCTTTGTTTTTATTGTACTCTTGCGCGGCTCGCGTCCCGAGCTGCCCCTCAACTCACCACAATGGGCCCGGCATGGCGTTTGACCCACCCTTCCAATTCCCGTAAACTTAAGAATTGCGAGGCACGCGGCGCGAGCCGTCATCCGCACCGCATCATTTTTCCTGAAGACAGGACCACCCCTGAAATTCAGGCTTTGGAGATTGAAGCAAAACCATGGCTAATCACGTATCGGCGCTCAAGCGCGCCCGCCAGACCGAAACCCGCACTGAAGTCAACCGCGCCAATCGCAGCCGCGTGCGCACCAGCCTGCGGGCATTCCGTGAGGCGCTGGCCCAGGGGGATGCGAAAGCCGCCGGGGAGCAGTACCGCGCTACGGTCGCGACCCTCGACAAGGGCGTACAGAAGGGCGTACTCCACTCGAACACCGCTTCCCGCTACAAGAGCCGTTTGAACGCACGTCTCAAGACAGTGGCCACAACCGGCGCCACTCCCGCCAAGAGCAGGAAAAAGTAGCTCTTCGGCAACCATTGGATCGAGATACGGAATCGGCCGGGCCAAATGCCCGGCTGTTTCTATTTTCGGTCCCGGCGGCGTTCATTGATCTTTCCTTAGCGCACCAGCTTTCGAGCGTTCTTTACTTGAAGGGTGGGAATCGAGCATCGGCCGGAGCGCCGGGAACAGCGTATCGGCAATCATCGCCGAGCCCTTCGCCGTGGGATGGATTCCGTCGCTCTGAATCGTCCCCGGCACGCGGATGAGATTGCGGTAAAGCATGGGCACGAATGCGACGCGATGCCGCGCCGCCACCTGGCGAAACATCTGCTGGAACGACTGGATGTAATCGGGCCCGTAATCGGGCGGCAGCGTGATGCCCGCAAAGACGATCTTCACATGCGCCTTTTCGAGCGCCGTCAGCAGTTGGTCAAGGTTGTGACGCGTCTCGGCGACGGGCAAACCGCGCAGTCCGTCGTTGCCGCCGAACTCCACAATCACCACCGATGGATGCAGGCGCAGCAGGTAGGGCAGCCCGGCAAGCGCATCCTTGGTTGTGGCGCCGCTCGTTCCCTGATTGACAACCTTGTATCGGTAGCCTTCGGCATCGAGCTTCTTTTCGAGAAAGTCGGGATAGGCTTGCCCGTAAGCCAGGCCGTGTCCGGCGGTGATGCTGTCGCCATAGCAGACGATCACCGGCCGCGAGGCAACTGGAGCGATTGCGGCGAAGATCGTCGCCACCCCAAAGATCGGCAGAAGGAATGCGGCGGAAACGAGCCGTCGAACGTCCATGAAATAGAGTGTATCCGGGAATCGGCGAAAGACCTGTGCAGCACTCCCCATCTACACTGTCCATAGGCAGGAAACCGCATTGATTCAGGTCAAAGACGCAACGAAGTGGATTCAGAATGGCGCGCGGCGCGTGGAGATTCTGCGCGGAATCTCGCTCGACATTCCGGCCGGGCAGTTTGTCGCCATCGTGGGCGCGAGCGGCAGCGGCAAAAGCACGCTCCTCGGTTTACTGGCAGGTCTCGACACACCCAGCGAGGGTGAGATCTGGCTTGACGGCGTCCCCATCCACAATCTGGCCGAGACCGAGCTGGCGCGGGTACGCGGGCGCAAGATCGGCTTCGTCTTTCAGTCCTATCAGCTCATCCAGACGCTCACCGCGCTCGAAAATGTGCTGCTGCCCTACGAGCTGAACGTCGAAGGCAACGGCCTGGCGCGAGCCCGGCAACTGCTCGTCGAGGTCGGGCTCGGCGAGCGCATGGATCACTATCCCGTGCAGCTCTCGGGCGGCGAGCAGCAGCGCGTGGCGCTGGCGCGCGCATTTGTCGCCGAGCCGCCCATCGTCATGGCCGACGAACCCACCGGCAATCTCGACTCAGTAAACGGAAAGATCGTCCTCGATCTTCTGCTGGATCGCAACCGCAAAGCTGGAGCCACGCTGGTGCTGGTGACGCACGACGCCGAAATCGCCAACCGCGCCGACCGCAAAATCATGCTGAAGGACGGTGTCGTCGTGGAGGATACGCTCGCCCAAAACCAGGAAAGCTGCAAGGAGAAGAATGGCTAAGCGCGCATTGAGCTGGCGTCGCGCCGCAGCTATCGGCTGGCGCGATCTCAAGTCCGCTCCCGGCAAGTTCGGCTTTGTCGTCGTCTCGGTTGCGGTCGGCGTGGCCGCGCTGGTGGGCGTGCGCGGCCTGAGCGACAGCTTTCGGCAGACCTTGAACACGCAGGCGCGCTCCCTGCTCGCCGGCGATCTGAGCGCGCGCATGTTCCACGCGCCGACGCCGGAAGAGACCGCCAAAATCGCTGCCATCACCGGTCCTAACTCCGGCGGCATTCGCGCCACCTGGGTGACTGAGACGATTTCCATGGCCTCCGTGCCGCCGCAGCCCGTACCGATTCTGGTTTCGCTCAAGGCCGTCGACCCGGCGGAGTATCCCTATTACGGAACTGCCGAACTCGCGCCCGCGATGCCGCTCGCGCAGGCGCTCAAGGGCGATTCAGCCGTCGTGTCCGAGGAGTTTCTCATCCGTCTCAACGCGCGCGTCGGCGATATGCTGCGTCTGGGCGGCCGCGACTTTCGCATTGCAGCCGTGCTCGTCGAGGAGCCCGACCGCATCAGCGAGACCGTGGGAATGGGCCCGCGCGCGATGATCTCACAGACATCGCTCGCAAGTACCGGGCTGCTGGGGTTTGGCAGCCGAGCCACACGCCGTCTGCTTCTCAAGCTGCCCGCAACTCCGCCGGACGGTCTCACCGCCGGCGCCGAGGCCGAGGCTGTTCGCAAAGAGCTGGAATCCGTGCTGCCCGACGCGCAAGTCATCGACTTCCGCGAAGGCAACCCCGCGCTGACGCGTGGCCTGGACCATGCCACCTCCATGCTGAGCCTTATCTGCCTTGTCGCCATGGTGCTCGGCGCGATTGGCGTCGCCATGGCCATGCACGCGCATCTCGAGCAGCACATGGACACGCTGGCCATTCTCAAGGCTATTGGCGCCACCTCCTCCGATCTGCTGCGCATCTTTCTCCTGCAGACGCTGGGCCTCGGCGTTGCCGGCGGCTTGCTCGGTGTCGCAGCCGGCGCCGGAGTGATGGCGGCGTTGCCCGCGGCATTCGGTTCCCTGCTCACCGTGCATCTGCGTTTCGCATTTCCCTGGAAATCGGCTCTGGCCGGCATGGGAACAGGCTTGCTGACCACATTGCTCTTCTGTCTGCCACCGCTGCTCGATGTTCGCGCTGTGCGGCCCGTGCTGGTGCTGCGCAGGCTCGTCGAGCAGGGTCCGGCCGGCATCGGCGGATGGCTTGCGCGCCTGTGGGCGCGCCGTCTGCAACTCGCCATCGCCGCCGCGGTCGTGGCCGCACTCGGCGGCATCGCCTGGGCGCTCACCGATTCGCCTGAGGTGGGCCGGCGTTTTGCGTTGCTCTTCGCGGCCGCGCTTGTTGTCTTGCTGGTGCTGGCCGCAGTGGCTCTGCGCGCGCTGCGCTTCTTTCTCAATCGCACGCGCCTGCATCTGCCCTCGTCGCTGCGTCACGGTCTCGCCAATCTCTACCGCCCCGGCAATCAATCGACAGCGGTGCTTGCGGCGCTCGGCACCGGTGTGATGCTCATCCTCGCGGTCTATCTCATGCAGAAGAGCCTGCTGCGCGACCTCGAGAAGACTGCCTCACCCAAGCTGCCCAACGTCTTTCTCGTCGATCTGCAAACCGGCGAAGTCCCCGGTGTCAAAGCGTTCTTTGCCCGGCAGCCGGGCGTCAGCCAGCCACTCAATCTGATCCCCATCGTCCACGGACGATTCATCTCCATCGATGGCAAACCGGTGGAGCAGATCAAAGGCCAGCATTTCCCCCGTCACATGCTTGAAGACGCCGAGCTCGGTTGGGCCGATGCGCCCCCTGAAGGCGACAAGGTGACGGCCGGCGCCTGGTGGACAACCGGCGACGCGGCGCAGATCGCGCTCAGCGACGGCGTGGCCAAGCGTCTGCATCTTGGCATCGGCTCCCCGGTCGAACTCGAAACCGGCGGCATAGCGCACGCGCTCAAAGTGGCCGCGATCTATCAGCCGGACGGCCAGCATCTGGGCGCGCGCGTGCAATTCGTTTTGCCTTCCCGCCAGATCGCCAACCAGCCGTCGACATGGTACGGCGGCGTGCACATCGATCCCAAACAGGTCGCAGGCATGGAGCGCGCCTTCTTCGCTGCTTATCCCACCGTTACCGTCATCGATGTGGCGGACATCCTTCAACGCATCGAAAGCGTCGTCGATCAGATCACGCTGGTGATTCGCCTGCTCGCAGGGTTCTCGATTCTCGCGGGCCTGATGATCCTGGCCTCGAGCATCGCCAGCACGCGATTCCGGCGCATGCAGGAAGCGGTTGTGCTCAAGACGCTCGGCGCCACTCGGATGAGAATCGTTCGCACCTTCAGTGTGGAGTTCAGCGTGCTCGGTCTGCTCGCAGGCGCGGTTGGAATCGTCTTTGCCAATCTGCTCACGCGCATCCTGCTTCGCCGGCTCCATGTGGACTACTTCTTCGAGTGGGATGCGACCTTCATCGCCCTGGCCGGAACCACAGTGCTCGCCACGGCCACCGGATGGATCGCCAGCTATCGCATCCTTGGCCTGCGTCCACTCGAAGTTTTGCGCGAAGAATAAGATGGGAGGCAGAGAATAGGGAACAGGGAGGAGAAAATCGGCATGGAGAAGCTGCGCTAGCCACTCATCCCCTGTGTCACGGCTGTCCGATGCCAACGCCATTTGCCTTGCTCGTAAACCGCTTCAGAACAAACTCCCGGATCAGATCGGCCCCGGCGTGTGCGCCAATGTTGGCGAGCCCGTTCATCAGGACCAGGGAGGCCCCGCGGTCCGCAGCCGGATAGTAGAGGTTTGAAACTCCTCCTGCCGCGAAGCTGCCGAAAATATAGGAATAGTTCGGCTGCCAATGGCCGTTGTCGCCCCGCGCAATGACCGCCGAGGAGATGGCATAGAGCGCCCTGGAACCGATGCTGCCTTTCCCTTTGTAGAAGTAGCGTGGATCCTGATGAAAGATCGCCGGAAAGACCGCGTCGGCAAAGAAGTTTGCCGTGAAGTCGTTGGCATAAGCAGCTCCCAACCGCTTGCCATAGCCCGCCGCACCCGTACCGTAGCCGGAGAAGACATTCGCTTGCTGCTCCATCCCCGCAGTCGCCGCCACTCCCACGAACTCCATCGGATCGATCAACGACCGAAGCGAGAGCTGGAACTTCTGCTTGGCATGCATCGGCGGGGCGTTCCAATCGTAACTCGAATAGAAGTTGGGAATCACGCCCAGCACGCGCTGCTGCTCGGCGATGTGCACCTGCTCCTCGGCAAGCTGCTCGGGATCTGCGCTTACGCGCACCACCGACGAAGACGTAAGCGGCAAAACAATGTTCGGAACGATGCGAAAGTCGCCCGCCTTGAGATGAAGCGCAGGCGAAGTGTACGTGCCCCATCCCGGCCCGCTCACCACCAGTTCGTAGGCGCCTGGCTGCACACTGTTGAAGGTAAACTCTCCGTTGTCGCCGGATTGCCCCTTTCGAACCACATCGCCGTTCGGGCTCTCCAGCACCACGCGCGCATCCTGAACCTCCGCGCCGTCCGTGTCCAGCACCGTTCCTGAAACGACGGCCGCACTGCCCGCGGAGGCATCCACGGCATCCGGCAGCGGCGCCGAGATTTCCGCGCCTGTCGCACCTGACATTCCACCGGACGCCGCTCCACGCGCCTGCTGAGCCGCCGCCAACGATCCACACGCAATCGCTACCCACGCCAGAATGCACACCCGGCGCAGCGCAACCCGTTGGCGTATGGCGCCCAGATCCATTCGAACCCTGCCTTCTCCCGATCTTTTGCGTCCCATTGCAATCAACCGCCAAAACCTCAGAAGGCGCTGCGCGGAAGACACAAATTTCCTCGCGAGCTCGCGCTCGTCTTCAAAAACATGAGTTGGGTCTTGAGAACCAGCCAGTGTGCCCAGAGAGATCAACTCTACGCCTGTTGGACGCGCAAGATAGAGCGGAAGAAGCAAAGAACCCCGATGAAGTTTTCGTTATGTTCAAGGGATTGCAGGCTAAGTGCTTGCTGCATATGAAGATCCGGCCGTATGTGATCGGGCTGCGTCGATCAAAGAAGTTACGGCTCAAAGCAACAACGCCGAAACCTGGGCAGACGGATCAACGTAATTTGCCACCTGCCTGCCGTTACAGGTTGAACAGCTCCCGAAGCCGTTTCGTCTGCGCGCGGCTCACGGGAATCTCCGTCTGCTGCTTGTCGTTCATGCGCAGTTGATAGCTCGACTTGAACCACGGCATTACCTCGCGGATCTGGTCAATGTTCACCACGAAGCCGCGATGCGCGCGCCAGAAGCGCCCCGGATCGAGCAACTCCTGCAGTTCTTCAAGCGTGCGGCACTTGGACTGCCCTTCAAACGTACGCGTCACCACGCGAATCACGCCCTCGTCGATGGCGGCAAAACAGATCTCAGCCTGGTCGACCAGCAGCAAGCGGCTCTGCGCCTGCACAATCAGCTTGGCCGGCGGCCGTCCCTGCTCCGCGCCTGGTGGCCGGCCCTCCTGCCGGTCCAGCAGACGCAGCAATCGCTCAAGCTGCGACTCGGCGTCTGACGCAGCCGCTCCCGGCGAGTTACCCGCCGCGAGCCGCGCACGCACCCGCTCCACAGCCTCAACCACCCGCGCGCGGTCAAAAGGCTTCAGCAGATAGTCAACTGCATTCACGTCGAAGGCGCGCACCGCGTATTGATCGTAGGCCGTTGCAAACACGACCTGCGGAAGCGCCAATATCGGCCTGCCCGCACTCGCGGCGCCTGGCCCGCCAGGTTTTTCCGACTCGCGCTTTTCCCGCGAGGCCTCGCGGTTGCGCTCCATCAGCCGCGCGATCACCGCAAATCCATCCTGCCCCGGCATCTGCACATCCAAAAACACCAGGTCGGGCTGATGCTCTTCGATCAAGTCCACGGCCTCAATACCGTTGGTCCCCTCGGCGACCACATCGACATCGCCCACCGAGTCGAGCAGGTACTTCAGCTCGTCGCGGGCCAGTTGTTCGTCGTCGATGATGAGTGCGGAGATGGACATAGCAGCCAAAGATTCGATTGTAGGAAGCCGCACCCGCGAGGTCAATGCGAAGAATGACTGCGCTGGCGGAGTTAGCAAAGCTGGAAAGACAGCAAATCAGCGAGCCAGGTTCCTGACAGCATGAATTGGTTCCTTAAAGTTCGTGCTATCCCACCCTTTCACCCAAAGAACGGGCGAAAGGGGGCACGGAAGGTTCTTCCATACGCTCAAAGGCCGGGAGGATCAGCAATCCGGCAGGCAGTCCAGGCAATCAGTGGAGCTTGACTCGTCCTTCCTCGGCCTGGCGATGAAGGCTGATCGATGTTTTACTGCTCACCCATCACGCGCAGTCGGGCAGGCGTGTGATCCTGGGACAGTTCGTGGCCGCAACGCGTGCAGTACTGGTCGGCAGCTCGCACCGTGCGGTAGCAGTTTCCACAACTGGCCGAAAGCTGGTAGTTGCACTGCGGGCAGTAGTGAAAGTCAGCCTGAACATGTGTACCGCAAGCCGGGCAGCGGGAGACCTGGGGTGGGCGCAGCAAAAAGTAGAGCACAGCGCCGATACCCGCCGGCATCACAAAGCAGATCAGCATCCAGAAGCGCGTGCTCATGGCGCGCCGCGGTGCATCCTTGCTGATGTAGCCCACCATCAGGAAGTAAAGCGAGGCCACCACGCCCCAGGAGAGGTTGAAGTAGAGGCGAAGGCCCAGCGGCGCGGGCGCATGGTGCCGGTGGCCGGGCGCAACGATCCAGAAATAGTACTCAACCAGGACAAATGCCAGGCTGGCCGCAACAATCGACCAGACCGGAATCATCCGTTCGTCTTCATTCGCATCAATCATTTGCGGATTGGGAGTCTGCGGATCGGCCATAAATCTTGCCTCGCCAAAGAGGGCCTTTCACAAAATCGCTGAGAACAGCTTAGCCCCTTTTTCTAAGGACGAGCGAGGGAAGATGGAAGTTTCTCAATTTAGGGAATTAACCGGAATTTTTAGGGCATTCTTTGGGATTTATTGCCGGCTTCGCGCCCACCCGGCCACAAGCACTGCCGCCAGAATGACAGGGCAAAGGATACAGAGCCAGAGGCTCATCTGCGTGGCCATGTCGGCCAGGCGGTCGCCTCCGATCAGGTCTTCGGTCACACGCCACACAAAAGGCCCCAGCGCAAGCAGCACCACCAGCAGGGCTGCCAGGGCTAAAGCCCGTACGCGCCGCCGGTTGGCCCTTTGCTCTTCGAGCACACCCAGAGAAGCAAACACCACGCGGCGGGTCGATTGGGCTACCGCGCGGTCACGGGATGCCTGTTTGCCCGCAAGCGCCGCCAGCAGGTCGCCGTTGGCGTCCTGCGCGCCGGCTGTCTGAGCCGCCGAACGCACCGGATTGTTGGCCCATTCCGCCGTTCTCACATCGCCTCCTGCAGGCGTGTCTCGACGCGCGTTGCGGCACGCGCATCAGCGGGTGCGTCAAAGCGATCCACTGCGCAGCCAAGCCGTGGCTTGATCATCGCCATTCCACGATAGAGCCTCGACTTTACTGTTGACAACGGCGCCTTGGTCACTTTGGCAATCTCTTCGAGCGAAAGCTCCTCGTGGAACCGCAGCACCAGCACCTCGCGATGCAGCGTATCCAGTTCCATCAGCGCAGCCGCAATTCTCTCCCTGTCTTCCAGGTTTGATGCGTGATCGAAGGGCGAAGGATCGTCCGCGGCCACTTCGAATGTCATGGCGCGATCGTCGTCGCCAGTGCCCTCAATCAGCTCGTCCAGACTGCTCATGGTGCGCTTGCGCCGCTGATCGATCACCAGGTTGCGCGCGATGGTAAACAGCCATGTCTCAAACCGTGCTTTGCCGTTGAACTGATCTCCCCGCACCAGCACCCGCATCCAGACTTCTTGAAAAAGATCCTCGGCGGCCTCACGGTTCCCCGTCAAAAAGAGCAGGTAACGCAGCAACCGGTGCTGGTAGCGCACGATCAACTCGTCCAGCAGCCCAGCCTTGCGGCGTTTGAGCCCCTCAGCCACGGCGAGGTTTTCCCGCCGGGTCTGCTCATCGGCGACAGTAACCTGCGCCTTCGAAAAAAACGGGCGTATTCCTGCGATTGTCATCTCTTTTTATTAGACGACAAAACCGGCAGCCAGGATGAGGGGGCGATCGGAAAATCCTCGAAAATCGACCGGAGCCCGGCCAGGATCGCAAGCGGCGTGGAAGATGGCCTGCAATCGCCCTGAATCTCTGCTACCCGGCCTGCGCTTCTGGCTTCCTGCTCCCCATTTCCCTGTCGCGTCGTCAGTCTCTCAATTGCTGTCTTGCCGCGACGTTTCCCCCAGCGCATCTTTCCGGTCGGCAACCGTGGAATCCTTGAACTTCACCTGGCTGCCGTCCGCCGTCACGATCTTGTTGTCCTCCATTCGCCAGTTCTTCGCGTCGGCAATCGTACCCGCGGTTGCCGCCTCGATGGCGAGGTGATCCAGCCGGAAATCCTCAAGCGGCGCCGACGGGTACGCGCTCACGTTGAAAGCCTCCCGCGCTCCCGTGGCTTTCACGTTCCAGATGTGCACGTCGCGGAAGTGCGGCAACCCCTCGGCTTCGGGCACCGGCGTGGCCAGAACCTTGTAATACGGCGGCACGTCCGTCATCCCCGCCGGAATCTTCGCGTAACTGTAGCTCGGGTTCCAGTTCATTGTGATGTGGATCGGAATCGCCACGCCATCGAGTGTCAGATCGTGAATTCTGATGTTCTCGGCGAATCCGCCCCGCGTGTGCGCGCTCTTGAAGAGCACACCCGAAGGCACGCCCTTGAGCGCCGTCAGGTTGTAAGCCTCAATGTCGCGAAAGCCGCCCGAGGTTTCGCTTCCAATCGTCACTGCCGCCGCGCCGCTGCGAATGATCGAGTCGCGCAGCACCACATGCTCCGTCGGCCGGTTCACGCGCAGCCCATCGGCATCGCGCCCTGCCTTCAGGCAAAGCGCATCGTCGTTCACGTCGATGTCGGCGTGCTCCACCAGCACGTTGCGCGAGGAGTCGATGTCAATCCCATCCGTCGAAGGTCCGCGGCCACCTTCGTTGTTGCGGATCGCAACGCCGTCCACGTGCACATCGTGCGAATAGAGAATCTGCACCGTCCAGAATCCCGACCGCTTCAGCACGATCCCGCCGCCCAGTTCCACCGCTGACGAATTCTGAATCAGCACCAGCCGCGGACGCCGCGCATCGTAGTCGGCCGCCCACCGCAAGCCCTTCGGCTGGTATCTGGCGCGCAGATCCCAGTACGACTTCCACCACACCGGCCCGTCGCCGTCGATCGTTCCCTTGCCCATGATCTTTACATTGTGCTGATCGCGCACATTCACGAGCGCCGCCGGCCAGCTCATTTCGATTCCGGCAATCCGCGACGGCAGCATCGGGTAATCCTTGAGCTGCTCGGACCCGACGAGCGTCACGCCCTCCGGCACATCGAGCGTCACGCCGCTCTTCATAAAGAGCGATCCCGTCAGATACGTGCCCGGCTTGAGCGTCACCGTGCCGCCCACAAGGGCAGCCGTATCAATCGCCTTCTGGAGCGCAACGGTGTTCAGCGTTACGCCATCGCCCTTCGCGCCAAAATCGTTGGCCAGGTACGCCGGGCTGGCGGCCATCGCAATCCCCGCCACCAACATTGCCAAGCCCGTCATCGCAATCGTTCGCATCCTCACCTTCGCCATCGATCTCCCTTCGTTCCAGCCTGCCCGCTAAAGATTAGAGTCGCGGCGCATGGTCCACGCTGCGCGGCTTTCGCCCAACCGTGAACAGTAGCCGGATGCGCCGCACCACCCAGCGCGCCATGAGAAGAATCGTCACCACCAGCGCCGCAGCAATCGCCGCCGCAACATAGGGCTTCCAAGCCGCGAGCCATGTCAACAGCACCGCGAGCACATCCTCGCCCATGCTGAGCGCGGCGTTTGAAGCCGGCTCGGGCGAGGGAGTCACGGCCGCGCGCGCGGCTGTCTTGCCGCCGTGCGCGATGAACGCGATCACCCCTCCGGCCAGCGCCGCCAGCAGTTGTTCGCCCGGCGAGAGCGCCGCCGTGGCCTGGTAAGCCATGAGCGCGGCCACCGGCACGCGGATCAGTGTGTGCAGCGCATTCCACACGAGGTCGAAAGCGGGAACCTTGTCGGCGAAAAACTCCACCGCAAACAGCGCCAGCGCCGCCGCAATCACCCACCAATCCGTCACCAGGTGCAACGAGGCCGGCAGCACAAACCACTTCGTATGCCCCAGCAGCCCCAGTGTTGCCACGGTGGCATAGACGTTCAGCCCCGCGGCAAAGCTCACCGCAATCAGCAGCGCAACCAACTCGTTTGGCGGCATCGCCATCCGCACAGTATAGAACCAAATGGCCTCGCAACCCTGCAATGTCCGGAGTCTCCGGCCAGCGGCAAGAATGCGGCAAACCGGCGATGACGATCGCTTTGCCAATACGTATCTTCTAGCGCGATCGGCTCGCACTGGCGGGCGCCGGCTTCTCATCGGCCGTGAATTTGGTCCACGGGCCGGCGGTCATGTCGTGCAGGATCGGCTTTTGCCAAGCGAACTCAGGGTGCGCGGCGAGAAACGGCGCGGCAAGAAAGCTCTGGCCGCAAGGGTGTCCCGCGCGGCCAATGAAACTCATCTTCGCGGCCAGGTCCGAGTCAGTTACTTTGCCCGTTACGGCGCCTTCTGGATCGAACGGCGGATCGTCCCACACCTTCTCGCCCACCGGCGAGGTCTCCATGTGCCCACAGAGACTGCGCTTGCCGGGATCGATGCGGCGCTCGTAGGTGTCGTAGTGGTCCGAGAGATAGGCCTCGGCGAGCGCGGTATCGAGATGGCCGTAATGCTGTTTCATGAACTCCAGGGCGCGGATGTGGCGGGCGTTCATGGTGCTTTCGGGATCGTTGGGATCGAAGCCCGGCGTGTCGTCACGAATCACCGCCGGATCCCAGGCGAAGTTCGAGGAAACAAAATAGCCGTCCTTCTTTTTCTTGAGCGGCGTGTTCCTGAATCCCAGTTCCAGATAGCCGATCTCACCGGTCTTGCGGTCGCCGATGAGCCACGAGTTCGCGTAGCCGCCATTGTTCCCCTTGCGCATGATGGCGGCGTATTCATCGATCGAGGTGGCGTACTGCATCGCCTTGCGCGAGCGGTCGAACTCGGGAATGCCGTTCGGGTCGAAGCCTTTGGCCATGGGCAGCGTGGTCTCGGTGATCATCAGGCCGGCGGCGTTGATGCCGAAATCGTCTTCGCTGGTGATGACGCCCGGCATCCCATCCATCAAAATGTGTTCGCCGCCGGAGGGAACGATGTCAAAGACGATTGTCCATCGCTCGCCCTCGGCATAGGAGCTCCAGTTGCTGTGCGCAATCACGATCTGGCCGCCCCTTGTTGCCGAGCCAGTAGCGATGAAGGCGCTGCATTTGCCGGGAGCTTGAGGTGCATGGGCGCGCGTCTTGCCGCGCTGCGCGTCGAGCCAGGGCAGATAGTAGTCGGCGATCTCCAGATAGCCATTGAGCGCCACCACGTCCCATAGATCGAGCTTTGAGCCGCGCGCCTTGAGGCCCTCCGCGATGCCTTGCAACTCCTGCTGGTACTCAGGCTCGACGTGCGGCCAGAGAACGCTCTTCGCCGCGTCGCGAAAGAAGCTCCACTGATGTTGTGCATGGTGCGGCGCCTCCGTCTGGTAGACGCGCACGTTGTCTTCGATCTCGCGCGCCAGCAGGTAGCCGTGCTGAAAACCGATCTGTTCCGGCGTACCCTGCAAGTGCACGTAGGTCCAGCCAGCCTCGTGAAATTTGTAGACATTCTGCAGGCGGGCGTCTGATGCGGCAGCTGCGGAAGCAGCGAAAGCGGCCGTCAGCGAGGCGGCAAGGAGCAGGGCGGAAAGGCGCATAACAGCCTGTGGTGAAAGTCGAAATGCCACGAAAAACGTCCCTCGGCGGCTAAAGCCGCGTTGATTTTGCAGCCCTTTCGGCACGGCTGAAGCCGTGCCCTTTCAAAACCCGACTTTCACCACAGGCTGATAAGGTGAACTCCTGATAGACGTGGATCTTCGGGTGGGGCAAAACGGACAGCAGTGTCCCTCGAAGATCGGCTCCGAATAAGAAAGAGTCTACACGCGGACCACGCGGGTCTATCGCCGCACCACTACGCCATTCTTCATCACAAAACGCACGTGTTCAACAACCGAGATGTCATCGAGCGGGTTTCCGGGAACGGCGACGATGTCGGCATAATAGCCCGGCTTGAGCTCGCCGATCTGCCCCGCCCATCCCAGCAGCCTGGCGCCGTTGATCATGTCGGCCTGGAGCACGGCGAGCGGCTTCATGCCGTAGCGAACCATGAGCGTCAGTTCCCGTGCCTGCGTGCCGTGCGCAAATGGCCCCACGTCGGAGCCAACGGCGAAGGGAACGCCGGCTGCGATCTGCTTCTTGAATTCGGCGATTTTGTAATTGAGCATCGCAGACTCGCGCGCTCGCAGCTCGGGCGATGCGGCATGTTCGGCAAAAAAATCGAAGGCTACGAAGGTGGGCACGGCGAAGATCTTCTTCTGGATCATCAACCGCATCGTCTGGTCAGAGAGCTGGGTGGCATGGTCGATCGAGGCTACACCCGCCTCGGCCGCATAGAGCGTTCCCGGCTCGCCCTGCGCGTGCACGCCAACTGTCGTGCCGAGCCGTTGAGCTTCGGCGACGGCAGCGGCCAGTTGCGCCTCGGTGTACTGGTAGGGCGTATGCAGAACGCCGTCCACCATGCGGTCAGGGCCGGTCTCGTAGATCTTGGCGAAGTCCGAACCCTCCTTGTGCTGCTCGCGCATCACGGCAACAATCTCGTCGGCGGTATTGGCATAGTCGGCGTTCGACAGGACGTGCTGCGCGGGGTTGTAGTTTTTGGCGTCCTCGTGACCGCCCAGAATGTCGATGGCGTTGCCGCTGATGCGCATGCGCGGCCCGGGAATGATCCCCTGGTTGATGGCGTTGCGCACGGCTGTGTCCGCCGAACCAGCGCCCTCGGTTCCCATGTCGCGCTCGGCCGTAAAGCCGGCCATCAGGTCCGCTTTGGCGGCCTGCTCGGCAAGAATCGTGCGCCACGGCACCGACTCCTCGACAGTCTGCAAATCCTCCGCGCCGGGATGCAGGAACAGATGCACATGCGCGTCGATCAGGCCCGGCAGCAGGGTGGTGTCGCCAAGATCGATCACCTCGGCGCCCCGTGGGTGCTCGACCGAAGGACCAACCGCCTTGATACGCTCGCCCTCAACCAGAATCTCGCCGGGCCGGAGGATCGCTCCGGTGCCGACTTCAAGCAGGCGCGCGGCGTGGAGAACGACGGGGGGCGCGGTTGGCTGCTGAGCGTGGCTAGAAACTGCAAAATCGGGGGCGAGCAGCGCGCAGGCGCAACATAACCAAAGCGTGTTACAGCAAAAACGGAGAGTATTCCGTAGCGTCTTCATCACTAAACCATGCGGCACTGACTTGGGCTTGTCGATGAACGATTTTAGCACTTTCAAATATTGAGCAGAACTTGAAATCCCGCGCGGACCGATAGCGCACGTTTTATGTTTGACGTAATGCATAACGAGCGGTATTCTGCCAGGTGATCGTTAGCTTTCGAGACAGGCACAGCAAGGATTTTGCTTCGGGAAAGCGAGTGAAGCCGTTCGAGGGAATCGAACGGCCCGCTCGGCTCAAGCTGGATCGGCTTGAGGCTGCAATGTCGATTCGCGATTTGGCAGCCCTGCCTGGAAACCGGTTTGAGAGTCTCTCGGGTGACCGAAAAGGGCAGTACAGCATCCGCATTAACGATCGATGGAGAATCTGCTTTGTATGGCCTGAAGGAGCGATGGGACCGTCCGAGGTGGAAATCGTCGATTATCACTAGGAGGAGCCGATGGCGTTGCAAGCAATTCATCCCGGAGAGCATCTAGCCCTCGAACTGCAGGAGTTCGGAATGAGCGCGTCAGCGCTCGCTCGCAATCTCGACGTTCCCGTCAACCGAATTACTGGCATCCTGAACGGTCAGCGGGCCATTACTGGCGACACTGCGCTGCGCCTGGCGCATTTCTTCGGCACCAGTCCGGAGTTCTGGATGAATCTGCAGAGTCTGTACGACCTGCGCATCGCTCAACGCAGGGCGGGGAAGCAAATCCTGACCCTGCCCAAGTTGAAACATGCGCAAAACGCTGCCGCCTAATCAACTTCGCAAATATGCGCCTCAGTACGCCCCGATCCCGGTAATGTTCTGCCCGATCACGAGGGTGTGGATGTCGTGCGTGCCCTCGTAGGTTTTCACCGATTCGAGGTTCATGCTGTGGCGCATGATCGGATAATCCTCGGTGATGCCGTTGGCGCCGAGAATGTCGCGGGCCAGGCGCGCGCACTCAAGCGCCATCCACACATTGTTGCGCTTGGCCATCGAGATGTGCTGGTGGCCGACCGTGCCGGCGTCCTTGAGGCGGCCGACATGCAGCGAGAGCAACTGGGCCTTGGCAATCTCGCTCGCCATCCACACCAGCTTTTCCTGCACCATTTGATGACTGGCGATGGGTTGGTTGCGGAACTGCTTTCTGGTCTTGGCGTAGTTGAGCGCGGTGTTGTAGCAGTCCATGGCCGCGCCGATGGCGCCCCAACTGATGCCGTAGCGCGCCTGGTTCAGGCACATGAGCGCGCTTTTGAGGCTGGTCGCGCCGGGCAATAGATTCTTCGCAGGAATGTGCACGTCCTCAAGCGTGAGGCCGCTGGTAACCGAGGCGCGCAGCGACCACTTGCCGTGAATCTCCGGCGCCGAGAAACCGGGCCGATCGGTCTCGACCAGGAATCCGCGCACGCTGTCGGCGCCCTCGCCCAGCACGCCCTTTTCGTCTTCGAGCCTGGCCCAGACGATGGCAACATCGGCGACGGTTCCCGAGGTGATCCACATCTTTTCGCCGTTGAGGATGTACTCATCGCCCGACTTGCGCGCGCGCGTGGTCATGCCGGCGGGATTCGAGCCGAAGCCCGGCTCGGTGAGTCCGAAGCACCCGATCTTGTCGCCCGCCGCAAGCGCCGGCAGCCAGGTCTGTTTGTGCTCCTCGGAGCCAAAGGCATAGATGGGATACATCACGAGCGCCGATTGCACACTTACAAAGCTGCGCAGGCCGGAGTCGCCGCGCTCCAGCTCCTGCATGACGAAGCCGTACTCGACGTTCGACATGCCGGCGCAGCCGTAGCCCTCGAGATTTGCGCCGAAGAAGCCCAACTCGCCCATCGGCTTGACAAGTTCGCGCGGAAAGCGCGCCTCGCGGAAACACTCTTCGATGATCGGAACCACGTGCTCGTCGACAAATTCACGCGCCGTGCGGCGGACGAGCAGTTCCTCTTCCGTCAGGCTTGCATCGAGATGGAGAAAATCGAAACCCTGAAATTTAAAGACCATAACGAACCAATCTGTCGCGAAATTTCGCAACCAACAAGGCTAACAGATCGGGAAGGTGGCGAACGCGGCAGAATCAGCAGGCTCAACGCCTCAAGCGATACGCGCCGAAGCAGAAGCAGATGAATTGCAACAGAAGCATTAACGGGAATGAGCCAGAATTCCGCCCGCAATGGCTTCAAGCGGGCCATCCTTCACCTCGACGTAATAGCGGACGCCGCAGGATTGAGAAAATCCCTGCGCATCCGCACATTGAAAACACGCCGCGCAGTGCACCCCGGATCAGGCCGAAATCGATGCCGGCTTGGCCGTACGCGGATCTCCCTTATCTTCAACGCCAAGCGTCAACACGCTCGCCAGCAGAAAAAACACTCCGCCGGCAACGACCGCGGCCAGACGATTGTCATTGAGCAGGTGCACCATCACCCAGCCGAAACCCACGGAAGCAATCACCTCGGGAAGAACGATGAAGAGATTGAAGATGCCCATGTAGACACCGTATTGATCTTGCGGGATCGCTCCGGAAACGATCGCGAAGGGCATCGCGAGCGTGCTGGCCCAGGCAATCCCTACGCCGGTCATCGACAGCAACAGCCACAGTTTGGCGTGGATCAAGGCTACGGAGAGCAGGCCCAGCGCCCCGGCGACCAGGCACAGGCTGTGCGTGGCCTTGCGGCCAATGCGCGCGGCCATGGGAGAAAGCAGGAAGGAGAACAGGAAACAGATCAGGGAGTAGAAACCGAAGCAGACGCCACCCCACTCGATGCCTTCCGTGTAAAGGGGCGAAGCCGTGCTCGCCGCGCCAAGAACGTTACGGGCCACGGCCACGCCGAAGTAGAGCCACATGCAGTAGAAGCCAAGCCAGGTGGAGAGTTGCACCCACGCCAGTTGGCGCATGGTGCGCGGCATTTGCCGCATGGCGGCAATGATCTCGGCAGCCGCTCGAAAGATGCCGCGGCTCTCGGTCTTCCTGCGGCGAAACTCCTCGACGTTCTCGGGCGGATACTCAGGGGTGGTGACGACGGTCCAGAGCACCGCGCCCATAAAGGCCGCGGCTCCGATGTAAAAGGAAAAGCGCACGGCAAAGGGAATGGCGCCCGATGCGCTGCTGGCGGGCACGTGGAAAATGTTGGTGAGAATCCAGGGCAGCCAGCTGGCGATGACCGCTCCGAGGCCGATGAGGAGGCTCTGCATGGCGAAGCCGGCCGTGTGCTGCGACTCGGGCAGCATGTCGGCGACAAAGGCGCGATAGGGCATCATGCTGATGTTGATGCAGCCGTCGAGAACCCAGAGCAGACAGGCGGCCATCCACAGCGCCGAACTGTGCGGCATGAGAAGGAGCGCGGCAGAACTGAAGATGGCGCCGGCCAGAAAATAAGGACGGCGTCGTCCCAGCCAGCACCAGGTGCGATCGCTCAAATGACCGATGACGGGTTGGATCAGAAGGCCGGTGAGCGGAGCGGCGAGCCAGAGGATCGGAATCTGATCGGCGCGGGCGCCGAGGTATTCATAGATGGCGCTCATATTGGCCATCTGCAGGCCCCAGCCGAACTGAATTCCGGCAAAGCCGAAGCTGAGGTTCCAGATCTGCCAGAAGGATCGTTGCGGTCGTTCCATGGCCGAAGCTCCAGTGCGATTCTGCTCCGTGGCGCAACGGCCGCCGGCTTTGGCCGCGAATCGCGTTAACGGTCGAAGAGCTGAACGAGCGAGCGGAGACGCGCGCTCAATGAGGCGCTGAATGAGCCGGGCAGGCAGCGCCAGAGCCAGTTTCCGCTGGTTGAGCCGGGCAGGTTCATGCGCGCCGAGTGGCCCAGCCCGAGTACATCCTGCATGGGCAGTATTACGGTGTTAGCGACAGACGCCTCAACGGCGCGGATCAGCACCCAGTTGATCTCATCTTCGTCGCTGAAATTCAGGTAGGCCCGCGCAAGGTCGTGTTCCCGGCGAACATCTTCCGGCGTGCGTGTGCTGTCGTCTTCACCCGAGCTCTGCCACCAGCCGATGGCGGTGTCGTTGTCGTGGCTGCCGGTATAGGCCACGAGGTCGCGACTGTAGTTGTGTGGACGAAATGTGGGAGCCTGCTGGTCGATGCCGAAGGCAAACTGCAGAATCGCCATGCCGGGAAGGTTGAACTTTCTTCGCAGAGACTCGACCTCGCCGGTGATCACGCCCAGATTCTCCGCCACGATCGGCAGTTCGCCGAACTCCATGGCCAGCGCCGTGAGCAAGTCCTCGCCGGGAGCTTTCACCCAGCGGCCGTTGATGGCGGTCAGCTCGCCGGCCGGAATCTCCCAGTACGCTTCGAAGCCGCGGAAGTGATCGAGGCGGACGAGATCGACAAGATCCAGCGAAGCGTGGAATCGCTCGATCCACCATTGAAAGCCGGTAGAGATCAGCACGTCCCATCGATAGATGGGATTTCCCCAGAGCTGGCCGGTGGCGCTGAAGTAGTCGGGCGGAACGCCGCTGACCACAGTGGGCCGGCCGTCTGCGCCGAGGTGAAAAAGATGCCGGTTGACCCACACGTCGGCGCTGTCGTGGGCGACGTAGATGGGAATATCGCCCATCAGCCGGATGGCGCGCTCATGGCAATATGCCTTCAGATCCGCCCACTGGCGGAAAAACTCGAACTGCCAGAAGCGGATGGCGCCAAGCTGCGCCGCCAGACGCTCGCTCCATGCGCGAACGGCCTCGGACTTACGGTCGCGGATCGCTGGCTCCCACTCCGTCCACGCCAAGCCGCCGTGGGCCTCCTTGACCGCCATGAAGAGAGCAAAGTCATCGAGCCACGGATGCGATGCGCAGAAGCTCTCATAGGCGATTCGGTCTTCGGCGGCGGCGTGCAGGAAGAAATTCTCCGCGGCTTTGAGGAGCAAAGGACGCTTGTGCGCGATGACCGCGCCAAAATCCACTCTTTCCTCGGGGAACGCCGCCGCGTTTGCCAGATCGGGCGCTGCGAGGAGATTGCGATCGCGCAACCGTTCCAGGCTGATCAGCAGCGGATTACCGGCAAAGGCGGAGAAGCACTGGTACGGTGAATCGCCGTAACCGGTGGGGTTGAGCGGCAGAACCTGCCACAGCTTCTGACCGGCGGCAGCAAGAAAATCAACGAACTCATAGGCGCACGGTCCCAGATCGCCGATGCCGAAGCGGCCTGGGAGCGAGGTGCAGTGCAGCAGAATTCCGCTCGAGCGGTGCAGTGGTTTCAGGCGATCGGACATTTCTCCATCCTGCAAGCGGCAGAAGCCCGGAGATTTCGAGGCGTGCGAAGACGCGCGGCAAGCCAGTCATCGCACCGCATAAACCACCAAGGATTCCGGGCGCAACGCCACATGCAGCGCCCCGCCGCTCAGTTGCGGCGTTGCGCCGGGCGCCACCGCCGCGGCGCTGAACTCCGTGCAGCCGGCAAGCGAGGTTTCCTTGACCGGCAGATCGACCGTCGCGTCTTTGCGCGCTTTGTTCACGACAATCAGCAACCGTTCGCTTGTGTGTTGGGCATTGCAGCCCGCGTCGCTTGCGCCGCGAACAAATGCGAACACATCGTCATCGGCCAGAAGATTCTGTTCGATTCCCGTCTTGAGCTCCGGATGCGCGGCGCGGTAGGCAAGCAGGCCCGAGGTCCAGCGAAAGATGTCTTCCTGCTCCGCGGTGCGGCCGGCCCTGGTAAAGGCGTTATGCGCATCGCCGGGAAAACCGCCGGGGAAATCGTGCCGGTCGTCAGGATCGTTGCCGCCTGCCATTCCAATCTCGTCGCCGGAGTAGACGAGCGGCATGCCGCGCAGGGTGGCAAGCATTCCAAGCGCCAGCTTGAGGCTGGCAGCGGAGCCGCCGGCTTCGGTGATGAAGCGCGGCGTGTCGTGGTTGCCGATGAAGGTCACCAATCGTTCGGGATGCGGATAAAGCGAGTCCTGGCGCAGCACATCGGCGAGCTCGGTCATGGGCTTGCCGTGGGCTAAAACATCGGTCAGGGCAAGGCGCACCGGAAAGTCGAACGGCGTGTAAAGGCCGGTGTCGATGCAACCTTCAGCCCCGCAGCGCACCTCTCCCCCGGCAAAGAACGAAGTTACCTGTGCGTCGCCACTGAAGATCTCGCCGACCGTCGTCAGACGTGGAAACACACTGCGCAGCTCGGTGTCGAAGTCGTGCCAGAAGGCGCGGCCGACATAGGGAAATGTGTCGATCCGGATGCCGTCGAGGTTGGCGGTTTCAACCCACCACAGCGCATTTTGAATCAGATATTGCTTAACCAGGGGGTTCTCCTGGTTGAGGTCGGGCATGGCGTCGGTAAACCAACCGCTCGTCACGTCGAGCCATGACCGCGGCGGCGCATGGGGATCGAGTAGCCGATAGAAATCGGGGACCATCTTGCGATGGTGGGCAACGCTGCCGTGAAGCCAGTCCGGGGCAGGCGGATCGTTCACCCATGGATGCTTGACGCCGATATGGTTAGGCGCGAGATCGATCACGAGCTTCATGCCACGCGCGTGCAGCGCGTCGGAGAGATGCTGGTAGTCCGCAAGGACGCCGAAGTGCGGGTCGATCGCGTAAAGATCCGTGGCCGCATAGCCGTGATAAGAGCCGGGCATGCCCGCGTTGGAAACGACAGGCGTGGTCCACAGCGTCGTTACACCGAGTTGCTGCAGATAGTCGAGGTGCTTCTGGATGCCGGCAAAGTCGCCGCCGTGCCAGGCGCGCGAAGCAGAGCGGTCGTCACCCGGCAGGTCGTTTACAGTGCTCCCATCGGCAAAGCGGTCGGTCATGATGAGATACATCGCATCGGCCGACGAAAAGCCGCTGTGGGCGCTCGGCGCGGTATGGCGCGCCGCCAGCACGAATGCGCTTCGCGCCTGGCCCTGAGCATTACGGGCCGTCACCCAGAGAGTTTGCGGCTGCGCCTGTTTTGTGCGCAGCCAGAGAAATGCCCAATGGCCGTTCTCCGATCGCTGCGTGCGCAGGATCGCAACCCCCTTGCCGTCTACTGTGAATTCCGCCTGCTTCAGATTCTCGCCGTGCACGAGCAACATGGGATCGGGAAACCCGCTCCACCAATTCGGCGGATCGATGCGTTCAATGCAGGGCATCCCTTTCGTCTGCGTGCTCAGACAAGCGGATTTACCTTGCCCGTGGACCGGGATGCTGCACACGAGCAGAAAGACACTAACGGCGGTCAGCCGCCTGATTGGCCGCATGGTACAACCTCTTGAAAAAGTGGATTTGTGTCTTTGGATACCGGGGCACCTCATCCTTCCGGCAAAGAGCGCCGGAAGGATGGGGCACCCGAGTTTCCTGTTTTCAAGCGGCCGAAGGGCTAGAAGGTAAAGCGAGCCGCCAACTGGATCTCGCGGTTGCTGTAGACCTCGGTGCCTTCGATCTGGCCGAAGTTAGAGCCGTTCATGCTCGAGTTCGGGTTGGTGAACTCGGCCGAGTTGAGGAGGTTGAAGGCGTCGCCGTGGAGTTCCAGGGTGTAGCGTTCCAGCAGGTGCAGGTTTTTCTGCAAGCTGAAATCGACCATCCGGTAGCCCGGCCCGTAGACCTGGTTGCGGCCCAACGTGCCCAGGCGCGTATACACAGAGCAATTGTTACAATACGCTGACTGCGTATAAGTAGGATTGGCAAACGCTGTCGGATCGAACCACTGCCCAAGGATGCTCTTCGGATAGCTGATCTTTCCGACCAGGTCGGGACGGTTTCCCGGCTCGAACTGCCCGGTTGAGAGATCGACCGGCGTTCCGCTCTGCACCAGTCCAATGATGCTGGTCTGCCAGCCGCCGATCAACCAGTCCATCGCCTGCGATACGTTGCCTCCGAAGTGCTGGCCGCGGCCGAAGGGCAACGGATAAAGGATTGAGCTCGAGAAGATCTGGCGCTGATCCTGGTTGGAGTTGCCGTAGTCTGCCATCGGGTTGTAGTAGAGAGCCGCGGTTTGCCCCTCGAACGCGCCCGGCGAGTCGTCGAGCGTGTGCGACCAGGCGTACGAAAAGGTTCCGATGAGTCCGTTCGTGGCGCGGTGCTCAAAGTGCGCCTGCAGGCCGTTGTACTTCGAGATACCGTTGTAGTTGTTGTAGTTGATGCCGCCAAGTCCGGGGAAATTCTGCAGGCCGGTCTTGAACTGATTGATGTTGTACGGGTAGTACGTGGACAGGTTGTTGCCGTTCGTTCCGACGTAGGCCAGGTTCGCCACGTTGTGGGCGCCGATCTGCCGCTCCACCTGCACGTTCCACTCGTAAATCATGCTGGTCTTGTTCAGCGGGTTCACGGCGATCATGCTGGTTCCGGCCGGCGGATTGTTGGGATCGAAGTTCACGTATCCACGCGCGGGCAGCGCAATACCCTTATCGCCGCTTGCGCCGTAGGCAACAGTCGACGGGCCGGTGTAGCCCGAGCAGTTGTAGGTGTTGCCGGTGTTGTTCGGCGCCTGGTTCAACTGGCCAGTGAAGGTGATGCAGTATCCGTTGCTGGCCTGATAGCTATTGCTGCCGCCGAAAGGCGCCTGCTCGCCGAGCTGGTTGTTGATGCCGCCGAAGTCGAGGAAGTAGAAGACTCCGAATCCGCCGCGAAGCACGGTCTTGCCGTCTCCCGCCAGATCGTAGGCAAAGCCGACGCGCGGGCCGAAGTTGTGATAGTCCTGTGCGATGATGCTCTTCCGCACGCCGTTCTGGCCGGCGATCATCACCGTTCCGGTTTGCACGTTGAAGGCGGCCTGCTGGTTATGCGCCTCGTAGGGACGCGACAGAAAGTCCCAGCGCAGTCCGTAGTTCAGCGTCAGTTTGTGGCTTACGCGCCAATCGTCCTGCGCGAAGACGCCATCTTCCTGGCCGATATTGGCGAAGTAGCCTGCCTGCGAGCCGATCTGGTAGTTATCCACGCCGCCAGCCATCAGCTCCGACACTTCGTATCCGGTGAAGTCCACCGTGCCGGCATCGATCCAGAAATAGCCTTTGCCTTCCTGTGGATTGAAGAACGAAACCTGCCGGCGAATGAAGGTGCCGCCAAACTTGAAGGAGTGTTCGCCCTTGTTCCAGCTCACCGTATCGGTGACCTCATAGGTGTTCTGGGGAACCGCATAGAGACCGTAGTCGCCGGTGTACTCCAGTTCACCGGACCAGCCGCCAATCAGGGCGCCGCCGGTGGTTTCCTGGTTGATGTTGGCATTCACGATGCCCAGGTTTTTCGAGACGTACTGGCCGTACATCGGAGGCGTGTAGCCGTAGTTGTCACGGTTGTATCCGATGTGCGCTTCGTTCACGAGATTGGGTGAAAAGATGTGCGTGTAGCCGATGTCGTAGCTGCGCGCGTGGGTCGGGTTCTGGCCCGTGCCGCCGCCGGCAGGAAGATTCTGGAACTCAGAGGTCTTCGTGTTCACCGAGTTGTCGTAGCTGAAGCGGACGAAGGCCATGTCGCTGGAAGTGGCGTTCCAGTCAAAGCGAACGTCGAAGGTGTTGTACTTGTTGGTCTCCGACTGCGTGTCGAGGTAGTTGTTGATATAGCGGTCAGTGCGCGAGGGCAGCGGGAACGCGTTAAGGTAGTTGACCGCGGCAGGATTCAGACGGGCTGTCGGAATGATATTGCCGGCGAACGGCTGGCAGGTAACGGGATCAAAGATGTCGCCCGCGTAAGCGCCGTCCGTGTGCGCGCTGGCATAGGGTTTGCCCGTCACCGGATCGGTGCCGGCAAAGCAGCGCGGAAACTGCGTGAGGATTCCTCTGCCGTTCGAATCGCTCGCGCCTCCCGGATTAAACAGTTCGCTGAAGTCGCCCGTGCGCATCTTCGCGGTGGGGACGGTGAGGTAATGCGGCGAAACCGCAAGCACCTCGCGGAGCGCCTGGTAATCGCCAAAACCGAAGAGTTTGTTCTTCAGGATCGGCCCGCCGATCGAGAATCCGGGCTGGTTGCGCAGGAAGCCCGCGGCCGGCGTGGCTGGCGCCCCGTTAAAGCGATAGTTCGGGTTCGAGTCGAAGCTGCGGTCGCGATAGAACTCAAAAACCGATCCGTGATACTGGTTGGTTCCGCTCTTGGTCGAGCTGATGACGATGGCGCCGCCGGCGCGGCCGTACTCTGCCGGGGCAATATTGGTATCGACCTTGAATTCCTGCGTGGCGTCGATATTGGGATAGATGAGGATGGTATTGACGAGGCCGTCGTTGTTGTCGATGCCGTCCAGGATGTAGTTGTCCGCCTGCGGCCGGAGGCCATTCACCGAGATGGCGGCTGCGCCGCTCTCGTTATTGCGGTTGGTCTCAGTCATGTTCGAGCTGCCGCCGCCTGAGGCCACGTCGCCATAGGCGCCGCGGGTCACGCCCGGCGTCAGCAGCGCGAGGTTAGTGAAGTTTCGTCCGTTCAATGGGAGGTCGGTTACCTGCTTTCCCATGATCGTCGCGCCGATGGTGGCATCCGACGCATTCACCAGCGGAACATCCTCGGTGACCTGCACTGTCGTCGAGGCTCCGGCTGGCCTCAGTTGGAAGGCCACGGTCTGGGTCGTGGTGACGGTCACCGTGACGTGAGCCGTGGCGCTTTGGAAGCCCTTCGAAGAAGCAACCACGGTATAGTTGCCGCGGGGAACTGCCAGGATCGAAAACCCTCCTGTGCCGTTCGAGACCGCACTCAGTTTCAAGCCGGTGTCCGTGCTGGTTGCAACCACCTCAGCTCCGGGAATCACTGCGCCGGTAGGGTCGGTCACCGTGCCGGCGATGGATCCCGTATCGGTCTGCGCGACAACCATGCCGGCCGCCGTGAAGAGCAGCAGGGTGGCCAAGGTCATCCATGCGAATTTGATTCGTCTGAACATCACTAAATCCTCCAGGTATTGATCAACAAGCGTTGACTCTACGGTGGGTTCTTGGCGAGGCTCAACGCGTTACCTCGCAGCCGCAAACGAGGAGAACTCCCGGAGGATAAGAAGGTCAATCCACAGGCCGCCAATTCGCAATCAATTCGTAATCAACAAATAAGCTGCTCATAATGAATATCTTATCTTGATTCATCTCCTGCTGAAACGGCCATTTTTCTTTGTATTCCAATCGAAAAGTTGCAGTTTTGCAGCCCTCTTGCCGTAAACTCGAATGCGGAGTTTCACAGGTTGTGGCAAGCCCGAGCGTACACGAGACAGCAGCGCGCAAGGTGCAGTTCGGAATCTTTGAGGCCGATCTGAAAGCCGGAGAGCTGCGCCGTTCCGGGGTCCGCGTTCGACTGCAGAGCCAGCCCTTCAAGCTGCTGACGGTCTTGCTCGAACATCCCGGTGAGGTGGTGTCGCGTGAGACCCTTCAACAGGAGATTTGGGGCGCAGAGACCACGGTCGATTTCGACCATAGTCTTGGAATCGCCGTCAACAAACTCCGCGAAGCCCTGGGCGACTCGGCCGAGAATCCCCGCTTTGTGGAGACTCTGGCCAGGCGCGGCTACCGCTTTATTGCTCCCGTGAAGGTTGTGGATCCAGCAGCCCCGTCCGCAGATGCGGAAGTCTCGTCACAAATCGTGCATAAAGGCTCGGCTGCGGGGTGGTGGCTTGCCGGCGCGTTGGCCGTGGTTTCTCTTCTCCTGACGATTTATATTGTTGTGCGCGGTCCCGAACGCAAGCCTTACCATGTGGCCCAGGTGACGTTCTCGGGCCATGTGCTCACCAACGATCTCGACGTTGAGAATTTTTCCAGTTCCGCGAGCGACGGCACGCGCATTTATTTTTCTCACATGGACAACGGCAACCCTGTACTGGCAGTTGCCCTGGCGGCCAATGGCGAGATCAGCGATTTCAATCTGCCTTCGGAGATCAGTGCGCCGCTGATCGGTTCGCTCTCGCCCGACGGCTCGCAACTGGTGGTGCGCAGCCATCTCCAGGCCAATCCTGAACAGCCGCTGTGGGTCGTGCCGACGCTCGGAGGCAACGCACGCCGGATACCCAACGTTCTGGCGCACGACGCCACCTGGATGCCGGATGGTCACTATCTGCTTGTAGCAAATGGCAACAATCTCTCCGTGGTCAGCGAAGAGGGCGGCGATCTGCGGAAATTGGTCTCCACGCCAGGGCTTGCCTTCTGGTTGCGCTGGTCGCCGGATGGCAGGCGCCTTCGCTTCACTGTGCGCGATCCGGAACGCCAGACCTCGGAACTCTGGGAGGTATGGGCAGACGGCTCGCATCTGCATCCGCTTCTTCCCGGCTGGAGCCAGCCGGCCTCGGAGTGTTGCGGAAGCTGGACCTCGGACGGCGAGGAGTTTGTCTTCCAGTCGTCTCATGGAGGCCACTCCAACATTTGGACACTTCGTGAGAAGCCCTGGTACTTGGCCAGGCGCGGGCCACACCAGATCACCAACGGCCCGCTGGATTATGCCGCTCCCAGCACAGCGCCGGGGAGCGAGCGCATCTTCTTTATCGGCAACACGGCGCAGTTCGAGCTATTGCGCGCCGTGCCCAAGTCCCCGTCGTTTACCGGCATCGATCAGAACCTGAGCGCGGCAGCTCTGGCGCAGTATTCTCCCGATGGCAAGTGGGTGGCATGGCTCAATGCCGCCGACAACTCTCTGTGGCGCAGCCGCGCCGACGGCAGCGAACGAGTCGAGCTGGCCGGTCCGCCGCTGCGCACCATCTTCACCATGCGATGGTCGCCCGACGATCGCCAGTTGGCTGTGATGGCCGAGGAGCCGGGCAAGCCGTGGAAGATTTATCTCATCGACGCCGACGGCGGAAAACTGGCCCCGATCCTGAATGAAGACAGGAACGAGGCCGACCCGTCCTGGACGCCGGATGGCAAGTCGATTGTCTTTGGCCGTCCACCGGACCGCATGGACAACAGCCTGCCCAAAGCGATTTATGAATTGAACATCGAGACGAAAACACTCACTGAGGTACCTGGCTCGCGAGGACTTTTCAGCCCGCGGCTCTCGCCCGACGGCCGCTACCTGGTGGCCATGCCGATGGACCAGCACGCGCTGCTTCTCCTGGACCGGACGAGCGGTCATTGGACCACGCTCACCACAAGTGGCGTCGGAGATCCGACATGGTCGCACGATGGGCGCTACGTCTACTACCAGGATTTTCTCGCGACCGGAAAACCGATCTATCGCATCGCAGTGCCCGCCGGAAAGCCCGAGCAGGTGGCGACGATCAAGAACCTGCTGCCAGTTGCCGCAACAGATTACCGGCTGATCGGACTCGCGCCCGGCGATCTCCCGATCGTGACCGCCCGCACACCTGTCGTGAACCTTTATTCGGTGGATCTGAACGAAAAGTGAGCGGCCCACCCGTAAGATTGCCCACCGGCTGGAAACGGCGCCTCATCTCTTCCCTACGCCGTTGAGTTCGCTTCTGTTCCCCCGTCGCCCATCACGAAAAAGTCGTAAACTCTTTTCAATCTCTGGCTGTACCATGAAAAGGTGTTCCCGGTGAAGCAGATGAAGGCGGCCATCCTGGAGGGCTGGTTGAGAGGCTCGCGCCGACGGGCGCGGGTGCGGCTGTTGGCAACGGCGGCTCTTTCGCTCACTGCGGCTCTGAGCGTTACCGCCTGCGAAAATGTGGCTACTTATACGCAGCCAAGCCTTGTACGCGTCATTGACGCATCCTACATCGCTCCCGCCGTCAACGTAGCGGCGGAAGGGCAACTGGTGGCAGCCAACGTTGGACAGGGCACCATCACTTCTTATGGCGCCGTGCCCGCCAGTGCGGCCGCGCCCATTAACGTCACCGCCGCCAGCGGCGGCGCAACTCTCGCGAACACCAGCGGCGCCCTGCTCGCAGGCGATCAGTACTCCGTGTTTTTGACCGACAACGGCGCCGCTCCCAACGGTTACGTCGTCACGATTCTCGAAGACCAGCAAACCCAGGCGGCAAGCGGCCACTCCGCGTTCCGCTTCCTCAACCAGGCTCCCAAAACCGGCGCGGTCGACATCTACATGGTCCCGGCGGGCTCCACCCTGGCCGACACCATTCCGCTGGTCACCAACCTGCCCGTGGGCGGGACCGCCAGCTACATCAGTTTCGCCTCGCAGACTGTCACCATGGTGGTGACGCCTACGGGTGTCACCACGCCTCATTATGCGTTTTCACCCATGGCATTGACCGGCGGCGAAGTGCGCACCGTGCTTCTGATGGATTCACAGCTCACCAGCAACCCGGCCGTCAACGTCACCATCGCCGATGACGCCGGACCTTCCCAATAGGCGCAAAGCTACCGATGCATCTCATCTCTCTACCTTCAAAACTGGCGATCGTGTTCTTTGCGGCTGTGTCCCTTTTGGCCCGCGCCGATGACTCCTACCGGATTGTGCACACTTATCCGCACGATCCCCGCGCCTACACCCAGGGCCTGGTCTACATCGATGGGCGCCTCTACGAAAGCACCGGCCTCAACGGGCAGTCTTCACTGCGCATGGACGATCTCGCCACCGGCCGCGTGCTGCAAAAGTCGCCGCTTGCCGAGCGCTACTTTGGCGAGGGGCTTGCCGCGTGGGGAAGCACACTGGTGCAGCTCACCTGGCAGGCGCATATCGCCTTTGTCCACGACCGCTTCAGCTTCCGACTGCTGCGGACATTCCTGAATCGAGCGGGCACGGCAACAGAACATCCTTGCCACCCTTGTACGCCGTGGTGCACTCCTCGCCGCACGCCCGATTTTCACTCCTGTTCGATGCTAGCCTTGAAGTAAACGCTCCTCCGCAGCACAGACCGGAGCAGCGCCGATGAGGCCGATTCGCCTTGGCTGCCACAACCCATCAGCCGCTCAGACGGCGCGATTCAGAAGCACGCAACGCGAAAGCGCGCTCGGCCGAGCAGCCGCAGCGCTCCGCTCCAACGCCGCCGCTGCCGGAGCATCGCCGCCGCAAGCTCGCCGGCCGCTCTGCGCTGGCAGCTCTGATTCTTCTCGCCGCCGCCACTGGCTCTCTGGCCGGCCTCACGCTCGTTTACTCGGTCGATCTGCCGCAGATCCAGGAACTCGAACACTACCGCCCCTCGACCATTACCGATCTCTACGATTGCAAGGGCCGCGTCATCGGTTCTTTCGCCTTGCAGCGCCGCCTGGTGGTGGACTACGACGGCTTCGCGCCCGTGCTGCGCCAGGCGGTGATCTCCATCGAGGACAAAAATTTTGAATCCCACTGGGGCGTCAACGTCTTTCGAGTGCTCGGCGCAGCCTTTCACGACTTCCGATCGAAGAGCCGTTCACAGGGCGCATCGACACTCACGATGCAACTGGCGCGCAATCTCTTTCTCTCTTCCGATCGCACCTTCATGCGCAAGATGCAGGAGGCATATCTCGCCATCCAGATCGAGCGCACATTCACCAAGCAGCAGATCTTCACGCTCTACGGCAATCAGATCTATCTCGGCAGCGGCATGTATGGCTTCGAGACCGCATCGGAGTACTACTTCTCAAAGCACGCCAAAGACCTGACGCTCACCGAGGCGGCGCTGCTCGCCGGTTTGCCCAAGGGGCCGGTGGACTACTCGCCCGTTCTCCATCCAGAGCGCGCCCTCAACCGCCGCAACCTGGTGTTGAGCGAGATGGAGTCCGACGGAAAGATCTCGCACGCCGAAGCGGAGGAGGCTCGCGCAACGCCGCTTGGCCTGCACATTGCCCGGCCGGTAGGCGCCGTGGCGCCGTGGTTCCAGGACGAGGTGCGGCACGAGCTCGACGATCGCTTCGGCCCCGAAGAGGTGCACGAAGACGGCCTGCGTGTCGATACAACACTCGATCTCGACATGCAGGAGACGGCCAACCGCGCCGTAGCCGACGGCCTGGCCGCCTACGAACGTCACCAAGGCTGGAAGGGAAAGCTCGAAAACGTGCTCGCCGAAGGCCTGACGCTCGCGAGCTATCGTCATCCCGACTGGGCGGTTGTCTCTGGTCCGGGCGACTACGTTCATGCGCTGGTCGTACGCGCGCTGCCGCTGGAAATCGATGCCCGCATCGGGCCGGCGGATCAACCCGGATCTGCGATTGTTCTGCTTCCTCCCGACTGGCAATGGACAGGCGATCCCTACGGCAACGCGCTCGTCAAGCCGGGCGACATCATCTACGTCCATCTGACAGCGGGCACGATGAACGGCGCGCATCGCGCCACGCTCGAGCAGGACTCCGGCGCCCAGGGCGCGCTGCTCGCCATGGACAACACGACCGGCGACGTACTCGCCATGGTCGGCGGACGCGACTACGCGCTCTCCGTCTTCAACCGTGCCACGCAAGCGGAAAGACAGGTCGGCTCCAGCTTCAAACCCTACGTCTACACCGCAGCCATCGAAGATGGCATCAAGCCCACTGACATCATCGTCGACGGACCGGTCAACTTCGGAGGCTACGTTCCACACGACTACGAAAATAATTTCAAGGGCGCGATGACCGTGGCCAATGCCTTCGCCGAGTCGCGCAACATACCCGCGCTGAAGCTGGCTGCGCGTGTGGGCATTCGCAACGTCATTGCTCTGGCGCATCGCTTCGGCGTCACCGAATCCATTCCGCCCTATCTTCCGGTGGCGCTCGGCGCGTCCGAGATTACGCTTGAGGAGCAGGTGGCCTCTTACGCGGTGTTTCCCAACGACGGCATTCGCGTAGCGCCGCATCTGATCCGCAAGGTCTCGAATGCCGACGGCATTGTCCTCTGGCAGGAGACTCCCGATGTGAAAGAAGTGATCGACCAGCAGACGGCGCGCACCATGATGACGCTGCTGCGCAATGTCGTTCAACATGGCACCGGTTTTACCGCCGGGCAGTTAGACCATCCGCTCGGCGGCAAGACGGGGACCACCTCGAACTTCACCGATGCCTGGTTCATCGGCTTCTCGCCATCGGTCACATGCGGCGTCTGGGTCGGCTACGACAGCCGGGAGTCGCTCGGCAATAAACAGACCGGCGCCGTCGTTGCGCTGCCCATCTGGACGACATTCATGAAAGCGGCAATCGCCGGCAAGGACAGCGAGCAATTTCCCGGCGACGAATCGTTTTGCGATGCATCGACCACCCCGTGCCCCACCCTTTCGCGTTCTTTGCGAAAGGGTGGGACAGCACAACTGTCCGCAGTACAATGATCCCATCGCTCTCAAGCAAACCTGCAGGATTTTATGCCAGACGGGCTCAAGCGGTTCCATCACTCCGGACAGGCTCACTTTCTCACCTTCAGTTGCTACCACCGGTTGCCGTTACTCGCCAACATGCGGATGGAAGATGCGTTTCTGGGCGCGCTTGAGCTGGTCAGACGCCGATTTGAGATGCGTGTATTCGGTTACGTCGTTATGCCCGAACACGTTCACCTGCTGGTGAACGAACCGGACGACAACCGGCTTTCCAAAGCCATGCAGATCCTGAAAACCAATGTCTCGATCCAGGCCCGGCGGGAACAGAAGCGAATTGCAGGAGATATGCCCTTCTGGCAGGCACGCTACTTCGATCACAATGTCAGGAATCACGCGGGGTTCGTAACGCAACTGCGATACATCCATCGCAACCCTGTAAAACGGGGACTTTGCGTTGCTCCGGAAGATTGGCCATGGACAAGTTTCCGCGCATGGGCAAAGGGAGAGATTGGCGCGGTCGAGGTGGAAACGATATGGGCGGCCGCAAGACGTGAATCAATCCGGAAGTAGCACGATCCTTCTGCTCTCCCACCCTTTCGCCAAAGTGCGGCGAAAGGGTGGGGCACGGAGCACGGAGGCACGGAGGAATGAGAGCGGGACTACTTCACCAGCCGGAAATACCGCTTCGCGCGCGCCACATCCTTCAAGATTTGCGCCTTCAGCGCCTCGGGCGAAGGCCACTCGCGCTCGCCGCGCAAACGCAGCAGAAATTCGAGATCTACCGGCGTTTTCTCACCGATCTCCACCGGCTCAAAGTCCAGAATATGCGACTCGACCGCGAACGACGCCTCGCCGAAGGTCGGCCGGTTACCCACATTCGTCACCGCCTGGAAGGCGCGCCCGTCGATCTTGAGCCGCGTCACATAAACGCCGAACCCCGGCAGAAGTCCGCTGTATGGGGCAAGATTCACCGTAGGCACCAGCAGCCGCGTGCCGATGCCGCGCCCACGCGCCTGCGTGGAAAGCACGGTAAATGGCCGGCCCAGCATCCATCGCGCGCGGCGCACGTCGCCCGCGGCGACCAGTGCGCGAATAGCGGAGCTTGAAACCTCCATTCCACGCACACGCACCGCCTCATGCACATGCACCACAAAGCCCAGTTCCGTGCCCATGCAGGCGAGTTCCTCGACACCGGCCGCGGCTTTGCGCCCAAAGCGGAAGTTGCTGCCTTCGTGAAGACTCCGCAGCCGGAGCGCGCCCACAAGAATCTGCTCGACAAACGCGCGCGGCGTGAGATTCTTGAGCGCCGCATCGAATTTGAGCACAAGCGCCGCGTCGATTCCGGTTTCAGAGAGCAGGCGCAGCCTTTCGGCAACCGGCGTGATAAGCAGCGGCGCTTGCGCACGATGCAATACGTGCTCCGGATGCGGATCGAAGGTGATCGCCACGGCCCGCGCGCCAATCGCTCGCGCCTCGGCCTTCGCGCCGTCGAGAATCTCGCGGTGTCCGCAATGCACGCCATCGAAGTTGCCCACCGCGGCCACTGTAGGCCCGAAGCCGGCAGGAATCTCCGCGAGCGCGTGAAAGACCTGCATCGCGGCAGTTGCGCCTGGCCCTTCGCTGCGCGTCATGCTCATAGCGTCACGGGCACACTCAACCCGTCGTAGGCTAACTGCGCGTTGGCTGGCAGATTGCGGTTGGTCTCTTCGTGGCCCAGGTCGTGCGCTATGTGCGTAAACCACGTTTGCCGGGCGCCGATGCGCCGCGCCCAGGCCAGCGACTGCTCCAGTGTCGAGTGGCTCGGATGTGGCGTGTGCCGCAGAGCCGAAAGCACCAGTACCTCCACGCCTTCGAGCAGCCCAAAGCTCTCCTCGGGAATTGCGCTCACGTCTGTCATGTACGCTGCATTGCCGAAGCGAAAGCCTGCGATTGGCAGTTGGCCGTGCATGAGCGGAATGCGCAGAAACTCCACGCCGTCGACCGTGTTGCGCTCTGCGAGCGGCTGCAGCTTGACGCGCGCGCGCGTGGGATAGGTGGCGTGCGGCGAAAAGGTGTAGGAAAACACCTGCTCCAGAACCGCTTTCGTCTTGCGGTCAGCGTAGAGCGGAATCGGCCCGCCGCGCCGCTCGGCGATAAAGCTCAACGGCCGCAGATCATCCATGCCGAGAATGTGGTCGGCGTGGGCGTGCGTATAAAAGATCGCGTCGACATGCGTGAGCTTTGCGTTCAACGCCTGCTCGCGAAAATCCGGGCCGGTATCGATCACCACCGCGCGCTCGACATCATTCCCAGGCTCGCGCCAACGCAATAGAACCGAGGGCCGCAGTCTGCGGTCGTGCGGATCGGCGGAAGAGCACACCGCGCACTCGCAAGCCAGCGTAGGAACGCCCATCGAGGTTCCCGTGCCCAGAAATGTGAGGGTTGCGTCCATTCGAAGGCTTCCAGTTCCCGGATTCCAGCTTGAAGCTGGATTGTCCTGGCCCGCACAGGAGATCCAGGTTCGGCGTTGCCGGTTCATGATCGACGTAAAGAGACGAACGGCAGTTCAATCCGCGTGAATTCCAGCCAGAAACCAGAAGCTGGAAGCTGCCTTTCACTTCTTCGGCGGAGTCGGTGGCGGAACGCTGGGTGCAGTCACCATGCTGCTCAATTCCAGAAACGCCATGCGCAACTCGAACAGCACCGACTGCAACATACTGTCTTCGGCCGGCGTCAGGTTGCCTTTGGTCTTTTCCGCCAGCACGCCCAGCAAATCGATCGTGGCGCGCGCGCCCATGATGTCCACGCGCGGACGCTGACCCTCCTGCGCGCCTGCGCCCATCTGCAACAGCGCGTTCAGATAGAACTGCTGCACCAGATGCTCGAAACCCACAGGCGGCTGCGGACCCGCCGCGGGATTCTGTGCGCGTATGAGATCCTCAATCCGCTCCGCCGAAGCTTCATAGGCCGCCTTTTGCCGCTTGCTCTCTTCGGCTGTCGGCGCCGCAGGCAGTTCCTCCGCCAGTTGCTGCCCGGCAGTTTTTTGAGGCTCCTCGGCTTCCTGCGCGGGCCTGGACTCGTTCACCACCAGTCGCGGCCCGGGAGCCGGCTGGTCTGGAGCAGTTGCGGCAGGCTTTTCCGGTTGCGCGGGTTGCGCCGCGACAGAACCGCTTTCCTTCTCTTCTTCCGCCTTGATCTTGCGGCGGTCGATGACTTCGAATTTTGGCGTATCGCTCATACGATAAGTTTCTCATTTGTGGCGCGGTACTCGCCATAACCCGTTATGCCCGCCCCTTGCCGAACCTCGGCGGCGTCTCCAGGATGCTGGCCATTCCCTCCGCGGCTCCGAACTTATACCGGAAGCTCTGGTTTTTCGCCTCGGCCTCGGCGCGGATCATTCCCAGCGCAAACTGCCGCGTCCCACCACGGAGCGGCAACTCCGCCGCGCTGGTAATTGTCCCTGCAACTGTCCCATCGCCGAGCGTCAACTCCGTGCCCGCCGGCGGCGCTGCTCCGGCAAGTTCCAGCGGCCGCAGATGCCTGTGCACGGCGCCCCGCGCGCGGATGCGCTCCACAATCTCCTGACCCAGGTAGCAGCCTTTGCTGAAGTGCAGCGCCCGCATCTGCGCCGTCTCCTGCGGCAGGTCGCGCTCTACCATGTCGATGCCGTAGGCCGGAATCCCCTCGGCAATGCGAAACGCCTCGACCGCCGCGCAGCCCACCGGTACGGCCCCACCGGTGCGCAGGAACGACCACAGTTTGGACAGCCCCGCCGACGGCAGCCAGAACTCGTAGTGCGGCGCCAGAACCCCGTGGCCGCGCAAGATTCTTACATCCATGCCGTTCCACTCAACACTGGTCCCTGCCATCGGGATGGTCATCACCGGCAGCCCGACGCGTTCCAGCACCTCCGGCACAAGCGGGCCGGTCAGCCCAACCGCCGTCTCCGAACCTGCCTCGCCCACCATGTCTGTGCCCAGGGGAACCAGTTCCACGTCATCCATCACGATGAACTTGTTCAGGTGGGCCAGCAGTTTGTCGAACTGGTCGGAGGCAATCTCCAGTTGCAGCCCCGATTCGCCGGCAAACGGCGTTCCCCGCAGCTTGTCCTGTCCGCCGCTGTCGTCCTTGGGCGGATTCACCGGGCTGCGGCGCTGCGGTGATTGCTCCTCGCCCCCGCGCCACACCGTCAGGTCGCCCTGAATGTGGCCCTGTGCATCGAGCACAAGGTTCCAGGCGCCGGTGTTGGGAAAGAGATCGTTCACCGTATTGGTCACCATGCCGCTCAGCCAGCTGAAACGGTCGGCGCCGCGCACTTCCACGCGCCGCATCCAGCCCAGGTCGTGGAGTGCAGCGCCGAAGGCCAATGCCTCTGTTTCCACCTCCGGCGCGTCCAACTCTCGTGGGGTCAACGCGCCGCGGTAAGCAGACAGGGTATGTGGCGTATGTGATGATTCAAGAATGATGGCCAGCGCAGTGGCCTGCGGATTTGCGGCAAGATCGGACTCGGCCATGGGGACTCTTCCGTGGTTCTGCACGGTTTTCCGGGAACTCCTGGTGCAGAACCGCTCTCTGATTATAGCCTTGGAGTGAGGCGCGGAATCGCCCTCCGGCCGTGTCTGAGGCATGGCAGCCCATGATGAAGAGGAAACGGCATGAACCTGCACCACGAGAAACTGCCCGTCGCCGGACGCTGGCTCGCATTGGCTCTGGCATTTTGCTTCGCACTGGCCACTGTCCCATCGCGAGCAGCCGCCCAGCAGACTGCTCCACATCCCGCTGCCGGCTCCATATCCCCGCAAATCGGCTGCACGCTTCCCCCGGACTCACCCAAATCCAGCGACAAGGCCCAGACCCACATCACACCGGAGCAGGCGCGTCAGCTCTTTGCCCTGGTGGATGTGCTGATGAAGTTCTCCTCCGGCGAATCCGGCCTGCCCATCAAGAGTGCCGTCAAGCGCCAGCTCATCACGCGCGACGCCGTCGTGAAGTACCTCGAAGAGAAGTTCAACGAGGATCAGGGCACCAGGCGCCTCGAACGCGACGAGATCGTGCTCAAGAAATTCGGCCTCATCGACCACGATTTCGACCTCAAGCCGTTTCTGCTCGCGCTCCTCAAGGAGCAGATTGAAGCGTATTACGATTCAAAGACCAAGACCGTGAACCTGCTCGACTGGGTTGGTCCCGACGACGAGCAGCCGGTGCTCGCGCACGAGTTGACGCACGCGCTCCAGGACCAGCACTTGGACCTGGAAAAATGGGACAACCAGACTCCCGACGAGGTCTCCACCGACGCAGCCGGCGATAAGGATCATCTGGCCCGCGACGAGATGGACACTGCGCGCGATGCTGTCGCGGAAGGCCAGGCCACCGCCGTCATGTGGGATTGCGTCCTGAAACCGATGGGCAGGAGCCTCATCAAGGATCCCGCGGTAATCGAGCTGCTTGAATCGCAGATGAGTAAAGAACAGAATTCGCCCGTGATGGCGCGCGCGCCGCTGCTGATCTCGGAATCCATGCTCTTTCCCTACCGCGAGGGCCTGAGCTTCGAGCAGGACGTCTGGATGGATCAGGGTCAGACCGCGGCCTTCGCCGGCGCGCTCGATCACCCGCCCACATCGAGCTGGGAGATTCTGAACCCCCGCGCCTACGAGAACAAGCTCACTCCAGCCATTCCGCTCATGCCCGACATTCATCCTTTGGTCGACGCCGCGTATAAGCCCTACGACATCGGCCAGGTCGGCCAGCTCGACGTGCGCATCCTTACCGAGCTTTTGGGGGGCGACAACGCATCCCGCGATCTGACGCCAGCCTGGAACGGCGGTCTTTATTGGGCCGGACAGTTGCGCAGCGCCACGACGCCGGCCCAACAGGCCGATACCGCTTCCATCTCGCTCCTTTATTTGTCGGTGTGGAAGAACGCCATCTCCGCGGACTTCTTCGCCAAGATCTACGCGAATAATCTGGGCCGCAAGTACACCCGCGTCAGTGAGCTTTCCTCCGGTGCGTCTGCCATCGGTGGCGGTTCCATGGAGCGGCTTTTCACCACCAACGAGGGCCCGGTTCTCATTGTCACGCGCGGCAAGATGGTTTTCATCGCGGAAAGCTTCCCGCTGTCGATAGCGCGCAAGCTGGCCATGCTCCTTCTCGACGCTCAGGGCGTTGGTCCCACTCGCATGGCTCAAGCTCCGTCCACACCTGCCGCGCCCGTCGTTCCATCCGGTCCGCAAGGCAGCACGCTCACTGCCGACCTCGTCCAGTTCTTCGCCGAAGCCGGCGTAACCAAGGCCGTGATCGACGCCGAGCGCAGGGCGATCGAAAAGTAGCTGAAGGACCGAAGAGCTCAGCGACGCCGAAGTGCTTCCGCGGAAGGGCTTGACCGAAGTATTAGAACCACGCCATCAACCAAACTCACCGCTCGACTCCACACCGACCTTTCTCGCGAACTGGTGGAAAAATCTCCTCCACACACCTCCCCACGCCGCTATCATGAGAATCCTGAGACCGATTCAGGAGATGCGCACGTGCAAGGCAAACTCGAACTCATGATGGGCCCCATGCGCAGCAACAAAACCGCGGAACTGCTGCGCCGCGCCGATATGCGCCGCCAGTACGCCAAGCAATACGTCATGATTCTCAAGCCCAGCGACGACACCAAGGGCGGAGCCGGTGTGGTCGAGAGCCGTAATCCCAACGGCGGCGGCAAAATGAGCGCTCTGGCATTCAACTCCGCCAATCCCTGGGAGGTTCTCGACGCCATCCGCGATACGGAACAGCAAATTGGCAAGCGCGTCGAGTGCATCGCCATCGACGAGGGCCAGTTTGTCGACGAACTCTTTGTCTTTACTCGATACCTGCTCGACGCGGGCCACGATGTGCTGGTGGCCGGCCTCGATCTGGACTTTCGAGCCCTGCCCTTCGGGGAAATGCTCAATCTTAGCTGGCTGGTGAACGCCTACGGCGGCAGCATCACAGAGTGCATGGCCTACTGTTCCTGCGGCGCTCGCGCGCTCTACTCGCAGAGGCTCATCGACGGCAAGCCCGCGCCCTACGACAGCCCCATTAAGGTGCCGGGCGACGCCTACGAGCCGCGCTGCGCCGAACACTTTATTCTGCCCGGCAAGCCGCACTGATCCATCGCCCGGTGAGTTATTCGGTACTGTGGCTTCGACGGTGGAAGAAAGCGTCGGCAATCACCTTGGCCAGCAGGCTCAATGATCCACGCGATGAGATCAGGAGCGCGCTCCTGCCACAGGCGAATTGATGGCTAAGGACCATCCTGGACACCCGGCATACGAGAGCGGAGTGACAGAATGCCGTCACACAGTGAAAGGAGCGAAAGATGAAAGGATTACGCAGGTTGCATGTGGCAATCGTAGTGGCGATGATGGCAGGCGCCGTGTGCGCGCAGGAGACGCGGCACACGGTCACTCATCCCGCGTCCAATCCGGCCGACGATAGCAAACCGAACAGCAAACTGGTTCCCGAGGCCTACGCGCTCACCGGCCATTTCGACCGCATCGTGCTCATCCGGCTGAAGAACGGCGCCGACCTGCTCACCGGCATGAATCGCGTGGTAAAGGAGCAGCACATCGAGAACGGCGTGATCCTGTCGGCGATCGGATCGCTGCGCGGCTGGGCGGTACATCAGGTGACGAACCGTCACTTGCCCACGCAGGACACGATCGAGGAGAACCCGACGCAGCCCTGCGATCTCGTCAACATGAACGGCTACATCATCGATGGGCGCATCCACGCGCACATGACGCTGGCGACTCCGGACCGCGTGATGGCTGGACATGTGGAGCCTGGCAACGAAGTGTACACGTACGCAATTGTCACCGTCGGCGTAATGAACGGCACGGACCTCGCGCGCATCGATGACAAAGCGTATCGCTGAAACGGCAAACAGCGCCCCCAGGCCACGCATCTGTGACCCGGGAGGTTACGCCAGCTTCGCCGCCCTGCTTCGAGCGGTCGGATGTTGAAGGCGTTCTCGCGGAATGGCGCTTTGCCCACCTTCTGCTATCCTGAATGGTTTACCTGGGCAAGGCCGACTCTGAATTCGACTTGTTACGGCTAACAGGATGGAGGGAAACATGCCAGAGCAAAGAGCGCGCAAGCATCATCAGGACCGCGTGGCAGTGGCATTGCGCGAAGAGATCAGCGTGCTCATCGAGGGTGAGCTCTCCGATCCACGCATCGATTTCTGCCATGTGAGCGAGGTTGTGCTCAACCCGGGAGGAAAGTCGGCCCGAGTCTATGTGGCTCTGGACAGCAACGCAAAAGACCCCGCCAGGGCCGAAGCGGAAACCATTGCTGGCCTCGAGGCCGCGAAAGGCTACATCCGCCATGAACTGGCGGAGCGCCTGGGCATGCGCCACGTGCCCGATCTGAGCTTTTTTGCGGATCGCTCGGGCCGCTTCCAGGCGCGCATCGAGGAACTAATGGGCCGGTCGCGCAAGGGTAACGCGCGTGCCCGCCGTGGCGTTGAAGTTGCGCCGGGTGCAACGCAGACGAAAGACTCGCTGCCGCGCTCTTCAAACGATCCATCATCCCAGAAACAGGAAGCATCGCTCCGTTAGACCTATGAGTTCTCTTCCGCAGAAAGCCAAAGACTGCGCGCCTGCGGTCTCTCCTCAGGGGGCATCCACGCAAGTTCCAGCCTTCACCACCAGCGATCCTCTTGCCGCGATCCTCGAAGTGCTCAAACAGGGCGAGCGATTTCTGGTGTGCTCTCATGTGCGGCCCGATGGTGATTCCCTGGGCTCCATGCTGGCGCTGGGTATGGTGCTCCAGCAGATGGGCAAACACGCCGATCTGGTGTCAGCGAATCGGATTCCGCTGCAGTACCGGCACCTGCCCGGCAGCGACTCCATCCATACAGCCTCGCAGGTCCAGGGCGCCTACGATGCGGCGGTCATTCTGGAGTGCGACAGCATCAAGCGCACCCATCTGCAAGGGATCTCCGAACTTTTCCTGGTCAATGTCGACCACCACCTTACCGGCCAGCCATTTGCGCACCTGAACTGGATCGACTACGAAGCGGCGAGTGTGGGCGAGATGGTCTACCGTCTGGTGCAGGCTGCCGGCGCTCGCATCACGCCAGAGATCGCTGAGTGCCTATACACCACGGTGCTTACCGACACGGGAGGATTCTGCTACGGCAACGTCCGCGCTTCAACCTTTGCGATGGCGCGCGAGATGGTCGAGGCCGGCGCCGATCCCACCGCGATTGCCCACGCAATCTATTTCTCCTCGCCCATCTCAAAGCTGCTGTTGCTGGGCACGGCGCTTCGCCGGCTCAAGCGCGAAGGCCGCATAGCCTGGCTCTGGGTGACGCACCAGGACATGCAGCGCACCTGCTCCACCGAAGAAGATTGCGAAGGCATCGTGAACGTGGCGCTCAGCATGGCCCAGGTTGATGCCGTGGTTTTCCTGAGCGAATTATCTGACGGAGGTGTCCGCATGAGCCTGCGCAGCAAAGGCGATTTCGATGTGGCGGCGATTGCCGAGCGGCTGGGCGGCGGCGGACATCAGAACGCCGCCGGCTGCACCCTCCAGGGAGCAATTCCACAGGCGCTCAAGGAGGTACTGACAGAGCTGCGCGGCACCATCGCCGAATGGAATCCAGGTCCTGCCCATCGATCTCGATTGAAATGAGACACTGGTTGCAACAGGATCTTGCGAATCGAGGGGAATCTGTTAGCCTTGTCCCTGTCGCAATAGTCGAAAGTGCCTGCGCTCGAAGCGGCGCGGGAGATGTGCGGGCCCGGGCAGATTCCCCATCCGTCCTGCGTACATTTGGAGACCACATTGCAAAAGAGCGCACCCCCGCGCTCGTGGAGAAATAGCATCGATGGGAAACCCCGTGGAACTCTCGGCGCCCGATCGGTCGGCGGGCTGGCAAAATCGCCTCCCGAGCTGGTCGACGGTAGTTGAAGTTGCAGTCTTTCTCGTCTTCACCGTCTTCTTCCTTCTTTACGGACTGACACCGATACTGGGCGGTGACGGCATGGGTCTTGTGGGCGCCGACGAGCCGCGTTACGCCCAGATCGCGCATGAGATGCTGGTGCGCTTCGATTCGGCGCACACCCTCAAAGCCCACCTCAGCGCCTGCGTCACGCCTTATCTCTACGGCCGCCCGTGGCTGGAGAAGCCGGCGCTCTACTACTGGCGCGCCATGTTTCTCTTTAAGGACTTCGGCGTACACGACTGGAGCGCGCGCCTGCCCTCGGCCACATTTGCCTTCATTATGGCGGCGCTCATCTACCTGCACATGCGACGGTTCCGGCCTGGCGGACACCTGGATGCCGCGCTCATTACTGTCGCCTGCACGGGAATGATCGGCTTTGCGCGCGGCGCCTCGACTGACATGCAACTGGCAGCTCCGCTGGCGATCGGGTTGCTGGGCTGGTACGCCTGGTATGAGACCGACTCCAAGTTCTGGCTCTATGACATTTACTTTTTTACCGGCCTCGCCACACTCGCCAAGGGGCCCGTCGCTCCGTTCCTCGCGTTGCTCATCATCGCCGCCTTTGCTTTACTGCGCAAAGAGTGGAGCATCGTGCGCCGCTCGTTATGGTGGCCCGGTATCCTGCTCTATTTCGCCATGGTGCTGCCGTGGTTCATCGCCGTACAGCACCAAAATCCTACGTTTTTCCGCGAGTTCTTCCTCGAACACAATCTCGAACGCTTCGCCACCGACCGCTATCAGCACGTACAGCCAATCTGGTACTACCTGGTCGTGATGGTGCTGGCGTTGATGCCGTGGACGGTACTCTCAATGCGCGCGCTCATCGACGGTGTTCTTACCTCGGTGGCGGAGTGGAGACTGCGCCACTCGCGCGCCGGAAAGCCGCTGCCGACCCGGCCGGGCGACGCCTTCCCGGAGTTCCTGGTTTTGTGGGCGCTGATCCCAGTGGTATTTTTCTCGCTCTCCCGCTCCAAGCTGCCCGGCTACATCCTGCCTGCAATTCCTCCCATCACCATCCTCACCGGCGATTACCTGTTCCGCCGCCGCACGCCGGGCCTGAGCCGCTGGATTCTGCTTGGCCACGCCGCGGTTTGCTCCGTATTGACCATGGCTGTTCTGCTGCTGCCCTGGTTTGTTGCGCACGACAGAACCATGCCGCCAACCCACGCGGTGGCTGCCGCGGCGCTGGCGGCGATCGGAGCCGGTCTTCTGATTCCGGTCGTGGTGAAGGGCTTTGGCGTCGCATGGCTGCGCTCCGCCACCTGCTGGATCATGGTGATCCTGATTCTCTTTGTCTGCGGCGTAGGTCCATTCTTCGGGCTTCCCGCGGTTCCCGCGACTAAGCGCGTCATTCACCTGCTCGACCGCACCTATTCGGCGCGGCCGCTCGCCGAAGAACTCGCCGAAGTGGCGCCTGCCAATGAAACAGTAGCCGTGTTTCGCGTACGCCGTGACATCGAATATGGCCTCTCGTTCTACCGCAATCACGAGGTGGTGAACTACGACGAAAGCGGCGTTCCCGACGGGCAGCATCTGCTGGTGGCGCGCGTTCAGGGCCGTCATGGCGCGGACCTGGGCACGCAACTGGCGCTCCAGGAACTCCTTGATGGCCGCGCGTATCAGCAACTCTTCAGTTGGCCTGAGCAGGGGCTGGAGGTGTACCTGGTTGGCGCCCGCTGATCTGCCTCTCGACTTGCAGGGCGCCGTGCACTCGTGGCAAAGTGACCGGAAGGGCAAAACCCGGCGGCGCAGTCATGCTAAATTGGCCATTCGCAGCAACCCGGATCGCAGTCGATCGGAGAAAAATGCAGGCATCGGACGCGGACATCGAGATTCTCGACCTGCGGCACTTCGCTGCTCCCGTACTGCGCCCTCTTCTCGATGCCGAGACCTCGATCTGGGCCGAACGCCTGCACTGGGACTATCGCTCGTCCGTACGCCTGCTGATGCAGTATCTCGACAACCGCATGCTGCCTGGCTACGCCCTCATGGAAAGCGGACGGGTGATCGGCTACGTGTTTTGTGTCTATGAGGATACAAAAGCGGTCATTGGCGACGTCTTCGCATTGTCTGGCGCTCAGGAAAATGACCCTGGGCTTGCAAGCACCGCCTACAGCCGCGAAGTAACGCTGCTGCGCCACCTCTTCGAGCTACTGCTGAACTCGCCGCACGTTGAGCGCATCGAGTCGCAGTTGCTTCTGCATCCCTCCGGCCTCTTTGCTCCGGCCTTTCGCGAGGCCGGATTCGAAGTCTACCGGCGCCTTTTTCTCGTGCAGTCGTTGGATGGGGGCTGGAGCCAGCCCCAGGTGGAGCTGCCTCCCCATCTTGAGTTCCGCGTCTGGCGGGACACCGACCTGGCCCCGGCCGCGCGGCTCATCTACGAGGCTTACCGCAACCATCCCGACAGTTCGATCAACGATCAGTACCGCTCGGTACACGGCTCCCTGCGCTTCCTGAACAACATCGTGCGCTACGCCGGTTGCGGCGCCTTTGCCGCGCAGGGGTCCTATGTCGTTGTGGACCGCGTCAGCCGTGAGCTAGCGGCACTGGTGTTGGGCTCGCGCGTCAGCGAGCGGAGCGGGCATCTGACCCAGGTTTGCGTCCATCCGGCATTTCGCCGCCGGGGACTGGCCCGCATGCTGCTTGCGCAGGCGGCCTCCAGCTTTTTGCGCATGGGGGCGGCCGAGATCTCGCTCACCGTCACTGAAGCCAATACCGGCGCGATCCGCCTCTACTACGACGAAGGCTACCAGCGCACCCACAGCTTTGACGCGGCCGTCTGGCGCCACACACCAACAGCCTGAGAACGGCGAAAGCCGCAAAGCCGATGACGCCGCGGAACTGAGAAGCAATCGGCGCGCTTTGCAGATCTCTTCCGAGACCTGCAAAGCACGCCGATTGAAGTTCATCCTGTTCCTACGCTTTGGCCGAGGTCAGCGCGCCCAGATCGGCGGCCATCTTCTCCGTCGAGAAGGCTTCGATCATGTCGCCCTGCTTCAGATCGCCGTAGTTGGCGATGCCGATGCCGCACTCCATGCCGCTGGTCACCTCGCGGGCATCGTCCTTGAATCGCTTGAGCGAACCGATCTTGCCCTTGAAGACCTGCACGCCTTCGCGCATGACCCGCACGTCGGCATCGCGGCGGATGACGCCGTCGCGCACCGAGCAGCCGGCGATCGTGCCCACCTTCGGAATCTTGAAGATGTTGAGAACCTCGGCGCGGCCCATGAAGTTCTCCTTGAAGACGGGTTCGAGCAGTCCCATCATGGCCAGGCGAATCTCGTCCTGCAACTCGTAGATGATCGAGTGCAGGCGGATCTCCACGTTCTCCTGCGCAGCCAGATCGGCTGCCTTGCGCTCGGGGCGCACGTTGAAGCCGATGATGATGGTATTCGAGGCCGTCGCCAGCAGCACATCGCTTTCCGTGATGGAGCCGACGCCCGAGTGCAGCACCTTGACGCGCACTTTTTCCGTCGACATGCGCACGAGCGAGTCGGCCAGCACTTCGACCGAGCCCGTGACGTCGCCCTTGATGATCAGCGGCAGATCCTTCATGCCCGACTGCTTGATCTGCTCCGACAAGTTTTCGAGCGACATGCGCGAGCTCTTTGCGAGCTGGGCTTCGCGCTCCTTCATCTTGCGGTACTGCGCGATGGACTTGGCCTTATCGCGGTCGGCGACGGCAAGGAAAGTGTCGCCGGCGTCGGGCATGGATTCAAGACCCAGCACTTCAACCGGCGTGGACGGGCCAGCCTCTTCGAGCGCGCGTCCGCGATCGTCGAACATGGCCCGCACTTTGCCGTAGGTGTTGCCGACGATGTAGCTCTCGTTGATGCGCAGGGTTCCATCCTGCACCAGGACGGTGGCCACAGCGCCGCGGCCACGGTCGAGCTTGGCTTCAAGCACCGAGCCCACAGCCTTGCGGCCAGGCGTGGCCTTGGGCGCCTTGATGTCGCTTACCAGACAGATCATCTCGAGCAGCAGATCGAGATTCATGCGCTTCTTGGCGGAGACCTCGACAAACACCGTGCCCTCGCCACCGGCAGCCCACTCTTCCGGTATCAGCCCGCGGTCGGCAAGCTGCTTCTTCACTCGATCCGGATTCGCTTCCGGCTTGTCGATCTTGTTGACGGCCACGATGATCGGTACCTCTGCGGCCTTGGCGTGGTCGATGGCTTCGAGAGTCTGCGGCATCACGCCGTCGTCGGCGGCGACGACGATCACAACGATATCGGTGACCTTGGCGCCGCGGGCGCGCATGCGCGTGAAAGCTTCGTGGCCCGGGGTGTCGAGGAAGACGATCTCGCGGCCGGAGGCCGGAGAGCCTTCCTTGGTGAACTTCACCTTGTAGGCGCCGATGTGCTGCGTAATGCCTCCGGCTTCGCCCCCAGCCACGTTGGTTTCGCGTATGGCGTCGAGCAGCGAAGTCTTGCCGTGGTCGACGTGGCCCATGACCGTGACCACGGGAGCGCGCGCCACTTCGACCATTTCGGTTTTCTCGGTGTCGAGCACCTCTTCGATAGCCTGGTTCTCGAGCTCCTCTTCGTAGGTGATGACGTTGGCGGCGGCGCCAAACTTGGCGGCCACCTCCTTCACCATCTCGGCGTCGAGCGACTGATTGACAGTCACAAAAACGCCGCCCATGAGCAACGACGCGATCAGATCCTTGGCGCGCACCTCGAGCTTTTCTGCCAGGTCCTTGACGCTGATGCCCTCGGTTACGGTGATATCGCGGGTGATGGGCACGGGCTCGTTGCTGTATTGCATGCCGCCATAGCGCGGGGGCGGCACAAAGCCCTTCATCGGGCCTTCTTTGGTCTTGGGATACTGCTGCTGGCCACGGCCGCGGCCGCGCGAAGGCGCGCGCTGCGGGCGCTGCGTTTCCGGCGGAGGCGCGGCGCCGCCCGGACCGGGACGCTGACCGAAGCCGGGGCGCGCTCCAAACCCGGGACGGGCGCCAAATCCAGGCCGCGCACCGGCGCCTGCGGGTCCGCCGGGCTGGAATCCGCCTGTCGTGGAGCGCGTTGGATGCTTAGGCCGCGGACCTCCCGCATAGGGACCGGAAGCGCCAGGGCCGCGCTGGCCGGGTCCACCTGTGGGTCTGCGATCGAAGATCGGCTTGCCGCGCTGAATGCTTGCCCCTCCGGCTGGCGGAACGGCTGTCGGAACGGAGGCTTTGTAGACCGGCCGCGGACCTGTTTGCGGCATCACCATGCGGCGCACGGGAGCCGCGGGCGGCACTTTGGCCTGCGGGCTTGGCGCGTGAGCACGAGTCGACTCCGCGGCATGGGCGGCAACTGGCTCTGCCGCAATGGCAGTAGCCGCTGGGACTTCGAGGACGGCCTCGGCGGGCGCTGCGGCTTCAACTGCTACAGTGGGCGCCTGCGCCTCAGGCGCAGCAGGCGGCTTGGCTGGCGCGGGTTTCTCTTCACGCGCAACCGGGGCCGCGTGCGGCTTCGCGCTCACCGGCGAAGTCTTGTCCGTGGAAACTGCTGGCTTGGCTGCGACGGTCGCAGCCGGAGGCGGCGCGACCACAACCACCGGGCGCGCACCGGCAACCGCGCCGGCGTGCGGCTTTGCGGCCACAGGCGTCGACTTGTCCGCGGGGGCTCCTGCGGGCGGCTTGGCCACAACAGCTACAGCCGGCGGACGGCTGACAATGGCCGGGGCAGC
>JBMFHB010000015.1:0-55334 GCA_049977045.1 Occallatibacter sp.
ATAAGAAAGCGGCGGGCTTTAGCCCCTGCTTCGCTCCATGCGCGATTCAAGCCGATTTATCGAGTTTTTCCGCAACCTGTTTAGCCGCCGAGGGATGTTTTTCGTGGCATCTCGACTTTCATCACAGGGCCCCCCAGGGCGATCCCATCGCGTGTTCGAAATTCATCTTCATGCGATTGCCCCTAAAGCGTTCGCGCCGGTTGCGCGCTGTACAATTCTTGCGTACCTCAGAGTGCGGAAACTGTCAGAAAGTGAAGGGTCATGCCCGAAACCATCCATTGGCCTTCGCAACAAAAACCGCGGCGCCCGAACCTTGCCGTATGGGTTCTCATCGCGCTCCTCGCCCTTGTTTTTCTGAGCGGCCGCACCGCCATTTCCTATTGGATTGACCTGCTCTGGTTTGGCTCACTCGGTTACGCTCCCGTTTTCTGGAAGACCTTCGAGCTTCAGTGGGCAACCTTTGCGATCTTCACGCTGCTCACCTTCCTGGTGCTCTTCGGCGCTTATCTCATTTTCCGCCGCAGCCACGCCGGCAATCTGCCGGAGACGTACACCATCTATGTTGCCGGCCGTCCCTTTGAGCTGCCCTTGGGAAAGACTTTGCGCGTCGTTTCCCTTGTTGCCGCAATCGTCATCTCCATCCTGTCCGGCTTTGCCATGCAGGCTCAGTGGTCCACGCTGGCGCTTGCCTGGTACGCGCCTTCAGCGGCTGCCGGCCCCGCCGATCCCATCTTTGGCCGTCCGCTCGGCTTTTATCTCTTCACCCTGCCTGCGTGGGAACTCGTCGCCGGATGGCTGCTCGCAATGGCCGTGCTGGTGACGATTCTTGCCGTCTTCTTCCTGATCGCGGCGGGAGGCGAACACCTGCGCGGCGGCCAGCTTGGCAGCATCGCGTCGCCGATCCTGCGCGGCATTTCGATCGCTCTCGGCCTGTTGCTGTTCACGGTGGCGATTCGCGAGTATCTTGGCCGCTTCGATCTGCTGTTCGCGCAGCACACCATCTTCTCCGGCGTCTCGTACACCGACGCGCATGTCACCCTCACCGGCATGTTGTTCATCAGCGCGGCGCTTGCGCTTGGAGCGGTCATCGCGATCGCCGGCGGCCTGCTGAACCCGCGCGCCCGCTGGATGGGCGCGGCAATTGCGCCCGCGGTGTTTTGCTGGATCGTGACCATGATGGCGGCGTGGTATGTGGGCACCTTCGTCGTCAATCCCAACCGGCTCAACAAGGAACGGCCTTATATTGCGAACAACATCGCCCTCACGCGCCAGGCCTACGGACTCGACCGCTTTGCCCAGCGCGAGTTCCCTGCCGAGACCGGCATTGCCGCAGCCGATCCCGAACAGAATCAGGCAACTCTGGACAACATCCGCCTTTGGGACGTGAATGCGCTGCAGGACACGCTGCGCCAGGTGCAGGAGATTCGCACCTATTACGATTTTCCCGGAATCGACATCGACCGCTACAAGATCGGCGGCACTCTGCGCGAGGTCATGCTCGCCGTCCGCGAACTCAATGTGAACAAGCTTCCCGAAAGCAGCCGCAACTGGATCAACGACAAACTGATCTACACACACGGCTACGGCATCACGATGAATCCCGTGAACGGATTCTCGCCCGAAGGCCTGCCTACGCTCTATCTCTCGAATATGCCCGTGCAAAGCACCGTGCCGGATCTCAAAGTCACGCGGCCGGAGATCTATTTCGGCGAGCTGACCAACACCGACGTGTACGTCAAGACGCGCCAGCAGGAGTTCAACTACCCGCAGGGCGGGAGCAACAATCTTTCCACCTATGAAGGTTCGGGCGGCATTGTGATGGGAGGCTTTCTGCGTCGCGTGCTGCTCGCCTTCGATCGCGGCGACCTGACCAAGGTTCCCTTCAGCGACGACATCACCGCGCAGAGCCGCCTGCTGATGCGCCGCAATATTCTCACACGCGTGCAGATCCTCGCACCGTTTCTCACCTTCGATAGCGATCCCTACATTGTGGTGGGCGACGACGGGCGGCTTTCCTGGATCATCGACGGTTACACCTCTTCGTCTACGTATCCGAATTCCGCCCCCACAAATCTTGGCGGCGATTCGGTCAACTACATTCGCAACAGTGTGAAGGCGGTCGTGGATGCCTACGACGGCTCGGTCACTTTCTACGTCTTCGACTCCGCCGATCCCATCCTCGCCGCATGGCGCCGCATCTATCCGGGACTCTTCAAGGACGCCTCGACAATGCCCGCCTGGCTGCACGCCCATGTGCGCTATCCCGAACTGCTGCTCAGCGTGCAGGCCAATATCTACGGTCTCTACCACATGACCGATCCCGAAGTCTTCTATAACCGCGAAGATCAGTGGAGCGTAGCCACCGAAAATGGCTCCAGCCAGAGCGGCGACCAGAGTGCGCAAATCATGCAGCCGAACTTCGTGCTCATGTCGATCCCCGGCGAGTCGAGCGGCCTGGAGTTCATCGAAATTCTGCCCTTTACGCCCATCAATCGCAACAACATGATCGGCTGGATCGCGGCGCGCAGCGATGGAGCAAACTACGGCAGCGCCGTGGTCTTCGATTTCCCGAAGACGCGGCTCGTCGACGGACCGCAACAGATCGAGGCGCGCATCGATCAGAACGCGCAGCTCTCCGGGCAGCTCACGCTCTGGAACCAGCAGGGGTCGCACGTAATCCGCGGTAACCTGCTGGTGATTCCCTGCGGGAAAGCGATCCTCTACGCAGAGCCTATCTATCTGCAGGCGAGCCAAAGTCCCATGCCTGAGCTGCGGCTTGTGGTGCTGGCTCTGCAGGATCGTCTGGCCTACGGGCCGAGCTTCGAAACCGCGCTCAGCTCGCTCTTTGGGGCGCAGGCGCCATCGCTCTCAGGCCCCGAAGCACTGCAATCCGCTTCAACATCCCCACCCACTGGCGCGCCGCAGGCTGCTGTCAGCGTGAATGGACTCGTCGCACAGGCAAGCCGCGATTTCGCCGACTATCAGAGGCTGACATCGGAGGGCAAACTCGCCGATGCCGGCCAGAAACTCGACGATCTCAAGCGCACGCTCGATCAGTTGAGCGCCCATGCACAATAGTTCTGGCTTCTAGACCAGGCGCTTCCTCGATTGACGGAGTTGATGCCATGCCTCGTTTTGCCGCCAACCTGACGATGATGTACCAGGAGCACGCGTTCCTCGACCGCTTCGCCGCTGCTCTGCACGATGGTTTCACGGCGGTCGAGTTCATGTTCCCCTATGAGCATCCGGCCGCCACCATCGCCGCGCAACTCGATGCGCACGGCCTGAAGCTGGTTCTGTTCAACTCCCCGGCTGGCGACTGGAAGGCGGGCGAGCGCGGCATCGCGGCGCTGCCCGGCCGCGAGAAGGAGTTCCGCGACGGCTTTTTGCTGGCCCTGGAATACGCCCAGGAATTGCACTGTCCGCGCGTTCACGCGATGGCGGGAGTTGTTCCGGCAGGAGCCGATCGCGCGCATCTGCTGGGTGTTTACACCGCCAATCTTGCCTGGGCGGCGGAGCAGGCGCAGATCGCCGGCGTCGAATTGCTCATCGAGCCGATCGCGCAGCGCAACATGCCAGGCTTTTTCCTGAACCGGCAGGAGGAAGCGCATGCGCTTGCCGCTCAGATCGGCGCGCCCAATCTCAAGATTCTTATGGACCTTTTTCATTGCCAGGTCGAAGAGGGCGATTTGGCGATCAGGATCCGCAAATATCTCGCGGACCCGAAACAGAGCCGCGTCGGCCATCTCCAGATTGCAGGAGTGCCTGAACGCCATGAGCCCAACACCGGCGAGGTGAACTACAGCTATCTCTTCGACCAAATCGATGGGCTTGGCTACGAGGGCTGGATCGGCTGTGAGTATATTCCCGCCGGAGCCACGTCGGCAGGCTTGGGATGGTTCCAAAGATGGAAGGCTGCCAAATAGCGGAGCGATATTCATCCGAACGGCGATACTGATCCATCCCGAAAGATCTGCCGCACCGTGTCACACCGTGCCCCACCCTTTCCGCGCTTTTGCGGAAAGGGTGGGAGAGCACGATGCAAATCATAAGGGCCGGATCATTACTTCTCTACCCCAAACGTAAACGTCGTGGTCGAGTGCATGGTCTCGCCGGGCTTCAGTTCCGTGCTCGGGAAGTTCGCATGGTTGGGCGAATCGGGAAAATGCTGCGTCTCCAGGCAGAAGCCGGCGTGCTTCTCGTACTTGATGCCGTGTCTGCCGGTGAAGCTGCCATTCAGGAAATTGCCTGAGTAAAACTGCACGCCCGGTTCGGTCGTCTCCACGGTGAGCGTGCGCCCGCTCTCGGGATCGGTGACGATCGCTGCCAGGTGCAGTGTTCCCGGCTTGCCGTTCAGCACATAATTGAAGTCGTACCCGCCGGCACGCTTCAGTTGCTCATGATCCGCGTCAATGCGCGCGCCAATTGCCTCCGGTTTGCGGAAGTCCATCGGTGTGCCGGCTACTGGCGCCAGTTCGCCCGTGGGAATCAAGCCCGCATCCACCGGCGTGTAGCGGTCGGCGTCGATTTGAATCTTCTGATCGAGGATATTGCCCTTGTCGTTGCCGTGCAGGTTGAAGTACGCGTGATTGGTCAGGTTCAGAATCGTATCCTTGTCGGTCTTGGCCCAGTAGTCGATGCGCAGCGTCTTTCCTTTAAGCGTGTAGCGCACGGTCGCGGTCAGCGTGCCGGGGAATCCCATGTCTCCATCGGGACTCACATGCGTGAATTCAACACCGTCCGGCACTTCTTTGGATTGCCAAACATACTTGTCGAATCCCTTCGGTCCGCCGTGCAGCGCGTTGGGACCATTGTTGACGGGAATCTGATAGGTCTTGCCATCCAGCGTAAACTTGCCCAGAGCAATGCGATTGCCATAGCGGCCCACGACGGCGCCGAGATACGGCAGGCTCTTGCTCATATACGTATCGAGATTGTCGAAGCCCAGCACGACGTCTGCCATCTTGCCCGTGCGGTCCGGAGCTTTCACGCTTACCAGGTGCGCACCGTACGCTGTGACTCTGACTTCAATCTGCCCATCGGTCAACGTGTAAATCGGGACGGCGGTTCCGTCCGCGGTATGACCCCAAATCGCCATCTTCACCTCTCCCTTTGCAACGGCCGAAAAGGCCATTGCCGCTCCAATCAAAATTGCAAAAACCCGGGTTGCAAGTTTCACGATTTACCCCTTTGCCTTGAAGCCTGCGCCGCAATTCGCTTGCCGCCATCGTCCTTTCTTTATCGCACGAAGCACGGGTGCAGACGCCGCCATTGTGCTAGCCGGCCCACACAGCCAATTCAGCAAACAATTCCATCATATGCCCTGAATCTTCACTGGCGCGATCTGCAGATTTCGATCCAAAAAAATAAAGCCGGAGTCTCGCTGCAAGCCCGCCGCCTGCGATCCTGAAATCGGGATCGCAGGCGGCGATAAACTTGCCGTGCGCAACTCCGGCAGGTTGCGTTTAGAAGATGATCTTGCCCGCAAACTGCCAGACGCGCTGCGCGCCAACTGTCGAAGGCGAGTTGACCGTGCCCGTGCTGCTGCTGGTGGATGTAATCTGCCCGAAGGTTCCCGAGGCGCTCACCGTCGATCCCGGATTGGCGAGATTGGTGTGATTCCATGCGTTAAAGACTTCCGCCTGGAACTGGCCATGAATGCGATGGTCGCTCAGGATGTCCTTGAAGAGCGAGAGGTCAGTGTCCTGGTACCCAGGTCCGCGCAGAGAGTTACGCGGCACGTTACCGAAGGACTGGACATTGTTGTTGGCTGACGGAAGTGGGTTCTTCGCAAATGCAGCTTGATTGAACCACTCCGTAATCTTGGACGCGCCGGCCGGCCGTGCAGGGCTCACGCCTGTGTACACCGCGTAGTCGTTGCCGATGCCGGAAAGTGAGTTGTCCACGCCGCTGTTGAAGGTGAGCGGCAAGCCAGTCTGTGACGTAATGATGGCATTCAACTGCCAGCCGTTGACGATTGCATTTGCCGGACCGCTAACGTTGAATCTCGGCAGCGGGTAGTTGGCCGATGCCGTGAAGCGCAACGCCTGGTCGAAGTCAGCCACGCCGCGCTGGCTGTTCAGGTTGAATGGGTTGGGCGGTCCCGCCTGGCCTTCAGTGCCCGACGAGCCGTTGTCAATGGTCTTCATCCACACGACGTTGGAGAGCAGGGTCAATCCGTGAGCCGAACGGCGCGTCACGTTGAACTCCAATGCGTTGGTCATCTCATATTCGTAGGAGTCAGCCAGTTCCACAGCGCCGAGCCCAGGGAAGAGCCTGCGGCTGTTTTCGTTGGCCACCGTGTCTGGCGGATTGTCCTTCGGATTGTAGATGGCCGGGTTGAACTGCCGGGAGGCCATCACATGCTCGGCGTGGTTGCCCACGTAACCCGCACTCATGGCGAAGCCATGCGTCAGATCCTGCTCGAGAGTAAAGTTGTAGTCCTGCGTGTATTCCACCTTCGAACCTGGGTTCAGCACGCCGCCAGCAAGGGGCGTCACGAACTGATAGGTCTTGAATTGCGAAGGCGTGACGTGTCCGCGCGGGAATGGATTGCCGCCCGGGTAGCCGGCGTAGACGTTGTCCCACTGCGGCGGGTTGGGGATGTTGAGATAGAGGTTGATGGGCTGCATGGCGTCCGTTCTCTGATACAACAGTCCCTCAGGGAACCCGTAAAAGAGGCCGTAGGCGCCACGAACCACCGTCTTGCCGGTGCCGAACAGGTTATATGCGAATCCCACGCGGGGCGCAAAGTCTTTGAAGTTGTTTTTGAAGACAGGCGCCTGCACACCGGAGTCACCGTCGAACATCAATCCCTTCGGCGCGTTCGGGGCAACCGTCGACTGGAAGCTCGGGTTTGCCAGATCGAAACCTACGAGCGTTCCATTATTGTCGATAGGCGGCATCCATGGATCCCAGCGCAGGCCGAGGTTTACTGTAAGCCTCGGCGACATCTTCCAGTCATCCTGGAGATAGAGTGACGGACGAAGTTCGCGCAAGTACGCCTTGCGCCCGTTGTCCTGATAGAAGCTGGATTCGTAACCGACATAGAAATCGGCAAACGCGTTACCACTCTTCGCGAATCCAGACGGCAGCGCTGTGCCCGAAGGCGCTTGCGTACGCTGTCCGTTAAAGGTGTTGTCGCCCGGCGTGAAGGAGTAGTCGTCCATGTCGATACGCGAGCGTTCCATGTCTCCACCCATGGTCAGCGTGTGCCTTTGTATCAGCTTCACGACCTGGGCATGGATATCGAATGTCGTTGCATCCTGGGTAAGCGCGCCACCGGAGAAGAGGTTGACGTAGCCCACTATATTGTTTCTCACGCCCGGAAACGGAACCAGATTCTCGTTCGGGCTGCCGTAGGGCACGCCTGTTTGTCCGAGTTGATAGTCCGTCTTCAACCCCGGCGCTACGGGAATCTGCGTACGTGCGCCGCGGAAGAAGCCAAAATACAGTACGCCCGTCAGCGTGGACGAGAAGACGTGCGCTTCGCTGAGCGTCAGCGACTGGTTGCGGAAAAGATTGGCCGCATAAAAACCGAGAGGAGCTGTAAACGGCCGCTGGAAATTGTCCTCATTGTAGAAATAGCGGCCAAAGACATGGTCGTTCTGACCGAGGGCATAGTCGAGCCGCGTCAAGTACTGTGTGTTATCGATGTTGTTGTTGGTATTCGTGCTCAGCGTGTTGTAAATGCCAGCGTTTGGTCCCGTCGTGATCGGGGTTGAAGCCGCCTCTCCAGCAGCAAGATACTGCTTGTTCACGGCCAGGGACAACGGGTCCATCGGCCCATCGCCAGGCTGGCCATCGCCGGGGATGATGTCGGTGATGGCTCCAGTACAGTTGTAACCACCCGTGCCATTTGGCGCTGCTGTCTGGCCATAACCGCAACCAGTCACCGGGTTGTAGATCGCGATGCCCTGTGCAGCCAGCGCCGAGAAGTCGCCGGTCAGTTCAGCTGCGGTAGGCATCTGAATGGTGATGGGCGTAGGCGCGGAGCGCTGCTGGAGATCCTCGGCCGAGAAGAAGAAGAATGCCTTCCTGCTCTTGAAGACCGGGCCACCAACCGTGCCGCCAAACTGGTTGAGCTTGAAGGGCGGTTCCGTCGGGTGATGCCAGAAGTAGTTGCGCGCATTCAGCACTGTGTTGCGGAAGTACTCCCATGCCTCGCCGTGCAGTTGATCCGTTCCAGAGCGTGTGGAGAGCTGCACCAAAGCACCAGCGCCGGCGTGATCGGCGCTGTAGTTTGAAGCCTGGATCGTGAACTCCTGCAACGCATCCGGGTTTGGCATGGTCGGCACGGAATCAAAGAAACGGTTCACGTAAACCGTGCCATCGAGCATATATGTGTTTTGTGTCGCTCTCAGGCCGTTCACCGAGAGACCGGTATTGTCTTCCTGGCCGCTCTCAGTACCGGTTGTCGTCAGAACCGTGCCGGCGGTCAGTGTGGTCAGTTGCAGCGGGTTGCGGCCGTTGAGCGGCAGGTCTCGCATCTGCTGCTGCGTCACCGATTGCTCCACGGTCGAAGTGCTGGTCTCGATCTGCTGGCTTTCCGACGTGACGGTGACCTGCTGCGTTTGTGTGCCCACTGCCAGGCCGATGGGCAGATCCATCACCTGGCCTGTGATCAGCGTCAGGCCGGTAAGATCTTTTGTCGCGAACCCTTTTGCGGAGACTTTCAGCGTGTAGCCACCGATGGGAAGATTCGGGAACACAAAGATGCCGCTGTCGTTGGTCATGGTGCTGCGCTTGATGTTCGTGCTGGTTGCGGTCGCCGTCACCGAGGCATTGGCGATGGCAGCGCCGCTCGGGTCAGTCACCGTTCCGCGGATGCTGCCAGTGGATTGTGCAAAGGCGCTGGACGCAATGCCCAGCGTGAGGAGCACTGCGAAGCTAGCGAAGAGTAGTTTGCGAATTAAGTTGTTCATCCTGTCCTTTCATAAGAGATGCGCCAGTTTCAGCGCGCCTCAAATTGATTCGACGGTTGTTCATTCCGCAAGCCGGAGAACGGTGCGGAGCCTCTAAACAAGTTCTGTTTTCTTACAAAGTTTGTGCGACCAGTACGACTGGAGCGCCATCATCACGGGTACACTGGCCGCCAGTCCGGCCGTGACTGGCGCGTTCACCTTGCTGCCGTTCAAAATTGCATCCACAAAGTTTCCGGTGTGCGCGCGCTCCAAGCTCTGCGTCGAGTCGAACCGGGTTGGCGCGCCGTGGTTGGGAGTGAACGTGTACCCCTCCCGGCTCAGGTCGAGAGTTCCTTCAGTTCCTTCGAAGTAAACCGAAGGTTGTGGGTTACGAATGGAGAGAACCGACGATTCGAAGTTGAGGTTCCAGTTTTTGTACCGTACGACAGCGCTCACGGTGTCAGGATTGGTGAGATCGCCCGTGAGCTGGAAGTCGCCTCCCAGTGCAGCCGCGGTCTCCGGCTTGTCATCGTTCATCATCCACTGCGCCACGTCGGCCCAGTGCGTCAGGATGTCGGCCAGCAGTCCGTTGCCGTAGTCGTGATAGGAGCGCCAGGAGCTGTAACGAGACATCTCGAAGGGCACCTTCGGCGCCGGTCCCAGAAACAGATCCCAGCGCAGTTCGGCCGGCTTCGGTACATTCGGGATGACGCGCCGCTGCCAGGGGAAGTTGCTCCACACCGCGCGGGCAAAAATCACCTGACCCAACTTTCCGCTGTCGAAGATCTCCTCCTTCACGCGCTGATAGTGTGCGCCGCTGCGTTGCTGCATGCCGCACTGCAGCACCACGTTGCTGGCTTCCGCGGCCTTGATCAGATCTTCCCGCTCGCTCCAGCGATGCAGCGTCGGTTTCTCCAGATACGTGTTCTTGTGCGCTCCCAGCGTATCTTTGGCGATCTGAACGTGCAGGTGATCCGGCGTGGCAATCATCACCGCATCGATGTCCTTGCGGTCCAGCATCTTCTGGTATTCGACAGAAACTTCGGCTCCCGCTACATGTTCTTTGAACCGTCTCTGAAATTCTGCAATCTGCTTGTCGTAAATGTCGGCCAGAGCCCGGATTTCGACCCTGGGATCCTGCACAAATCCGCCGCCGCAAACCACGGTCGCGCGGCGTCCAGTGCCGATGACGCCCAGGCCGACGCGGTCGTTCGCTCCGGCAATTGCGCCGTACGCTCGTGCATCCATGGCGCGGGCGGCCACTGTGGCGGCAGCGGTGCCCGTCAAAACAAATTCACGTCGGTTCATTGCAGAAATGCCTCCCTCATGGCTTTAAAAGCTGGAGCAATCACCTTTGCACCGCCCTGCGAATGGTCGGCGCGTTCCTCTTCGTTCTCCACCCATCCCTTCCAGCCGAGCTGCTCGATGGTGGCGGCAACCTCGCGCAGCGGAAAATCGCCCGTGCCGAGTTCGCAATACTGATCGTTCTTGAAGTCGCGCAGATGGAATCCAATGATGCGCTGAGAATGCGCGCGAATGAACGCGGGAACGTTGGCCCCGCCGTGGAATGCATGACCTGCGTCGAGAACAAAATGAACCAGGCTGGGATCGGTCTCGGTGTAGAGGGCGTTAATCTCGCCGATCTTCGACCGGAACTCCCACCAGTGATTGTGATAGGCAGCCGTAAGCCCCACAGATTGCGCATAACGGCCGGCGGTATTCAACGCCTCAATCTTGGCCTTCAGTTGGTCAGTGTTCTCCGACGGAGCGCCGCTCAGGATCAGGTGCTTCGCTCCCAGAGCCACGCCGCCCCGTGCTACAGGCTCGTATACTGTGGGCGCCGCAATCCTCGTCTTCTGGTCGTAAAGGTTGTCCGGGAAAAAGATATGAATGCCAAAGAAGGTCAGTCCGGTTCGTTCAATGCTGCGGCGCGCCATCTCGGGCGCGGAGAACTGCGGGATCAGATTCCGGAAACTCGACTCGAAGCCCTGGTAGCCAATCTGCTTGATCTGCCCGAGGACTGCCTCAAACGTCTCAAAACGGTTGGGGTTGATCGGGAAGGCATTCAACTGCACGCCGAACTTGATTCCAGGCGGAACGTGACCGCTCTGGGCGTATGACCGCGCTGACCCTAGCGAAGAGATCGTCCCTGCAGCCGCGAGAATACCCAATGCCTGAAGTACCTCCCTCCGCGTCGTTTGCTTCACTGTCTTATGAAATGTCATGATTCACATCCTTCGTTGTTCAATAGAATTGCTCACGACTATGCGCTGACCCTGGTCAGCGCAAATGGTTCAGATGGAATGAAAATCGGCAAATCCTGTGCTAAGGTAAGTACCCGCCGCGGCTTGTCGCGGGTTGGGTTCACAGAATTCAAAACTTGCTTCAGCGATTAACCCGGAAGACACACCCACACCACGCTCGAACAGCAACGAAACGACATCACAGCGGGAGTGGGCTCGGCGTTCATTTCTTTGGGTGCGGGGAAAATCTACCCGATCACCGACAAACACACACAGTTTGCATTCGGGTGTAGGTACTCTAGAGTCTTCGTCCGACCCCGTCAAGCGCCGCCGGTTTTTCTGCTCATATTGCTTCATAGCAATCGCGTATGGTCTGGCAAAACTCGCGCAATAAAAATCAGACTCGAAAACCAATCTGTCATCGAGCAGATAGATTGGCGACTGATTTCCAATGACAACAAGCTTCGTCGTCCGATCTCGGGCAAGAAAAACTACGGTCTCTAATTCGGTGCGCAGTATAGGAAGAAAGAATAACCTTTGTCAATCAATTTCAATAGATTTTTATAATTACCTTTGCCATCAATACGATACAGGTGACACCATTTTGCCACCCGGGTGAAGAATGGGTTCCTCTCAAGTTTTCCCTGAGACTGCCCGACCGTGTCCTGAGATCGGGACTAGTAGTGCAAATGAAACCTCGCCCTGAGCCGGAATCGTTAGTTATCGTTCATCATCGATTGACACTATAGAAGTCACTCCGATATAGTTCTTTGCAATTCGCAGATTCACGAGCGCATTCTCTGCTACCTTGTGATTTTGCTCTGCGCCGCTCCCCTGCGCGTTGATTACGCGCAGATGGCGCAAGACGGCGCCGAAAACAGGAGAATTCAATGCCGATAAAGCTGACGCCCGGTAAGATTGCCGGTTTGGAAGCCGTCTCCGATAGCCGTGGAGTCATCGCAGCCTTGGCGATGGACCAGCGCGGATTGCTCAGAGACATGCTCGCAAGAGAGCTTGGCGTCAGCGAGCCGCCGCAGGAGATGGTCTCCGAGTTCAAAACTCTGGTCGCGCAGACTCTTACCAGGGAAGCCTCCTCGATTCTCCTCGACATCCAGTACGGCCTGGAGGCCACCAAACACATCAACGGCAAGGGTCTGCTGCTTGCCTACGAGCACGCTGGGTACAGCCCCGACAAACCGGAGCGGCTGCCGTCGCTCTACGAGGGGTGGTCGGCCCTGCGCATCAAGGAAGCCGGCGCCAACGCCGTCAAGATTCTCGTCTACTACAACCCATTTGAAAAGGAGTGGGTCAACGACCGCAAGAAGGCGTGGATTGAGCGCATTGGAGCCGAATGCAGGGCCGTGGATATTCCCTTCTTTCTTGAGTTCCTGCCCTATGACGTGCATGGCCAGGGCGAGATCGAATACGCGCGCCGGAAGCCCGAGATCATTCTGAAGTCGATGGAAGAATTCGCCAGGGGGCGCTACTGCGCCGATGTATTCAAGATTGAAGTTCCCATGCAGATGGCGCACGTCGAAGGGACACGCTCGTTCAAAGGCCACAAGCTGCACACGCGTGCCGAAGCGATGGAACTGATCCGCGCAGAAGCGGCCCTCACCGACAAGCCGATCATTTACCTCTCGGCTGGAGTCAGCACACCGGTGTTTCTTGAAACTCTGGAACTGGCTGTCTTGAGCGGTACGCATTTTCACGGCGTGCTCTCAGGACGAGCCACCTGGCAGGATGGCGTTCCCGTCTTTGTCAAAGGCGGCGCCTCCGCGCTCGAACAATGGCTGAACACAAAGGGACTGCAAAACGTCAGAGACATCAATCAAATCCTCAAGTCCGCGCATCCTTGGTATGAGGCCCGCGGAATGCAAGTGTAAGACCGCGTCGTATCCTACTCTTGCCTGACAGAACTGAAACCTTGATGCCGGCGTCCCCCACACGGCGGCCTCGCTCAGGGAGGAAGTTTGCCGAACGCTGAAGAGACAAGCAGGACTGAGGGCGGACTGGCCATTGAGCACCGCAGCACTGGGCGCGCATGGCTGATTCTCTGCTTCCTCTTTTTTCTCACTGTGATTATGTTCATCGGCCGGCAGGCATTGTCTGTCATGGCCCCGGTGCTGCGAACGACCTTTCACCTTTCCAATGCGGCCTACGGAAGGATTGTCTCCGCTCTCGGCTTCGGTATGATGACGGGCGAGTTCCCCATGGGGTACCTCATGGATAGGCTGGGCGCGCGGCTGGGGCTTACAGCCGCCATCTGCTGGTGGTCAACCGCATCGGCCTCGTTCGCTCTTGCAGGCTCCGGCCTTTCGCTGGGGTTGTCGCAATTCTGGAAAGGCACCGGCGAATGCGCCGCCTACTCGGGCGGCGTCAAAACCGTCACGCGGCTCTTTGAGAAGAAAGATCGCACTCTGGCCATCGGTATCTTCAATGGCGGCAGCGTCATCGGCGCCACGCTCGCGGTTCCCGTGATTGTTTATCTGCTCGAACATTACGGATTTCGCACCGCATTCCTGGTGCCCGCGGTTGCCGGATTTCTCTGGATTCCAACTTGGTGGTTTATGTACGGCAAGGAAGCCCAGAGGTCCGCCCAATCGGCCCAGCCTGCAATTTCCGCCCGGGAGCTGCTCGGCAACTCGTCCGCCTGGGCTGTCATGCTTTGCCGCTTCTTTATCGGGCCAGTGATGCAGTTTTACTGGTACTGGACCCCCAGCTATCTCTTTAGCGACCGCCACATGACCATGGCTCAGATTGGATTCCTCGCCTGGATTCCCTTCCTGATGGGCGATGTGGGCGGCATTGCGGGGGGATGGGCAGCCGGCGTGCTGATACGCCACGGATTTTCCGTTCTCAACACGCGACGCATCCTGATGTACGGCAGCGCGCTCGTCTGCCTTCTGAGCTTTGCCATACCTTATCTGCATGCGACGGCCGCCGTAATGGCGTTGCTCTGCCTGACCATTGCTTCTGACAACTTCCTTTCGGCGCACATGTTCGCCGCCGTCACGGATCTCTTCCCCGAGCACCAGGTTGGCCGCGCCACGGGGCTAACGGGCATTGCAGGGGGACTGTCCGGGATGCTGTTTCCACTGCTCACGGGCATTCTCGTCGATAAAATCTCCTACACACCGGTCTTCGTGCTGGTTGGGCTGATGCCGCTAGTCGGCACCGTCGCACTTTTCACCGCCGGCCGCAAATACCGCCTTCTCGACAAGCCTCAGATTGCCGCGTCATAATTTTCGCGCGAAAGGAATCCCATGCCTACACTCACACGCCGCGATGCTCTGGCGTTGCTGCTGGCTGCTCCTGCAGCAGTTTGTTCCCTTCCCGCGCAATCTACCGATTCGATTGCCCTCTTTGACGGCACTTCGTTGCGCGGCTGGCGCGCTCGCGGAGATGCAGCGGCCTTCAGGACCAATAGCGGGGAGCTATGCGCCCAAGGCAGCAACTCTCGCCTCTTCTATGCTGGTCCTTCCGGTGATGCGGACTTCAGGAACTTTGAGTTGAACGCAGAGATATCCCTGCAGCCCGGCGCCGAATCCGCGCTCTGTTTCCATACCGCCGACCGGCCTACCGCAGCGCCTGCTCCCGGATTCGAAGTGCTGCTGGCCAACGATGCGCGCGGCCCCAACGGATTTATCCAGCGCAGAAAGACCGGCTCGCTCCAGGGCGTGCGCCACGTCTGGAAGCAGTTCATCGCAGACAACGAGTGGTTCACCCTCAACATTCTTGTCCGTCAGAGGCAGGTGCAGATCCGCCTCAACAGTATGTTGGTCGTCGACTACATCGAGCCGGCCGATGCGTTCTCCGCCAACCCGGATTTCCAGTGCCGCATCGGCCACGGAACCATTGCCATCGAAGCGATCAGCCGGCAAAGCGCTGCATTCTTTCGCAATCTCCGCGTTCATCGGCTCCCAGATTCAATCCCGCAACTCTCAGACGAGAAGCCGCGGGTCGACGAAGTTTATCGCGATATCATCCGCCTTGGCTCGGCCAACATCCCTGTCGTCGACTATCACGCGCACCTCAAGGGCGGCCTGACGCTCGAACAGGCCCTCGATCACTCGCGCCGCGTCGGCATCGGTTACGGAATCGCCATCAACTGCGGGCTCAGCTTCCCTGTGCACAGCGATGCCAGCATTGGGGCCTATCTCCAAAGCATGACAGGACAGCCCTGCTACGTTGCGATGCAGGCCGAAGGACGCGAATGGCAGACTCTTGTCTCGCCCGAGGCCGTGGCGCGCTTCGACTACGTCTTCACTGACGCGATGACCTTCACCGACGACCACGGCAAGCGCATGAGGATCTGGATTCCGGAGGAGATCGGCGTCATCGCCGACAGCCAGGCATTTATGGAGATGTACGTGAATCGCATTGAAAGCGTGATGCGCGAACCGATCGACATCTACGCCAATGCAACGTATCTGCCCGACCAGATCGCCGCGCATTACGACGAGCTTTGGACGCCGCAACGGATGCGGCGCGTAATCGAAGCCGCTCTACGCCACAATGTCGCGATTGAAATCAACAACCGCCGCAGGATTCCCAGCCGCGCGTTTATCCAGATGGCGAAAGCGGCCGGCTGTACATTTTCCTTCGGCACCAACAATGCTGAAGCTGAGCTCGGCCGCCTTGAATACCCGATACAGATGACCAAAGAGTGCGGTCTGGTCTGGGAGGACATCTTCGTCCCCAAACCGGACGGCCAGAAGCCGATTCAGCTCAGGACGAAGCACGCCTCGCTGGCGTAGTCCGTCGCACCGCGTTCACCGCCGGTCTGCCATCCAGCACGCGTCCTACGTCCTCGCACACGGCCATGGTCACGCGCGTCTGCGCTTCGCGCGTAAAGGCCGCGATGTGCGGTGTAAGGATCACGTTCGGCATAGCCTCAAGTTCGCCGGTTTGCGGAGGCTCCTTGCCGCGAACATCGAGCGCCGCGCCGGCCAGCTTGCCGGACTTCAGCGCCTCCGCCAGATCCGCCTCCACGACCACCTTGCCGCGCGACGTATTGATGAAGAACGCGCCTTGCTTCATCATGGCGAACCGTTCGCGATTCAGCAGCCCCACCGTTTGCGGCGTTGCCGGCAGGTGACACGAGATTACGTCCGCCCGCGCCAGCAGTTCGTCCATTTCCACCAGCTCGGCCTGCAACTCGCTCAACAGAATATTGTCCCGGCTCAGAAAAGGATCGTAGGCCAGTATCTTCATGCCGAAGGCCTTGGCGCGGCTGGCCGTCAGAAATCCGGTCTTTCCCGCGCCCACGATGCCCAGCGTTTTGCCGTAGAGTTCCGTCCCGACGTAGCGCTGCCGGTTCCAGTTGCCCTTCTTCGTGTCCGCGTCGGCGACCGCGATGAATCGCGCCAGAGACAGCATCATGCCCATGACAATCTCGGCCACGCTGATCGCGTTCTGGTCGGGCGTAAACGAGACAACAATGCCTGCCTTTTCGGCGTGTTTGTAGTCGACGTTGTCGAGGCCGACGCCGGCCCTGCCGACCACATGCAGATTCTGCGCGGCATCGATGAGCGATGCCGTCACAGGCGTCTGATTGCGCACAATCAGCGCCCGGCAGCTCTTCACCTTCGCGGCAAGCTTCTCCGGATCCTTCCACAAATCTGGCTCGAACGAGACGCGAAAGCGCTCACTGAGCGCATCGACAGCAGCGCCCCGTATGTTTTCGGAGATCAAAATATCGACATCGTTCATGGCTGGCCAACCACCTCATGGCTGAATGCTACGTTCAGGCGGGAGCACCATTGCTCGATCTCCGCCACGGTCTCGGGTGAAACAGGAATGCCCTGTGCGTTGTTGAGATCGGCCTTGCGCGCGGAGCGCTCGCCGGGGACCAGAATCTCGTCCACGCCGGGACGCTTCTTTGAAGCCTTGATGCGATCGATGGTCTCGTCGATGCGGCTCAAATATTCGCCGTAATCGAGAAACGCCTTCACGTCGAAGAGGCAGAAGAAATGCCCCACATCCTGCTTGCGATCGAGGTTCTTGTACATCGAGCCGATATCGGGGCCGATCGCCGAGCCTGAAAGCACGCCACTGAACAGCTCTACCATCAGTGCCAGCGCGTAGCCTTTGTGGCCAGCCATGGTCAGCACCGTGCCGAGCAGCGCCTTGGCTGCATCTGTCGTCGGGTTTCCTTCAGGATCGAGCGCCCAGCCAAGCGGAATTGGCTGGCCTTTCTTTTGCGCCGCGATGATGTTGCCGCGCGCTACGCCCGATGTCGCCAGATCGATCTTGACGGGGAAACCCTTGCCCGTAGGAAATGAAGCAGCAATGGGATTGGTGCCGAAGAATGGCTCGTATCCGCCCTCGGGCGACATGGCCGGCTCGCAATTCGTCATAGCCAGCAGAACCATTTCGTGGCTCGCGGCGTAGTTGCAGTACCAGGAGAGCGCGCCAAAGTGTTGCGAGTTGCGGATGGTGGCCACGGCCACGCCGTTCTGGCGAGCCATCGGGACGAGCAGATCGAGCGCCTTGCGTGCCTGCACCTGGCCCAGGCCGTTGCCGGCGTCGAGCACCAGCACACTGCCTGCCTGCCGGTCGATCTGGAGCGCAGCTTTGGGATCGATCAGTCCCAGTTCGATACGCTTGAGATAAATGTTCAACCGCGAAACGCCATGGGTCGAGACACCGTTTAGATCGGCATCGACCAGCACCTCGGCAAAAAGCGCCGCATCCTCGACAGGCACGCCCATTCCAGCGGCCAGTTGCGACACCACACGAACGAGCACCTCTTTGGGATAGCGATTCATAAGGCCTCAACAAAACATCAATGGGCGCTCCGGGCCTGCGAACAGAACCCGGAGCGGAAGAAGCGTACTGGAGTTAAGCGCTGCGATAGAGCTTGGTCATCACAAACTCGCGATGGCCGAGCGCCTCTGCCGCAGTGAGGCGGCCGTTCGCCGTGCGCACGATGGTTTCGATCAGCAATTCGCCGGCCTGATCGAGCGTCATCTCACCTTGCAGAATCGGCGACACATCCACGTCGACATGCTCAGACATCCCCTTTACAGTTTTAGGATTGCCGGAGAGCTTGATGACGGGCTCGATGGGATTGCCGATGATGTTGCCCTGACCGGTGGGGAACAGATGCACCACCGCGCCCGAGGCAGCCCACAAGGTAACGGCCTCCGCCGCTGCGCTCGACGTGTCCATGAACCAGAGGCCTTTGTCGGTGGGGGCCTCGGCAGGCTTCAGACATCCGACAAACTTCGTCGTCTTGCCGATCTTCTCCACGTTGCCCAGAGCCTTTTCCTCGATGGTCGTCAAGCCGCCCGCGATGTTGCCTTTGGTCGGCTGCGACTCGGAGAGATCGTCTGTCTTCTCGCCGAAAACCAGCTTCTGGTAGTCGTCGAACATGGCCTGAAACTGCTGGCGCACCGTATCGTTGATCGCCTTGGCGGCTACGATGTGCTCGGCGCCGGTCAGCTCCGTGGTCTCACCGAAAGAGGCCACGCCGCCGTTCGCGCAATGCTTATCAAACACATTGCCAACCGTCGGGCAGCTCGCCAGTCCGGTAGTGGTGTCGCTCTCGCCGCACTTCGCGCTGATGTAGAGTTCGCTGAATTTGCACTCCGTGCGCTGCAGCTCGGTTGCCCACTGCACAAACTCCTTGGCTTTTCTTGACGCCTGTGCGATGCAGGCGATATCGCCCTGGCCCTCGATCGAGAAGCCCGCCACCGGCTTTCCGGTCTTTGCGATTCCGTCCACGATCTTCTGTGTCCAGCCCGGCTCGATGCCGATAACAATGACCGCAGCCACGTTGGGATTGGAGCCGGTGCCGATCATGGTGCGGAAGAACAGCTCCAGATCCTCGCCGAACTGCAGGCGGCCATAGGCGTGCGGCAGAGCCAGCGTTCCCTTGATATTGTTGGCCACGGCCTCGCACGCGGCATTCGAGATGTCGTCAACGGGCAGAATAATCACGTGATTGCGAATGCCGACACGCCCGTTTTCACGCCGATACGCGTAAATTGTCAGGTCCTTCATTATGCCCACCTCTTCGTCTTCAGATTGTGCACGTGTACGTGCTCGCCGGTCTTGATCGGTTGCACTACCTTGCCGATGTCGCAGCCGTACTTCATTACCGTATCGCCCACAGCGAAATCCTTGAGCGCCAGTTTGTGCCCCAGCGGAATATTCTGCGTAGCCTTCACCGCCAGCGGTTTGTTGGTTGAGAGATCGCGGCCGGTACATTCGGTTCCGGCCGCAATATCCACGACGGCCACGCCAACCGTGTCCGCTGCATTGTGAACGAGAAAGTGAATCATCGTATTTGCTCCTTCATCCATCCTTCCGTAGAAATGTCACATTCCGCCAAAGGAGACATGCTTCGTCTCCAGGAAAGCATCCAGACCTTCGATGCCCAGTTCGCGTCCCCATCCGCTCTGCTTTACGCCGCCGAAAGGGCAATTGCTTGTGGTTGGCGCGCCGTCATTGATGCCCAGCGTGCCAGCTTCGATGCGCTCGGCCAGCCGGAAGATCCGCCCGATGTCGCGCGTCATCGCGTAGGCGCTCAACCCGTACTCGCTGGCATTGGCTACATCAATCGCCTCGTCCTCTGTCTCGAACGTCGCGATCGGAGCCACCGGCGCGAAGGTCTCCTCGCGCATGCACAGTGACGGCCCTCCAACTCCGTCGATGACCGTCGGTTCCAGGAAGAAGCCGCTTGATCCCATCTGCTTGCCGCCACAGAGGACTTTGCCGCCGCGGCTCGAAGCATCTTCAATCTGGGCCAGCGCGGCGTCCAGCGCCTGCCGGTTGATGAGCGGACCGATGTCGGTGCCTGGATCGAGTCCCGGACCGGTCTTCAGCTTCTGCACGCCGGCAACGAACCGCTTTACAAATTCATCGTGGATGGAGCGCTGCACGTAGATGCGGTTCGCCGCAATACACGACTGCCCCGTGTTGCGGAACTTGGCAACAAGTGTCTCCTGTACCGCATGGTCGAGGTTGCAATCGTCGAAGACCAGCAACGGCGCCAGCCCGCCCAGTTCGAGCGAGAGCGGTTTGATCGATTCCGCCGCTCCCTTGATCAGTTCCCTGCCCACTTCCGTCGAACCAGTGAAGGTGATCTTGCGGCAGATCGGATTTGTCAAAAACTCCTCGGCGATCATGCGCGCGCTGCCGACCACAACCTGGAAGACACCGCCGGGAATACCCGCGGCCTCAACGCATTCCGCGAAGGCAATGGAGCTGAGCGGCGTTTGCGAAGACGGCTTGAGCACCACCGGGCAACCTGCGGCCAGCGCCGGCGCGGCCTTGCGAATGCCCAGCACGAGAGGGAAATTCCAGGGAGCTATGGCGCCAACAACGCCGATCGGCGTCTTGACCACCATGTTGCGCTTGCCCGGAACCTGGTGAGGAACCACGCGCCCGTAAGCGCGGCGCCCCTCCTCGGCAAACCAGCGCAGGTGGTCCTCCGTCATCGCCATCTCGCCTTTGCTCTGCGCCATTGGCTTGCCGTTTTCGAGCGTGATCAGGCGCGCGATCTCGTCGGCGCGCTTGTGCACCTCGTCGGCCACGCGATTGAGATACGCGCCACGCTCCTTGGCCGTAATGCCGCGCCATGCCGGCAGCGCAGCGTGCGCAGCGTCGAAGGCCGAGCGCACCTGATCCCGGTTGAGCGCCGAGACGCTGGCAAACTTCCGTCCTGTCGCCGGGTCCGTAATCTGGATCTTCTCGGCAGTCTCAATCCACTTGCCGCCGAGATACGCTTTGTACGACTTTTGCTGTTCCTCGCTCATCGAAACTCACCTCTCTTGCAGCGCCGGTCTCCATACCGGCATCCCCAACGCACGCTTCTTGCCCGCCGGGGCCGTTGATCGGCTTGTGAGTGCGCGCACGCGCTCATCTCACCGAAATCACCCAATCCGATGCCTGCTGATCCACTCGATGCCAAGCGCCCGTGCAAGCCTGCGAAACGAATCTGCCTGGTGACCGAACGACAAGGTCACATGATGCGGCATCCCGGCATGCACCAGACGGTCGAACCGCGCCGGCACATCGCCACCGTGCGCCACTTCAGCCTCGGAGAGTTCCACCAGGACCATATTGCCCGTAACCTTGCGCCGCGGCGGAACGGTACGCGCTTCAAACGCCGTCATGTGGTAGCGGCTGTCGCAGCGCCAGAGCCGCGTGATGGTCACGTCCTCGTGGGTGCGAATCTGGCCGTCCACAACCATCGGTTTCACAATGTTGAAGTGCCGGGCCAGCGTCGGCCCGCCTTCGCTGCCAATGGGATTGCACATATTGAGCGGTGCCATACCCGGATGCCAGAAGAAGATCGTGTTGCGGTCGTGCTCGAGCCAGTCGGTCAGGAATCCGGGCCCTTCGCCCAGTTCGCAGTTCATCAGGCCCACGATGGCGGCATCGACATCGCCTTCGATCGAAACCGCGCAGCCTTCCGAGCTCAGACGCGTGATCGCCAGATAGGGCCACTGCCCAATCATGTTCGGCAACTCGGGCCAGCATTGAATCGCAATCGCGTTCAGGCTCTCCTCTGCCATCAGTTCCCGCATCGCCAGGTAGCAGCGCGAATTCGTGGGCAGATCTTCGGCCGTCACATCGCGCATGGGCAGCTTCAGATCGAGCACGCGCTCCACGTCCTTGCGCGCGGCATCCTCCGGAATCGCATGTACGCGCTCGATAAACTGTGGCAGACTCAACGGATGCAACTGCATGCCCACCGTCTGCTGTAACAGGAAGGGATCGGCGGCCAGATCGATGAATCCCGGGGCGTGTGTTCCGATAACGCCCACCTTGGCGTTGCGCAGAACAGCGACGGTACGCGCGATGTCGACGGCCCGCACCAGTTCGGCGCGCAAGGTTTTGTCGTCCGGATCTCCATAAACCAGTTCGAAGGCATGACCAGCCTGCCGCAGCGTGGAGCCCCACAGATGCTGCCCCACCAGCGAGCACGAGCTGACCTTGCCGTCGCCCGGACGCTCTGGCGTGGCCCACAGAACCACCGGATCGGGCCACTGCTGTGCCACGGTGAGCGCCACCTGGCCGTTGCCCATCGAGGGATGCAGCATCAACAACGCCTGGCATCCGGCCGCGCGGATTCTGTCCAGCGCCGCCAGAATGGTGGCGTCGTCGATAACCGGCGCTTCCGCCCCAACTGTTTCATAGCCAAGATCCTTCAGCGCGGCCAGTGCGCGTCCACAGATGATCTGGTTCCATTCCTGATCGAAGCCCGGACGTTTACGTCCTAGAATCAGCACGCCTAGCGGCTTTTTCGCGGCATTTGTCAAAGACTTTTGCATGTTCACCCTTCTTTCCCTGCACTGAATCAGTTCGTATAGCGGACGAAGTACGGCGTCAGCTCGCCCACCAATGGTTTCATGTATGCCATGAACCGCTCTCCGACGGGAATCGCCGCGTCGTGAAGCCACTCCTGCGGCAGCGGCCGTTCTACGCCGGCAACCTTGTTGAATGGAACCAGTTCATACCCGCTTGCGCACGCCTGATCCAGTGGCAGCAAGGCCACCATCTTCTCTGTCTCGCCGGCGGCAATCGCCTGCACTCCCGCGCGGCCAGCCAGTTCGGCATCCTTCTGATCCTGCGCGGATACATGCGCCCTTGCGGCTCGCGCAATCAGTCCTGGCTTCTCGGTCCGGCAGCGAATCTTCAGGTTTTCACCCACCAGATTGGCCATGAACTGCCCGACGCCGCCCGTCATGGGCCGCGCAAGAGGATCGAGCTGCGTGGGGTCTTTCAACTCATAGACAAGGCTGCCGTCCGGATTGCGAATGCCTTCGGTCGCCACTACGATAGCCCAGCCGAATTTGGTCACAATGCCATCGAGGTCCGCCAGAAACTTCTCTGCATGGAATGGCTTTTCGGGAAGGTAGATAAGATGCGGCGCATCGGCTTCGTTCAGCTTCGCCAGCGCCGTCGCCGCTGCCGGCCAGCCGATGCTGCGCCCAACCGTTTCAAGAATCGTCACCGGCTGCGGCAGCGAGCGAATGTCCATGCCAAGGTCGCGTGTCGTCTGCGCCAGGTACCGGGCTGCGCTGGCAAAGCCCGGACAGCGGTCTGTCATCGCAATATCGTTGTCGACGGTCTTCGGAACACCGATGACCTGCACCGGAAATCCAGCGTCGCGACAGTGCTGACTCACCAGCGATGCACCGCGCATGGTGCCGTTGCCGCCCATGAAAAGAATGGCTCGAATGTCGAGCTTGCGCAGATTCTCAACCATCCGGCCATAGTCGTCTTCAGAAGGCTTGAAGCGGGATGAGCCCAGCGCCGCGCCGGGACTCAAGCGCAACAGCTCGAGATCGCCGGTAGTCAGCCGGTCCAGCTCGACGGTGTCGCCTCGGACCAAACCCTGCATACCGTAGCGTGCGCCATAGATCCGTCCGCTCCCTGGCTGTCTGACTCCCTCAGCAATCGCGCTGGACAGGCTGGCATTGAAAACAGCCGTGGGCCCTCCGCCCTGCACGATCATCAGACTGCCAGCGCCCATTCGGAACCTTTTCTCCTCATCCGGGGGAAACGCCACTGTACAAAGGCAGACGCGCGGGGGCGTCTGCCCGGTACGCTTCGCATTATGCGGTTGTCGCGGTGCGGGATTCGATCTCGGCAAGCCGCTTGACCAGGAGAGTCTCCAGGTCGACGAGCGCCGCCGAAAAGCCTTCAATGCCTTCTTTCAATTTATCGGTTGCCATGCGGTTGGCGGCGAGCAGGCGCTCAAATGCCTCTTTGCTGTCGACCACAATCTTCTCGATGGACATCGCCTTGGCCGCTTCGGCGTTGAGCTTTGGAGTCAGTTCTTCCTCGATGGCTTCCAGTTCCGCCAGCACCTTGGGCGCGATGGTCAGCAGATCTGCGCCAGCCAGTTCACGCACCTGGCCTACATTCCAGAAGCTTGCGCCCATCACCTCGGTCTTGAACCCATATTTCTTGAAGTAGTTGTAAACCGCGGACACGTGAATCACGCCGGGATCTTCGGCGCCGAAATAATCCCTGCCCGTTTCCTTCTTGTACCAGTCCAGGACGCGTCCGCAGAATGGCGACACCAGAGTTGCTCCCGCCTCGGCTGCGGCGACAGCCTGGAAGGTGGCAAAAATCAAGGTCAGATTGCAGTGGATGCCCTCCTTCTCCAGTACCCGCGCGGCGCGTGTTCCCTCCCACGTAGCGGCAATCTTCACCAGAATCCGTTCCCGTGAAATGCCCTCAGCCTCGTACTGGGCAATAATGCCGCGCGCCTGTGCAATCGTTCCTTCCGTGTCGTACGAAAGGCGCGCGTCCACTTCGGTCGATACGCGGCCCGGTACCACATTGAGAATGTTCTTGCCCCACGCGATCCCAAGCCGCCGGAAGGCGAGGTTGGCAACTTCCAGATCGCTCGCACTCGCGCCCAATTCCTTGCGCGCATGGATCAGCTCTCCATCCAGAATGGGCTGATACTTGGGCATCTTGGCTGCGTTGGTAATATGCGAAGGATTGGTGGTGGCATCACGCGGCTTGAACCGCTCCATGGCCTCAATATCGCCCGTATCGACGACGATCACACTAAACTTGCGTAGCTGTTCCAGCAGGTTCTGCGGCATGATTCCTCCCGCGGATGACTCACTCCCATACGTGTTCATCCGGCGCGTTTCGCCCCCTGACACTCAGACATCTCTTGAAGGAAGCTCCTCAAATCCAGGGGGCGGTTCAAGGAGGCCCCTCTCTTTACGTTGAAGAAGAATATTATTATCGATTGCAAACGATTGTCAACGCATTTCTCTCGCACCGGTTATCCGTAAGATTTCTCGGCCAATTTCGCCGGATCGCTCCGAATGCATTCATCCACTCGACTCTCGACCTGCGCGCTGCCCCTCGGAAGACCTCAGAAGCTTGCTCTTATCCAACCTCCCGCGAATCGTACGCTTGACAGTCTCAATCAATGGTAATAGATTTCTCCTGCCCTTCGTTGTTTGCCTCTGGGAAACGCGAAGAGCATTGCTTGCTGGCGCGCTCGTGCTTGATTCGCCCAGTAGCGCACTTGAACCCAGACTCAAAACTGTCTATCAAGCGGTTCTTCTTGCCTGCACTCCATGGCTGTCCGCTTGTTTTCGTCTTTACCTGAGAGGAGAATTCACGATGTCTACCAGACGAGAGTTTGTCGTAGGCGCAGGCGCGAGCCTCGCCGCGATCGCTTTGGCCCCGCGCGCCTTTGGCGAAAACATGGATCGCCCCATAGGCGTGCAGCTTTTCACCGTGCGCAATCCGCTTGGCAAGGATCTGCCCGGCACCCTCGCCGCCATTCACAAGATCGGCTATCGCACCGTGGAAACCTACGTCGCCGAAACCAAAATGCCTGCCAAAGAACTGCGTCAGGCCATTCTCGATGCGGGCCTCACCGTTCCCAGCGCGCACTTTGGCTATAACGACTTTGCTCAGCGATTCGACTACGCAAAAGAATTGGGCGCGGAGTACGTCGTCTGCTCGTCGGTGCCGGAATCGGTGGGCAATTCAGCCGATGGCTTCAAGCGCGCCGCCGATCAGTACAACGCATGGGGCGAGCAGGCACGAGCTGTCGGCCTCAAGTTTGGCTTCCACGACCACGACACGGAGTTCAAGGTTTTCAACGGCGTCACTGGTTTTGACCTCTTGATGCAATACACCGATCCCAAGGTCGTGCAGTGGCAGATGGACTGCTACTGGGTTACGCAGGCGGGACGCGACCCGGTGAAGCTCTTCAAGAAATACGGCCCGCGCATGCAGTCTCTGCACCTCAAGGACCGCAAGCCCAACGCGCCCACCTCTACCGATACGGGCCCAGGCTCGCAGCATTTTACCGAGGTCGGTACTGGAACAATCGACTTTCCCGACATTCTGCGCCTGGCCGGGGAATATCATGTCCCCAACATGTTCGTCGAGCAGGATCGGACCGAGATCCCGCCGCTCGAAAGCCTTGCCATCAGCTACAAAAACATCATGAAGTTCATGAACGCGTAAGACAACTACAAACCGCGGAAGGTGGCGCCCGGATCGCAAGATCCGGGCCTTCCCCACCGGCCATGGAACAAGCGCCGCGGCGTGTCGGAACTCCGCTATTGTGGCTTGACTCGCAGCATCACCACTCCGTGACGCTGAACCACAGTGGTATACGAATCCTTGAAGCTGCCCAGGTCGCGGTGTGTCCAAAGATCCCGCAGTTCCGCGCTTCCGTTCACCCCAATATCCCGGAAGTGCAGCGTAATCGTCATCTTCTGTTCGTCGCGATTGAACAGACCCACTGCGATGCTGTGGCCGGCGAGCGGCTTCATCCAGATCTCCACCGGGCCCTCCTGCCATGCACGATGTCCCTGGATACCAGCCTTGTCCTGATCGACGGCGATCACCTCGCGATTAGTGAGAATCGCCAGCGTCTCCGGTGACATCTTCGTCAGATCGTTGCCCGCAAACAGCGGCGCGGCGAGGATGGCCCATAGGCTCATCTGCGTCCGCGACTCGTCGCCGTCCAGGCCGCCGTTGCCGATCTCCAGCATGTCCGGATCGTTCCAGTGGCCGGGGCCGGCATACTTCTCGAGACCATTCTGCTCAAAGCCAATCTTCACCATGCTGTCGTAGCTGTCGCGGATATCGCCAGTCGTCCGCCACATGTTGCCGCCTACCGAAGCGCCCCATTTCCACACATCCTCCATGCCGTACTGACAGAGGTTGTAAACAATCGGACGTCCGGTGCTCAACAACGCCTGATGGAACTTCTCGTATGCGGCGCGCATCTGGTCCGGCTTGTAAACCAGGCTACCGCTGCACCAGTCGTACTTGACGAAATCGATGCCCCAACTGGCAAACGTCTTCGCATCCTGCTCTTCGTGGCCATAGCTGGCTTCCCTTCCCGCACAGGTCACCGGCCCAGGGCTGTCGTGGATGCCTACCTTCAATCCCAGGCTGTGAACGTAGTCGGCCAGTCCCTTCATGTCGGGAAATTTCAGAATGTTCGGCCGGAAGTTCCCGTCGGCGTCGTGATACCCCTCCCAGCCTCCGTCAATTACAACGTAGTTGTAACCGGCGTCTCTCATGCCACTCGTGACAAGAGCCTTGGCCTGCTCGCGAATCACCGCATCGTTGATATTCAGACCAAAGTGATTCCAACTGTTCCAGCCCATCGGCGGGGTGGGAGCCAGGTCCGCATCTTGTGCCCATACCGCTTCAATTGTGAGAACGATGAATGCGACAAGAACCAATCGAATCGCTAACTTCATATTCACCTCCGACACTCTGCGCCCGGCGCAGTGAAATGGATTTCTGCTGGCGCAACTCGCGCCATGCCGTCGGGAATGAGCAGCGCATCTGGTCGCTCGCTATAGCAAACTACCTGGGCAACATTCCCGAGCCACAAATCCGTGGTGGAATCGCATAGTAATTGCGCAATGTAACCGATGTCAATTGATTATTATCGCTTAGCTCCACGTTTTATATCTATGTATGCGAAGTGAGTGAAGCGAAATCGGAGCTTCACCAGGTTGCGATGACGGACGAAGCGCAGTTCTACCATTCGACCGATGATGAGTCGAGCGCTGCCGATGCGAGACAGCCACAAAGGAATTGCTGATAACTGAGAATATCCTCTCCGCTACATGAACAAATTGTAATCTGTTTCTATTCCTGCAGAGTGCTATCAAAAGAGCAGGGGTATCGTCTCAAAGAATAGCCGTTGTGTTAAGGAAACCAGGTCGGTCCCTTCTAGAAATCGGCTGTCCCGGGATCGTCAGCTCGTCGTGGCTCAGTTCCCCCAGGACGCAGGCAACATTGACCCGCCATAATACGGATTGAGGGCCTATTACGCATGCCTACGGCTTATCTGAACCGCATCGCAACCGCCGTGCCCGAGCACGATGTACATGACGCCTTCGTCGTCTTTGCAGAAAACATGCTTGCAGAGCCGCGGCTGCGTGCGATCTTCCGCCGGATGGCGGGCCGCGCCGAGATAGCGCATCGCTATTCCTTCCTCGATCCCAAGAAGGCTTCGGGGAGATTTTCTTCGCATGACGCGACTGAGTTTTATCGGCGAGGCAGCTTTCCCGATACGGCGCGGCGAATGGAGTTCTTTGAGCAGAGCGCTCCGGTGCTGATGCGGAAAGCCGTGGACCAGTTGGCGCTGAGCGAGAGTGATCGCTCCGGTATTACTCATGTGCTGGTGACTTGCTGCACGGGACTTTATGCGCCAGGTCTGGATTTTGAGATCGTTGACCACCTCGGACTTTCGGCGGGCGTGGAGCGTACGATGGTCGGATTCATGGGCTGCTATGCCGCGATCAATGCCTTGAAGCTGGCGCGACATATTGTGCGCTCAGATCCGCGGGCAAGTGTTCTGATGGTCAACCTGGAATTGTGCACGCTGCACTTCCAGGAAACGCAGGATCTGGAGCAGGTACTTTCCTTCCTCGTCTTTGCCGATGGCGCGGCTGCGAGCCTGATTACGGCGCGCGAGCAAGGCTTTGCGCTTGACAGCTTCAAGGCGGTGATGGTGCCCGAAACGAGGGGGCTGATTTCGTGGAAGATCCGCGGGCTGGGATTCGACATGTTGCTCTCAGGGCAGGTTCCGGCGGCGTTGAGCCGCGCGCTGCATGAGGGCGAGCTGATGGCCGAACGTGATGGCATCGACCTGTGGGCGGTGCATCCCGGCGGTCGGTCGATTCTGGATGCGGTGGAGCGGGGCTTGGAACTGCCGGCCGATGCACTGGCGGCATCGCGCAAGGTTCTGTCGTGTTTCGGAAACATGTCGTCGGCGACGGTAATGTTTGTACTGCAGCAGATGATGCAGCAGGCACGGTCGGGGCAGCGCGGCTGCGCGATGTCGTTTGGGCCGGGACTGACAGCGGAGACGATGTGCTTTCATGCGGTCTGATACAGAGATCGATTTCAGCCGGCGTGCCTCCCCGCGTGAGCTGCCAGAGCTTATGGACGGCGATTGCAGCTATGAGGATTTTCGTAGCTGCCTGCGCAGTCTTGAGCAGGTCAACCGATGGCTGCTGGGCTATCGGCCTACGCTGACCTGGCTGAGGCGTTTACCGCATGAATTGCCTGATCCGGTCCACATCGTCGATGTGGGCAGTGGCGGCGGCGATCTGCTGCGGCAGATTGCACACTGGGCACGGCGACGAGGCGTCCACGTGCATCTAACCGGAATCGATCTGAACCCCTACGCGACGCGGGCTGCTGCTGAATCTACGCGGAAGGAACTCGGAATCACCTGGGTAACCGGCGATGTTCTGGATTATCAACCGAAGAAGCCTGTACATGTTGTTGTGAGTTCGCTGATGGCGCATCACCTGGAAGATGAGGCGATCATCGCATTGCTGCGGTGGATGGAAGCTACGGCGCAGATGGGTTGGTTCATCAACGATCTGGAGCGGTCGGAGCGGGCGTGCCGGGCATTTGCGTGGTTGGCGGGGATGGTGCGATGGCACCGGTTTGTGCGCCATGATGGACCGGTATCCTTCCTGCGGTCCTTCCGGAAGGAGGACTGGGAGCGGTTGCTTGCGATGGCAGAGGTTCCGCAAGACGTTGCGATGCTCAAGCCCTCACGACCGGGACGGTTGTGTGTGGGGCGGTGGAAGTGAGGCTGGCGCTGATTGTTCGAACATGTCGGCATTGGCGGAGTGGCTGGCGCAAACTGGTTGTCCTAGTGAACAGTGATGCCGCGGCTTTTCATTTATTTGGCAATTTACTCGCAAGAACAGAGTCCCTCTACAGTTTGCTTGAACATGCAGTAGATGAGGAGCAACGCCTTGCAAGACGAAGTTCTGATACTTGGTGGTGGAGTTGCTGGCTGTGCTGCTTCGATCGCACTTGCCCGCAGCGGACGAAGTGTCACGCTGATCGAACGCGAGCCCACCCCGCGACATAAAGTCTGCGGAGAATTCCTGAGTGGCGAGGCCCTCGACGACCTGCGAACTCTCGGTATCGACGTGGCCTCGTTAGGCGCGGTGCCCATCCACTACGTTCGCCTCGCCGCCGCCAGACGCGCTGCAGAGGCTCCGCTGCCATTCCCCGCTGCCTCGCTCACGCGCAAGACGCTTGATACAGCGCTTATCGCCGAGGCCATAGCCGCAGGAGTCTGCGTGAAGCGTGGGCGCGGTGTGCAGTCGCTCAGCCGTACGACAGCCAACCTTTGGCGGGCTACGCTCGACGACGGTACGATTTGCGAGGCTCCAAGCGCCTTTCTTGCCACGGGTAAGCACGATCTCCGCGGTCACGCGCGTCCAAGGGATCCGGAGAAGTGGGTTGCCTTCAAGATGTATTACCGGCTGACCGCCGCACAGGCCGCGGACCTGGAGGGCGCCTCCGAGCTAACCCTCTATTCAGGAGGCTACGGTGGCATTCAACCGGTGGAAGGTGGAATTGCGAATTTCTGCTGTGTGGTGCAACGGCGGTATTTCGTACAGGCTGGCCTGCGCTGGAAGGACCTCATTGCGAAGATGCAGCAGGACTGTCCCCACCTCGCGATGCGGCTCGCCGGTGCGGACCCATTGCTCGACAAGCCTATCACCGTCACCCACATCCCATATGGGTATCTTCGCCACATAACGGAGGATGGGCTCTACTGCATCGGCGATCAGGCAGCGGTCATTCCCTCCTTCACCGGCGATGGCATTTCCATCGCGCTGTATACTGCCCGCTGTGCTACCGCGGCCTATCTTGCCGCCGAGCCGGCGCCGGTCTTTCAGCCACGGTTACGTTCCGTAATGCTGCCCCAGATGCGCCTCGCCGTAGTCGCTGCCAATGGCTTGAACAACCCTCTCGCGCGCGCCGTATTGCCGTTTTGCCTCAGTGTATGGCCCGGCGTGATGCGCGTTACAGCAAGGCTGACTCGGATCGCTCAACACTCCGCTGTCGCGCCGCAGGCAGTCGCAGGCTGAAATCAAACTACGTTCCAGTGGATCTCGTTAACCAAAGCCATAAGGCATCGGAAGCTGATAATCGCAACGATGAGAGCCTGGATAAGCAGAACCTGCGGGTTTTGGACCCGCTTCGCGATTTTGTCCAACAGCACCGATTGCCGGATCGAGTCAAAATAGTGCGCTAGATCCACGTCGATGATGATCGACATGCGCCGCAGCACACTGCGCCTGACTTCCGCCAGTGCGCGGTGCGGTGACCGCCGGGGACGGAATCCGTAGGAGTTCGGGTAAAAATGGCGTCCATAACCTTTTTAATTAACATGGGTTATGGTGGGCGCTATAGGATTCGAACCTATGACTTCCACCGTGTGAAGATGGCACTCTACCGCTGAGTTAAGCGCCCGGATCAGGCTTTTGGAGGGTATTCGGCCGCCATTCAGTTCGAAGGATGTTCCCTCGCCCTACGTGGCGCGGCCTGCCGGTCATTACTTTCCTGAGGACGGGGTCAAAAAACACCACCTCAGGAAGATCGCCCGGGAAGGCGTTCCGTAAGGTAGAGTAACACCAGTAGGGCTTTGCGTCCAAATCCACTGGAGGTCTGAACTCTTCCCCAAGCGGAGCCAGGCTGGGTAATTGGACGGAAAACCGGGCTATGTTCAGGAAAGCGCGCCCAATCCGGCAGGAACGCGAGGCTCCACTCGAAGGAGAGGCCTTGCTGGGCCACATTTCCGGGGCTGCAGGCTCCGGATTGTCCCCGCCTGGCCTGAACCCAAGGGGCCAGACGGCCAACTTTTCCTCTAAAGACAATCCCAATTCCAGCGACGACGACCCAGAGATCGAAAATTCCGATCTGCAGACTGCCTACGGGCCGCAACCTTCTGGGCCGGATGGTGTTCCAGAAAGTATGGCAACGATGGTCCTCGACGGGCCCGTGCTGGGTGCTGGTTCGGCCCTGCGGCCGGGAGCCAGTCCGGATCCGCGTGCGGGCGAAAAGGCAGAACTGGACCCGGCCAGCGATGCGGCCATCATGCTACGTGCGGCTGCGGGGGACGAAGCAAGCTTTAATTACCTGGCAGGAAGATACCACCGGCCGATGATCCAGTTTCTCTTCCGGATGGTAGGAAACCAGGCAATTGCAGAAGAACTGGCCCAGGAAGTGTTTTTGCGGGTCTATCGAGCCAGAAGCAGTTATCGGGCCGAGGCTAAATTTACCACTTGGCTTTACCGCATCGCGACCAACCTGGCGGTAAACTACGCCCGCGATACACGGCACGAACGTACCGCGCAAAAGGTTTACCTTGACCAGCCGGATGAAGAGAGCGGCTCAACTCCGGACTTGGCCGACGACGAGCCAACGGTAGAAGAGCGGCTCCTGCGTGAAGAGCGCATGGCTGCAATTCGCCGCCATGTGATGGCACTACCGGAGCGGCAGCGCATGGCAGTGCTGATGCACAAATACCAGGGCATGGATTACCGCCAGATCGGAGAGGTGTTGAAGTTGAGCGAGTCGGCAACCAAGTCGCTGCTCTTTCGCGCCTATCAGACGCTGCGAGAGAAACTGAAGGATTTTGTCTGAGTGGAAAGTAAAAACAAGCTGGAATCACCGGCAGATTATGGAGTGGCAAGCCATGAGACAGACAAAGACAAGGTGCAAGTTAGTGGACGAGAATCTGGCAGAAATGCTGCTCGATCCACATGCAGTCTCTGCCAAGGTTCAAACGCACGTTGCCAAGTGCAGCGACTGCCAAGGCGAACTCGTAAAGTTCAAGGCCACGGTGCAGTTACTGGACACATGGCAAGCTCCCGAGCCAAGCCCTTACTTTCTGACGCGGCTCAGCGCCCGCGTGCATGAAGAGCGCCAGATCGCGCCAGCCGGTTGGCTGGCCAACCAATGGGCTCGCCTGCGCGCCGGCATGACTTACGGCTCGGGCCTGCATGCGCGCCCTCTGGCTGCAATGGCATTGACCGTCGTGCTGCTGGTGGGTGGGGGAGCGTATCTTAGCATTACAGACGTTTTGCAGAAACAGGCCGTGCAGCCATCCCCGCTGGCTGCCACTGTACACGACCTGCAAACACTCGACAGCAACGCCCAGGTGCTGGACCAGATGGAAGCCCTCACCAGCGGCAGTGAAAGTGGGGATTAATTCTGGCGCTGTCGGCTCAGGGGCTCTTGGAGTAACGATTGTGAACTGGACCCGGAACGCGGATCGCATGCGCCCGGCGGCGTTGGTTGCTGCCCTGGCGTGGTTCCTCTGTCTATCCGCCACCGGGCTGTGCGCTCAGAATCGCGGCCACTCTCATCAGGCTGCTCCCATGCGGATGCATCCCGGCCAAAACATGCAGCGGGCCGGCGGAGGGATGCTTCAGAATCCGCAGCGTGGCGCTCAAAATCGGCAGAGACAGGGCCTGGGGCGGCCGCTCTTCCAGAATCCCCAGGGCCGGATTCAGAACCTGCCGCAAAGCGGTGGACAGCAATTCGCTCCCGAGTTGCCATCAGGCAGCCTGCATGGCGCGCAGAATTCGCAATTCAGCCGGCCGAACGATTCCAATGCTTCGCATATAGGAGGGTTTTATCCAGGGGATGCCAGGCCGGGGCATCTTGGCGACTGGCTCAACCATCATCCGGGACTTCCTCTGCAGAAACAGGAACAGTTGCTGCGCAGCGATCCCAGCTTCAGCCGTCTGGCGCCAGCCACACAGCAGCGGCTTGTGCAGCAACTGCACCAACTGGACCAGATGCCGAAGGCGCAGCGCGAGCGCCGCCTGGCTCGCAGCGAGATGCTGGAACGTATGTCCCCGCAGCAACAGATGCAGGTGCGCCAGGCCGGCCGCCGCTTCGAAGCCCTTCCTGCCGATCGCCAAGCAAGGATCAAGCAGGCCTTTCGCGATCTGCGCTCCGTACCTCTCGATCAGCGCGACACCGTGCTCAACTCCCAGCGCTACCAGAACCTCTTCACTCCGGATGAGCGCGGCATTCTTTCGAACCTGCTACGCGCCGAGCCTTACGAACCGGCACGTTAAGGCTGGCTCGCTGCGCTCTCCTGCGCGAGTTTTCCGCGGAAGTAGCTCAGTGACTTTTCAAGCCCTTCTCTGAGCTGGATACGGGGCTCCCATTTGAGCAACGTGCGCGCCTTCGTGATGTCAGGCCGCCGGCGCGTAGGATCGTCGACCGGTAGATCGACAAAGCACAGCTCGCTCTTCGATCCCGTCACCTCCAGCACCGTTTGCGCGCACTCCAGAATCGTGAACTCGCCGGGGTTGCCGATGTTGACGGGGAGGTGCTCGCTGCTTTGCGCCAGGCGCACAATGCCCTCGATCAAATCGTCCACGTAGCAGAAGCTGCGCGTCTGCCGGCCGTCGCCGTAAACGGTCAGCGGCTTGCCACGCAACGCCTGCATCATGAAGTTCGAGATGACGCGTCCGTCGCCGGGATGCAGCCGCGGGCCATAGGTATTAAAGATGCGCACCATGTGTGTGTTCACGCCGTGGTAGCGGTGGTACGCCATCACCATCGCCTCGCCAAAGCGCTTGGCCTCGTCGTAGACCGAGCGCGGACCAATCGGGTTCACGTTGCCCCAGTAGCTCTCGTTTTGCGGATGCACATGCGGATCGCCATAGCACTCCGAAGTGGAGGCGTGCAGATAGCCGGCATTCGAGCGCGCGGCAATCTCGAGCGTATGCTCTACGCCGATCGAGCCGACGTGCAGGGTCTCAATGCCCAGCCGCAAATACTCCGGCGGGCTCGCCGGTGACGCCAGATTGAAGACGTAATCCACCTGCCCCGGATCGAAGCTCGTGCAAATGTCCCGCTCCTCGAGCTTGAAGCGCGGATGATCCGCGAGATGGGCAAGGTTTTCACGGTTGCCCGTGGAAAGGTTATCAACTCCGAGAACCGAATGGCCGTCGTTCAGCAACCGGTCGGTCAGATGAGATCCAAGAAATCCGGCGGCGCCGGTGACGAGAATGTGCATGGTGAAATCCAAGTGCTCCTAAAAACAGGTGTCAGGTTTCAGGGGTCAGCGGACAATTGGAATTCTCAGCCCTCAGTCCCTAGTGCCTATTGCCTAGTCCCTCAGTCCCTACCCTTCCGCGGCTTACCTTCCTGCGCGTGGTACACCGTGGGGCGGCCGACGCTCACATACGTGAAGCCGTGGTTCTGCATCTCGATCGGCTTGTACAGGTTTCTGCCGTCGATCACGATGGGGAAACGCATGGCGCGATTCAGTCGCGCCAGGTCGATTGCGGCAAACTCCTTCCAGTCGGTCAGAATCAGCACCGCATCGGCGTCTTTTGCTGCATCGTAGATGTCGGCCGCATAGCGCAGGTTCTCCGCCGGAGGCAGCACCTCCCTGGCGCGCTCCATAGCCGCGGGATCGAAGGCTGCAATTTTGGCTCCTGCCGGCAGCAGCATCTGAATCATGCCAATGGCGGGCGACTCGCGGATGTCGTCAGTCTCGCCTTTGAAAGCCATGCCCAGCGCCGCCAACCGCTTGCCGCGCAGCGTCCATAAAGCCGAACGCACCTTGTTAAAGAAGACTTCCTTCTGCGTCTCGTTGATCTTGCGCACATCTTCGAGCAGTTGGAAATCGACACCCCGCTCCTGCGCCACCCAGTGAAATGCAGCCACGTCCTTCGGGAAACAGGAACCGCCGTAGCCGAGACCCGCGCGCAAAAATTTGGGACCAATCCTGCTGTCGAGCCCGATGCCGGCGGAGATGTCTTCGATGTCGGCATCGACGGCCTCGGCCAGGTTGGCAACGGCATTGATGAACGAGATTTTCAAAGCCAGAAATGCGTTCGAGGCGTGCTTGATAATCTCCGCACTCTGCGTCGAGGTCACCAGCAGCCTGGCTGGATGCTCTGTGCTGCACTCGCCCTTCAGCGCGCCGGCCTGAACATAGTAGCTGCCGCTGGTCAGCGGCTCGTAAATTCGTTGCAGGATCTCGGCCGATCGCTCATTGTTGGCGCCAACCACAATCCGGTCCGGGTGCAGAAAATCCTTGACCGCCGTTCCCTCGCGCAGAAACTCGGGGTTTGAAACCACATCGAAGCTCTCCGGATCGATGCCGTGGCGATGCAGTACCCGCCGAATCCAGTCGTTGGTATAGACCGGAACCGTGCTCTTCTCCACAATCACCTTGTAACTGGTGATTGAGCGCGCTATCTCCGCCACGACGGCCTCCACATAGGACAAGTCCGCGGCGCCGCTGTCGCCTTGCGGCGTTCCGACAGCGATAAAAACTGCTTCGCTCTTTTCGACAGCCTCCGTCAGATTCGAGGTGAAAACCACCGAGCGGCCGCGATGACGGGCCAGCATCTCGGGCAGGTGTTCCTCAAAGATCGGCACGCCGCCTTCGCGGAGCTGTTTCACCTTGGTCTCGTCGTTATCCACGCAGATGACGGCGTGGCCGATTTCGGCAAAGCAAGCCGCCGCCACCAACCCCACGTAACCGGACCCGATCACACAGATCGAAACTTGCTTCCCCATGCGCTCTTGTCTTCTCCTTTGGCCGTTCGCTGGCTCAACGCTATTCTAATCGCATGTAATTGCAGTTCAATGCTGTAATCGGCAGCCAATCGCAACGGCAGTGATCCGCCACTCGTCCCGGGCGCCGCGCCAAACCCCGGCTGGGCTACAATAAATGAAGGCCAAACGGCAAATTTCATTGCGCAATGCGCGCAAATCCAGCAAGGAGCTGTAACCCTTATGGCGATTCCCGCCACGCAACTTCGTCCGGGCATGATTATCAAGCACAACGACCAGCTTCACCTGGTCTTCAAGGTTGAGCACCGCACGCCCGGCAACCTCCGCGCCTTCATCCAGGCCAAGCTGCGCAATCTGAAGTCTGGCGCCATGTTCGAGCACCGCTTCCGTTCCGCCGACTCCATCGAGAAGGTCGTTGTCGACGAAATCCCCATGGAATTTCTCTACGCCGACGGCGACGATTACTACTTTATGAATCCGGTCGACTTCGAACAGACCATCCTCAAGAGCGCGACTCTCGGCGATGCCGTTGAGTACCTCACAGCGAACCTGCAAATTCGCGTCAGCTACTTCGACGGCCAGCCCGTCGGCATCGAGCTGCCGCAGACCGTCGATCTCGAGGTCATCGAAACCGAACCCGGCCTGAAGTCGGCGACCGCCTCCAGTGTGACCAAGCCCGCAAAGCTCGAAACCGGCCTCATCGTGCAGGTTCCGCCCTTCATCAATGAGGGCGAGAAGATCCGCGTCGACACCAGCGAAGGCGCCTATTTGAGCCGCGCGTAATCGCCAGCATCCGCAGTGGTAAGCGCCCCTGCAAACCCTCTCCTATTACCCACATCGGAATTAGCGCCTTGCGCCTGCTGAAGCAGGCAACCGTCCAATGCAACGGTCTTTTCTGCGCAAAAGTTTGGGCGGGTTCGATGGATCGAACCCGCCCGCGTATTGAAAGCTGCGTTCTCAGCGCCCGTTGTTCAACTTCACCAGACGCGCCTCAACGAGCGCATCAATCACCTTAAGCGATTCGAGCACCTGTTCCGAAACCGGTTCATCGACCTGCACCACAGACAGCGCCCTGGCTGGCTTCTCGCCTGTCCGTTCGCGGCCCAGTGCGAAGTTAGCGATGTTCACGCCCTGCTGGCCGAGAATCGTACCGATGCGCCCAATCACGCCCGGCACGTCGAGACTGCGACAGACCACCAGCGCGCCTTCAAGCGGCGCTTCCACATCAATGCCGTCGAAGGCCAGCAACCGCGGTTGTTCACCGTGAATCACCGTGGCGCTGGCGCGGCTTTCGCCCTGCGCCGTATGCAGCACGATGGTGAGCACTGAGGCCGCGCCGCCGCGATGGCTTTCCTCCGTCTCCTCATGAACGCGAATGCCGCGCTCCGCTGCCACAGCGGCCGCGTTGATGCGGTTCACATGTTCGAAGCCCGCAAGCAGTCCGGCCAGGGCCGCGTTGCGCACCAGTTCGGTCTTCACATCGGCGAGCGCGCCGCCATAAACCAGTGCAATCGACTCGATACCGCCCTTACCCGCCTGCGCGAGGAATGAACCCAGCCGGTCGGCGAGATCGATATAGGGCGCGAGCTTCAGGTACTCTTCGTGGCTCAGTGAAGGCAGATTGATGGCGTTCTGCACCACGCCGAGCTTCAGGTATTCGCGCACCTGGCGCGCGATCTGCACACCCACAGCCTCCTGCGCCTCGGCCGTCGAGCCTCCGATGTGCGGCGTCAGAATCACATTGTCGAGACCGAAGAAAGGCGAGTCCTTCGGCGGTTCCACGTTAAAGACATCGAGCGCCGCGCCAGCCACATGGCCGCTCTTGAGCGCCGCGGCAAGATCGGCCTCGACCACCAGTTCGCCGCGCGCACAGTTGACGATGCGCACGCCCTTCTTCATCGTGGCCAATGCCTTGGCGTTGATGATGCCCTGCGTCTGCGGCGTAAGGCCAACGTGAAGGGTGAGATAGTCTGCCTTCGCAAATAGCTCTTCGACCGACACGAGCGAAATGCCATTCTCGCGCGCTACGGCTGCGGAGACAAACGGATCCGAGCCCACAATCTCCATGCCAAAGGCACGCGCGCGCCGCGCCACTTCCAGGCCTACGCGTCCGAGGCCGAGAATGCCCAATGTCTTGCCGCGCAGCTCCGTGCCTTGCAGGTTCTTTTTCTCCCACTTGCCGGCGTGCATGGTGGAGTTGGCCACCATCACCTTCCGAGCCAGCGCCACCATCAGACTAAGGACCAGCTCGGCCACGGCCACGGCGTTCGCGCCCGGCGTGTTCATCACCACAATGCCGCGGCGTGTGGCGGCCTCAGCGTCGATATTGTCCACACCCACGCCGGCGCGGCCAATCACGCGTAATTTGGGCGCGTGCGCCATCAGTTCGTCGCCCACCTGCACGGCGCTGCGCACCACGAGCGCATCGGCGTCGGCCAGCGCCGCCGGCAACCCCTCGGGCAACTGATCGTGTGTCTTCACTTCCCATCCCGGCTCGGCCGCAAACACGGCCAGCGTCGCCGGAGAAACCTTCTCCGCCAAAACGACCTTCATGGATGCTCCCCTGTTCCTTTCCTCGCCCGCCGCGGCGGACCCTTTCTCGTAGTTGTCGAAGCGAATGCCCTCCTGCTCGCAGAGCAGTTCGAACATACGCACCACCGCCGCGTGCGGCTTACCCTCGCCGCGCTCGTACTTCGTGAGCGAGTTGGGATGCACCCCCAGCCGCTCCGCCATCTCGTACTGAAAGAGGTCAAGCTGCTTGCGCGCAACCAGCAGTTTCTCTCCAAAAGTTAACTCTGCCATTGATCTTCCCTGGCGAACAGCAAACAGCATGAACGCCCACTGCTCAGTTTGTCTCTTTCTCCAAGCGTCCTTCGGCCATCGGCGCTGTCTGCTGTTTGCTGTCTGCTGTTAGCTGTCTGCTGTTTGCTGTCTGCTGTTTGCTGTCTGCTGTTTGCTGTCTGCTGTTAGCTGTCTGCTGTCTGCTGTTAGCTGTCTGCTGTTAGCTGTCTGCTGTTAGCTGTCTGCTGTTAGCTGACCACTGCCTTTGCGTACACTTGCTGCGCCGCAGCCACTGCCTGACCCCACTCGACCGGCAGGCCCAGCGTGTCTTTCGCGATATGTTCCATGGCGGCAAGCATCGCTACCGTGTCGAGATAATCGAAGAAGCCAAGATGCGCCAGACGGAAGATCTTGCCCTTCATCTCGCCTTGTCCGTTGGCGGCGACAAGCGCAAACTTAGCTTTGAGCGCCTTCACCACCTCGCTCGAGTCCATGCCCTCGGGCACCGAGACCGCTGTGGCCGCTGCCGCCGGCGCCGCTGGCGCAAAAAGCGTAAAGCCCAGCGATACAAGACCCGCGCGCGTAGCCTCGGCATTCACCTGCGCATTGTCGATCAGCGCATCGCGCCCCTTTTCCAGATCGCCGCCCGCTTGCCCGGCGATGTAATCAAGTGCGGCGCTAAGACCCGCCACAAGAGCCACAGCCGGCGTGTAGGAGCTTTCGCCCTTCACCGCATTCTTGCGCTCTTTGCGCAGATCAAAGTAGTAGCGCGGATTCTTCGCGGTCTCCATCGCCGCCCACGCCCGCTCGCTCACGCTCAGGTACGCAAGACCCGGCGGAATCATCACTGCCTTTTGCGAGCCGCCAATCATCACGTCAATGCCCCACCCATCCACGTCGAAGTGTGTGGTGCCGAGACCGGTAATGGCGTCCACCACAAGCAGAGTGTTCGGGGCCACCTCGTCGCGCAGCTTCGCGATCGCCTCGACATCGTGACGCACTGCCGTCGAGGTCTCCGTGGCCTGCATAAAAATCGCTTTGTGCGTGGGTTTGAGCGCGGCACGCACCTGCGCAAAATCGAGGGTCTCGCCGTAGGGTGCCGCAACCACGTCCGGCTCAAGATTGAATGCCTTCGCCAGCCCCGTCCAGCGCTCGCCAAATTTGCCGGCCGTCAGCACCAGCACCTTGTCACCCGGCGATGTCAGATTCGCGACCGATGCCTCCATGGCACCCGTGCCGGAACTCGACAGCAGCAACACGTCGTTCTTCGTTCCCACAAAGACCTTGAGCTGCGCCAGAACCTTTTGGAAGATGGCGCGAAACTCGGCCGTGCGGTGGTGGATATCGGCCGCAGCCATGGCAAACTGGGCTGCCGGCAGCAGCGGCGTCGGTCCAGGAGTATAAAGGCGCGTCTTACGGATCATTTTCCCCTCGCTCTGGAGCAGATTTGGTGATCGGGTCAGCGGTTGCACCCACTCACTATCCACATAATACACAATATTGTGGTTTTTGTGGCTATCTCCTGGCGGAAATTTACAGCAATCCTCAAAAACAAGACAAAAAATGGCCGGAGCCATAAGCCCCGGCCATTCCTTCCTGTTTCTCGGCGGGTTTTACCGTCGGCCACCACCACCACCACCAAAGCCGCCTCCACCATGGAAACCTCCACCGCCAAACCCGCCGCCGTGGAATCCGCCACTGCTGAGACCGCCGCCCATGTAGGAGCGCCCGCCGACCCCGCGTCCACCATAGTTACCACGCCCACCATAGTATCCACGCCCGCCATAAAAACCGCGCCCGCCATAGAATCCGCCCCCGTAAAAGCCCATGCCCCCGTATAAGCCGCCCCACGGATAGAATCCCCATCCAAACGGGCTGAAGAACGGATCCATGCCGAGGAAGGTGTAGTCATACATGTACGGATCCCAGTACCACCCCGGATTGAACCCAGGTTCACCGGCATACTCATCTGCAATCTGGTTGTTGGCCTCAGCCATGTACTGCGAGCGTAGCCGGCTCCAGTTGTAGAGATCGTCATCCGTCGGATGCCAGTTGAAGTCCCGCGGCTTTGTGCGAACGTTCTCCACAAGCGCCAGCTCGTGGTGTCCCTTCAGCGCCTGCCACTTTCCGTCGCCACGCTGAACCTCTGCCTGCCCATCGAAAACCATGGCCTCGGGCTGGTTGGCGTCGAATTCGTAATAGCCGGTCTTCATCAACTGCGTCGTGACGCCGCGATCCATAATCTGCACCATGTTTTCGGGGAAGATCTGGTCCACTTCGACGCTCAGGCGTCCGCTCTCAAGAGCGACCTCCGTATCTTCGAGATCGGGCGTAATCATCTTCACCGCGCTGTTTGGACCCACGCGCAGGAAAATGCCTGGTGTGAGCAGAATCTCCGCCTTGCCGGTGCCCGTCGTCAGCACCTGGCCGGCCTCCATTGCAACCGACCCGACGTTCTGGTTGCTCAACGGTCTTCCATCCAGGGATGCCGCGCCTTCGATATAATTCACCGTTCCCGGCTGGGCTGGATTCGTTGAACCGTTCGAGTTGGGATAGTCGGCGCCAAACGCCGGTAAGGCGGCTAGCGCCAATCCTGCCAAGGCGATCATGATTTTTGAGTTCTTCATGTTCCCCTCCGGTGTGCTGCTCTCAAAACACCGTTCATTCTTGTAAATACGAATCGCGGGAAAAAGTTCTGCCGCCTCATGGAATCGAATTTGTGACGTCAAATCGGAATCTCGTTCTGCGTGCATCCTTTGCGCATTCTTGTGCATCTCGATGTGTATAACGCTACAATTTTCACAATTGGCTGAGCGCCGCGCGAGATTGCGGTTAAGGGGTTGCTGTTCACTTAGATGCGTTCTCTTCACCAGGAGCCAGAAAAATGACTGAATCCGCAACACTCGAAGCCCAGATCAGCCAGCAGATCGTAGTCGCCATGAAGGCCCGCGACGGCGAACGCACGGGAACGCTCCGGCTCATCAAGACCGCGCTCATGAACAAGGCCATCGAGAAACGTGCGGCGCAAAAGCAGATCGACGCGGCGCTGACACAGCAGGAATCCGAGCAGGTTCTCGCCAGCATGATCAAGCAGCGACGCGATTCCATCGAGCAGTTTAACAACGGCGGCCGGCCCGATCTCGCCGCCAGGGAAGCTGCCGAAATCGTCGTCATCGAGGAGTTCCTTCCCAAGGCGCTGGACGAGGCCGCATTGGCGAAGCTGGTTGCCGAGGCGCTCGCCGACTTGGAATCGACGCTCAGCCACAAGCCAACTCCCAAAGACATGGGTCCGTCAATGAAGGCGGTACAGGCCAAACTGCAGGCTGCGGGATTGCGCGCTGAAGGCCGCCTGGTAAGCGACCTGGTGAAGAAAACCATGGCCTTGAACCCGCAGTGAGATCGACAGCACACAGGGCGAAATCAGTGTGTCCCGTCTACTCAACCATCCAGCTCGGCAAGATGCTTCTCCCCGCAACGAAACAAATTCCACCGATCCGGGTCCAATCAACTAGCCCTCCCCCCGGGGCGTTGAGGGGGTCACGTAGTTCGATCAGCGCTGGCCCCTTGCCTTCCGCTAAATCCACTAACCTGCCAGTCAAGTCTCAGCGCCGCCGCTTGACGATCCCGTGACTTGCAGTCTCGCTAGCCCTGCCGACTCGCTCAGCCGCCTTGGGCGCGCATCATGCAGCTCCTGGTGCAGCTCGTCGACCTTCTCGCGCGCTTTGGCCAGGGCCTTCCTGCCGGCAGCCGTAATCCGGTACATGCGCCGGCGATTCCCGCCGCTCTCCTCAACCGCTTTAAGCAGGCCCGCCTCTTCCAGTCCGTGAAGCAGAGGGTAGAGCGTGCCCGGGCCGATGCGATAGCCGTGATGCGCCAGTTCTCTCATCATGGCAAGGCCGAAGATCGCCTCCTCCGATGCGTGCAACAGCACATGAATGCGGATGAGACCGTAAAAGAGCTCGCGTTTGTGATGGTTCACAGAACTCAATATACAGCCATTTACGAAATATTGGCTTGACAGTTTATCGAATTTCGATATAACGTCAGCGGAGATGGATTCCCCTGCGGCGATAACTTCTCTTGACCGGGAAAAATCTATGCTGCGCAACCTGGGCCGGTGGACGCTGCGAGTTGTGGCTACGCTTTTTCTGATTGCTGCAATGCTCGTCCGCGCGCAAGGCCCGCCTTATCAGACAGACGATCCCGTTCCGGTCGACCTGCATCATTACGAGTTCTACATCTTTGGCGGAGCCGACGGCACACCCGCAGAGATGGATTCCGTTGGGCCGGCCTTCGAGTTCAACTGGGGCGCAATTCCACGCGTGCAACTCCACGCCATTCTGCCCTGGGGCGTCATTGCGCCGTCGAATAATCCCATCTATCTGCCCGCCGGCACTGGACCAAAGGCATTCGGGCTCACCGACGTCGAACTCGGCGCCAAGATTGCGTTTATCAAAGAAGGCAAGCATATGCCGCAGATTGGCAGCTTCACCATGTTCGAGATGCCCACTGGCAACTACGACAAGGACCTCGGCGTGGGCAAGGTCTGGTACAAACTGCCCATCTGGCTGCAGAAGAACTACGGCGAGTGGCTCTTTGACGGGGGTGGAGGCTACCAGGTGGTTCCGCAGGCCGACTACCGCGACTTTCCCTATACTGGCTGGCTCGTCAAGCGCGAGCTAAGCAAGCAGTGGGAGCTTGGCGCGGAGGTCTTCGCTCACGGACGTGAAGGCTTCGCCACTCCGCAAACCGAGCGCTCAACGTTGATCGACGTGGGCGGCTACTACCACTTCAAGCACAACACCAACAAGCAGATTCTTTTCTGCTACGGCCACTCCGTCGCCGGACAAACCGAGAACTACGCTTACCTGGGCATGTACTGGACGTGGGGCAAAGACAAATCAGTGGCGCCGGAAGAAAACAGAGACTCTCAAAGAGGAGAGCGATTTTCTCAACCATTTGGCAGGAATGAGCTTTAGCAGCACACAAAATCAAGAAGGAATAGTCAATGGAGATCACTGCACGAAGCCTCTGGACAACGATGCACGGCGTCATCTTCGGCGCGCTCTACCTGATGGCCTGCTCTGGCGCACTCGTCGAACTTTATCGCCGCTACTCGAAGCACAGCACGGAGTTGCCCACGCAGAGCGACGAGAAATTCCTCCGCGTCTATCTCGTCGTTATGGCTGTGGTGGCGTGGCTGGCTGTCTTTACTGGCGCTTACATCGTCTACCCGTGGTATCGCGCGACTCCTCCGCCGGGAACAACGAATCTGGCTGCGTTTCCGCAACGCCTGCTGCTGGCCAGCGCAACAACCCGGGGCTGGCACTCGATCGGCATGGAGTGGAAGGAGCACATCGCCTGGCTCACCCCCATCTCGATCACTATGGCCGCGGGTGTGGTTCTTCAGTATGGGTGTGATCTCAAGAAAATCCCGCAGCTTCGCACCGCGGTTCTCGGCTTTGTCTGGATCTCGATGCTCGCCGCGGCCATCGCGGGACTCTTCGGAGCCATGATCAATAAAAATGCACCTGTGAAGGGCGGTTCAGTGATCCAAATTATTCAGGAAGCACAGAAATGACCCCGCAAAACAACTCCGTCTCCGCAGTCTTTTCGGCGCGCCCCAATGGAGCGGGCGCAGCGGCCATCCTCGCCGTCGGCATCGGCGCATTTCTTCTCGCTGCTCTCGCCATCCTGGGCGGCAAGTCCGCCGCGGCTGGTAGCGCAATGATCTTTGGGAAGCCCACCGGCCCGCTCTCCGGCGTGACCATGAGCGCCATCGTGCTCTGGCTTGCGGCGTGGCAGTTCCGCACGCACACTAACGCAACCGGAACGTCGCGCTCACGCGCATCAACGCAGCAGCAATCGCTCTGCTTATTCTCGGTTTTCTACTCACGTTCCAGCTGATTTCTGACCTGTTTTGAGCACAGTTCTTTCGCTCGCTGAAGCGAACCTGAGCGCAACGTTGCGTTCGCTGCAGCAAAGGAACTGCACAGTTTTTCAATCGATCTTTCTCAGCCAGATATTTCGGAACGACACCTTGCACGGTGTGCCCTCGATCTGCAATCCGAACAGCCCCGAAGCATTATTGGTCGACGCCAGATCGTCGTCGATCAGCACAGCCATCAACTGCCCATTCAGGATGTGCAAAATTACGCCGCCGCGCGCGATGATCGTGTACTGGTTCCACTGGCCGTCTTTCACAAACTTGCCCAGCGCCGTGCGACCGCCGATCATTCCCGCAAGCCGCTGAAACTTGTCCGGCTCAGACTCGACCACCTGCCCGCGCCAGGCAATGATGCCAAGCGAGGTGTTTTGCGAGTAAAGCTGCCCACTATATTGCTTGGCGTGCTCGTTCACGGGATACCAGAAATCCGCCTGCGGCCCAATCATCACCCAGCGTGGATCGAGCGGCGGCTCGCCCTTGCCGGCCACGCGGCCCGGCGGAATCCCCGTGCTGCTGCGGTACTGAATGCCGCTGCCTCCGCCCCACTCCACCTTGATCTCGAGCTTGAGGTCGAAGTCTTTTGCTGTAACGCCGTGGTAGACGAGAAACGTGTTGCCGGCAACGTGCTGCTTCGTGGAGACGCCCACGATCGCTCCGCCACTCACGCTCCACACGCCCGGCTCGCCATCCCAGCCGGTGAGCGTTTTGCCGTCAAAGAGCGAAGTAAAACCCGCGTGATCGGCAAAGTCCATCGGATCTGGCTCGATGAAGATGCCGTTGCGCTGGCCCGCGATGTTCGGCTTCACCTTCAGCAGTTCGTTGCGGTCCGGCTGCGTTGGACGGGCTTGCGTTACCGCTGCACCTGCCTGGCTCTGCGCCGCCGTCTGCAATGTGGCGAATAAAACAACGAGCGCCGGCAGAATGCACAGCGCTCGCGTGTACGTGAAAACCGATCTGTTTCGCATACGGTTCTTCAGTAAACCTCCGAGCGCACGCCCGGCGGAATCGGCGCGTGTTTGAGCAGGCCCAGTTCTCCGGCCAGCCGTTCGAGCTTCGAGCGCGTAGCCGGCGTGGGCGGCACCAGCGGCAGGCGCACGCCATCGCCGCAGCGGCCCATCAGGCTCAGCACCGTCTTCACCGGCCCGGGGTTCGACTCCCAGAAGTTCGCCTCGAACAGACGCGAGAAGCGCCGCTCCAGATCGCGCGCCTCGTCCCAGCGATTTTCCAGCGCAGCGCGAATCATGCGCATCACCTCGGCCGGCGCCTCGTTCGAAGCCACACTGATCAGCCCGTGCGCGCCCACGGCGATTGCCGCCAGCGCCAGGTTGTCATCGCCCGAGAAGATTTTGAACCCGCGCGGTATCAGGTGCGCCAGTTCGGCAAACTGCGTGAGCTTGCCGCTGGCTTCCTTGATGGCCTGAATGTTCTCGGCGGCCGCAACCAGCCGCGCCACAGTGTCGGGCTCAAGATTAGCGGCCGTGCGGCCTGGAACGTTGTAGACGCACACAGGCAGCGGGTCGACCTCGCGCGCAAGCGCAAGAAAGTGCTGGAACTGCCCCTCCTGCGTGGGTTTGTTGTAGTAGGGGTTGGCTGATAGCACCGCGGCCACGCCGGGCACGCGCTTGAGCAGCGCCGCCTGACGCAGCAGCACGCGCGTCGAGTTGTGCGTGCAGCCGGCCCAGACAGGAACGCGCCCCGCAGCGGCGTCGATCACGAGACGGACAGTGTGCAACCATTCCTCTTCGTCCAGGGTCGCCGCCTCGCCCGTCGATCCGCAGGCCACGAGAAAATCGATTCCCGACTCGATCTGCCAGTTCACCAGCGACCAAAGCGCCGGCTCGTCCACCGATCCATCTGCCCGAAAAGGCGTTACGATTGCGGTACCACAGCCAGTAGTTTCCATAACAGTTCAAGTGTATAACGGTTCGCAAATAACACTGTGGATACTCTGAATACAAAGCGAAAATCTAGATCTCGTCAAAGATCTCACGGAACTCCCACGCGCCTTGCTTTCCAGCCAGCCACTCGGCGCCGCGCACGGCGCCCAGCGCGAAGCCGCGGCGGGAGTGCGCATCATGACGCAGTTCCAGCACGTCGCAATCGCTGGTGGCGCGCACTACATGCTCGCCCTTGGCGTCGCCAACGCGATGCGACTCGATGGGCACGTCGATGCCGGGCCGGACGCCGAGGATGATCTCCTTGAGCGTGATAGCCGTGCCGGAAGGCGCGTCGAGCTTGGTCACGTGATGTGTCTCATCGATCGAAAATTTGTATCCTTCGAGTTTTGCGACCTCCTCGGTCAGCCGGAAGAGCTTCTGCACGCCGATCGAAAAGTTGGTGCCATAGAGAAGTCCGCCGCCGCGCTCGCCGGCGAGCGCCTTTATCTCGCCAAGCTTGCCGTACCAGCCAGTCGTGCCAACCACAATGCGCCCGCCCGTAGACAACACCGCACGCATGTTTTCAACGGCCGCTTCTGGAGCGGTAAAGTCGATGACGACATCGACGCCGGCCAGGTTCGCGGCCGTCAGCGCCGAGGCATGGGGATTGTCGTCAATATCCAGCGCACGCACAACGTGCCCGCGTTCACGCGCCACATCGGCGACGAGCGAGCCGGTCTTTCCTTTACCGAGAACGAGAATCTGCATAAGTTCCTCTGGAACAGCAAACAGTAGACAGCTTACAGCAAACAGTTAACCGCAGACGGTGGGCAGATTGCGCGTCAGTATTAGCCGTTTGCTGCTTACTGCTTGCTGCTTACTGCTTGCTGTCTGCTGTTAGCTGTTTTCTCGCTGCCACATCGAACACCAGCGCATCGGGGTTCTTGAAGAAGGCAGCGTGCAGCGAGCGCACCGCCTCGTCGGCGTCGTCTTCCTCAATCATGAAGCTCATGTTGATCTCGCTTGCGCCCTGCGAGATCATGCGCACGTTAATGTGCCGGATGGCGTTGAAGACCTGCGCGGCGATGCCGTTCTGGCCGCGAATATCCTCACCCACCATGCAGATAAGCGCCTTCTTGCCCTCGTAGGTCACGTCGGCCAGGGCGCGCAGGTCGGCGGCGATCTCAGGCAGGCTCGCGTTCGAGTCCACCGTGAGCGACACCGAAACTTCGCTGGTCGAAACCATGTCAACTGGACACTTGTGCTTGTCGAAGACCGCGAACACCTGGCTCAGGTAGCCGTGCGACATCAACATGCGGCTGGCCACGATATCAATAATGGTCAGCTTCTTCTTGATCGCGATCGACTTGAACGGGCTCTTGCAGTGCGGCGCGACGGAGGTAATGCGCGTGCCTTCACAGGCTGCGTTGCGGCTGTTGAGCACGTAAACCGGAATGTTCTTCTTCACTGCGGGCAAAATCGTGGCCGGGTGCAGCACCTTGGCGCCGAAATAGGCCATCTCGGCCGCTTCCTCAAAGCTGATCACCTTCACGCGCAGCGCGTCGGGGCAGACGCGCGGATCGGCCGTCATGATGCCGTCCACGTCGGTCCAGATCTCGATGGCCTCTGACTCGATGGCCCCGCCCAGGAGCGCGCCCGTGTAATCCGATCCGCCACGGCCCAGCGTGGTCGTCTGCCCCGCCTCGTTCGACCCGATAAAGCCACCCATCACCGGAACCTTGCCTTCGCGGGCCAGTGGCAGCAGCTTCTCCTGCGCCTTCCTTTCAATCACGTCATCGAGCGGCGCCGCCTTCTGGAACTGCGAATCGGTGATGACAATCTGGCGCGCGTCCACATGCTCCGCTTCGATGCCACGTTCGCAAAATGCCGCCGTCACAATCTGGCTTGACAGCCGTTCGCCGTAGCTGACGATCAGATCGGAGATGCGCGGCGTCAACTCGCGAATCGCCGCCAATCCACGCAGAACCTCATCCAGCGCATCAAACTTTTGGTCGATTGCGCAGACTAGCGCGGCGCATTCGGCCGTACCCTTCACCAAGTCTGCGGCCGTGTCGCGATGCCGCGCACGCAGCCGCGAACTAATTGCCAGCGCTCCGGCGCGGTCGCCCTCTGAAGCTGCCGCCGCCGCGCGCAGCAACTGGTCGGTGACCCTGGCCATGGCGCTCACCACCACCACGGGGCTCTTGCCTTTTGCCACTCGCCCGGCCACAATGGCCGCGGTGCGATCAATGGCCGCCGCATCCTCGACCGACGTGCCGCCAAACTTCATCACTACCAGGTTCATGCCAGTTCCAATTGTGCGATCTGCCGTCAGCTCTATGCTTTCAGCCTGTTCATTTCTACCGCCGTCGCCGAAGATTCTGCGTGGCGAAAGGTTGCATCGTGACACTGCTCCATCAAAAAAAGTCCGAATGCTGCGGTCTGACGGCTAAAAGCTGCTTCACAGCTTGCCCAGGCTCGCCAGCATCTCGGCATTCAAAATGGTTGCACCAGCCGCACCGCGCACGGTGTTGTGCGAGAGCAGCACAAACTTCCAGTCGAGCACATTGCACGGGCGCAACCGGCCTACCGTCACCGCCATACCCCTGCCGCGATTGCGATCCAGCCGCGGCTGTGGACGGTCGTTCAATGGGCTCCATTCCACGGGCTGCAAAGGCGCAAACGGAAGCCCCAGCCCGGCGAGCGGCTTAAAGTCCGCCCATGCGGCCAGAATGTCCTCGCGCGTCGCTTCCCTGCCCAGCTTCGTGCCTAGTTTGATCGACACACACTCCGTATGCCCATCGACCACCTGCACACGGTTGCAGTGCGCGGTAATTCTGGCCGGTAGCGGGGCAACGGAATGGCCATCCAGACGGCCCAGCAGCTTGAGCGTCTCGGCTTCCATCTTCTCTTCTTCGCTGCCGATAAAGGGAACCACGTTATCGAGAATGTCCATCGACGCCACGCCGGGGTAGCCTGCGCCACTCACCGCCTGCATCGTGGTGACGAAAATTGTCTCGATACCAAAGCGATCTTCGATGGGTTTGAGCGCCATCACAAGTCCAATCGTCGAGCAGTTGGGATTGGTAACGATATAGCCTCCCGACTGCTTGCGCACAGGCTGCTCCTCGATCAGGTGCAGGTGGCCGGCGTTCACCTCGGGAATGATCAGCGGCACATTCGGCGTCATGCGAAAGGCACTGGAATTCGAGATCACGGCGCACCCGGCCTCGGCAAACCTGGGCTCCATCTCGCGGGCAATAGCCGCGTCGATGCTGGCAAAGATTACCTTCGGCGCGCCTTCCGGCTCGGCCGGCGACACCACCATCTTCGCGATCCGCTCGGGCAGTGGCGTGTCCAGGCGCCACTTGACGGCCTCGGCGTAAGGCTTTCCGCTCGACCGATCGCTGGCAGCAAGCCAAACAATCTCAAACCACGGATGATCTTCGAGCAGTTGAATGTAACGCTGGCCGACCATTCCGGTCGCGCCCAAGATGCCTACAGGAACTTTGGTTTTCATCATGTTGTACTTGTCAGCCCCCCCCACCGATACATCGAACCTGCCGCTCATTGAGCGTGGTCGCCACCGAGTGGGTCTAGCTCCGCTACCTCAGCTAGCTCCGCTTTTTCTCTCTAGTGTACAGGAGGGCGAGTTCACACGCCGAAGCTGGAGGGCTACGAGCGCCTCAAGATACAGCAGGTTTGGCCGATAAAGAAGCCGGAAGTGTCTGCGAATGAACCTGCGCCAAATCACCGGACGAGAACCGGAGGACCCGGCCGAGCAAACACCGGTCGAGTTGCCTAACCCCAATCGCGTGCTCACGCTGCTCGTGGAAGGCACCGCACTGGGCGTTCCGGAAATCGACGGGGAGGCATATAAACAGTTCCGCGATAACGTGGGCAGGCTTGCGCTGCGACTCCCCGACCGGCTGCCCGAAGAAGAAAAACTGGCCCAGGTCCGCGCCGTGCTAGGCGAATTTGAGAACTACCGCCGGCGAGTCGATGCCGAACTCCGCGACCGCAAAACCGAGTGGCGAGCAATGGTTTCGTTCCTGTTTACGGAACTGCTCAAGAGCCTCGGCATCGACCTCTCAACACCGAACTCCGCGGAGTTGCTGCACGAACTCGCGGCCGTGACCAGCGCGCAAACCATCCGGAGCCTGCACGATCGGATGGATGGATTCCTGCATCCCGCCGGCGTCGACTCCGCGCCCGTTGAGGCCTCACAGTTCCGCAAAGCCGATCACTCCACCGCCAACGACAACGCCGCAGGACTGCGTGGCGGCGGCAGCGCCATCGAGCACGTCAAGCACATCATCGAGAGCGGCGGCAAGGGATTCGTTGTGCTCTTCCGCCTCAGTTGCCTCACCATGATCAACCAGCGATTCGGTCCGGAAGCGGTCGAAGACTGCTTGATGGCCGTCGCGGCATTCCTCACTGAAAGCCTCCACTCCGACGACGCGATCTACCACTGGAGCGACTCCTCGCTGCTGGCCGTTTTGCAGGGCCGGGCCACCCAGCAGATCCTCACCGCGGAACTCGAACGCGTCGCCATGCAGAACCGCGAAACCGCCATCACCATCGGTGGCCGATCCACCATGCTGCGCATACCCATTACCTTCGACATAACGCCGATCGAGCGACTGAAGGGCGCCGAAGACCTCCACAAAATCACTCTGCAGGCAACATGTCATTAACTCTTTTTCTTTCCATGATTTCTAAGTAGCCCTTCAAGTTCTTCCTTGAATTCGCGGACATCCTTGAAGTCGCGATAGACCGACGCAAACCGGATGTAGGCAACCGTGTCGAGTCCCTTGAGATGCTGCATGATGAGCTCCCCAATCTCGGCGGTGGTGCGCTCGCGCTCGGGAGCATCGACGAGAAAGCTTTCCGCTGCGTCGACGATCTGTTCAAGTTGGGTCGAAGAGACAGGCCGCTTTTCGCACGCCCGCAGCAGGCCACTTAATACCTTCTGCCTGTCGAACCGCTCGCGCCGTCCATCTTTCTTCACCACCATGTAGGGAATCTCGTCGATACGCTCGTAGGTGGTGAAGCGCCGGTTGCAGCGCTCGCACTCCCGACGCCGCCGGATCGAGTCGGCCTCTTTGCTCTCGCGCGAGTCCACAACGCGATCCTGCCCGAAACCACAATAAGGACACTTCATGCTATTGAGGATTCTAGCGGATCAAAACGGCCTCAGGCCTATGTGTTACGCAGAGGTGCTGCTCACTGCTCTCTGGTCATTGCACCCTGCCGCTTACACAGCCGCTCCGCCCACCTTGCGATCGCTGCTGGCGTCACGCGCGCGCCCGCAGCTTCGCTTGCCGCGAGCTGAATCGCCAGATTGCCCACGGTGGCGCTCTCGGTTTCGCCGACCTGGACATTTAATCCGGTTTGCTTCTCGGTGAGCGCGATCAGCAATTTGTTCCGGGTGGCCCCGCCTATCATGTGGATGCGCTCGATCTTGCGGTCCAGCATCTTTTCGAGATTGTGAATCGCCGATGCATAGCGCAACGCCAGGCTCTCGAAGATGGTGCGCGCAAAGAGCGGCTCGTTGCCCGCCACATCGGGAATGGCGTCGAATCCCAGTCGCGTCAGTTCGGCGTTGATGCGCTGCGGCATGTCGGTGTCGAGCATTAGCGCCGGCGCGTCCATGTCGAGCACGCCCGCCGAAGCACTGCATGCGGCAGACTCCTGGACAAGCTTATCGATAGGCCAAGGCCGTCCCACCGCCGCCCAGCTCTCCATGCACTGCTTGAGCACCCACATGCTGTTAATGAGTGAATGGAAGAGCAACCCGCCGCCCGCCGCGCCAATGTTGGTGTAGCCTGCGTCGAAAGCGTGCTGCGTCGTCACCGGCGTTTGCGTAACGGTGCCCACCAGCGACCACGTGCCGGAGCTGATGTAGGCCGTTGCACTCATATCGGCTGCAATGCCGGCGATGGCGCTTGCCGTGTCGTGCGTGGCCGGCGCAATGATCTGCGTCGAGCGGAATGCATCGAGATCGGCGAGCGGTCCCGCAATCGATCCCAGTACACTGCCCGTGGGCACAAGCGGCGGCGCGGCATCGATGGCAAGACCGAGCTTCGTGAATAACTCTTCATCCCACGCGCCCGTTTTCAGACTCACGAGGCCGGTATGCGTGGCATTCGTATACTCGGCCACGCGGCGTCCGCCCAGCCAATAGAGCACAAACTCGGGAAGCATCGCCCACGGTGCGCGGCTGTCGATCCCGGCCCCAGGGTCGGCCATGAGCTGGTACACAGAGTTAAGCCCCATGGGATACGCGCCGGTGCGCCGATAGATCTCGAATGGCGCGACGATCGCGTCAGCGGCCTGCTTGGCTTTCACCGTGCGCTCATCGCGATAGCAGAATGGCTCGCGCAGCATCCTGCCATCCGGGCCTAGCCTCACGTAGTCGACGGACCAGCTATCGACGCCGATCGAAGCAATCCCTTCCGGCGCCTGCGCGGCAGCCTTGCGCAATCCCTCTTCGAGGCCGGCTAGAATCTCGCCGAACGCCCAGTGGAGCGATGCGCCGCGATGCTTCGGCCCGTTGGGAATGCGATGAATGACCTCGACCGCCGGAACTTCATCCACCCAGCGAAGTAGCGAAACCCGGCAGCTCTCCGCACCTAAATCGATGGCAACACGAGCAGGTTCTTGCATGACGGCTACAGTTCCCCATTTCCTTCAGCGATCTTCCCTTATCGTGAAGAACCTCGGTCGACACACACCCACCATCGAACGCAAACTATCGACTGCGAGTCTGTCCTGTCGCTGAACGATTGCTGAAAAGCATTATTTTACTTCTTTGAGTGAAGCCCGCATGCGCGCTCCGGTTCAGCCAGCATGTGAGCACAGGCAGACGAATTGCGCTGGCAGCGAAGAAACCGCGCTGCTGACTGCCTAACTTCCTCAATCTGCTGAAACGGCTTTGCTCACCGCGGCGCCAGGCGTCTTCTCTTCGGCGCCCAGCGTCTCCGGCGTCACGGCTTTGTGATGCACGTAGTTGTAAGGCGGCACCGTGTAGCCGCGCAGTATCGAGATGCCAAGCTGAATCAGGCGCGGGCCGTAGGTTTCCGGCTCGTGCGAAATGGAGCCAACGATGGCGCTTGAGCCGCGGCGCATCTCTTCCATCACTTGGGGAATACAATCCTGCCCCACAATGGCAAAGTTCGCTTCCTGCCCAGCCTCCCGCACTGCGTCCAGCACGCCCAGCGCGCTCGAATCGGTCGCCGCCGCTACAAGCGTGTGCTCGCCGGGCTGGCCTTTGCGCAATAGCTCCCGCATCGCTTTCTGGCTCGAGTCGCGCATGCCGCGTCCCTCGATCTGCACAAACCGCTCGTCGGCCAGATCCCTGAATCGCTCACGAACTCCGTCGAACGCGCCCGTAATGCGATTCTGCACAAAACTGCCGGCCTCGCTGAAGCCCACACCCACCACGCGATCGACCTTGCCCTTCCAGTTGCGCTGCGCGTAACTGGCCAGGATCGACGCTGCTTCGTAGCCCACCTCAAAGTTGTCCACGCCAAAATAGGTAGCGTTGGGGTGAGGCACGTCAATGGCCACCAGCGGAATCTCGGCCTTCTTGAAGATGTGCGCCACGCGCGGCGCGGCGGCTTCTTCCACCTGGAACTCCAGCACCAGGTCCACGCGCTTGGCCACAAACTCCTGCGCATTGCGCACGGCAACCGCGGGATCGTAACGGTTATCGAGCATGATGAGTTCTACGCCGGAGGCTGCGGCCGCGGCCGACACGCTCTGCGCCACTGCTTCCGAATAGGGCATCTCCGCGCTCTGCACAGCAAAACCGAAACGCAATCGCCGCGGACGCGATACCAGCCTGTACTCCCCGCTAGGCGTCTGCGCCAGGTAGCCACGATGCACCAGCGTCTTCAAAATGCGATAGACGCTGGTCTTGGAGATGTTGGTCCGCTGATAAACGTCTTCGAGGGACAGCGCGGAATTGTCCTGCTCCAGCAACTCGATCACATCGAGCGCCTTCGACAGAATCGGAATCAGATAGAGCCGCTTGATCTTCGCCTTAGCCAACTGCGCCTCCGCACCCATGTCTCTAATGAAACTTTGGCCTCACAACATCATAGAACAACCTTGCGAGGGCTGGCTTGGAAACTGCCGTGGCAGCAGGGCAAACGCATTCCAATTCGCTGGACGCTTTACGAACCATGCTCTTTGCGCTGTCATTCCGAGGAGCGCAGCGACGAGG
>JBMFHB010000016.1:0-53653 GCA_049977045.1 Occallatibacter sp.
CGACTTTCACCACAGGCCCCCCAGGGCGATCCCTCCGCAGGTTCCGAATTCATCTTCATGCGATTGCCCGCGCGCGGCGTACCGTTGTCCCGCTGCTCCACTTCCCGGCTTCCATCTCCAGCGTTCATGCATCGTATACTGAGACTGTTCGGGTCGCATCCTGATTGTGCGGAGCGGCACTGGAGCCAACCATGAGTCTCACCGGATCTTCCGCGGCCGCGCCCCTCGAGCCGCACAACGCCGTCCTTCCCAAAGTCACCATGCCCGCGCTTGGCGAGATGAAGCGCCAGGGCAAGCCCATCTCCGCGCTTACCGCCTACGACTACGCAACCGCGCGCCTGGTCGATGAGGCCGGCATTGATCTCGTCCTCGTAGGCGACTCGCTGGCCATGGTGGTGCTGGGCCACGAGAACACCCTCGCCGTCACGGTGGACGAGATGCTGCACCACACCCGCGCCGTGCGCCGCGCCGTGCGCCGCGCCCTCGTCGTGGCCGACATGCCCTTTGGCAGCTATCACGGCTCGATCGGTGAGGCGCAAGCCAACGCCATCCGCTTCGTCAAGGAAGCAGGCGCCGAAGCCGTCAAGATTGAAGGCCCGCGCGTGGAACTGGTCCGCGCCCTGGTTGAGGCCGAGATTCCCGTGGTCGGCCATCTTGGCCTCACGCCGCAAAGCGTGCACCGCATGGGCGGTTATCGCGTGCAGGCGCGCACTGTGGATGCGGCGATGCAGCTTCAGGCTGACGCCGTCGCTCTCGCCTCGGCAGGTGCGGGCGCAATCGTTCTCGAAGGCGTTCCCCGCGAAGCTGCCGCGGCCATCACCGCGGCGCTCCCCATCCCCACCATCGGCATTGGCGCCGGCCCTGATTGTGACGGTCAGATCCTCGTCTTCCACGACCTCGTGAATCTGACCTTCGCGCCCCCCGCCAGGTTCGTCCGCCGCTATGGCGACGCCTCCGCGCTCTTCCGCTCCGCCGTTGAACATTACCGCGAGGACGTGGAGCACCGCGCCTTTCCCTCCGACGACGAAAGCTACCACCTTCCCGAAGCGGCGCGCTGCAAGTTGCAAGCCGCGGAAAACCATGAAAGCCCTTGCTCCGCCCAGGAGAAGATGAAGCAGGCATGATGCAGATTCTCCGCACCGTCGCCGAGCTTCGCCGCTGGTCGCGCGCCTTGCGCGCAGCCGGCGACGGCGCCATCGGCCTTGTGCCTACCATGGGCGCGCTGCACGAGGGCCACGCCTCGCTCATCCGCGCCGCGCGGGCCGGCTGCGCGCACGTCGCCGTCAGCCTCTTCGTCAACCCAACGCAATTCGGGCCCAATGAGGACTTCGCCCGCTACCCGCGCTCATTTGAAGCCGATTGCGCGTTGGCCGAAGCCGCGGGCGCCGATGTGCTCTTCGTGCCCATGGTCGAAGAGCTTTATCCCAACGGCGCCGAATCGACGTTTGTCGACGTACCCATTCTGAGCGATCGTCTGGATGGCGCGTCCCGCCCCGGCCATTTTCGCGGCGTGGCCACTGTGGTGACCAAGCTCTTTCTCGCCGCCGAGCCCGACCGCGCCTACTTCGGCCAGAAAGACGCGGCGCAGGTTGCCGTGCTTCGGCGCATGACCGCCGACCTGAGGCTCGCAACAGAGATTGTCGTCTGCCCCATCGTCCGCGATGCAGACGGGCTTGCTCTCAGCTCCCGCAATGCTTATCTCACGCCAGCCGAGCGCGCGCGGGCGCTGGTCCTCAGCCGCGCCGTCCGCCACGTGGAATCGCTTGTTGCCGGCGGCGAGCGGCGCGCTCCGAGGCTTCTTGCTTCGGCGTACGGCGTCTTTGCCGCAGAGCCGGGAGTGCGCGTCGATTACATGGCTCTCGTCGACTGGGCGACGCTCGATCCTGTCGAAATTGCCGCTTCCGGCACGCTCTTTGCCGTTGCGGCGTGGGTCGGCGCCACGCGGCTCATCGATAACGCGTTACTGCCTTGAGAGGCAGAAGGGCGTCAGGCCATGGCACGCGACCGCAAAATTCAGTCGCGCTTCAGATCACTTGCCCCGCCAGCGGGCCCATCTCCCGAGCCCTTGGACGGTCTGCGCCCAAGTCCTCAATTCATGCGGGTTACGAATGAGTAACACCTCAGTGCCATCTTTGCCGAATTACCTTGACATGATATTGATGTCTCCCGCAGAGTGATTGCGACGACTCCCGTCGGGGGACAGCTTTCCCTTGTGTTCCGCTATTTGTACCCGGGAGCCGAATACTCACTCCATCTTGGAGGAACCATCAATGCACATTAGCTACACCTGGATCGTGATTGCCGCGGTTGTCCAGTGGTTGTTTGGACTGTTTTGGTACGGCGTGATCTTCAAAAAGTCCTGGAAGAAGCTCGTCGGCCTTGCAGAGAATGAACTGCCGAAGAACCTGATCTTCGCAATGGTTACGGTTTTTGTTGCGAATCTGCTTCTCTCGTTCGTTCTGGCTCACGTGATTGAAATGGCAGGAGCCGCGGTTTTCACCTCCGGATTCAAGTTGGGGGTCGTATGCTGGCTGGGCTTCATGGCTCCGCCGCTCTTCGCGCAACATGTCTTCGAGGGACGCCGCGTCAATCTCTTTGCCATCAACGCTGCTTATTGGCTACTTGCCATGGCGGCCAGTGGCGCCATCCTGGCAGCGTTTCACTAAGCTGCAGCCTTGCGCTACGGTATTTTTGACTCGGAGCGTACAAGGGACAACTCCCCTGCGAAGGGTAGTTGTCCCTTCATGCGCCTGTGGCCTTAGAATCTACCTATGACACGATCCCTTATCACAACAGACGGAGCGCCCGCTGCAATTGGTCCCTACGCGCAGGGCGTTCGCGTTGGCAATCTCATCTTCACCGCCGGCCAGGGGGGTCTCGATCCCGTTACCGGGCAGGTAGTTTCCGGCGGCATCAAGGAACAGACCGAGCGCGCCATTGAAAACCTCAAAGCCGTCCTTGAAGCCGGGGGAAGCAGTCTGGGGCAGGCTGTCAAGACGACAGTCTACCTGAAAGACATCAACGATTTTGCGGCCATGAACTCGGTGTATGCATCCTACTTTGGAAGTGACTCGGATTCCTTGCCCGCGCGCACGACTGTCGAGGTCGCTCGGCTGCCGCGCAACCTGCTGGTTGAAATTGAAGTCATTGCCGAGGTCTGATCCGCGAATCGCGGCCCCGCGCAGGAGTTCCGTCTTGAGCGATTCAGAACAGAAGGTCGTTCGCAGCGACGCCGAGTGGCGTACCGTGCTTACAGCCCAGCAGTATCATGTGCTCCGCGAGAAGGGCACAGAGCGGCCCTTCACCGGTGTGCTCACCGAGAATCGCGAGACGGGCAGCTACCACTGCGCCGGCTGCGGCGCGCTGCTGTTCGCAAGCGACGCGAAGTTCGACTCTCACTGCGGCTGGCCCAGTTTCCTGATCCCCGCCGGGGCCAGGTCCGTTGAGGAGCATGAGGACTTGAGCTTCGGCATGAGGCGCGTCGAAGTCACCTGCGCCCGTTGTGGGGGGCATCTGGGACATGTCTTCCCCGATGGTCCGCACCCCACCGGCCTGCGCTATTGCATCAACTCCGCCTCTCTCACGTTCATCCGCACAAACGTGTAGATGAAGCTCAATCTTTGGCATGAAGCGCAAAGCAAAGACGGCGAAAGTTCCGGCGCGCGGCGGAAATCTGCTCGTGATTCTGGGCCTGGCGCTGGTGGTGCTGCTGCTGCTGCTGCGGATGATTGAGTTTGTGGCGCACGTGCGGAGCCGCCACTGACGAACGAGGATACCGGAGACAAAATCAAGGAGCCGGAGACAAAATCAAGGAGCCGGAGACAAAATCAAGGAGCCGGAGACAAAATCAAGGAGCCGGAGACGAATTCAACGATTGGCAGATCGCTTTTCCTCCGCCAGACGCCACGCCTTCACAAACTTCCAGTGAATGTAGAACGAGTGGTTGACGTGCTGTAGCAGTCCCGCGCGGCCGTCGAGAAAGCCCATCCGGAAGACATAGTTATAGAGGAACGTCGCGGCTGGGTTGAGCAGCGCATTCCAGATCAGCCAGAGCCATGAGCCGCCTGTGCGCCCCTGCGCCACAAGCGCCTCGGCTGCGATCGAGCTATAGCGGTTCATGTGCTCGATGTATTCAGAAAGCGTGGGGTAGCAGCGATGGATGAGATGGCCTTTGAGCTGGCCCACCGGTCCGTCGGCCTGCATGGTTTCATGCACAGGCCGCTCGGCAAAGCGCGCCGTGCCGCGGCGAAAGAGCCGCAGCTTGGGGTCGGGCCAGTAGCCGCCGTGCCGTAGAGGTTCGCCGAGAAAATGATTGAGCCGCGGAATACGATACGCGCCGAAGGCCGGCTCGCCGCCAAGCAGGGACTGGATCTCCAGGGCCAACTCGGGGCTCACTTCTTCGTCGGCATCGAGCGAGAGAATCCAGTCGCCGGTCGTGTGTGCGATCGCGGAGTTTTTCTGCGCGGCGAAGCCTTTCCACGGCTCCTCGAAGACGCGCACCCTGGCATCGCGGGCAATGTCGAGAGTCGCGTCTGTCGAGCCCGAATCGACAATCACAATCTCTCCGGCCCAGCGCACGCTGGCCAATGTGCGCGGCAGGTTCGCCGCCTCGTTGCGGGTAATGATCGCGACCGAGAGCATCTTCGGCATCGAAGGTAAGAATACAGCGAACAGGGAGCAGAGAATTGGGAGTAGAGAAAATCCGCCAGGTCAGGCGCGGTCGAGCTCGGCGAAAAGGTCGCTCAACTCGACGCGGATCGGAGTGCCGGGAACAGTCAAAGCGCCTGTCCGGACCTCTTCAAGCCCTGCATCGGTGGCGCGATAGGCGATGCGCGGCTCGGGATCGACGATCCAGACCTGCTCCACGCCGAAACGCCGGTACTCCGCGGACTTATCTTGCATGGCGCGCAGCGTATCTTCGGGCGAAAGAATCTCGATGGCGATCAGCGGCGGGCTGGTGACGTAGCGATTGAACTTGTCGCTCGCGCGCATGACGAGCACGTCTGGGACGCGAAATCTCGTCTTCTGGGTTTGCGTCCGCAACTCCGGGAAAACCTCGACGCCCCACTCCGCGCGCTTGATTGCAAAAAGCACTGTAAGAAAACGTTGAATGATGGAGTGCTCTTTCTCGCCTAAGTTTCGCTCCTCGATTCGCCCGTCCACAAACTCACGATCCGGGCTCCAACTTGTGCGCAGGTATTCCCGCACGGTCCAGAGCTCTTCCAGGTTGGGCAAAGTCGCCATGAGGCGATTATCCTCCAAACGGGATTCGCCCGCCAGCCAGTTGCAGACGGGACGAGCCGGCGCCGGGCTGTGAACTTGGGGCTGCCCGTCCGAGATCAGGCGGTCCCTCCAACCGCGGCTTCCACCTCGGCCCAGCCTTCGTCGCTCAGGCGGATTTGCGCCGCTGCGATGTTCTCCTCAAGGTGCGCAACCTTCGAGGTTCCGGGAATCGGCAGCAAAACCGGTGAGCGATGCAGAAGCCAGGCCAGCGAGAGTTGCGGAATGCTGGCTTCGTGGCGCGCGGCGATGCGGCTGAGCGCCTGCGCCGCCGGATGGTCGGCCTTCAGCATCTTCCCGCCCGCGTAGGGATACCATGGCAAAAAGCCGATGCCCCGCCGTTCGCAATAGTTGAGCGTCTCCTCATGCCGCCGGTCGGCGAGCGAATAGCGGTTCTGAATACTGACAATGGGGACGATCTTTTCCGCCTCTTCGATCTCGGCAGGCGTCACTTCGCTCAGGCCGATATGACGAATCTTTCCCTGCTCCTGCATTCGCTTGAGCGCGCCCAGGGACTCCTCGAGTGGGGTGCGCGGATCGATCCTGTGCAACTGGTAGAGATCGATGCGCTCGACCTTCAACCGGCGCAGGCTCATCTCGATGCATTGGATGAGATAGCCGGCGCGGCCCACGTATTCAGTCTTTGCCGGTCCCTGGCGCGTGATGCCGCCCTTGGTGGCCACCATCACACCCGGCGCGTAAGGCGCCAGCGCCTCGCCGATGAGCCGTTCGGCGATCTCCGGTCCGTAGGCGTCGGCTGTGTCAAAGAGCGTAACGCCTAGTTCCACAGCACGGCGCAGCACCCGGCGGCATTCCTCCGGCTCGGCCGGCTCGCCCCACGCGCCCTCGCCCACCAGGCGCATGGTTCCGTAGCCCAGCCGGTGTACAGGAAGGTCGCCGCCAATCAGAAATGTGCCGCTTTCCGCGGCATCAGGCTGCATCGAGGAAATGAACGTGTTCATGGCAATTTCGATGTTAGCTACGCGATGGGCTGTGGCACAATGCTTTCGATATGCCGGGAACCGCTGGCCGAGCGGTTGCGTAGTTTGAGCAGGCACTGAACGACGGCAAGGAGAGAGACCCATGAGCGCCTACGCCTATCCCAATCCGCAAGCTGTCTTTTATCAGCAGTACGAGGCCATGCGCCGCGACGAAGTGATTGGCGTCTTGCTGGCCCTGTTTCTGGGCAGCTTCGGACTGCATCACTTTTATTTGCGGCGCACCGGGCTGGGGATTCTCTACGCCTGCTTCTTCTGGACCGGCATTCCTGCAATCCTGGGCTTTTTCGAGTGTTTCTTCATGCCCGGCCGGGTACGCGAGTACAACGCCATGCAGGCTGCGGCTATCGCGGCGTCACTCGGGATTTCCGTCCCCTTGTGGGGCCAGCCGATGAGTATGCCGGCGCCTTCGGTTGCCGCTCCGCAGCCGGGAGCGATGACGATCTGCCCGCGCTGCCAGTTGGCGAATGTGGCCGGTGCGCGGTTCTGCTCGGGTTGCGGGAATGCGCTGTAAGCGCAGGAACAGGAGAATTGGGAGCAGGGAACAGGAAGCAAATCAGCGGGAACGGAAAAGGCCCCATTGGGGCCTTTTCCGTTCCCGCATTTTCTCCGGTGCAGAAATTGCGAGGCTTGGATTGATGCCCGCTACATGTTCGCGTGCCCTGCGCGCATCTCCTCGTTGAACTTGGGCTTGGTGAAGTCGAGCGCCGCATCGAGCGCGGCCTGGTATTTTGCTGCTTGAGCCATCAGCACGGGCGTGGCCGCGGCAAACTCGCCATTGAGCCGCAAGAGTCCCTCGCCAGCCTCGTCGCCTGCCATGCGCAGCAGATCGGCCTCGGTCGTGTTCAGGTACTGCGCGTCGCGCGGATCGGCGATCCACACCGGCTTGCCCCCGCCCAGCACTCCCGAGAGCCAGTAGACCTTGCTGAGCAGGTAGCGCAGCCGCGCCTGATCGTCGGTCTCGGTGAAGAGGAACTTCTTTTGCCAGCGGCTGTAGTAGCGCGTGGTGACGGGTACAGGCTGGCGGTTGCCCGACTTCAAGAATTCAAGCTGTCCCATGTCCACCGTCTTGCGCACCGCGTTGTAGATGAAGGTTTCGGCATACGGCTGCTCCATGGCCGGCACGATCTCGGCAAAGGTCAGCGTGACGCTGGCGGAGATTTTTGCGTGCAGGTTGTGCCCGCCGCCATCGGCCAGGTGGATCTCGCCGTGAACAATGTACGTGTCGGCGCCCGAGGTCGAGCGGTGGAAGGGCCACTCGAACTTGCCAAACGCCACCGGCAGCCCGCCCAGGGTCACATAGCAGTCCGGCCGCGGATTGCGCAACCGCTTGGCCTCACCGGCCAGGTGGGCTTCCATCTCGGGCAGCAGATGAGGCTTGTCGAAGTTGAAGGCGTCGCTCAGTTCGAGCTTCAGCGAACGGCCCACAGCCTCTTTCGCGGTGAGACCAAGCTCAAAAATGGCCGTCGGCCGGCCATCGAAGCTCTTGCCCTGGGTAACGGCGATAATCGTGAGGCCTGCCTTGGCGGCGGCCGCTTCAAGAGAAGAAACAAGAGTTGATTTCAGTTCGGTAGCCATGCGGAGAACCTTATCGAAGTGATCTGTCGAAGACTATTGTAGAACTTGCCGCCGGCGCGCAGTCCCGCGAATTTCTCCTACTCTTGCGCCCCTGGTCCCTGGTCCGTCGTCTCTTTGGTCCCTGCCTATACAATTGCAATCGTGCCGCAAGAACAGTCAAAACCTATCATTCTGGCCGAAAACCTGACCAAGGTGTACGCCGTGGGCCGCATCCAGGTGGCCGCCGTGCGCGGGGTTTCGCTGGCCGTCGAGCCGGGCGAGTTTGTCGCTATCGTGGGGCCTTCGGGGTCGGGCAAGTCCACGCTTTTCTATCTCTTAGGTGGCCTTACGCAGGCCACCAGCGGGCGCGTCGTCATTGACGGCATCGACTTTGCCTCGCTCAACGACGGCGAGCGCACCCGCCTGCGCAAGCACCGCATCGGTTTCGTCTTCCAGCGCTTCAACCTGCTGCCCACCCTCTCGGGCCTCGGTAATATCGAGATCGCCTACTCGATCAGCGGGCGCGCCTCGGGTCAAAATGGAACGCCGATGGACCGCGGCTACCTCGAACACCTGAGCGAGATGCTGGCCATCAAGGGACGGCTCCATCATCGGCCCAGCGAGCTGAGCGGCGGCGAACAGCAGCGCGTAGCCATCGCGCGCGCTCTCATCACCCGGCCCGCGATCCTGCTCGCCGACGAACCCACCGGCAACCTCGACACCAAGACTTCCGACGCCGTGCTGCGCATGCTCCAGCGCTCGAACCGCGAACTGGGCCAGACCACGCTGATGATTACGCACAATCCTGAGGCTGCGGCCATTGCAGGGCGGATTGTCTATATGCGCGACGGCCAGATTGTGAAGGAAGAGGCGGGGAGCGGAGCCAAGGCGGCTCCCGGGGCTCCTCAATCGCCCAATGAATGACGCAGCCGTTATTTTTGGTGCTATCTTCTATAGAGTTTCCAGGAAGTGGGCTTGGCGTGCGCGGAATGCACCGTTCCAGCACGACCTGTCGATTGCAAGTGGGCGCGCTGGAAGCAATAGGTAGTGCGCTTTTGTGCCCTGGGAGATTTTCCATCTACCCCGTTTGATTGGGGGACTCTGAAGTACATTCCGGTTCTTCGTTTTGCAACTCTCGGTGGGGTTCTCGCTTTGGTGGTTGGATGCGGAGGTTCATCCTCCACTATGAGCTCCGGCTCAAGCGGTTCCAGCGGTCCCGCAGTCGTCAACTTCACGATCACAGGATCCACGCCGACAGTGGTCGCCACCCAGGTTGGCTCCGGTCCATTCACCGCGGCCGCGCTCAACTCGGGCGCGGTGACGATCAACCTGCCCAGCAGCGTCACCAACTTCGCCGTTGCGTTCTGGTTGAGTTCGGGCCGCGCAATCATCCATCCAGCGTATCCGGTTTTTCGATATGCATCTCGACGTATCGCAAGCCGATCTGCCCGGAGAAGGAAAGGCGGCCCGTCTCGATTAGGAGGGCGTCTCGGAAGCGGCGGACAGTTGCAACTGGCGTTCAAGATCATCCGCTTTTGCCTTCGCCTTGTCATACTCCACAAAATTCGAGATCATCTCGTGAGCTTTCTCGATCATGGTTCGGTTGGTGAGAACCAAATCGCGATATGGAGCCATTTGAGTCTGAGTCGTGTTGTCATTAAAGTGATTAATGGTCGTCGTCAGGTGTGCGGCCATTTCCGGCAGCAGGACAGAGATTCGATCGATGGCTTCCTGTTGCCAGGGCGATCCTTCATCCCGCAAGGAGGTCAACTGATTGGCGTCGCTGATGAGGTTGTTGACGTGCGCCTTGATGCTGTTCAACTGATTGGCGTGGGTTCGCCAGTCAAGATTCGACAGCGTGTAATTTGCCAGCATTTGAGCATCATCGTCGGCCTGAGTGGCATGAGACTCTACCACTTTCAAGAGGTCGGAGATCGCGGCCGAATCGGGATTTTGCGCCGTGAGCATGCCTGCAGGCAGCAGAAGGGTGAGCAGGGCAAGCCGCGGAAGGATGGTTACAAGCTTGAGCGATTTCATATTTCCTCCTTTGTGCAGTCCGGTTTGGGCCTGCGTTTACCGTCCCCAAGACGTTCAGATTAGAGCCGGGTGCGCCGCGGAGTGGCCTCCGGGCGCGCCCGGTTTGGGGAAGGAGGTCGGCCACAGAGTAGCTGCTCCGGCCATTTCGCAAGGGCGGACATGTTGGGCGAGGATGCCAAATCCCTCACGCGCTATAACAGATTGCACGTAGCATGCCATCCATCTCGGGCCTGCAACATGCCTCTTTTCACGATTCACTCCCGGTCTTTCTCCGGCCATGTCAAGAAGCTTGGACGCGGCTGTCAAGTTTTTCCGCGGGGCGTCAGCCTGTAACGAGTCCACGCGGGAGTTACTGCTCGCCGGCGGCTTCAGATCTTCTCGCGTTGGGGTACGTTCGGGCATGTAGAGGCAGTTCGACAACCCCGGCCGCTTTTATATTCTGGCTCTCGCAACGGCTGCCGGCAGCTCAATGGGGAATGCCGATCACGCCACCAGAGGTGGGAGCACCTGTCTTTGCGGACGAAACCCTTCCCGGACAGGTTCGATCTTTGCTGTCTGAGTTCCTTGTGCCGGGCGCCAATCCGGCCGCTTCGGCTCCAGATCAACACCGGCTGACGTCCAACGCCTCATCTTCCAAATGCGGGAACACTCCGGGCACAGCCAGAAATAACGGCTTGGCGCCACCACCACGGGAAAGCCGCCGTCAGCTCGAATGATTCGCTCATCTGGAGGAAGAGACAGCTCAATGAGACAAAGAGTTCCGGCTTGAAGGTCCAGGGCATCCTGGCGGCACTTGGGGTTGGCGCATTGCATGGTATTTCCTTTCTGTGGCTGATAAGGATTGGATTGCGGTGGCGAGTGTCTGATTCCACCAGACGATTGACAGCAGCGATGTACGGGCCCCGTGCAGATAAGTTGACCGCTTCAGAAATTGCCGCAACACGAGGGCTTTCGCAGAAGCGGGGCGCGCGGAAAGGCATCGAATACCTCCCTCGAAGCGGTGCTTCGAGGGAGGCGAAAATATCGCCAGCCGTCATGCCCGATCCGATTTTGGCTGGCGCTATGCGGCAGCGACCGATCGCTCATCGAAAGCTGGACGGCGCGCATGGCGAAGAAAGCCGCTTCATGCCGATCTCATCCTTTCCGGATGTATTTCCGACATCGTTCTTTTCTTCCGGATTGGGAACGCGCAGGCCAGTCGAGCAAATCTGCTCGATCGGCTGGCCAGGTTTGTATTCGATCTTTTTCGGCGGCGCACAACCTTCTTCCTTCGTCATCAGGAGGCTGGGCTTTTCCTTCTCTTCTTTATTGGCGGCGGCGACAACCGGCGCCAGATCCTTCTTCATCTGCTCAAACTCGGCGCTCTGCACTTCCAGGTCGCGCCCTTGGGGGAGGAACATGATTTCGCGCTGGGCATCGACCATCCGCGTATAGAAAGGCGGGTGGGTGCGAAACCAACTCACACCGTTCACATAACCTTCTCGCGTGGCAATCTTGTCGAAGAAGCGCACAAAACCGGTGGGGTCGTAACCGGAGTTCCATGCGTACTGAATACCCAATTGATCGGCCTCAAGCTCATAGTCGCGGCTGACGCCAAGTAATTTGAGATTCAGCACCAGACCAAGGCCGTAGTATCCGTACTGCAATGCGTAGTACATGCCGATGCCTGCCATTCCGCCTGTGAGCACAACCGCCGCAATCTGAGCAGCCTGGTAGAACATGCCGGCGATGGTGGCGCGCTTCATGAGCTTGGCCCCATGGCGGGCAGTTACGTGCGCAAGCTCGTGAGCGATGACTCCGGCCAGTTGCGCCTCATCATCGGTAGCTTCCAGAAGTCCGCGCTCAATAAACAGATAGCCACCGGGCAGGGCAAACGCGTTAATCTCCCTGGATTGCAGCACCGTTACATGCAGGGGAACCTTCAGGTCGGAGTGCTGCGCGACACGGTCGGCAACTTTCTTTACGTAATCCTGAACGGCTTTGCTTTCAACTTCAGGAGGCAGAAGGCCGGTTCGCTTCAGCTCATTGACGGCGTCCTGGCCGCGTTTGATGTCGTCCCGTTGTCCTGAGGCAATTTCTCTGAATCCAATGTCTTTTACGTCACTCCAGCGCCGCTGGTCATGGGCGCCGGATGCGAGGGCCGCGAGGATTTCCCGGTTCTGCGCCGGCCACTGCACAAGCAGATCAAGCTTGGCATTCAGGTTGTCGTATGCGTTGGGAATGGCTTGTCCGGAAAGGATATCGGCTTCGCTGCGGAGCAGTTCCAGGTTCTGAATCTGACAGTGCAGATCGTGGCGCCGCACATCAGGGAGCCCCGAGCCGCCCTTTTTCAGATCATTCCGCGCGATGTCCAGTTGTTTCCCATACTGTTTGGAATGGTCTTTAAACCGCCCGCGGCAACTATCCTCCCCGCGTTTGAGAGCCTGGCGTTCGCTTTCGATATCGGAGGCGCTGAAGGTGAGCGATGGCGACAGTTGGAACAGATCTTCGTAGGACTTTAGCAGATATTGGTGCAGATCTGGCTGAGACGATTGCTGTTGCGGCTCTGCCGCCGCCGGCGACTGCGCCACGAGTTGCAGCTCGGGCATCATGATCAACAGGAACATCGAACCTGTAGCGGCGAATTTGCGAATTGCCCGGTTCACGGGAGACCCCTTTCTTCGAGCGGCGGTATGCGGGCGAAAATCGGTCGACTGAGCCTCATCCTTTCGGCGTCATATAGCCCTCGCGAGCAAAGATTTCGATTTTGCGGTTCTTTCCCTTCTCGTCAGTGACTTTCAAGGGTTTTCCATCCGGTCCCACAATTTCAACTTTCAGCAGGTGGTAGCGTCCGCCGCGGCTTTCCGGAGGCGGACGGAAGGAGAGCGTGTACTCGCTGCGCAGAAAACCCACAACACTGCGGAAAATATCAGGCAACTCACCTTCGAAGCGGGGGAACAGCGCCAGCCCTCCGGTCTGTTTGGCGAACCGGGTGAGTGCGTTCTTGCCTTGCAGGTAGGACAGGTCTGCGCCGCCGTAGCGTGTGTATTCGGCTTCAGCCAGCCCCACGCAAAAGATCGTCGCATCGGTGCGTTTCAGGCGGTCGTAGATCTGATCCTGGTTCGTCGCGCTCATGCTGTCGAGTCCGGTGGCCAGCAGCAGGATCGACTTCCTGCCCCGTACCTCATCCAGGCTGTCCAGCGTTTCTTCGAGCGCGTCATAAAGGTTGATCTCACGGAACTTCGGATATCCAAGCTGGGCGATCGCATCCCGAACCTCGTATTGTTGATGCGTAAAGTCCACCTGCACCTTTGGCCGCAGATCGAAGGTTGTCAAAGCCACCCAGTCACGCGGTTCAAGATGGCTGAGAAATGCCGTGCCCCAATCGGCAGCTTTACCCGCAAAGTAGTTATACGAAGCCGCACTGTATTCCATCAGCACCACGATGGTGATGGGAGCCGATGTCGGAGCGAAGTTCACCACGGTTTGCGGTATCCCGTTATCGAAAAGCCGGAAATTACCGCGCTTCAGCCCCGCCAAAACTCGCCCGTCGTCGTCGGTTACCAACACGTCTACCCTCACGAGAGAAGGGTCGGCTTTCTCCGAAGGTTCTGTGGCTTTTGCTGACTTGGCTCCTGCGCCAACCGCCGGTTTTGGTTCCTGAGCGGCTGCACAAGTCAGGCCGGGCTGAAATTGATCGATGGCCAGCCCCAACCAAATCGCCGCAACGAAGATCGCCCGGATACTTTTCATCTTTACCCTTTCCGCACGCAGCAGACAGGAACATTCAGGTGGTAATTCCGCAGTCATGCCTGGTCTCGGAAAGTCTTGCCAACTCTTGCCGTGTTTCTCTGAACGTGTGAATCGATTGCGCTGCATTCTTGTTCACCAGGCCCCGAAATCGGAACTTGGGGGAAACCTTGGTTGCGCAAAATCAAGCGGTCAGAGACCTAGCTGCCGGCTGCATCCGCAACGGATCGCCCGAGCACAATGACCGGGCACCGCGCTTCACCGATCACCCGATGGACGATGCTCGATCTTCCTGCTTCGGCTGGTTGTGGCGGATCGACCGGCCCAAGCACGATGCAATCCTGATTCGTGGAATTTCCAAATTTCAGAATCTCCGCCGCAGGATCTCCTTTACGCACTGCGATCTCCAGCGGACACATCAGTTCGGCTTCCCGCAACCGGTCTGCCGGCAGCCGGGAAGTGACGGCCCATTGGGTACGCGCGATTTCGCTCTGATCCTTTTGCTCGCTTCCGAAGACATGCATGACGGTCAGGCTAGCCTGGCGTTCCTGAGCCAGTCGCGACGCAAATGCCAGCGGCATCCCGGCATCTGAATGGAGCGACAAGGCGAGGGTGATATTTCCATGTCGCTGGCCAGAGACGTTTTCCGGAGGGAAACATCTCCCCACGGTGCAAATCGGGGCTGACGTAAAGGGCAGCAGATCCTCGGCCAATGTCTTCCAGGCGGCATTGTTTGCGCTCCTTTCGCTGGCTGCGGTCATCAGAATCCTGTCCACCCCACGTGCCTTTGCAATGAGCGGGATCTCTTCCCGGGGCGATCCCCTGAGCAGCAGCGGCTCACAGGGTATTCCCACCCAGCGAAGTTTCCTCGCCATGCGATTGAGCGATGCGAGCGCAGACTCCGCCGCGTTGCCAAGGCCGAGAAATTGATCCGGCTCTGTGGGACCAGTCTGCGCTCGGTCAGGCTCAAGTACATGAACAAGCAAGACCTTTGCGTTGCTTTGCCTTGCCTGTTGAATGGCATGGAACAGCAGGATCTGTTCATCGGCAAAGTTCGTGATGGCAAGTATGACTCTTGGCGAGGTCCACTGGCGCAGCAATCGCGCAGAAGGTTGGTAACTAACGTTCCAAGCGTGTTCCAGCTCCGGAATGCATGTGGCGTTCACCGCTGGCATCCTCCGTGATCGATGGTGCGCCGTGGGTACGGGCAGTACCGCTGGCTGCACACCATGACAGGTAAGCACGCATGGGGCCATAAGCAACTCATGCCGGGCGCATCGGAACTCCAGAAAATCGGCAGAGATCATGCTTTCAATAAGCACCCTGCGGCGAACCGTCAAAGGATTCAAACAGCTATGTACAAATTCCAAGGGCTTTCAAAGAGATTTCAGAGAGAAATGACGGAGTCAGCCGAGTTGGGAGGGCTGGACCCACTACGGTGGCGGCTACGTTTCGCGAGCGGAGGCAGTGGCGCCGGCCAGAGGCGCCTTGATGAACGTCAAGAACACGCGAAAGCAGCCGCTCGGGTGCTGAAGCCTACTCATCTTGCTGGCTTTATCGGTACGGCTAAAGCTGTTTCCTCTTCAAGACATCGCTACCCGCGGAGATTTCGGCAGTTTGTATCGCCGCGCCCCTTCGAGGCCAAGCCTCCGACACGGGCTGTGCAGTGCCCAGAGCAGGAATTTTACCTGGAGATTCCAGCAGCTTTCTCCTGATCCGGTGAGCCCAACAAGCCGAACTTGCCAATCTTGTAGCCCAGGTCGCTTCGCGAGACTCCGAGATAACGGGCAGCTTCAGCCTGCACGCCCTGTGCGAGATCGAGTGAGCGAACGATCAGCGCTCGTTCAATCTCCGTCAATGTCTTGCGAAGATCCAGTTGCTTTGGGAGGCGGGCAGCAAGCGTTTCCGGCGCAATGTCTTCGCTCATCTGTGTCGCGCCAGCCGAAATTTGCCGAAGAAGAAAATCCTCCGGCTGCAACTCGGCGTTTTGACCAAGGATCAGCGCCCGTTCCAGCAGGTTTTTCAGCTCCCGAACGTTCCCGGGAAAGGAATAGCCCACAAGCTTCTCGATCGCGCGGGCGCTGATCGGCCGCGCAGGAACCTTCATTTCGGCGGCAATCCGGAGGCAAAGAACCTGGCTGAGCTCGCTGATGTCTTCCGGCCTTTCGCGAAGAGCTGGAAGGTGAACCGGGACGACCGCCAGGCGATAGAATAGATCCTCCCGAAAGAGGCCATCGCGAACCCGTTCTTCGAGTTTGCGATGCGTTGCCGCCAGCACCCGCACGTCGACGCTGCGCGATACCGTCGAGCCGACACGCTGAATCTCTCCATTGGCAAGTACTCGAAGCAGCTTGGCCTGGGCTGCCAGAGACATCTCCGCGACCTCGTCCAGGAACAGAGTGCCCTCGTGCGCCGCCTCAAACAGGCCGGCCCGCGATTTGTCCGCTCCCGTGAACGCTCCGCGTTCATGTCCGAAGAGTTCGCTTTCGAGCAAGCTCTCCGTTACGGCGGCGCAATTAATCGCAATGAAGGGCTTCTTGGCCCGCAGGCTGTTGCGGTGAATGGCCCTGGCAACCAGTTCTTTTCCTGTGCCGGTTTCTCCGGTAATCAATACCGTGGTGCTGGTCGTCGCGACGCGCGCAATGAAGCCGCGCACCTTGCAAATTGCCGAACTCTGACCGAGAATTTCGTCCGCGCCCTCCAGTTTCTGCACGGTTGTTTTCAGTACTGCATTTTCCCGAAGCAGGGCGGTGTGCTCGGAGGCGCGTCGCACCGCCGCGCGAACCACATCGGGCGCAAATGGCTTTGTCAGAAAGTCGAAGGCGCCCTGCCGCATGCTTTCGACAGCCAGTTCCAGGGTGCCAACCGCTGTCAGGAAGATCACCGAGGTTGTGGAATCGTCCTCCTGTACCGCGCGCAACACATCCAGCCCGCTTCCGTCCGGCATCTTCTGGTCGGTGAGCACAACATCGAAATCTTCTCTCTTGAGCAGATCGATCGCTTCAGCCGCGCCTGCGGCATCCACCACCACATGCGCATCGCGGCGAAGGTTCGCTTCGAGAATCCGCCTCATGCCCTGTTCGTCATCGACCACCAGAACCTTTGCCACGCATGGCCTCCTCGCCGAATTCACCATCAGAGTATTTCGTGAGCGTCATCGTGAAAACCACCGCTCCGTCCGTATTCCTGCTTACCCAAAGGTCGCCGCCATGGGCAACGGCAACCCCTCGGGCAATGGCCAACCCGAGCCCGCTCCCACTCGCCTTGGTAGTAAAGAAAGGTTCGAAAACTCTCTCGAAGTGCGAATCCGAGATGGCCCTTCCGGAGTTCTCGACCTCCAGGGTAACGATTCTTTTATTGTCCAAAAGCCGAAGTTCAATCGATCCTCCCGCGGGCGTAGCGTCGAGAGCATTCAGTGAGAGGTTCAGGAGGGCTCCTTCAATCTGCGAGCCGTCGACACTGGCGAAGATATCCTCGCTTGCAGCGCATTGAATATCGATCGATTTGCCTGCCGCGCGCATTCTCGTTACGTCAGCGACATGCCGCGCAACATCGCCGATGGAAGTGATCGCACGTTGTGGCGGGGCAGGGCGCGCATAAGTGAGAAAGTCAGTGGTGAGGTTCTCCAGACGCCGGGCCTCCCGCAAGGCGATGGCAAACATCTCCTCCCGTTCGCCGGAATCGGAAGCGGGCGAGGTGGCCGTGGCCAGGGCACTGGAGATCATTGCGACTGGATTGCGGATCTCGTGCGCAATTCCGCTGGCAAGCCGCCCGACCGCGGCAAGCTTTTTTTCGGCCAGCAGCCTTTCCCGAGTCGATTCAAGTTCGACTACTTTCTGGTGCAGGCTGACCTCCCGCTCTCTGAGTTGATTGACCAGAAGCCAAACCAACGGCCCGATGAGCCCAAAGATCACCGCTATCATCCCGGTTTCCAGAAACTCTGTCGGGCGCGCCGGAGGATGAATGCGAAAGTAATGCTGAATCCACGCGAACATCATTGCGGTCGCCGCAACAATGGTTCCAACGGTCGGCATCAGCCCGAAATAATAGGCGCTTTGCAAAATCGGGATTGCCAGGAGGACAAAATACGGCGCGTCGTCGCGATTGGTCAGGAAAGCCAATAGCGCAGCCAGAATGAAAAGGCTGGCCATCGAAATGGCTGTCTCAATCCGGGCCGTCCTGGCGGAAATTCCGTCTCGTTTTCCTTGAAGCCACAACATCTCCCACATCTTCAGCAGGAAGGCCAGAGCAAGAAGCAAGAGGACGCCTTTGGATGGCTCACCCAAAAGAGGACCAAAGACGGCATGCAGCAGGAGAAGCGCGGCTATCACAAACAAGGTGATAATGCAGAACGCCGATTGCTGCTTCCTAAACGTCTGACTTTCGATACTTTCTACCGGGAGAATCATGTGCATCGTCACCGGGGATAACGGTCCAGATTGATCACGCGCTTCGTAGCTGCCATCCCGCCAAAAACCGGGGGGCCTCAATTTCCTCCGTCTATTTGTGCCGATCCTGCTTTCCCGGACGAGGCGCCAGACTGACCGTTACCCGCGGGAATTATAGCGTGCACGCCAAATTCATGCACCAGCCGGCCGCCCGCGTGAGCCGTACTCACCAGAAAAAGGATCCCCACGCAATAGAGAACCAGAAACGAAAGAGGGACCAAAGTGGTTGTCAGCCGGGTCTCCTCGCGCTGCAGAAACCTGGGAAGCGCCACGATTCCCACCAGGATTGCGCACAGAACCAGGCTGACGATTTCCGTTTCCTCGGCAAGTTCCGCGTGGGACTTTAGGACAGCGTCTGCCGGACCACCGTGTCCTGCCACTGTGGCTGCTGCTTCACCGGCTGCGGCGGCAAGAAACAGGCTGCCGGTTCCCAGCAAAAGAATAATGAGCGCCGAGATCATGTAGGGCCTGCCTTTGGGGGGAGCCATGAGCGCACCGATCAGGACGAACAAAGGGCATAGCAGCAGGAGCACGATCGGGAAATGGATGAGCATCGGGTGCAATGAGTCCCAGGTCGGAATGGGGGGGAATTGCAGCATGGGACACCTCTGGGGCCAAGCGTTCAGCCCGCTCTTTGTGTCCAGCGGCCGCTGTCGCGGCCAAAGGATCAACTCAAAGCGCTCCTGCGGGGTCAGGCAGGAAGAACTTTCATGCTTAACAGCCTGTGGCAAAGGTCGAGATCCTGGAAGAATCGTCCCTCAGGAGCTAAAGCCTCCATTGATTCTGTGGGCTTTACGGCACGACCAAAGTCGTGCCCTTTCAAAATCAGACTCTCACCACAGGCAGTTAACAGAGATCCCTTCACTTCCCGGGGATCGTAAAAACCTCCTTCGAGCCCCAAACGCCTCGTTCTTGATGCTTGCTAGCACGCGGCTACCCAAAGGCCCTGCGCCTGTTACTCCGAAAATATGCGAGGTAAAGGAGCTGCAACTTTTGCCTTCGTTGAAGAATTGGACACTCATGTCAAAAACTTTTGACATACCGCCGCAATGCCTTCAATGCCATTTCTTCGCATTCTGATTGCACCAGGCGATCGCGGGTGTGGCGTGGTCCATGCTCTGCGTGCAAGGTGAGAGCCAACCAGACTTGTGCCGTAATGCCAATTCGCGGTTGCGGCAGATCCGTCTCGACTGTCGCTCTTGCTCAATTTTTCATCGCAACACTTTCAGACATCCAGACGAAAGCGGCGCACTGGCTTTTTGCCGGCTTTCCCGATCAGGACGTCGAGAGCAACTTTTCCTGCCCGGGGGTAGGGCGGCTTGAAAAAGCGATCCATCACGATTCCGGACAGGCGGCTTTGCCGGAACACGCCCTTCTTTTTGGAGAAGGTCGCGAATCCGTCGAAGCCGTGATAACTTCCCATGCCGCTGTGGCCGATACCGCCAAAGGGAAGATCATGCTGCGGCAGATGGAAGATGCAGTCGTTGACCGTCACTCCGCCCGACCAGGTTTGTTCAAGAACTTCGCGCACGCGCCGGGAATCGCGATCGAAATAGTAGAACGCGAGTGGACGCGGCCGACTGCGCATCCAGTCCAGGGCCTGTGTCATCGACGAGTAACCAAGCACGGGAAGCAGCGGGCCGAAGATCTCCTCCTGCATCACGCGCATGGAATCGCTGACCGCGAGGATCAGTGTGGGTGGCCACGGTCCGCTGCCGGAAGAAGAAACTTCCGCGGCCCCGATCGGGCGAATCTCCGCGCCCTTCGCGCGCGCATCTTCCACCAGTTCCTTCATGCGCTTCCAGGCGGCCGGGCCGCTCATGTGTGTGTAATGAGGATTCGCGATGGGTTGGGGAAAGCGCTGGAGCACGGATTGCTCGCAGGCCTCAACAAAGTTCTCCAGGCGCCGCTTGTGCACGAGTGCGTAATCGGGTGCCACGCAGGTCTGCCCGGCATTCCAGAACTTGGCCGAGCAGATGCGGTCGGCAGCTTCAGCGACGGGAAACTCCTCGTGGACCAGAGCGGGCGATTTCCCGCCAAGTTCCAGAGTGACGGGAGTCAGATTTTCCGCCGCGGTCTTCATCACCAGCCGGCCCACCTGAGTGGATCCGGTGAAGAGCACGTGATCGAAAGGCAGCGACACAAAGGCAGCGGAAAGATCGCGGTCTCCCTCGACGACGGTCACGTACTCCGGAGGGAAGATTGACGCCAGCGCCTGCCGCAGCCACGCGGCGCAGCGCGGGGCGTTCTCCGAGGGTTTCAGCAGCACATGATTCCCGGCGGCAAGAGCTTCCGCCAGCGGAGATAGTGCGAGCAGGAGAGGATAATTCCACGCTCCCACGATGCCCACAACGCCCAGAGGCTGATAGAGAACGCAGGCGCGGCTGGGCAGGAACTGCCAGTTCACAGGGACCGGCCGCGGCCGCATCCATCGAGCCAGATGGCGTTTGATATGGCGTATCTCATCAACCAGAGGAAAAATCTCGAGCAGCCGTGTCTCAATGGCGGCGCGCTGGCCAAAGTCGGCATTGATGGCTTCCGCAATCGCGTCCTGACTGGAGAGAACCAGTTGCAGCAGAGCGTCGAGAGCCTCCAGCCGCCGGGCGCGGGAAAGCGGCGCGTGCCGCTCAAAGGCCGCCCGCTGAGCCTGAAAGATCCGGTTGAGTTCCGCAAGCTCGGTGGTGTGGGACTGGCTGGTCATGCGGGCTGCACCTGTTCCCTGGCCTCTTCACACTGCCGGGCCGCATCGGGGATCTGGCTCATGATGTACTCGGCCAATGCCGTAATGGTAAGCGCCGGATTCACGCCCAGGTTGGCCGCGAGGATCGAGCCGTCGCAGATCAGCAGGTTGCGGTAATGAAAGACACGTCCCCGATGATCGCAGACACCTTCGTCGGGCGTGGCGGCCATGACTGCGCCGCCGATGCAGTGCGCCGTCATGGGCACGTCGAAGAGAATCTCAGGCAGCGAGGTCATGGCCACGCCGCCAAACTCCCGGGCGGCCTGTTCGGCAAATTGGTTTGCCAGAGGGATGTAGGTGGGGATCTTTTCTCCGTGCGTGGAGAGGCCGCGCGCGAATGGCCACCAGGGGCGCCGCCGGTAGCGCATCGTGAGCTGACCCTCCAGGGTCTGCATACAGAGCAGGATCATGGTTTGGCGGGCAAAGCCGAAGGGTGAAAGAATGCGCAGCGCGGTCCAGGGGCGGGTGACAAGCAGGCGGAGCAGCGCGGCCAAGCAGAGGAGCCAGCGGCGCCATCCCGAGCCGCTGCGCGCCAGCAGCGCCGTGAGCAGGGCCATCGCATCGGAGCCTGCCGGATAGCGGGTGGCCTCGATGTGCGTGCAGGAGTCAAGATAGATTCCCGAACCGATGGCAATACCGCGTGAGAGGTCCTCTTTTGAACCAGGGAAACGGATGCCGATGAGAGATTCGGCATTCGTGCGTACGCCCTTTCCCAGCGCCGCGGAGATTCGCGGCAGCGATCCGCTGGCGCGCAGACGGAAGAGCAGCTCCTGCGTCCCCAGCGAGGAAGCGGCAAAGATGACTGCGCGGGAACGCAGATGCTTTTTCGCTCCGCCCGAGCCAGGCGCCATCGAGCGGGTTGTCACCAGAAAGCCTGCCGCGCCATCGGCTTTCCCATCCAGTGGGCGCACATCTTCGACGCGCGTCTCGGCAAAGACCTTTGCGCCGAGCTTTTCCGCAAACCAGAGATAGTTCTGGTCGAGCGTGTTCTTTGCCCCATGCCGGCAGCCGACCATGCAGCCGCCGCAACCCGTACAGGGCGAACGCTCCGGGCCTTTCCCGCCAAAGAATGGATCCGAGGGCTGCGTTTCGTCCGGCTGTCCCGCGCCAAAGTAAACTCCGACCTGGGTGGGGTAGAACGAATCGCCGACACCGGCACGAATGGCCATTTGCTGAAGGCGAAGGTCGGCTGCGGCCAGCAATGGATTGGTGACCACGCCGAGCATTTTCCGCGCTGTCGCGTAGTGCGGCCGCAGAGCTTCTGACCACTGCTCCAGCCCGGCCCATGTTCCCTGGGACCAGACGGACGCGGGCGGCTCAAGGAGCGTGTTGGCGTAGGTGATCGATCCGCCCCCGACGGCCTTGCCTCGCAGCACAACCATGTGGCGGAAAAAGCGCATGGTAAAAAAGCCGCGCAGGCGGAGAGCCGGCAACCAGAACCAGCGATGAAGTTGCCAGTTGGTGCGGGGAAAATCCGAGGCGCGCCAGCGGCGGCCTTCTTCCATCACTGCGACACGATAACCTTTTTCAGCCAGGCGCAAGGCGGCCACGCTGCCGCCAAAGCCGGAACCGACGATCAGGTAGTCGTAATCGAAGTCCATCGCGTGCCATCCCCGCGCCGGTATCGGCGCCCCTGCCTCTGGATCGGTCTCTCAGATTCCAGCGCGCTCATTTGTAAATCAGATGGATCGTTGTCTCGGTCGATGGGCAGGCCACCTGCACGGCCGCAATATCGAAGCGCGGCGGGCTTAGAAAAACCCGGGGATTATTGGCGAAGCCGAAACCTTCCCTGGGAATGCCCAGAAAATTGCGATCGAGCTTCTTGTTCTGGTTCTCGTCGTGCAGAACGGCGATGGAGTAACGGCCGGCCGGAACCTGCAGCGTAACGCTTGTCGCCGTCCCGGGGATCGGGTAGCCGTGATGGAAGTAGGCTTTGCTATTGTTCTCCGGCCAGCCATCTGGAGAGGTGAACAAGGTGATGCCGAGATCCCCTTTCAGATTGCGGAAGCCATCAACGTGGATCGTCAATGCGCAGGTCGCGCTCTGCGCCGCAGCCGGCGAGGGCATTAGCACGAGGGCGGCAGCGGCAAGGAGGGCGAAGAATGCTTTTTGCATCATGCGGCCTCGCGGTACGGGAAGGCGGAGGCGATCGCCTCCGCCTTCCAATCAACTTGCTTCTTTGCTCAGTGAACGTTGTGCCCAAAGTGAATGGCTGGCCCAATCGAGAAGCGATAGACCCAGCCGCCGTTGGCCAGCAGATCATCCATGGGACGAGTATGCGCGATGTCGATGATAAAGCGGGCGCTGAAATGCTTGCTGAAATTGACATCCGTTCCGCCGCCAACTCCGTAGCCGCCTGTCCAGTCCAGCTTGACCCCCGAAGCCGGCACCAGTCCCTGCTGCTCCAACGCTCCGAGCACTACCGTGGAAACGGCGTCGTTGGGATGCGGCGTTGCCTTGACGCGGAAGGCGCTCAGCACCGGATGCACGAAAAACGACGCCAAGGAGTAATGCCGGTAAACGAGCTGCGGACCGGCGCTGAAGGTCTGAATGTTCACGTCGGTCGGAACGCTCAGCTTATATCCAGGAGGCAGTATGGCGCCCAGCTCCATCTGCAGGTTCGTGGGCAGCAGAGACGGCGTCAGTTGCGTGGTGCCCGTCTGAGCGCTGTAATCGAAGCCCGTTGCCAGCCAGCGGGTATTGTTGATGCCAAACTGCGCGCCGACTCCCTGCTGGTTCAAGTCATTCACAAACGGAGCGTGAATGCCTGAGAATCCTACATAGGCGTCGAAACGGCCTACATAAGCACTCTTCTTTGTCGCCTGCTGTGCCCGGACGCCTTGTCCGGCCATCAAAGCCAGGCCTGCCAGTAGCATGAACTTCCCCATTGCTCGAAAGCGATTGTTCCGCGTCATGGTATCTCCTTGCTTCGTTCGAATGATGTGAAGGGTTGAGATGGCCGAGCGCAGAAGTTCCTTTCAGAGAGGAACTGAGCCACCCGCGCGATGAGCGCGCCGGTCTGCTCACGGTGCGGGAGATGGCCCGCCTCGGCAAAGACGTGCGATTCGAGATCCGGCAGATGCTGCCGGAGTACATCGAGGTGTGAGCCGGTTCCAAACTCGTCGCGGGCGCCTTGCAAGACCTGGACGGGACATTGGATCTGACTCAGCAACTCGCGGGGAAAATAATCTTCCAGCTTCATTCGCAGAACCCACTCAGCCCAATGGCTGAAGACTCCGTCGGCGTCGCGATGATACTTGGCTAAACCTGATTGCAGTCTGCTGCCTGGGTAGCTCTTCACCAGATGCTGGACATATTTGTGCACCTCTTCATCCGGACTGAGGTGCGGGCTTTCGAGAATCAGAGCGCGGGTGGGGCGGCCAGATGCAGCATACAGCATGGCGATGGCCGCGCCTTCGCTGTGGCCGTACAGAACCGGATCGGAAATTCCGTAGATTGCGAGCAGCTCTGGAATCACCTTTTCCACCTGACGCAAATAATGCGCGCGATCGCGCTCCTCGAGAGGGCCCTCGGAGTTACCATGTCCAGGTCGTGAGTAGCTGAGGACATGGTAACCCGTCGCCCGGCATAGCTGCTCGGGAAAATCTTTCCAATAGCTCACCGAACCCAGAGCTTCGTGCAGCAGGAGGATGGCGCCGCGGCTTGCTGGTGCGGCATGATAGGCCACCTCGACCTGCTTTCCGAGGATCGACTGAAATCCCGGCGAGGACAACGCGGATGCCGTCATTGCGCCTCCAGCCAGAGAATTCTTCTGCCCGCAAGCTCCCATTGCTGGAACTGCGAGGAGTAACGTTGTTCCAGCGCGAATCGGCGCACCTTCAAGGTCGGCGTCAGGTAGCCGTTCTCTATCGTCCACGGCTCCCGCGAAACGGCGATGAAGCTGAGACGCTCAGCCAGTTCCAGATTTGCGTTGATGCGCTCCAGGCAGGCTTCGAGCTCGGCTTCTACCTCGGCGCGGCCGTTCGGGTTCAAACAGGCGTCGCGCCGTTCCGGCGAGAGGACGGCGAGGGCAAACGGCTGATTGAAGCCCGCGCCAAAAACAGCCACGCCCTCAAACATGCTGGTCACGGTCATTTGTTCTTCGATGCGAGCCGGATAGACATACTTTCCCTTGGAGGTCTTGAACTCCTCCTTGAGCCTGCCGATCAGACGCAGGCGGCCCTCGGCATCGATCTCGCCGCGGTCGCCCGTGCACAGGAATCCATCAGGGGTAAAAGCGGCGCGGCTCTTTTCCGGGTTGCGGAAGTACCCCATCATGTTCATGGCCCCGCGAATCTGTATCTCCCCTTCGGGAGAGATTCGCGTTTCGGCATACGGGCTGGCCTGGCCGACAAAGCCCACGCGCGCCGTGCCCGGCAGAGGAACGTGCGTGATGCCGGTTTCCGTCATGCCGTAGCCTTCGATAAAGCTTAATCCCAGGCCGCGGTACCAGCGGATCAGATCCACCGGCGTGGCGGCGCCGCCGCCGGCCACAATGCGGGTGCGATCGAGACTGAGGGCGCGCCGAATCTTCCTGCGCGTCAGTGCGCCCACCACAGGCAGCGCCAGAAGCAGCCGGAGGCGCTTCTCCGGAACACGCTCGTAGACCTTCTGCTGAAAACGCGCATAGAGGCGAGGCACTGAGAAGAAGATGGTGGACCGGGCGCGGGCAAGATCCGTGGGAAATTTTTCCAGGTTCTCGACAAAGTAGATTTCAAGCGGCGAAAACAGCGCATTCATCTCGATCAGTGCGCGTTCGGCGATATGGGCCAGGGGCAGGTAGGAGAGCACGCGATCGGTTTCCGGCAGGCCATCCGGAAATTGCGGCTTCATCGACAGCCCCATCATGCTCAGCCCCTGGAAGGAATGGATCGCGCCTTTGGGCTGGCCGGTGCTGCCGGATGTGTAAATGATGGTGGCCACATCCATCCCGTCGCGCAAAGGGCTCTCCTCCATGGGCGGCTGGGTTGCCAGCAGGTCGTTCCAATTCAGGCTGTGAGCCGGAAGGGACGCGGGATCGGCGTCGGGGCATGCGATCGAAACAAATGAATCCGTGGCTTTGTGCGCGGCGGGAATGGGATTGTCAAAGCGCCCCAGGAAGCAGGCCACCGGATCGCAGTGGTCGCAGAGGGCCGCCATTGTCTGCGAGCTGGCGGCAGGAAAGAGCGGAACGCTCACGTATCCAGCCATCCAGATGGCAAAATCGGCCATCAGCCACCAGGCGCTGTTCTTGCCCAGAATCATGATGCGCGAGCCGGGAGGCCAGTTCCGCGCCTTCAGCCATGCCGCCATCCGCCGAACCTCCAGCATCGCTTCGCCCCAGGTCCACTCGCGTACCGTGCCGTGGATTGGCTGGACAAGAAAGCGCATCGAGGTGCGCTCCCGTTCAAATGCGTAGAGCCTCTGGAGGGGAAGCTCTCGCGGGCTGAGCACAGAAGCAGCGGCAGGGTTGGAGCAGAAACTATCCCCAACGATCAGTTCCATAGAAGAGCGCCTCAGAGGTAAAAATCTAACCGTTGGGTAAAATAACCATTTTACTGGACGTTTGTCACGAAGTTTTTTACCATCGGGACAGAAAAGATTCTTCAGCTTTCGGTTACCGGGACGAAACGGGCTGCCGGACATGCCGGACGATTGATGGCATTTGGCAGAAAATAAAGGAGATGGTACTGTGTCGAACCTGCATGGAAAGACATTGCTGATTACCGGAGCCAGTCGAGGGATCGGGTTGGCCATCGCTCTGCGCGCAGCCCGGGAAGGAGCCGGCATCATCCTGCTGGCCAAGACCACCGAGCCCCATCCCCGCCTGCCCGGCACCATTTTTACGGCCGCCGCTGAGATCGAAAAGGCCGGCGGCAAGGCGCTTCCGCTGGCTGTGGACATCCGTTTTGAGGAGCAGATTCAGCAGGCGGTCCAGCGCGGAGCTGAGCAGTTTGGCGGCATCGACATCCTGGTGAACAACGCCAGCGCCATCAGCCTGACCGGCACTGCTGAGACCAGCATGAAACGCTTCGACCTGATGATGGGCGTGAATGTACGCGGAACCTTCGCCTGCGCCCAGGCCTGCCTTCCGTTCCTGAAGAGTGCGGAAAACCCGCACATCCTCATGCTGTCGCCGCCGATCGATCTGCGCCCGAAGTGGTTTGCCCCGCATCCGGCTTACACGATCTCCAAGTACGGGATGAGCATGTGCGTGCTTGGCATGGCCGAGGAGTTTCGCCCATTGGGGATTGCGGTCAACGCACTATGGCCACGGACAGTCATCGCGACTGCGGCGCTGCAGGCGATTCCCGGAATGGACGGCGCGCCGGCAAGAAGACCGGAGATTGTGGCCGACGCGGCCGCGGTTATCCTGAAGCAGGGGGCGCGTTCGACCACCGGGAATTTCTTCATCGATGAAGATGTGCTGCGCGCCTCGGGGGTTACCGACTTCAGCATTTATGAGACCCAGCCAGGGCGGCCCATGCGGACCGACCTGTTTCTGGATTGAGCACAGCGGCGCCCTGCCTGTTCCCGCGCCAGCCATGTTCCTGGGCCAACCCAGAACAGGCAAGCAGGGACAGACAAGCAGGGACAGACACGCGGCGATGAAGCAACAGGGTCTTGAGGGTACCTGAGTTCCAGGCGCACCCGACGCCGATCGGCTTGGAAGGAGATACGGATTGCCCACTGAAAGTAAGGATTCCGAATCGGTCGTGCCGGCTCACGAGCCCTGGAAGGCCTTTAATGTGCGCTCGCAGCACCGCATGGACACCAAGCGGGATGCGGTTCTGCAGACCGCCGCGAAGTTGTATCTGGAGAAGGGCTACCACAAAACCTCGATGAGCGAGCTCGCCTCGCGGCTGAACATCACTAAACCGGCGCTCTATTACTATTTCCGCAACAAGGAAGAGCTGCTGGTGGAGTGCTATCGGGCGGGGATCGATTCGATTGAAGCCTCTCTGCGCGAAGCCGGGGACTGTCAGGGGACGGGCCTCGAAAGGCTGCGCGCCTATGTCGAATCTTATGCCACTGCGATCGCGACCACCGACTTTGGCCGTTGCGTGCCCATGCTGGACGACGCCGAACTTTCCAGCCCCGCCCGCCGCCAGGTGCGCGATTTGAAACGCCGCATCGACGCGGCCATTCGGGCCAATATCGAGGAGGGAATTCAGGACGGCTCCATCGTGCCCTGCAATGCCAAGCTGGCCGCATTCGCCATTGCTGGCGCCATCAACTGGATCGGAACCTGGTACCAGCCTGGCGGAGGGTTGGGCGCAGAGGAGATTGTCTCGGAATTTTCGCGGCTTCTGATCTCAGGACTGGCTCCCAGGCCGTAGTTCCGTGATGAGGAAAAGGCCTGATTCAGGGTTCGGACGCACTGCGCTTCTGTAAAGTAACTTAAATATTATCTGCAACTTAGCATAAATCTTCTCCGGCCTAATTTCTTGCTTGTTGACTTTTTACCTGGCGTTCAGTAATATTCGTTCGCCAGAGAATATAGGGCTTTATTTGACCGATAGGTCAAATCTGTTTGAACTCAAATTTCGGCAAGGATGAGAGTAGCCTCAGTCTTTCTCTGGCTCGAAAAGGAGATCTCTCGATGGACCTACAGTCCAGTCCAGGCGTCGTTTCCGGGTCGGGAGCGAACAAGTATCCCATCAGGCGTGTGGCCGTGCTGGGGGCGGGAACCATGGGCGCTCGCATTGCCGCGCACGTGGTACATTCCGGAGTTCCGGTGCTGCTGCTGGATGTGGTGGCCGCCGGGGAGGATCGCAATGCGGTTGTGGCGCGCGCCATGGAGGCTCTGAAGAACTCCAAACCCGCGGCCCTGGCCCTCCCTTCCCTGGCAGCCATGATTGCGATTGGCAATTTTGAGGACGATCTGCCGCGCCTGCGCGATTGCGACTGGGTGATCGAGGCGGTGGCTGAAAACCTGGAGATCAAGCGCGGCCTTCTGGCTCGCGTGATCCCCCATTTGCACGCTTCGGCGATTCTGACCACCAACACGAGCGGATTGCCGGTGGCGAAGATCGCTGCCGATTTCCCGGCCGCCGTGCGACAGCGCTGGTTCGGCGCGCACTTTTTCAATCCGCCGCGCTACATGCGGCTCATGGAGCTGATCGCGACTCCGGAGAGCGACCGCGATGCGCTGGCGGCGATTGCCGATTTCTCAGACCGCAAGTTGGGCAAGGCGGTGGTTCCCGCGCACGATACGCCCAACTTCATTGCCAACCGCATCGGCACCTTCGCCATGCTCAACACCGTCCGCATTATGCAGCAGCAGGGATTGACGGTGGAAGAGGTGGATCTGCTGACCGGCCAGATCGTCGGCTGGCCCAAGACCGGAACCTTTCGGCTTGCGGATATGGTGGGTATCGATGTGCTGGGGCATGTGGCGCGCAACTTTGCCGCCAACGCCAGCGATGAGCGCCAGGACGTGAAGCTGCCCGCGGTAATCGAGAAGCTGATGGAGCACAACTGGCTGGGCGACAAGAGCGGCCAGGGCTTCTACAAAAAACAGCGCGGCGCGGGCCGCGATCAGCTTGAAGTGCTGGACTTCGAGAGCTTCCAGTACCGCCCCGCAGCGCGCGTCTCTCTGCCGGAAGTCGAGATGGCGAAGACCAACGAATCGCTGCCGGGGAGGATTCGCGCGCTGCTGGGCGGCGATCCGCGCGGTAAAGCGGCGCGTTTCTATCGGCAGGCGCTGCCGGAGCTGTGGAGCTATGCCGCCAACCGCATCGGCGAAGTGGCCGAATCGATTGTCGAGATCGACCGCGCGATGAAGACCGGCTTCAACTGGGAGCTGGGCCCCTTCGAGATGTGGGATGCGGCCGGAGTGGCCGAGACCGCGGCTCTGATGCGGGCCGCGGAGATGCCGATTCCTCCGGTGGTGGAAGCAGTGCTGGCCGCGGGTGGCGCGTGGTATCGCCAGGGTGGCGAGGAGTACTTTGATCCCGCAAGCGGCGGTTACAAAAAGCGGGTGCTGGATCCGGGTCTGGCGCCGGTGAGCTTCTACAAGAAGAGCCGCGGCGAGGTGGCTGGCAATCCCGGCGTTTCGCTGGTCGATCTGGGCGACGGAATTGCATGCTTCGAGTTCCACTCCAAGATGAACAGCATCGGGCAGGACATCGTGCAGTTCATCCAGCAGGCGCTCAACCCCTCCAGCGAGCATGTGCGCAACTTCGAGGGCTTCATCGTCACGAGCGACGCGGCCAACTTTTCGGCGGGCGCCAACCTGATGCAACTGTTGATGGCGATTCAGGATCAGGAGTGGGATGAGATCGACCTTTTCACGCGCGCCTTCCAGGCCATGACGCAGGCCATCAAGTTCTGTCCGCGGCCGGTGGTAGCGGCGCCCTTCGGGCTCTGTCTGGGCGGGGGCACGGAGATCTGCCTGCACTCGGCGCTCCGTCAGCCGCACCTGGAGTTGTACACCGGGCTGGTGGAAACCGGCGTGGGTCTGGTTCCGGCCGGCGGAGGCTGCAAGGAGATGGCGCTGCGCGCCATTGCCGCGGCCAATGCAGTGAAGGCCGACAGCCGCGGAGAATCGGTCGAGATCTACGATGCCTTCCGCGGCATCTTCGAGACCATCGCCATGGCGAAGGTCTCCACGTCGGCGTTCGAGGCCCGGGCCATGCGGATTGTGGAAGCCGGCGATACGGTGACGATGAATCGCGAGCGGCTGGTGGCCGATGCCAAGGCGCAGGCCTTGCGCCTGGCGCGGGCGGGCTACCGTCCGCCGCTGCCGCAAACGACCATTCCCGCGCCCGGCGAGAATGTGCGCGCCACGCTGCAGATGGGCGCCTATTTCCTGCGCCAGGGCGAGTACATCAGCGATCACGATGTGAAGATCGCCAATCATGTGGCGCATATTCTCGCCGGCGGAAGACTGCCCGCGGGAACTCCGATCGGCGAAGAATATCTGCTCGAACTGGAACGCGAGGCTTTTGTTTCGCTCTGCGGCGAGCCGAAGACCGCCGAGAGAATTGCGCACACTCTCAAAACCGGCAAACCACTGAGGAACTGACTCCGGGCGGTCCACAAACGAACGGAGAAAACGATCGGTGAAGGCAGGCAAGGAGGCGAAAGAATGCGGGATGCAGTGATAGTGAGCGCGGTGCGCACGCCGGTGGGCAAGGCTCCGCGAGGCATGTTGAAAAATACGCGTCCGGACGAATTGGGCGCAGTAGCGGTTCGCGCCGCCGTCGAGCGGGTTGCGAATCTCGATACCAGGGAGATCGACGATGCGATCATGGGCTGCGCCATGCCGGAGGCGGAACAGGGCATGAACGTGGCCCGGGTGCTTGCCCTGCGCGCGGGACTGCCGATCACGGTTTCGGCCATGACGATCAATCGTTACTGCGCGTCGGGTTTGCAGTCGATCGCTCTGGCTTCGGAGCGAATCCGCTGCGGCGGCGCCGAGGTGATTGTGGCAGGCGGCACGGAGTCGATGTCACAGGTGCCGATGGGCGGCAACAAGATTGCCATGAATCCCTGGCTGGCGGAGAACTTTCCCGGCTCGTATCTGACCATGGGCCTGACCGCGGAGCGCGTGGCCGCGCAGTACGGCGTGAGCCGCGAAGACGCGGACCAGTTCGCCTTTGACAGCCATCGCAAGGCTGTGCAGGCGATGGCAGCGGGGCATTTTCAGGACGAGATTGTTCCCGTCCCAGTCCGCGTGGCCGCGCCGGGGAGTGGCAAGCCGGCGGTGACGGAAGTTGAGTTCACCGTCGACGAAGGTCCGCGCGCCGATACCTCGCTGGATGCGCTGGCCAAACTCAAGCCGGCCTTCCATGCCAAGGGCGTGGTGACGGCGGGCAACAGTTCACAGATGTCGGATGGCGCGGCGGCTGCGGTGGTGATGTCGCAGGAGCGGGCGCAGGCGATCGGCGCGCGGCCATTGGCGCGGCTCGTGGCCTATGCCTATGCAGGCTGCGAACCGGAGTTGATGGGCACCGGCCCGATCTATGCCATTCCCAAGGCATTGAAGATGGCAGGGCTCACGCTGGATCAGATTGAAGTCATCGAGCTGAACGAGGCCTTCGCCACGCAGTCGCTGGCCGTGATCCGCACGCTGGGCATCGATCCGGCGCGGGTCAACAACAGCGGCGGCGCGATCGCTCTCGGCCATCCGCTGGGATGCACCGGCGCCAAGCTGACGGCGACTCTGCTGAACGAAATGAAACGAAGCCATGCCCGTTACGGCATGGTCACCATGTGTGTTGGCGGCGGCATGGGCGCGGCCGGCATCTTCGAAAACCTGCAAGACTAAAGGAGAACCGATGAGCACAGGAACTGTTTCGCGTTCCTCCCGAAAGGTGAGCGGCGGCGCTTTTCTGGTCGAGGATCTGCTGCCCGAGGAGATCTTTACGCCGGAGGATCTGAGCGATGAGCAGAAACAGATGGCGGAGATCACGGCCGACTTCGCCGACAAGCACGTTCTGGGCAACATTCAGGAGATTGAAGCAAAGAACTACACCTTGTCGCGTAAGTTGATGCGCGATCTGGGCGAGCTTGGCCTGTTGAGCGTGGACGTGCCGGAGGACTACGGCGGAATGGGCCTGGGACAGGTGACCTCGGCTTTGCTGACCGATAGAATTGCGGTCTCCGGAAGCTTTGCGGTGACCTTCAGCGCGCATGTGGGCATCGGCATGTTGCCTTTGATCTGGTATGGAACTCCGGAACAGAAACAGAAGTACCTGCCCAAGCTGGCCAGTGGAGAGTGGATTGCCGCCTACGCGCTCTCCGAGGCTTCGGCGGGGTCGGATGCAATGAACATCCACACGCGCGCGGCATTGTCGCCTGACGGAAAGCACTATGTGCTGAACGGCGAGAAAATGTGGATCTCGAATGCCGGCATGGCAGGCCTGTTTACAATTTTTGCCAAGGTTGACGGGGAAAAATTCACTGCCTTCCTGGTCGAAGCAGGAACGCCGGGATTGACGGTGGGGCCCGAGGAGCATAAGCTCGGCATCCGCGGTTCCTCCACCTGCCCGCTTGCGCTGGTCGATTGCCACGTGCCGGTGGAGAACGTGCTGGGCGAGATCGGCAAGGGGCACCACATCGCTTTCAATGTGCTCGATGTCGGCCGCTACAAACTGGGCGCCGCGGCAGTGGGCGGAGCGCGCACTGTGCTGCGCGACGGAATCCGCTACGGCAGAGATCGGATCGCATTTGGCAAGCCTGTCACTTCGTTTGGCCTGATCCAGGAAAAAATCGCGGACACGGCAGCGGACGTGTATGCCGGCGAAGCCGCGGTGTATCGCACCGTGGGCGCGATTGACGCCGCCATGCCAGAGGGAGAAAAGTCTCCCCAGCAGATCCAGAAGGCGATCGAGGAGTTCGCGGTCGAGTGTTCCATCCTGAAGTTCTGGGGCTCGGAGATGCTCGAACGCGCCGTGGACAAGATGCTGCAGATCTTTGGCGGCTACGGCTATGTGGAAGAGTTTCCTGTCGAGCGCGCCTATCGGGATTCGCGTATCAACAAGATCTTTGAAGGCACCAACGAGATCAACCGCCTCATCACCACCGGCTGGATGATCAAGCGCGCCATGCAGGGCCGTCTGGCGCTGCTGCCGACAATCAAGAAGGTGATGGACGAGGTCATGGCTGGGCCAAGTCTGCAAGCGCCGCCGAGCGGAGTTCTCGGCGCGGAGAGAAACCTGGTGCGAAACGCCAAGAAGCTGGGCCTGTTCTGTTCCGGCGCGGCCTCGCAGAGGTTCGGCGCGGAACTGAGCGAACAGCAGGAGGTCGTCGGCATGTTGGCCGACATGCTGGCCGAGATCATGGTCTCCGAGTCCGCCTTGCTGCGCGCCGAGAAGTCAGCCGAGCAAATGCCGATGGGCGTGCGTCTGGCGAAGTACTTCATCGCCAACTCATTCCGGCGCATCGTCATGCTCGCTGAGAAGTTGGTCGCCACTGTTGCCGAAGGCGACACTCTGCGCACGCAAATGGCAATTGTGCGCAGGCTGGCCAAGCACGAGCCGGTCAATACGGTCACGCTGGGCCGCGAAATCGCCGCAACCATGGTGGCGGCCGGGCGCTACACGGTCGAGGAAGTTCGCGGTTAATCGCAGGAAGCAGGGCCGGCCGCGCCGTCTGTGCGGTGCGGCCGCGGAGGACAGGAATGCGCATTCTTGCCATCATTCGCCAGGTGCTGGACGCCGAGGAGAGCGTCTACGTCGATAACCGAGCCGTCGATCTCAAGGGCCGCAAGCTCGTGATGGACACCATGGACGAATACGGAGTGGAAGAGGCGCTTCGTATTCGGGAGCGCGGCGCGGAGGCCGAGATCGTCGTTGTGGGTATCGGCCCGGCGCGCCTGCAGGAGGCGCTGCGCTCGGCGCTCTCGATGGGCGCCGACCGCGCGATCCACGTGGAGACCGACCAGGAAGTCGATCCCATCGCTCTCAGCGGAGTGGTGGCTGCCATTGCCCGCAAGGAAGAGGCGCAGTTGATCTTCTGCGGAGGGCAGCAGGCTGACTGGGATAGTCAGGCGCTGGGCGCCGCGGTTGCCGAGCATCTGGATTGGCCGGCCCTGACCTGGACGCGCAAGCTGGAACTGAAGGGAACAACGCTTGCCGGGCAACGCGATGCCGAGGACGGGGTGGAATCGTTTGAAGTGGATCTGCCTGCGGTCGTGACCACGCAACAGGATCTGAACGAGCCGCGCTATCCTACGCTGCCCAATGTCATGAAGGCGAAAAGGAAGGAGATTCGCCGTGAGACGCTGGAATCCTTCGGGGTTGCCTTGAAGGTGCGCAGCCATGGAGTGGAAGCGCAAAATCGGGAACGCCTGCGCGAGGTGATCGATGGCCGCGATGCAGCCGCGGCGGCGGCGCAACTGGTCGCTATGCTGCGCGAGAAAGCCGGGGTGATGGCATGATTTTAGTGGTCGTGGCGCACGCCGATGGGCGGGTCAGCAGAAGCACTCTTGGACTGATCGCGGCAGCCAGGCAGATCGGAAGGAGCGGACCGGTGACGGCTCTGGTATTGGGCAGCGGCGTGGCCGGCGTCGCGACGGAGATCGCGCCCTATGTGGAGCAGGTTCTTGTGGCAGATCGCGAGGAACTGGCGCAGTACGATCCGCAGGTGTGGTCCGCCGCCGTAGCGCAGATCGCGCGCGAAGGCGAGGCCGATACGATTCTGCTGACGGCCTCGCGCAGTGGGCGCGAGTCGAGCGCGCGCGTCGCTGTAAAGCTCGATGCCGCACTGCTCGAAGACGTGGTGAGTGTTGTGGATCGGCAGGGCGCGCTTGTGGCGGAGCGGTACAGTTGCCTGGCGCGCGTGACAGAGCGGATTGAGGCGCTGTCGCCGGTTGTGGTGGTTTCGGTCAAGCCGGGCATCTTTGCCGCCGCGGAGCCAGCGGGAGCCGAGCCGGGCGAACAGTACGATGTGGACCTCGCCGTACCTGCGGCGCGCGTGCGTGTCATGGGCAAGGTTCGCTATGCGACCGACCGGATTGCGCTGGCGGATGCGGATGTCGTTGTCTCGGGCGGCCGTGGCGTCGGCGATGCGGCCGGCTTCGAGCGGCTGGTTGTGGGCCTCGCGGATCAGCTTGGTGCCGCTGTCGGAGCGACACGTGCGGTCGTCGACGCGGGCTGGAGACCTTATTCCGATCAGGTTGGCCAGACCGGGAAGACCGTGCAGCCAAAGGTTTATATTGCGGTCGGCATCTCGGGCGCGGTCCAGCATCTGAGCGGCATGAATAAAAGCCGCCTGATCGTGGCCATCAACAAGGACGCGGAGGCGCCGATCTTTCGCGTTTGCGATTTTGGAATTGTGGGAAATGTCGAGAGCGTTGTTCCGGCCATGATCGAACAGATTGCCGCCGCGCGGCTTAGCCGCGCAGGCTCATAAGCTGCGAGGCGGTTTGCCCTCACAAAACGGAGAGATGCTCTTCATGCTGCCGATCGAGCACAGAATCGCATTTGCAATTTTTGCGGCCGTCATGATCGGGCTTTCAGCGCCGGGCTTTCACGGCGTCTATCGGCGGATTCGCATGGGCCGCGCCGACACCGATCGCCGCGCGGACCATCCATGGAAGAGGCTGCGCTATGCGTTCGTTACGACGATCCTGCAGAGCAGAGCCTTCCGCAGGCGTCCTGTCGTTACGATCCTGCATTCCTTCATCTTTTACGGATTCACCTACTACATGCTGCTCAATCTGGTGGATGCGGTGGAAGGCTACACCGGATTCTCCATCTCCTCCGCCCATCCGGCCGGCGCGCTTTATAACCTGCTCGCCGACCTGCTAAGTGGATTGGTACTGATCGGTGTTGCCGCTCTGGTGGTGCGCCGCTATCTTGTTCCCGCGCGCCGGGACTTCCGATTTAACGAGAAGACACTGCTGCATCCTCTGGTGAAACGCTGGTACATCCAGCGGGATTCGGCGATCGTCTCAGCCTTCATCTTCTTTCACGTCAGCAGCCGCCTGCTGGGCGCGGCCGCCAGGCTAAGGCTTCATGGCGGCGACTCCTTTCAGCCGATTGCTTCGGCTGTGTCTTACTGGATCGCTCCGCATCATGCAATGGCCTGGAGTATCTTCGCCTACTGGGCTGCGCTGGGCAGCATCCTGGCTTTCCTCCTGTACTTCCCGTACAGCAAGCACATTCATCTCTTTTTCGCGCCCGTGAAGTATTTTTTTGCGCGTCAGGCGAACTCCGGCGTGCTTCCTTATCTTGACGTGAACATGGAGACCGCCGGAGAAGACACTGCGCTCGCGCTGGGTGCCGGAACGCTGCAAGAGCTGACCTGGCCGCGTCTTCTCGATGCTTACGCCTGCATCCAGTGCAATCGCTGCCAGGACGCCTGTCCGGCCTCGGCAACGGGCAAGGCGCTGAGCCCGGCGGCGCTCGTCGTCAACAAGAGAATGGAATTGAATTCGACCAGCGCCGGCCACGCCGGATCGCGGGCACTGCTGGACTTTGCCCTGACGCCCGAGGCGCTTTGGGCCTGCACCACATGCGGCGCCTGCCTTGAAGCCTGCCCAGTGCAGAATGAGCCCATGATGGACCTCATCGAGTTGCGCCGCAACCAGGTCATGATGACGGGCGAGTTCCCCACGCAGTTGCAGGCAGCCTTCCGCGGCATGGAACGAACAGGTAATCCCTGGGGAATCAACCACGAAAAGCGCATGGAATGGGCCGAAGGTCTCAACATCCCTACGATTGAGGAAAATCCGCAGCCGGAGGTGCTTTACTGGGTTGGTTGTTCCCCGGCCTACGACCCGCAGGCGCAAAAGACGGCGCGGGCCTTTGCGCGCCTGATGCAAATCGCCGGGGTGAATTTCTCTGTTCTGGGAAAGAAGGAAAGCTGTACGGGAGACAGCGCGCGGCGCGCGGGCAATGAATTTCTTTTTCAGGAGCTGGCCAGGAAAAATATCGCCACGCTGAATGCGGTTCAACCGAGATTGATGGTCACAACCTGCCCCCACTGCATGAACACGATCGGCCACGAGTACAAACAACTGGGTGGCGACTTCAAAGTCCTGCATCATACGGAATTCCTTCATTCGCTGGTTGCGTCGGGGCGGTTGCAGGCGCAGCGCCTGGACGCGACGATCGCATTTCACGACCCGTGCTATCTTGGCCGTCATAACGGCGTCTATGATGCGCCGCGCAATCTTCTGCGCGTCCTCAGCGACGACTGCGTGGAGATGCCGAGAAACCGCGAGAAGTCCTTCTGCTGCGGTGGCGGCGGCGCGCAATTCTGGAAGGAAGAAGAGGAGGGCGGCGAAAAGATCGCGGCCAACCGCTTGCTGGAGGCCCGCGAATCGCTTGAGCGCGGACAGCAGGCCAAGGTGCTGGCGGTGGGCTGTCCGTTTTGCAAGAGTATGCTGAGCGCCACGCCGGAGGCGGCAGGAGAGAAGATCGAGATTCGCGACATCGCGGAGATCATGCTGGAAAGCGTGCAGGGCGTGCAGGACGCGCTACCAGAAACCATCAAAGCGCCAGGGCCCGGCGGCCCGCCGACCACTGCATCTGGCGCAGAGAACGCCGCGGAGACGGCGGCAATTCCAGCCAGCGCCCCATTGCCTACAGCGCCGTCTGCTTCTGCCGATCATGATCGAGTGGAGGCCACAGCACCCGCGCCGATTGCCGTTCCCAAGCCCGAACCGCCTGCCGAGCGCAAAAAGTGGTCTCCCAAAGGGCCCAAAGGGCCCAATGGGCATTGACCGGCAGCATGTTGAATTGAGCAGCGGAACCGTCAACAGAGGGCCGGGCGCAATGGAGTGCGACTCTTGATTCGCTGGCTCCGCTTCAGCTCTTACCGAAGTCGTCCGGCATCTGGACGGCAACGACTTCACCGCGCGCGGTGGCGACTCCTTCGGCGTAAACAGTGGACTCGACGATCACTTTGCGGCCCTTGATCTCCTTGACGCGGCCGCGGATGGTGAGCGGCGTGCCGAGCGGCGTGGGCTTCAGGTAGTCGACCCGCAGCGAGCCGGTAACAAAGCGAAATGGCGGCTCAGTGCCGGGTTCGCGGCCGGCAGCGCGGTAGGCCGCGGCCGCGGCAGTACCGGTCGAGTGACAATCCACCAGCGAAGCGATGACGCCGCCGTAGACAAATCCGGGAATAGCGATGTGCCATGGCTCTGGCGTGAAGACGGAGACGGTTTCATCGCCGTCCCAATCGGTACGGATGTGGTGGCCGCGGTCGTTGAGCCTGCCGCAGCCGTAGCAATACGCGAGATTTTCAGGGTAAAAATCCTGGACAGCCATCACTCCGCCAGTCTATCCGCCGGGACCGGCTGCTGGCGATGAGGCGAGTGCTGGCGATGGGGCGCAGTAAAAGAACACCGGCTCCGCGAAAATCTCCGCTCGTTGAGACTTCACGCCGTCACTTCGTCCACGCCGGCGGGCGCTTTTCAAGAAACGCGGCGATGCCTTCGCGAAAATCGCTTGTATTGCGGGCCTGCACGCTGGCCTCGATGGCGTGTGCGATGGCCGCATCGAGCCACGCGCGGCAGCCTGCGCCCATCAGTTGCTTGGTTGCGCTCAATGCCCGCGGGCTGTTTGCAATCAAAATGCCAGCCAGTTCCTCAATGCGTTTTTCCATCTCCTCGGCGGAAACAATCTCGTTCACAAGCCCCAGCCGGAGAGCCTCATCCGCGCCGAAGATGCGGCCGGTGAGAAGCAGATCGCGGCTGCGCTTGTCGCCGATCTGAAGAGCAAGAAAGATCGAAACCAGCGCCGGGATAAAGCCGATGCGCACTTCGGTAAAGCCGAACCTGGCGTCTGGCGCGGCCAGCGTAAAATCGCAGAGCATCGCCAGGCCCGTGCCGCCCGCGATGGCCGGACCGCGAACCGCCGCAATGGTGGGGACGGGCAGATCGCGCAGCGCCAGAAAGAGCCGCGCCGTCCGCTCCGCATCCGCGCGATACTCCCCGGCGCCACGCGCCTCACGCAGCGCGGCGAGATCCAGTCCGGAACAGAATGCTCCCCCTGAGCCGGTGAGAACCAGCACGCGGCAGCGGCTCGCAGCCGTATCTTCCAGCGCGGAGATCAGCTCATTCTGCATTTCGGGTGTCATTGCATTGCGCCGCTCCGACCGATGCAACGCAATGGTGCGAATCGCTCCGGCGTCAGTGATCAGAATCGTGTTGTAAGCCAATCTTCCCTCCCGTAGCAGAGTCCTGCGAGTGGTTCACCGCGCAACCTTGTGCAATCTCCGCGCTTGCGGCGATCAATGGATCGAGGTCGGCAAGAGCGGGCAGCGCCGCTCCCCGCTCCCGCAACACGGCGGCCAGCGTCTCGGTTGGAATGTTGCCCACAAGCGCATCCTGCGCGAAGGGACAGCCTCCCAGTCCGCCGATGGCCGCGTCGAATCGCCGGCAACCGGCGTCGCAGGCAGCGTGAATGCGCGCGGGCGCCTGCTCGCGGCGCGCGTGAAGATGCACCCCAAATTCGACTCCGGGATACGCCGCAATTGCCGCAGCGACGGTGTCCGCGATCTGGGCGGGCGAGGCCAGCCCAACCGTATCGGCGAGCGAGATTTGCCGCACGCCTGCGTCGATGATCGCGCCACATGCCTCACGGACCGCGGCAACGCTCCAGGCATCGCCATACGGATTCCCGAAGGCCATGGAAAGGTAGGCAACAACACCCAGGTTTGCAGCGCGCGCATCCGCGCCGATCGATTTCAGTACGTCGAGAGCTTCCTGCGGCGACTGATGCTGATTGCGCTCAAGGAATCGCGGCGAGATAGAAAATGGAAAGCCCAGCGTCCGTACCCCGACGGCGCGAATCGCGCGCTCCGCGCCTTTCCGATTGACCACAATGCCGACGATCTCCACCGTTGCGGGCGGTCGCAGTATTTCCAGAACGCGCTCGGAGTCCGCCATCTGCGGCACGGCCGCGGGCGAAACAAAGCTGACGGCGTCAATGTGCGTGAATCCCGCTGCAATCAGCTTGCTGAGATAGGCGGCCTTCACCTCGGCAGGGATCGGCGCGGCAAGTCCTTGCCAGGCGTCGCGCGGGCACTCGACGATTTTGACCGGGCCGTTCATGCGTTCACAGCTTTCAGCCGTCAGCTATCCTCTTGACGGGTACACCTTCAGGATCTCGCGTGCGATCACCATGCGCTGAATCTCGCTTGTGCCTTCGCCAATCGTGCACAGCTTCACGTCGCGATAGAACTTCTCCACGGGATAGTCCTTGATGAACCCGTAGCCGCCGAACAATTGCACCGCCTGGTCGCAGATGCGCACGGCGACTTCGCTTGAAAACAGCTTGGCCATCGCGGACTCGCGCGTCACTTTGCGTCCCGCGTCTTTGAACGCCGCCGCACGCTGCGTCAGCAGCCGCGCCGCGTCCAGTTCCGTGGACATGTCGGCCAGTCTCCACTGGATTCCCTGGAACTCCGCGATCGCCTTGCCGAACTGCCTGCGCTCCTTCACATACTTCAGCGCCGCGTCCAGCGCGCCGCGCGCGATGCCGAGCGAGAGGCCGGCAATCGAGATTCTGCCGCCATCGAGCACGCGCATGGCGTCAATAAAGCCCTCGCCCTCCACGCCGAGAAGATTCTCCATGGGGATTTCGCAGTCTTCGAAGATCAGCTCGCTGGTGTCGCTGGCGCGCAGTCCGAGCTTGTTTTCCTTTTTGCCGGGCCTGAATCCCTTCGTACCCTTTTCCACGATGAAGGCCGACAGGCCGTGCGTGCCCCGGCTCTTGTCGGTTACCGCGATGACGACAACGGCATCGGCATAATGACCATTGGTGATGAATGTCTTCACGCCGTTCAGTACGTACCGGTCGCCTTTTTTCACGGCCGTGGTGCGCGCCCCGCTTGCATCGGAACCGGAGCCGGGTTCGGTGAGCGCCCACGCCGCAAGCCACTCGCCTTGCGCAAGCCGCGGCAGATATTTCTCCTTCTGCGCCTCGTTACCCGCCAGATAAATGTGGTTGGTTCCCAGCGAATTATGCGCGGCCACTGTGAGGCCGATGGAGCCGTCGACCGCGGAGAGTTCCTCGATGGCGAGGATGTAATCCAAGTACCCAAGCCCGGCGCCGCCATAGTGAGGCGGGAAGATGACGCCGAGCAATCCCATCGCGCCCAGCTTCTTCACCGTCTCCAGCGGAAATTCGGCGGTCTCGTCCCAACGGGCCAGATGTGGCGCAATCTCGCGCGCTGCAAACTCGCGAATCTCGCGGCGCAGTTGCTTCTGTTCCTCCGTCAGCGCAAAGGGATACATGCGCTCAGTCTGCTCCGCCTCAATTGTCATTCTTAGTCTCCTCTCTCACGTCTGCAGCACGCCGGGATTGAAGCGCGGCGCCTCGGGGTTCAACGCGCAGGCTTCGAGCGCCTGGATCAGCACGTCGCGTGTCTTCGCGGGATCGATGATGGCGTCGATCCAGAGCCGCGCGGCGCCGTAGCGCGGATCGGCCTGGGCATCGTAGTCGGCGCGGATCTGCTCGTGAATCGCAGCCCGCTCGGCCTCCGAAAGCACCTTGCCGTCACGCTCCATCTGCCGCGCGCGCACCTCGGCCAGCGTGGCGGCGGCCGAAGCGCCGCTCATCACCGCATAGCGGGCCGTGGGCCATGCGAACAGGAACCGCGGATCGTAAGCCTTGCCGCACATCGCATAATGGCCGGCGCCGAAGCTGCCGCCGAGAATAACCGTGATCTTCGGCACCACGCTCGTGCTCACCGCCGAGACCATCTTGGCTCCGGCGCGGATGATCCCCGACCACTCCGCATCCTTGCCCACCATGAATCCATTGACATCGTGGAGAAAGACGAGCGGCACAAGGTTCTGGTTGCAATCCATGATGAAGCGCGCAGCCTTCTGCGCGCCCTCGGTGTAGATGACGCCGCCGACCTCGATGCGCGGCGATCCGGCGCCGGGGCCCATCGCGACGGTCTGGTTCTGGTTGATCTTCTGGTTGGCCACGATGCCCACGGCGCGTCCGCCGATCCACGCGTATCCGCACAAGACCGTGCGCCCGAACTCCGCTTTGTACTCGTCGAACTCGCCGCGGTCCACCAGGCGCGCGATCACTTCGCGCATCTCGTAGAGGTTGGTGGCTCCCGGCGCGGGATTCATCAGCCCGTAGAGATCGCCGGCATCAAACCGCGGCGCGTCGCGCACGGCGTCGAACTCGCGGCGGCGGAAGATCTCAGCCGGTGATGTGCTGGCGGGCCGTTCGCCCATCTTCGCAACCAGCGAGCGCAATCGCGCCAGACAGAGATAGTCGCTCGGCTCCTTGAAGTCGACGGTTCCCGAAATCGCGGCGTGCATCGAGGCGCCGCCCAGTTCTTCGGCTCCGGTCTTCTGACCGATAGCCGCCTGCACCAGAGATGGCCCGGCGAGAAACAATCCCGAGCCCTCCGTCATCAGAACCGTGTCGGTCATGACAGGCAGATACGCGCCGCCGGCCACGCACATGCCCATGATCGCGGTGATCTGCGGAATGCCGAGCGAACTCATGACGGCGTTGTTGCGAAAGATGCGGCCGAAGTCGTCGGTATCGGGAAAGACGTCTTCCTGCAGCGGCAAAAACACACCCGACGAATCGACGAGATAGAGCGTCGGGATGCGGTTTTCCATGGCGATGGTCTGCGCGCGCAGAACCTTTTTTGCGGTCATGGGAAAGAATGCGCCGGCCTTCACGGTGGCGTCGTTGGCCACAATCATGCACAGGCGTCCGCTCACGCGTCCAAGACCGGTGACCACCCCGGCGCCGGGAGCGCCGCCATACTCGGTATACATGCCATGCGCCGCCCACAGGCCCAGTTCGAAAAACTCCGCGCCCTCGTCGAGAAGCAACTTGAGGCGCTCGCGCGCGGTCAGGCGGCCCTTGCCGTGCTGCGCCTCCGCGGCCCGCTCGCCGCCGCCCTGCCGGATCGTATCTTCCTCGGTGCGCACCTCCGCCAGCAGCTTCAGAAGCGCGTCGCGATTCGCCTTTGCGCGCGGCGACTTCGGGTCGAACGCCGAACGCAGCCGATTATCAAACTTGAGATTGTTCGCCATCCCCGCTTTCATGTCTGCCGGCAATGAATCACCCCCGCATATGGTCCACAGCAGCTCCTGCCGCGAACGGCTTCTTTGCAACGCCCCTTGTCGATTCCGCAATCATACGCCGACAGGCCCACCTGCTTCCCTGCACGCAAGCTGCCGGTTTGCAGCTTGCGGCCCATCACAGATCCATCGCGGAACAGACCTGACATCCATCCCCTTTCTTGGATGCCTTGGCTTCCCCGAAGGGTTAATCGCGAGAGGCTCTTTTTCCAGGAGGGAATGTTCGCGAGGCAGTTCCGCGGTTGGACAAAGGCAGCATTGTATCTATATCTTGATTGGGTTTGAACCGCACGAGGAAGTTATGAGTCATCCTTCCGTTTTGGATCCCGCCACTTCGTCAAGGCCCAAAAACAAAGTCCGATTCGTCACTGCCGCCTCGCTCTTTGACGGCCACGACGCCTCGATCAACATTATCCGCCGCATTCTCATGGCGCGGGGCGTGGAGGTGATTCATCTGGGCCACAACCGCTCGGTGGACGAGATCGTAACGGCGGCTTTGCAGGAGGACGTGCAGGGAATCGCCGTTTCCAGTTACCAGGGCGGGCATGTTGAGTACTTCAAGTACATGATCGACCTCTTGCGCGAGCGCGGCGGAGAGCGGATCAAGGTCTTCGGAGGCGGTGGCGGCGTCATCGTGCCCGGCGAGATAGCCGAGTTGCAGGCCTACGGCATCGCGCACATCTTCAGCCCGGAGGACGGCCAGCGCATGGGCCTCGTGGGCATGATCGCTTCGATGATCGAGCTCTGTGACGTCGATCTTTCGGCCTTTGCGCCGGCCTCGCTCCATGCGCTCCGGTCCGGTACAAAGAGCGAGCGCCGGCGCAAGCTCGCGCAACTGATTACCGCGCTGGAAAATGACCGCGCCAGCGCGGATCTGAGGACTGCGCTCAAGGAGGAGTCAAAAAAGGTCAAGGTTCCCACGCTGGGAATCACCGGCATTGGCGGCGCGGGCAAATCGTCGCTGATCGATGAGCTGATCCGCCGCATCCGCTTCGATCAGGACGACGCGATCGAAATTGCTTTCATCTCCATCGATCCCACGCGGCGCAAAACCGGCGGCGCGCTTCTGGGCGATCGCATCCGCATGAACGCCATCGGCGCATGGAACGGCCAGGAGCGGGTCTTTATGCGATCACTGGCCACGCGCGAGGCCAGCTCCGAGATCTCCGCCGCGCTGCCCGAGGTGATCGCGGCCTGCAAGCTCTCCGGCTTCAATCTGGTTCTGGTGGAAACCTCCGGCATCGGACAAGGCAATGCGGCAATCGTGCCGCAGGTCGATTGCAGCCTTTACGTCATGACCCCGGAGTTCGGCGCTGCCTCGCAGCTTGAAAAAATCGGTATGCTGGATTTTGCCGACTTTGTTGCGATCAATAAATTCGACCGCAAGGGCGCCGAGGATGCGCTGCGCGATGTCAGAAAACAGGTGCAGCACAATCGCGAACTCTTCACGGCGAAACCGGAAGAGATGCCTGTCTACGGCACCCAGGCCTCCCGCTTCAACGACGACGGTCTCACCGCGCTCTATCAGGGATTGCTGCCCAGGCTCGCCGTTCTGGGCCTTCCCGTCAAGCCCGGCAAGCTGGCCCCCGTCAGCGCAAAGTCGTCCTCCGGTAAAAGCGCCATTGTGCCCACCTCGCGCGTGCGCTATCTGGCCGAGATCGCCGAAACGGTACGCAGCTATCACCGCCATGTCGATGAGCAGGTGAAGCTGGCGCGCGAGCTCCAGCAACTGGAAGAAGCAAAACGCATGGCGCGCGATGCGGGCAAGAGCGCCGATCTCGACCCGCTGATCGGAGAGCGCCAGGCGCGGCTCGACCCGGAAGCGAAAAATCTCCTCGACTCATGGCGCGCGCTCGATGCGGCCTACGCGGGTGAAGACTTCGTCGTCAAAGTACGCGATCGGGAGTTGCGCACGCCGTTGATTTCCACCACGCTCTCGGGCACGCGGATTCCCAAGGTAACGCTGCCGCGCTATCAGGATCACGGCGAGAGGCTGCGCTTCCTGATGGAAGAACATGTGCCTGGATCGTTTCCTTTCACCGCCGGCGTCTTCCCCTTCAAGCGTGAAAACGAAGAGCCCACGCGCATGTTTGCCGGCGAGGGCGATCCCTTCCGCACCAATCGCCGTTTCAAGATGCTCTCGGAGGGTATGGCGGCAAAGCGGCTCTCGACGGCCTTCGATTCGGTTACGCTCTACGGCTCAGATCCGGCGATTCGTCCCGACATCTACGGCAAGGTCGGCAACTCAGGCGTCTCCATCGCCACGCTCGACGACATGAAAGCCCTCTACAGCGGCTTCGATCTGTGCGATCCGGCGACCTCGGTCTCGATGACGATCAACGGCCCCGCGCCTACGATTCTGGCCATGTTCATGAACACAGCCATCGACCAGCAGATGGATCAATTCCGCGCCGAACACCAGCGCGAGCCTGACGCCAGCGAAGCCGCGCGCATCCGGTCGATGGTTCTTGAAAACGTGCGCGGTACCGTGCAGGCCGACATCCTGAAAGAGGACCAGGGGCAGAATACCTGCATCTTTTCGACAGAGTTTTCGCTCAAGGTCATGGGCGACATCGAAGAGTATTTCATCGCCAACCATGTGCGGAACTTCTACTCGGTTTCCATCTCCGGCTATCACATCGCCGAGGCCGGCGCGAACCCCATCTCGCAACTGGCCTTTACGCTAGCCAACGGCTTCACGTATGTCGAAGCGTATCTCGCTCGGGGCATGAAGATTGACGGTTTCGCGCCCAATCTCTCCTTCTTTTTCTCAAACGGAATGGACCCGGAGTACGCGGTGCTGGGCCGCGTGGCGCGCCGCATCTGGGCCGTCGCCATGAAGCGGAAATACGGAGCCAGCGAACGGTCACAGAAGCTGAAATATCATATCCAGACCTCCGGCCGCTCGCTGCATGCGCAGGAGATCGCCTTCAACGACATCCGCACCACGCTGCAGGCGCTCATCGCCATCTACGATCACTGCAACTCGCTGCACACCAATGCCTACGACGAAGCGATCACTACACCAACCGAGGAATCCGTGCGCCGCGCGCTCGCCATTCAACTCATCATCAATCGCGAGTGGGGCGTGGCGAAGAACGAAAACCCCAATCAGGGAAGCTTCATTCTGGAAAAGTTGACCGGCCTGGTCGAAGAAGCCGTGCTTGCCGAGTTCGACCGCATCTCCGAGCGCGGCGGCGTGCTGGGCGCGATGGAAACCGGTTACCAGCGCGGACGCATCCAGGATGAGTCGATGCTCTACGAATTGCGCAAGCACGATGGCACGCTGCCCATCATCGGCGTCAACACGTTTCTCGGCAAGGACGCGGAAAACGCGCCTGGGCGCATTGAACTTGCCCGTTCGACCGAAGAGGAAAAGCAGTCGCAGCTCAAGCGGCTGGCTGACTTCCACCGGCGTCACGCGGCTGAAAGCGGCCCCATGCTGGCCGCGCTGCAGCAGGCCGTCATGCGCAACGAAAACGTCTTTGCCAAGCTCATGGAGGCGGTCCGCGTCTGCTCTCTGGGTCAGATTACCGAGGCTCTCTTCGCAGTCGGCGGCCAATACCGCCGCAATATGTAGGCATCTACGGAGCGACGGCCGATGCAGGATCGGTAAGCCGGTTACCACCAGATCCCTGCTCATTGGCTGGATCGATACCCGTCTCCCGATGGCATGGCGCAGGCTTGCCGTGCGGGCAAGGAGACTCTTCCACCTGTTCGATGCAGAGCGAAGAGTCCACGTGGATCGAAGGCCGCAGCTTTGGGAACAAAGGTTCAACTCTGTACAAGTTCTATTCAGGGCTCGCTGCCGGAACAAGACACCGTCCACGTGAATGCAGTCACGGTTGCGTCCGACTTTACGCTGTGTGCGACACCAACGTCTGCTTCGGTGATCCGGGTATGCAGTGCGACCACCACGGTACCGCCGAGACCCAAACGCGCCCTCATCATTCATGGTTTGCGCCGCGGCATCTGTATCTGCTCCTGCCACCCAGGCAAAAACTGATCTCCAGTAATCAGCCGTGCGCCGCGTGTAAAGGTTAAGTACGTCCAGAACCAGCTCCAGAATACTGACAGGCGGCTGCGAAAGCCGATCAGGAAAAAGATGTGCACCGAGAACCACGTCATCCATGCTGGCAACCCGCTCAGATGCGCCTTGAAGGGCCACGCCACTCTGGCCACGGCGGCGTGCCGTCCGATCGTCGCCATATCGCCCTTGTCGAAATAGCGGAAGGCAGGTCGCAACTGGCCGGCAAGGTCGGCGGTAATCATCCTCCCCACGTGATCCCCCATCTGCATCGCGGGTTGAGCGACGCCGGGGATCTGCCGTCCGTCCTGTTCCAGGTGCGCCAGGTCGCCCAGCACAAAAACGTCAGGCAGCTCTGGCGGATTCAACCGGTCGTCCACATGGACGCATCCCCGCCGGTCGAGCGGCGCGCCCAGCATCTTCCCGAGAGGCGACGCCTGCACTCCGGCAGCCCAAAGCGTTACCGCTGCCTCGATGCGCTGGCCCTCAACCTCCACCCAGCCCGGCCCAAGCGCCGTCACATGCCTGCTGGTATGCACTTCCACACCAAGACGCGCGAGAGAAGCGGCAGCCCTGGCCGACAGGTCTTCCGGGTACATGCTCAGCACCCGCGGCGAGCCCTCGAGTAGCACCACCCGCGCCTTCGACGGATCGATATGCCGGAAGTCGTGCCGCATATAAAGTTTGGCAATGTCGCTGATCGCCCCGGCCAGTTCCACGCCTGTTGGTCCGCCGCCAATCACCACGAAGTTCAGCGGCGGATGCCAACCGTATTCCACCATCTGCCGCTCGGCCAACTCAAAGGCCAGCAGCACGCGGCGGCGAATCTCGGTGGCATCCTCTACCGTCTTCAGTCCCGGCGCCAGTAGCGCCCACTCGTCGTGATCGAAATAGGAGTGGGTAGCCCCAGTGGCCAGCACCAGATAGTCGTACGTCAGCCGCGCACCGCTCCCCAGTCTCACCTCCCGCCCGGCTACATCGATCCCGGCCACCTCGTCCATCAGCACCTGGGCGTTCGTCTGGTTGCGCAGAATCATCCGGATCGGCTGTGCAATATCGGCCGGCGACAGCACCGCCAGGGCCACCTGGTAGAGCAGCGGCTGAAACAGATGATGATTGCGCCGGTCCACCACCGTCACATCCACTGGCAGGTGGGCGAGGCTTTGCGCCGCATGAATCCCTCCGAACCCTCCGCCCACGATCAAGACGCGCTTACGGCGCCCCGGCGAAGCAGCAGAAATTGAAGAAGAATCCTGAACTTGCTGTACAGGTTCGCTCATGCAAAGCACCTCGCTCAAATTGGTCTAATCCCCCAACGGCGTCTCCACTCCCTGCTCAACATGCGTACTCGCCACCGTCGAGGGTCCGGCTTCGTTAACCCCGCCAACCTCGTTCGCTCTGTTGCGTCGTCTCTTTGTGTTTTCGCATCCGGCCCAACGTATTTGGTCGCCCCGGTCTCAATCTTGGACCGGGGGATAGCAAGACATCTCATGGACACGGCGCGGCTGTTTTTTCCAGTCCGCTAACGGAAGATGTTGGTTTTGGCGAGATCGACGATCTCGTCGCCGCGGCCATTCAAAATTGCACGGATCATGTACAGATTGAAATCGACGATCTGGTCCAGCTTGAGCGATGGCGGCATCGCCAGCTCTTGCCGATTGACGGGAATATTCACCAACGCAGGACCGTCGTGCGCGAAGGCCCTCTCGAGCGCCGGCCGTACCCCCTCGGGATCGTCTACGTGAATGCCGAGCAGTCCAACGTCTTCGGCGACCTTGGAAAAATCCGGATTCTCGAGGTCTGTGCCATGCTGCACAAACCCCGCAGCCTTCATCTCCAGTTCGACGAATCCCAGCGAGCCGTTATTGAACACCACAACCTTCACGGGCAGCTTTAGCTGGCGCAGCGAGAGAAGATCGCCCATCAGCATCGACAGGCCGCCGTCACCTGAAAGCGTAATCACCTGCCGCCCCGGCAACGCGCTTTGCGCGCCAATCGCCTGGGGCAGCGCGTTGGCCATCGATCCGTGATTGAACGATCCCAGCAACCGGCGCTGCCCGTTCATGGTGAGATAACGCGCGGCCCAGATCACCGGCGTGCCCACGTCGACCGTAAAGATCGCATCCCTGGCGGCGACTTCGTTGAGAATTCTGGCGACATATTGAGGATGAATCGGACGCTGGCCGGGCCGTCCGGTGGCCAGATCGTCCAACCCTTTTCGCGCCTCGTGGTAATGAGCTCGACACGTATCGAGATAACTGCGATCCGTCTTCTGCGTCACCCGCGGCAGCAGGGCAGAGATAGTCTCGGCCACGTCGCCAACCACACCGTAGTCAAGATGGCTGCGCCGGCCCAGTTGCTCTTCGCGAAGATCCACCTGAAGAATGCGCGCATTCTTCGGATAGAACTGCTGATAAGGAAAATCGGTTCCCAGCATCAGCAGCGCATCGCAATTCATCATCGCGTGGTAGCCGGAAGAGAAGCCGAGCAGACCTGTCATCCCCACATCGTAGGGGTTGTCGTACTCGATAAAATCCTTGCCGCGCAAGGCGTGGACGATCGGCGCCTGCAGCCGTCCGGCAAGCTCCATCAGCTCATCGTGCGCGCCGGCGCATCCGGCTCCAGCGAGAATGGTGATGCGCTGGGCGCGGTTCAGCTCGTTGGCCAGGAGGTCGAGTTCCTCCGGACGCGGCGTGATGTGCGGCTGCGCAAAGGTGAAGTTCACCCGGCGCTCGCAGTCTTCGGCGTTCTGCAATGCAATGTTCCCGGGCAGCACAACCACCGCAACGTCGCGCTTGGAGAACGCGGTCTGAATTGCAATTTCCAAGATGCGCGGCATCTGCGCGGGGCTGGAAACCAATTCGCAATACTGGCTGCACTCCTTGAAAAGCAGCTCCGGATGTGTTTCCTGGAAATATCCGCTGCCGATCTCCTGCGAGGGAATATGCGCCGCAATCGCCAGCACGGGAACGCGGCTGCGATGCGCGTCATACAGGCCGTTGATGAGGTGCAGGTTGCCCGGCCCGCAACTGCCGGCGCATACACCCAGCTTGCCGGTCAGTGAGGCTTCGGCTCCGGCAGCAAAGGCCGCGGTCTCCTCGTGCCGCACACCCACCCATTCAATTCCGTGCTGCTTGCGGATGGAATCGGTAATGCCATTCAACGAATCGCCGGCCACTCCATAGATCCGCTCCACACCAGCGGCCGCCAGAACATCGACAAACAACTCCGCAATCTTCTTGGCCAACCCTCTACCTCCATGCCTTGAAAGCATTCCTGTTCTTTCTCCCGCATTGTGCCCGAATGGAAAAACGGCGCCGCCTGGGGAGAACGTTTGCCTTGACTTTTTCCATCTTGCCCTGTCGTCCAGTGCCTGTACACAGTACAACTGTCTTACAGCCGATGGCAGCGAGACCATTTCGGCGTTTCTGACTCAGGCATATTCTCAACATCAACCGCTCTCCGATGCGGCATGAATGCTTCGGCGATACGCCGCACGGAAAGCCGTTCACACATCCGAGGAGAATGATTCCATAACGCCTGGCCCGATACAGCAGCGGCAAGTCGCGGCTGATCCAGTTTCGCGATTCCATTTTACGGCGCGCTTGCCTCGATACGCTGAAATCATCATGAGCGACTGCCGTTGCGATGTGTCTGCGCGACAGGATCGTGGGGCGAAACCGCCTGCATTCGATAGCATTTGGCAAAGACGCGGCGAACACCGGCGGTGATAGCCTGGCTGCGAACTTCCGCTGCATCGCGACCAAAGTCACTGATGGCTCCTGACGGAAGATTCACTCTTGAATGAGAGGAGCGAGATAAACTTTCGATCGCAGGGTGCATCCATGCTGGAAGCTGAACTATTTTCCTTTCTTGAAAACACAAGAGACGGCGTCTTTGCGGTTCGCGAATCGGGTGAGATCTGCTTTTGGAATCGCGCTGCTCAGGGTCTCTTTGGTTATTCCGAGGAAGAATCGCTCGGAAGAACCTGTGCTGAACTTCTGCACGGCGTGGGCGTCCTGGGCACACGGGTGTGCCATGAACGCTGCGTGGAACTGCAGTGCTTGTTGAAACCCGAACCGATGCCGAACTTCGACTTGAATGTAGCGGTTCGCGGCGGTGAGCGAAGATGGGTGAATATCTCCACGATTGCGTCCGTAAAGGAGACGCTCTGCCGGAGCCCTCTTAGCTGCCGAATTCGCGTTTCCGCCTATGCCGGAAGGTGCGGAAAGGGTGCAGGGCAACTTGAGCGAGACAGACTCCTGACCGCTACTGAATGCCGAGGACGGAGAGTACCTTGGGCTTGGATTCGTCGACGGCCAGCAGATTGTGGCAGGCCGAGCAATCCTGAGTAATGAAGGTACCGTCCTTGGCTACGTGGTCGCTGTCGTGGCAGCGGAAGCAACCAGGATAGCTCTGGTGCCCGATGTGATTCGGGTGCGTACCCCAGGTAACCTTCATGAACGGAAAAACATTCTGGCTGTAGAGAAGGTAGAGTTCCTTTCCGGCAGCCTGCACCAGCGCCGCTTTCTCTGTGAGCACTGCGGGATTCTGGCTGCGATAGAAGGCTTCGAGCCCGGCGGGGATCTTCACCTGCGCCTCCGCCTGGCTTGTGTAAGAGCCTTTCAGCAGCGCCAGACCTTCTTTGTGAATGTAAGGCAGCGAGGGGCTGATGGAGCCGGCGGCCATGGCGCTATTGATGGCCTCTTCGGCGGTCACAAAGGTGTGCGCCGCGCGGTTGTGGCAGTCGATGCAATCCATCACACGCCGATCGCCTTTCGGCTGAGCGCCGTTCAGAGCCGATGCGACGTAGGTGGTCTTGGATCCGTCGGGATTGGTGCGCTCGACCCAGGGAATCGTGGTGCGCGAGGGATCGGTGGTGATGTATTCGATGTGACCCAGGTGCACGCCGTGGATGCCGATGTAACGCGAGAGCGAGTCCACGCCGCCGAGGTGCAGGACCAGAACCGTCTGCGTCTCGGTGTTTTTCTCGTCGTTGGCAAAATCCGACTTGACGAGCAGCTTGTCGCCGTCAAAGCGCCGGGGAGAGTGGCAGGACTCGCAGGTGTAGCGCGCCGGCCGCAGGCTGGTGACCGGCGAGGGAATCGGCGTCGGATAGGTGGGAATCAGCCTGGGCGCAAGCGGAACCAGGGGATGAAGCGTGACTTCAATGAGCTGCTTGGTACCGTTGATCTTGGCGCTGAAGTATGCCTCTGCGCCGGAGCCGATGTGGCACTCAACGCAGGCCACGTGCGAGTGGGGAGAGATCTTGTAGGCCGTGAACTCGGGCTTCATCACGTGGCAGGAGCTTCCGCAAAATTGCGGGGAATCCATGTAGGCTGCGCCGTGATAGCTGGCCGTGGCGACCACGAGAAAGTTGACGATGGTGGCCACCAGCACGATGTCGATGCCATGGCGGAAGATCCGATCGTTCAGATCGACCTTCGGAAACTCCGCCGGGACATGGCCCTCCCTAAGCAGCTTTCTGCGGCGTAGAACGATGCCGACCGGAATCAACGCCAGGCCAATCAGGAAAAGCAGCGGGAGAAACAGGAAGAAAATGATTCCAAGATAAGGATTGGAACTGAGATGGCCGGCCATCTGGGCCATCCAATAGCTGATCATGGTGACGCCGGAACCAGTCGTGATGGCGCCACCGGCCAGGCTGACCGGATTATTGCCGAAGAAAAGGGCTGGGCGAATCCACTCTTCGCGGAGTTTCTGAAAAGCCGACACGTCTATTTTGCCTCCAGGCATATACGGGCTCGCCAGGCAATGGCGAGCCCGCATCGATGCTACTGCGCTCGTGTACTCCGTGCGCGCCAACTGAAAAAACCCGCGGAGCCAGCCAGATACAGCCCAGCACGGTCAGGACAGCCAGCTTTCTCCGCTGCGCCGCGATTTGGGACTACTTCAGGGTCTTGAAGTACTCCGCAACAGCTTTTGCCTGCGCGTCGTTGAGTCCCCCAATGGCCTTCATTTTGCCCTTACCGCCCTTGATGGTGGCCTCGATCTGAGCCACAGAGAGGCCCTTCATCGAGGGATCGGAGGCCGGTTTGATGCCCATCATTTTGGCCATCCCGGCGCTGGGTGTGCCGGTGGCGCCGTGGCACATGGCGCACCTGGATTTATAGGTCGCTGCGCCGCTTTGGGCGAAGCACATGGCGCCAGCCAAAGTGACGGCCGCAGCCAGTACGATTTGAAAACGAAGCAATTTCTTCATAACTGGACAGTGCCAAGTTCTCCGTTCGGTCAGGGGCGCTTGTTGGCCAGGCGGAGGTTGGATAGTTCGGTAGCCAGATCGATCCAGCGGTCGACCAGCGTCTTCATGGT
>JBMFHB010000017.1:0-53011 GCA_049977045.1 Occallatibacter sp.
CCGCCGTTGAAGGTCTCAACAACAAAGTGCGAGTGGTCACCAGAAGATCCTACGGATTTCGCACGTACAACGGCATCGAAGTAGCGCTATATCACGCGCTTGGACGATTACCTGAACCGGAGACTACCCACAGATTTTGCTGACGAGGCTTAAAACAGAATCCGTCGCCCACGCTGTAGGCGCCGTCACAAATCTATGCCCGACAGGCTCCTAGTGGAGGAGCATGAGGGTGAGGTGGTTCACGGCAAGGGCGGCGCCATAGGCAAGGAAGAGCATATAGAGGAACTGCAGGGTGGGCCACTTCCAACTGTTGGTTTCGCGTTTGACGACGGCCATGGTGGAAGTGCACTGCATGGCGAAGGCGAAGAAGATCATGAGGGCGAGCGCGCCGCCGAGCGACAGGTCGTGCTGTAGCGCGGTATGCAAATTGAGCGTCTCGGTTCTGGGATCGGCGCCGTAGAGGGTGCCCAGTGTGCTGACCATGACCTCACGCGCAAGCACGCTCGAGAGCAATCCGATGCCGATCTTCCAGTTGAAGCCAAGCGGTGCAATCACGGGCTCGATGAAGTGGCCGAGACGGCCGATGACGCTCTGTGCAAGCTCAGGCGCGGCGAGCTGGCCCGATGCGGTCTGGATGACAGGCAGGTGCGCAAGCACCCAGAGCGCGAGCGTAACGCCTACGATGATGGTGCCGGCGTTGCGCAAAAAGATGCGGGCGCGATCGACCAGGCGCAGGCCGAGCGAGTAGAGAGTGGGCATGCGGTACTGCGGCAGCTCGAGGATGAAGGGCGTATCGCTGGATTTCAGAATGGAGCTCTTGAGCAGACGCGCGGTGGTAAAGGCGGCCACGAAACCAGCGAGATACAGGCCCAGCATCACGAGCGTCTGCAGGCCGAGAAATCCGTGCAGATAGTAGACGTTGGGAATGAAGGCGGCGATGAGCAGCAGATAGACAGGCAGCCGCGCCGAGCAGGTCATAAAGGGTGTGACGAGAATGGTGGCCAGGCGGTCGCGCTTGTTCTCAATGGTGCGCGTGGCCATGATGGCGGGCACGGCGCAGGCGTAAGCCGAGAGCAGCGGGATGAAAGCTTTGCCGTTCAGCCCGATGGTGCGCATGACACGATCGGCAATGAGCGCGGCCCGGGCCAGGTAGCCCGTGTCTTCGAGAATACCGACAAAGAGAAAGAGCAGCAGAATCTGCGGCAGGAAGACGAGGACAGAAGAGATGCCTTTCCACAGGCCATCGATCAGCAGCGATTGCAGCCACCCGGCGGGCAGCAGGGGACGAACAAGATTGGCTGCCTGCGCGAGCAGATAGCCGAAGCCGTCCGAGAGTGGCTGGCCAACGGAGAAGACTACTTCAAAAACGCCCACCACAACAACCAGAAAAAGCAGCGGACCCCAGATGCGATGCAGCAAAACGTCGTCGATCCTGCGCGTATTGGCGGCCGAGAGCGGGGCGCGGTAGCCGGTGCGCCGGCTGACCTGCGCGGCCCAGTTGTGGGTGCTGGCTGCGTTGCCGATGACGGGTAACTCGACTCGTCTGGGCTGAGCCTGGCCGTTTTGCTGGTTCAGGAAGAGCGAGACGGCTTCGAGGCCGGTGCCGTTGACGGCGCTGATCTGCGCCACCGGCGCATCGAGTTCGCGCGCCAGTTCGAGCGCATCGATGTGGCCGCCGCGCGACTCCATCAGATCCGTCATGTTGAGCAGCACCAGCGTGGGCAGTCCCACGGCAAGCACCGGCATGGCAAGCATGAGCTGCCGGGTCAGATGCAGCGAATCCAGAACCAGCAGGACAGCGTCGGGCTTGGGCGTGCCGGGCATGCGGCCGCGAAGTACGTCGACAGCGACGCGCGCATCTTCAGAGTACGGAGTCAGCGAATAGATTCCGGGCAGATCGATGAGCGTGAGATCGTCGCGGCCAATTCCGGCCATCAGTCCCATGCGCTGCTCGACGGTGACGCCGGGATAGTTGGCGACCTTCTGCCGCAGGCCCGTGAGCTTGTTAAAGAGCGTGGACTTGCCGGCGTTTGGGGGACCGATGAGAGCGACCGTCTTCAGGCCGCTTCCAGACGAAGACGCAGCGGGTGGCTCGAATGCCGGCGTTTGACAGCAAGCGTTCATCGCGCGGCCTCAACCAGTTGGGGCAATTCTTCATTGTGCGTGTCGTCGGTCATTGTACCGGTGCAGAGCCGCACGCGGATTGCGCCGGCGGTCTCTCGGCGCAGGGCAATTTCCATGCCGTCGACAGAATAAACAGTGGGATCGCCGGCCGGAGCACGGCGCAGTGCGTAGATGCACGAACCGGGCACAAAGCCCATATGCATCAGATGGTTCTGGACGGACTCCGGGAGATCGAGCGCCTCCAGAATCCCCCGTTGACCAACATTCAATTCGCTCAGAGCGCTCACCAGCTTCGCTCCCTTTTGCCGCCGCCGGAAGGGCAGTAATCGAAAAATCGGACCGGAATGGTCGGATTTCAGTATACGGCTAAAGTGCTCCGGGATGCAATCCTGGTTTGCTGGGATTGTCGCATCGAGTGATTTCATGAGCGGGCCTCCAGGATAGGTCTCCTGACTGGGAATCCCCCAGTTCCTCAATAGCCCCCCTGGCGGACTCTCAACTTACTCCATCGGAACGATAATTCAGTTGTAACAGCGATTGTTTTTTCTGAAAGTGACTTAAATCACACAATCTGCGAGGGGCCAGGAAGCGCGCGTACAAGTGCATGCGCGAATCGCGGAAGCAGGCGCTCGGACGATTGCGCCGGCATATGTTTCCAGGCTCACGGCGGGTTTCCGTTGATTGCTCCTATCGGAAAGAGCATGGCCCGTTGCGGGGAGGTCTGTGTGGCTGGCAGCCAGGAGGTTCCTCACGAGCGCAACGATCCACGTGATCGATATTGCATTGCACCATATAAACATCGTGCCACCATGCGAGATTACTGTCCCTCCCTGTGCCACCCATCACTGCCCTTAAGCCCCCTCAATGCAGAGACTCACGATAGCGGCAGATCCTCCAAAAGCCGCACTGTGGAGTGAAGCGAATGAGTGAACCAAAGACTGTGATTCCCTCCGTGATTATGGATGGGAATGAGGCTGCGGCGTCCGTGGCCTATCGTCTCTCTGAAGTTGTCGCCATCTACCCCATCACCCCCTCGTCGCCGATGGCCGAGTGGGCCGATCAATGGCGCTCGGAAGGGAAGAAGAATATCTGGGGCGCATCGCCCATTGTGGAAGAGATGCAAAGCGAAGGTGGAGCGGCTGGCGCGCTGCATGGCGCATTGCAGGCCGGGGCCTTTGGCACCACGTTTACGGCCTCGCAGGGCCTGTTGCTGATGATTCCCAACATGTTCAAGATCGCCGGTGAACTGACCCCGGCAACCATGCACGTTACGGCCAGGACCGTGGCCACTCACGCGCTCTCGATCTTCGGCGACCACTCGGACGTAATGGCATGCCGCACGACGGGCTGGGCGATGCTCGCCTCGAACTCCGTGCAGGAAGTTGCCGATCTGGCCACCGTGGCGCAGATTGCCACCCTCGAATCGCGCATTCCGTTCATTCATTTCTTCGACGGCTTCCGCACTTCACACGAGATCGGCAAGATTGAGCCCATCAGCGACGATACTCTACGCGCGCTGCTCGACGACCAATACCTGATAGCCTTTCGCAAGAACGCGCTCTCGCCGGATCGGCCGTTCATTCGCGGTTCGGCGCAGAATCCCGATGTGTTCTTCCAGGCGCGCGAAGCGTGTACACCCTTCCACGCCGCTGTTCCCGGCATCGTGCAGTCGGTGATGGACCGCTTTGCGAAGCAGACCGGCCGCAGCTACCGCCTGTTCGACTATTACGGCGCGAAGGATGCCGAGCGCGTGATCGTGCTGATGGGTTCGGGCGCCGAGGCTGCTGAAGAAGCGGTGGACGCGCTGGTGCGCAATGGCGAGAAGGTGGGGCTGGTGAAGGTGCGCCTCTATCGCCCCTTCGACAGCGAGGCGTTTCTGGCCGCGCTGCCCGCGACTATTAAGTCGCTTGCGGTTCTGGATCGCTGCAAAGAGCCTGGCGCTGCCGGCGAGCCTCTCTATATGGATGTGCGCGCGGTTCTTGCGGAGAACGCCGCCAGCCTGCCTTTCGCCATGCCGACGGTGATCGGCGGGCGCTATGGCTTGTCGTCGAAGGAATTCACGCCGGCGATGGTCAAGGGCGTTCTCGACGAACTGAAGAAGACCGCGCCCAAGAATCACTTCACCATCGGCATCGTCGACGATGTGAGCCACTCGAGTCTCGACTACGATCCGGAGTTCTCGACCGAAGACCCGAAGACGGTGCGCGCGCTGTTCTACGGGCTGGGCTCCGACGGCACCGTGGGCGCCAACAAAAACTCCATCAAGATCATCGGCAGCGAAACACCGAACTACGCCCAGGGCTACTTCGTCTACGACTCGAAGAAGTCCGGCTCGATGACCACGTCGCATCTGCGCTTCGGGCCGAATCCGATTCGCTCGACCTATCTGATTACCAAGGCGAGCTTCGTGGCCTGCCACAACTTCAGTTTCATCGAAAGAATGAACGTGCTGGAGGCGGCGATGCCGGGAGCCATCTTCCTGCTCAACTCGCCTTACTCCGCGGCCGAGGTGTGGGAGCAGATGCCGCGCACCATGCAGCAGGAGATGATCGCCAAGAAGATCGAGTTCTACGTGATCGATGGCTACAAGGTGGCGCGCGAGGCCGGCATGGGCACCCGCATCAACACCATCATGCAGACCTGCTTCTTCGCGATCAGCGGCGTGCTGCCGCGCGAAGAAGCCATCGCGCAGATAAAGAAGGCGATCAAGAAGACCTATGGCAAGCGCGGCGAGGCGGTGGTCGAAAAGAACTATGCCGCCGTGGATCATGCGCTGTCGCATCTGGAAAAGGTTGAAGTTCCCGCACAGGCAAGTTCGAGCTTCGACCTCACGGACGTGTTCTCGTCGAAGGCGCCCAGGTTTGTGCACGACGTGCTGGGCAAGATGGCCGAAGGCAAGGGCGATCTGATTCCGGTCAGCGCAATTCCCGCCGGCGGCGCATTCCCCTCCGGCACGGCGCAGTGGGAGAAGCGCAACATCGCGCAGTTCATCCCGGTGTGGGATCAGGATCTTTGTATCCAGTGCGGCAAGTGCGTGATGGTTTGCCCTCATGCCGTCATCCGCTCCAAGGTTTACAACCCCGAGCTGGCCGACAAGGCGCCCGCGACATTCAAGGCGGCCAAGGCGAGATGGAAGGGAATGGAAGACCAGCGTTACACGTTGCAGGTGGCGCCGGAAGACTGCACGGGCTGCGGCGTTTGCGTGGATGTATGCCCGGTGAAGAGCAAGAGCGACGCCAGCAAGAAAGCCATCAACATGGCGCCGCAGGCTCCGCTGCGCTTGCCCGAGCGCGAGAACTGGGAGTTCTTCCTGTCGCTGCCTGAAGCAGACCGCGCGAAGCTCTCGCACTCGCAGGTGAAGGACATTCAACTGCTGCAGCCGCTCTTTGAGTTCTCTGGCGCCTGCGCGGGTTGCGGCGAAACTCCGTACATCAAGCTGCTGACGCAGTTGTTCGGCGATCGGCTCTACATCGCCAACGCCACGGGCTGTTCGTCGATCTACGGCGGCAACCTGCCGACGACGCCGTATACCTTCAATGCGCAGGGCCGCGGGCCGGCGTGGTCGAACTCGCTCTTCGAGGACAATGCCGAGTTTGGATTCGGCATGAGGGCGGCGCTCGATCAGCAGAAGGCATTCGCCGAGACGCTGGTCAGGCGGATGGCTCCGCAAATCGGGGACGAACTTGCGGCCAGTTTGATCGAGGCATCGCAAAAGACCGAAGACGAGGTCGGCAAGCAGCGCGAGCGCGTGAAGTCTCTTCGTGCCGTTCTGGCCGGAAATAGCTCTTCAGATGCGAAGAATCTGCTGGCGATCGCCGACTCTCTGGTGCGCAAGAGCGTGTGGATTCTTGGCGGCGACGGCTGGGCCTACGATATCGGATTCGGCGGGCTCGATCACGTGCTCGGCTCGGGCAAGAACGTGAACGTGCTGGTGCTCGATACAGGCGTTTACTCAAACACCGGCGGCCAGGCATCAAAGTCTACGCCGCGCGGCGCGGTGGCGAAGTTCGCCGCCAGCGGCAAGCCGAACAGCCGCAAGGATCTGGCCATGGAAGCGGTCAGCTACGGCTCGGTGTACGTGGCGCAGGTGGCGCTGGGGGGCAACGATATGCATGTGGTGAAGGCCTTCCAGGAAGCCGAGGCTCATGACGGGCCCTCGATCATCATCGCGTATGCAAGCTGCATTGCACATGGTTACGACCTGGTGCACGGGCTGGAGCAGCAGAAGCTGGCCGTGCAGTCGGGTTACTGGCCGCTGATGCGTTACAACCCGGAGTTGCGCGCCGAAGGAAAGAATCCTTTCCAGCTCGATTCCAAGGCGCCTTCGATCCGGCTCAAGGAATATGCCTATCGCGAGGCGCGGTACACCATGCTGGCGCGCAGCAATCCCGAGCTGGCGGCGAAGCTGCTTGCCGAAGCGCAGGACGATGTGGAGCGCGAGTGGCGCGTTTACTCGGCCCGGGCCGCAATGCCGGGCCGCGGCGAGACGCCGCATATTGCGCCGCCGGAAAAAACCGAAGAGAAGCTGGCGGCGGTCGCCGCCGGGGGTGAGGAATGAGCGATATTTCCATGCAGTATCTGGGCTTGAAGCTCAGCGGACCGATTGTAGTTTCGTCCACGCCGCTCTCCGAGTCGATCGACAATATTCGCCGGATGGAAGACGCGGGCGCCTCGGCGATTGTGCTCACCTCGCTGTTTGAGGAGCAGTTGGCGCTGGAGTCGCGCGCGCTCGACGAAGACCTGTCGCGCGGCACCAATTCCTTCGCCGAGTCGCTCGATTATCTGCCCGAGCAGAGCGACTACCGAATGACGCACGAGAGCTATCTCGATCACCTGCGGCGCGCGCGGGAGGCGGCCGGCATTCCCATCATTGCCAGCCTCAACGGTTTCACGCCCGGCGGCTGGGTCAGGTTTGCCAAGGAGATGGAGAACGCCGGAGCGCAGGCCATCGAACTGAATACCTTCGCGCTGGCGACCGACAGCAAGCAGACTTCGGCAGAGATCGAATCGCAACTGCTCGAACTCGTCAGCAGCGTGTGCAAGTCGGTTCAAGTTCCGGTAGCGGTCAAGCTCTCGCAGTCATTTACGAGTTTGCCGAATCTCTGCATGAGGCTTGAAGAAGCCGGCGCGCGAGGCGTTGCGCTCTTCAATCGCTTCTATCAACCGGACTTCGACATTGAGACGCTGGAGGTCAGGCCTTCGCTGCACTTTTCGACCCCGTCAGAGCTGCTGCCCCGGCTGCACTGGGCGGCAATTCTCTTCGGCCACCTCAATGGCGACATCGCTGTTACGGGCGGCGTGCATTCGGCGGAAGACGCGCTGAAGGCTGTGATGGCCGGCGGCAGCGTGGCGATGATGACTTCGGCGCTGCACATCCACGGCATCGACCACATCGGCCGCGTGCTGGCCGATCTGCGCGACTGGCTGGAGAAGCGCGAGTTTGCGTCGCTGGCCGAAACGCGTGGCTGCCTTAGCCGCCGCTCGGTGCCCGACACTTCGCCCTACGATCGCGGCAACTACATCAAGACGCTGAGTTCGTACAGCCTGAGACAAACAATGGCAGCTTTTTGAATCTGTCTATTCTTTCTTTTGATCGGCGGCTGCGGCAGGATGCAGCCGCTATTCTTTTTGAGTCAGCAGCGGGCCGCGATTCCGGCTTCAGTTGTTTAGAAACCGCAATACAGCTTTTTCCAGAATGCCCTGAGCGCGGGGAAGAGCGGATTCAACAGGGCGGCTCAACGTTTCGCTCAGTTCTGTCGAGCCGACGCCCACAGTCAAAAGCATGGCGTGCGATTTGATGGAGCCGTAGAGCGAGCGTGTGAGGCCGAGAAGCTGGTTCGGGTCCAGGTGATGCGAAGCGGGCGCCGCGTCGCCGGCGCGTGAGGAAACTGGAACGAGATGCACGCGCCCCGGCGGGGACTTGACCGAGGCATCGATAAACAGAACCGAATCGGCGGCGGCGATGTCCGCGGCCAGCTCGGCCGTCCACTGCTGGCGCGAAATGATGCGGACCTGTGGCTCGCCGCGGAAACGCTCCTCTGCCCATGCGGCAAGCCGGGGAGCGACGCCATCGTCGCTGCGCAGAGTGTTGCCGCAAGCGAGAATCAGGCAGCGTGTTGCGTTAGGAACTGGCATAGGAAAAGAGTAGCGTAACCCTACAGAACCTGCTCAGTCCGTCCCGCATGGAGGCGGCTGGACTGTGAGCGAGCCAGATATTCGCGTTTATGCGTCATCGGATGAGCGCCGGTTTTGCACGCGTCTCATTCCGCTGGCGCTGCTCGCGCAATTATGGCTGCTGTATGCGGTCTGCCGCTCGGGCTCTGCGCGGAACTGTTAGAATTTCGTCCGAAGCGCCATTGCAATGTTCCCGAGACTCGTAGCGCAAAACGAAATCGGGAAATGCAGGTTCTTCAGTTTGCTTTGGCAGGAAAGGCGCCAGAACTTACTCGCGTTCATAACGGAAATCCGATCCGAATTTCAATTTCACGCCCCTTGCTGCTTCAGGGAGAATGCCATGAAAGAAACCGCGATTCCATCTTCCAGCCGCCGCAATTTTCTGCGCGCCGCGCCAGCCGCCGCGGCCGCCGGCCTGACGCTCACGAATGCCTCACTTCTAGCCTCCACGGCTGCGGCGCAAGCCGCGAACGCGTCCGCGTTCAGCTTCAAGCTGTTCAAGGCGGCGCAAATCGAGGACAACCTGAATGCTCTCGCAGCTCATCCGGGCAACAAGAATCTTGTCGAGGAGAAGAGTGTTGTGGTGGTTCTGACCACCGAGACAGAGAAGACCGCGGCGGAGTTCGAGTGGCACGAGCATCGCGACCACATCTTTCAGATTCTCTCGGGGTCGACGGTCTACGAACTGGGTGGAACACCGAAGGGCGCGCACAGCAAAGGGCCGGGCGAGTGGCTCGCGCCAGAGTCGGTGGGCCACGAATCCATCACGCTGAACAAGGGAGACATGCTGGTGATTGGCCGAGGCACGCCGCACCGGCGCGTCACGAAGGGAACGGTTACGCTCTCGCTGATTTCCGCGCAGTAACGCTGCTTACAGCTAGCAGCCTGTAACTGCTATTTCCGGCCGCGCGAATTCAGCTACAGGCTACGCGGGTTCCCGGCTGCATTTCAGTCTCTGCTGCGCATCTTGGAGAGCAGGCGCAGAATCTCAAGGTAGAGCCACACCAGCGTCACCATGATGCCGAAGGCTGCATACCACTCCATGTATTTGGGCGCGCCGTGGGCAACGCCCTGCTCGACAAAGTCGAAGTCCAGCACCAGATTGAGCGCGGCAATGGCGACGATGAAAAGGCTCACGCCGATGCCGATCGGTCCTGCGCCGTTGATGGTTGTGAAGTGAACGCCGAAGAAGCCCAGCAGCATCTCGATCAGGTAGAAGACCATGATGCCGCCCGTGGCCGCGACCACGCCGAGGCGGAACTTCTCAGTAACCCGGATCAATCCAGATTTGTAGGCCAGTAACAGCACAAAGAGCGTGCCGAAGGTGAGCGCGACGGCCTGCATGGCGATGCCGGGATAGCGCAATTCCAGGACTGCGGAGATGGCGCCTAAAACCAGGCCCTCAAGCAGAGCGTAGACTGGCGCCGTGACGGGTGCCCACTCTTTTTTGAAGACGGTGATCATGGCGAAGATGAAGCCGCCGATGCCGCCAAGAACCAGCGCCGGACCGGCAACGCTCAGGTCGTGCGTACCGAGGAACGAATTCCATGTCCACGCAGCCGTCACCACCGCACAGAGCAGCAGAATGCCGGTCTTGTTGACGGTGCCGCCCAGCGTCATGCGCGAGGCGGCGTCGATCAGGTTGCCCCCGTACTGGCTGCGTGAGAAATCGTTGAAGGTGTTCTGGCCGAGAGCCGGATTCGAGGTCTTCATCAATGCCAAGGGAATCCTCCAAAAGGCGAAATCTGAAAGGACGCTGAGGTCATACGGACCGTCGCCCGGTAACTTCATTTTATTGGATGGGAGTGGCCGGGGGAACGATTCGGCGGTCAACGGCTCAGAGATCAGTCGAACGCCGAAAGGCCGCACGCGCTCTCGTAGCGCGGCACGATTGCCATCAAGTTCTCGATTGCAGCCACGGTTTTGATGCCGCCGCGCGCGCCCTGGGCCATGCAGTTCATCGCGGCCGCGGCGCAGGAGAAGTCAAGCTGCCGATCGAGCGGCCACTGCCGCATGAGCGCGTAGATGAACCCGGCGCGGAAGATGTCCCCGGCGCCGGTCGTATCGACCACGGGCACGCGGTAAGCGGCCGCGTGCACCAGTTCCTTGCCGTTCCAGGCCAGCACGCCATCCTCGCCCAGAGTGGCCGCGCTCAGCCTGTTGCGGTAACGCGTCAACATGCCGCGCAGGGCGCGTTCAAGGTTCGTGTCGTCCATCAGGCGGCACGCGAAGTCCTTGCTGACGATCAGGTAGTCGACGTTGGCGACGAGGTCTTCGACGCCAGAGTAAGTATCGTCGAGATCGGCCACCACGGGAATGCCTGCCTTGCGCGCCCAGCTTGCGGCCAGCGTGGCGGCTGCGGTGTCGTGCCCGTCCAGGTGCAGCAGGCGCGCGTTCACGACCCACTCGCGCCGCACTTCCTCGGGGCGCAAGGTCATCTGTTCGTCGCGCCGGCAAAGAATGGTGCGCTCGCCGCCCGCGTCCACCAGGATGAGCGACTGCGGGCTTACGCCGCCCGGCACTTTGATGAGCCGCGCGTCCACGCCGCAGCGCCGGAAGGCCTCTTCGTGCAGGCGCCCTGCATCGTCGTCGCCCAGCTTGCCCACGTAGCGCGTGCGCAGGCCCCAGGTCTGACAGGCTACTACGGTCGTCGCCACCTGCCCGCCTGGCATCACGGTTGCAGATCTGTACTCAAGCTTGGAACCGCGCTCCGGGAATTGAGGCACGGGAATCAGCGTATCGGTGGCGTTGAGTCCCACGCCCACCAGGTCGACTTGAGGCAATTCGTTCATTCAGTTGTTTATTGTATCGGGCGGATGGTGAGGCGGCTGGTAGCAGCGGGGCGCCGCAGGCATGGCGCTCGCTGCGGCGAATTGCGCATCTTCACCTCAGCTTCCGGGATCGTGCGATTTCCCCGACGCGGTGCTGTACGCTCAATACAAGGTTTGATGATTTTGGATGTGCTTTGTGTCTAAAAAAACAGTTCCATCTCCGCGCCCGTTTTTCTACCCGCAGCCGGGCGCAGTCCTGCATTGCGAAGACGTCTCGCTGGAATCGCTTGCGCGCCGCTTCGGTACGCCGCTCTACGTCTACTCTGCCGACCAGATCGTCGAGCGGCTCGGTCTGTTTCAGAAGGTTCTCGCCAACCGGGAACATCTGGTCTGTTACGCGGTCAAGGCCAACTCCGCGCTGGCGATTCTCAAGCTGCTGGCGCAACACGGCGCCGGCTTCGACATCGTTTCAGGGGGCGAGTTGGAGCGCGTGCTGGCTGCCGCGCCCGAAGCCGTGGGCCGCGTGGTCTTTTCTGGCGTGGGCAAGACGGCCGCGGAGATCGATCTGGCGCTGAAGACCGGGATTCTGCAGTTCAACGTGGAGAGCGAAGCGGAACTGAAGTTGCTTGCGGCGCGCGCGTGCCGGCTCCGGACCCGCGCCCGCTTTGCGTTGCGTGTCAATCCCGATGTCTTTGCCGAGACGCATCCCTACATTTCGACGGGCCTCAGCGAGCACAAGTTCGGCATCGACATCCGGCGCGCGCTGGGCATCTACAAAAGCGCGGCGAGCGATCGCTGGCTTGAAGCGCACGGAGTGAGCGTGCATATCGGTTCACAGATTCGCTCGGCGGCTCCGTTTGGCAAGGCCATTGAACGCGTGAGCAAGCTGGCGCGGCAGTTGCGCCGCGAGGGGATCGCGCTCAAGGCCATCGACGCCGGCGGCGGTCTCGGCATTGACTATCATGCTGGCGCTTTTGATGCCGCGGAAAAGGTTGGCGAGTACGCCGCGGCAGTCGAAGAGGCGCTGAGCGATTTCCCGGGCCGTCTGCTTGTCGAGCCGGGCCGTTTTCTGGTTGCGCAGGCCGGGGCCCTCGTGGCGCGCGTTCTTTATGTCAAGCGCAACGGCAAGAAGACTTTCGTAATTGTCGATGCGGCCATGAACGACCTGATTCGCCCCGCGCTTTACCAGGCCTGGCACGAGATCGTTCCTGTGCGGCCGAGGGCAGGGAAGCCGCGCATGGTCGATGTGGTGGGTCCGGTCTGCGAGTCGGGCGACTTCTTTGCGCGCGACCGCAAACTCGCGCCCGTCGAGCCAGGCGACCTGGTGGCGCTGCTCGATGCCGGCGCCTACGGTATGGCGCAGAGCTCGAACTACAACACGCGCCCGCGGCCGGCAGAGGTGCTGGTCGAAGGGGAAAGAGCGCGTCTGATCCGGCGGCGCGAAACGATGGCCGACCTGCTCGGACCCGAGCAGTCCTGAGTTCTTGAATTCTGTCGCGTAAGGAATGCTAGTTATCCCCGGAGCGGACGAGCCTTTTGCAGTCATCAGGAGGCGTGTGGGGGACTGGGGAGTCGGACGACGCCTGTTTGCGGTCTTTTTTGCTATCGTGATTTGCGGGAGATTTCACGATGAGAAATCGTTTTGTCCGCGCAGCGGCGATGTTGAGCCTGGTTCTTGGTGGGTTGTCTCTGGCCCATGCCGATTCTTTAACCGTCAAGACGCAGCAGGGCAGTATTCACGGCAAGCTGGTGAAGAACAGCCGGATGCGGGCGTTCCTCGGCATTCCCTTTGCCGCGCCGCCTGTGGGCGACCTGCGCTGGAGGGCGCCCGTGCGGCCGGCCCCTTGGAAGGGCGTGCGCGACGCCACGAAGTATGCGTCTCGTTGCCCACAGTGGCCCATCTGGGCGGATTACATCTTTCAGGATCCCGGGCCGAGCGAGGATTGCCTCTATCTCGATGTTTACACGCCGGCAAAGACGAACCAGGCTTCCCGGCTGCCCGTGATGGTCTGGATTCATGGCGGCGGCTACGCAGCCGGCGGCAGCTCCGAGCCGCGCTATTCGAACTCGCCCCTTGTGGAACACGGCGTCGTTCTTGTGAACATCAACTATCGGATGGGTGTCTTTGGCTTTCTTGCCAGTGAAGACCTGCGGCGCGAGGGCGGCGGCGCGGCGGGCAACTACGGGTTGATGGATATGGTCGCGGCCCTCCAGTGGGTGCATGCCAATATCGCCCGCTTTGGCGGCGATCCTGGCAACGTTACGATCTTTGGCGAGAGCGCCGGTTCGTTTGCCGTGAGTACGCTGATGGCCGCGCCCGCGGCACAGGGACTCTTTCAAAAAGCCATGGGCGAAAGCGGCGCAGCCTTCAGCATGCTCCTGCCCACCGATCCACTCACTGTGCGCGCAGCGCGCGATCAGGCGTGGATCGAGTCGCTCGGTGTGAAGAACCTGGCCGAGGCGCGGATGCTCTCCATGGATCGTTTGATTAACGCGGCAAAGAAAAAGGGGGTGGTGGGATTCACGCCCGTGATCGATGGAAAGCTGGTGACGGAGCCTATTGCCAAGACCTACGCGGCCGGGAAGCAAGCGCATGTGCCGCTGCTCGCGGGATGGAACCGCGACGAGCGGGCAGGTACCTTGTCGAAGGGAATGACCGCGGAGAAGTGGAAGGCCTTTGCCGGAGAGCATTTTGGCGGCCACGCCAACGAGTTTCTGGCGGTTTATCCAGGGAATACCGACGCGGAGGCGGTGCGTTCGGCCGACAACTTCACCAGCGACATGTTTATCGCCTTTGGGACGTGGCAGTGGATCGAGGCGCAGACGAAGACCGGCGGGGCGCCGGTCTATCGCTATCATTTTGAACTGCCGGCCCCACCGAGTGAGATGCATCCCGTGGGTGGGTATGCCTGGCACTCGGACGATCTCGAATATGTTTTCGGCACGCTCGACGTGCGCCGCGGTTCCACATGGCGGCCGGAGGATCGCAAGCTGAGCGCGGAGATGATGAGCTATTGGACGAACTTTGCGAAGACAGGCGATCCCAATGGTTCTGGTCTGCCCGAGTGGCCGCGCTACGACAAGACGCACGCGGTTGAGCATCTCGACCGTGAGACGCACGCAAGCCCCGACACAACGCAGGCGCGCTACGAATTCTTGCAGAAAGCGGCTGCGGCTGGAGAACTGCATTGAGCGCGGGCAGGCGGATGTCATGCGCAGATAACGGTGGTAGCGTGTTGCAGAGGAGTTTTTATGCGTTTTCGGGGAATCGTATATTGCGCGCCGGCGCTGGCTCTGTTGGCCGTGGGATTTAGTGCGCCTGCTTATGGCAATCCGCTGAAGGTGAAGGTTGAGCAAGGGAGGCTTGAGGGGAAACTGATCAACGAGGGCAAGGTGCGCGCCTTTCTTGGCATTCCCTTTGCCGCGCCGCCTGTCGGCGATTTGCGCTGGAGGGCGCCAGCGCCCGCGCCGAATTGGAAGGGTGTGCGCGATGCGACCCACTACGGTGCGCATTGCATGCAGACGCCGTTTTCTGACATGAGTTTTCAGGATGCGGGCCCGAGCGAGGATTGCCTCTACCTCAATGTCTTCACTCCCGCAAAGATCAAGGGCAGGAGCAAACTGCCGGTGATGTTCTGGATCCATGGTGGAGGGTATTTTGCGGGCTCTGCGTCCGAGCCGCGGCACGACGGCGATTTTCTGCCGACGAAGGGCGTTGTGCTGGTAACGATCAATTACCGGCTGGGCGTGTTTGGCTTTCTGGATACCGAGGGACTGAGGAAAGAAGGCGACGGCGCGGCGGGCAACTATGGGTTGATGGACATGATTGCGGCGCTGCACTGGGTGCAGGCAAACATCACAAAGTTCGGCGGTAACCCGGAAAATGTGACCATCTTCGGCGAAAGTGCGGGATCGTTCGCCGTGAGCACGCTGATGGCGTCGCGCCTGGCGCAGGGGCTATTCAGCAAAGCGATTGGAGAGAGCGGCGCGGCGTTTGGCGAGGGATTGGGCGGTGAATCCGCTGCCGCTGCCGCGCCGGCTGAGACTGCCTGGGCGCGGTCGCTGGGAGCCAAGTCCCTGGCCGAACTGCGCACAATGCCCGCCGATGCCATCCTGGCAGGTTCGAGGAAAGCGGGAGCGCCGAGGTTTGCCCCGGTCATCGATGGCAAAGTTCTGACGAAGCCTGTTTCCGAGACTTATGCGGAGGGAAAGCAGGCGTATGTTCCGCTTCTGGCGGGCTGGAATCGCGATGAAGGCGGTCTGGCTGCGGCGAGAGACATGACAGCCGCGAAGTGGGAGTCGCAAGCCGAAGAGCGATTCGGCGATCATGCGGCGGAGTTTCTCAAGGTTTATCCGGGCAACGACGACGCGGAGGCCGCGCGCTCTGCGATCGACTATGCCGGAGATCGGTTCATCGCCTTCGGTACATGGAAGTGGATTGAGGCCCAGGTGAAGACCGGCGAGGCGCCTGTCTATCGCTACCACTTTGAATTAGCCGCGCCGCCGAGCAAGTTTCACGACGCTTCAGCTTTTCACTCCGACGACATCGAATATGTATTCGGCACGCTCGATACGCGTCCCGGCGCGGTGTGGCGGCCGGAGGATCGCAAGCTGAGCGAAGAGATGATGGGTTATTGGACCAACTTCGCCAAGACGGGCAATCCCAACGGGCCGGGCCTGCCCGAGTGGCCGCGGTACGACAAGACCGGCGAGGTGCTGCATCTGGATCGCGATACACATGCCAGCCCCGATACGACGCGGGCGCGTTACGAGTTCTTGCTCAGGAATATGCCGGCAATGAGGCCGTAAGAGAACTAAGGATGATCTACTGACTCACTCCTGACGCTTCGACAAAGCCGGAATCGTCAGAGTTGGTCTCGCTGTCTGAGTTTGTCTGCGGAGCAAAGTTCGAGCCCTTGGCGTTGATGGCTGTGGAGTAGTCGGGGCCAAGGCCGAGTTTCATCAAGGCGCGCGAGTCGGGCGTCAACTTGGTTTGCCAGCCGTTATCGGCCTGAAGCTTCTGCATCGCAGTCACGGTCGTCGCGTCCCACTTGCCGCTGGGGTCGCCGGTTAGATAATGCTCGCGAATAAGCGCCTGTTGAATCTGCGTGACGCGCTCCGGATCAATGAACTGCTGACCGCGCTGCCTGTGCAAACTGAGCCTTGCATGCTTGAGATGGTGACCCTTGTGGGTGCGGTAGCGTCCGCTGGTTGGCGAGCGATGCACGTGGGATGCGAATGCTGACGGCACGACAATAGACGCGGAAAGCAAAAGTGCAGCGAAATAACGAAATGAGAGCATGTGTTACCCGCCTGGAGGAGTTGCCCAGCTCTTTCGGACTCTTGGGTAAAGTGTAGCCAAGGCAGGGCAATAGGACAAGAAAAAAATCGCGGGGGAAAACCGATCGGATAACAAAATGGGGCGGACGCCGGTCTGCGGATTGCCGCCGGCGCCCGCGCCCTGGGATTACAAGGTTCCGCCGATGTAGTTGATGCCCATCTCCGGATGCTGCGGATCGATCACTTCAAATACCACATCGTCGCCGGTCTTGAGTTTGCTCACCACATCGTCAAATTGCTCTTTGGTTGCCGTGGGTTGCCGGTTAACGCGCGTGATCACGAGTCCCGGCCCAAGTCCCTGCAGATCCGCAAAGGAGCCAGTGCGCACGGAGTCGATGATCACGCCGGATGAATGGATCTTTGCGGCCATGGAAGGCGTGATGGCATGCACCATGACGCCCAGCTTGGCCTGACCGGCGCCGCCAGGGGCTTGTTCCCCGGGCTGAGGCTGTGGATTGTTCAGATCGGCAAAGACTTTATCGCGGTCGCCGATGGTCACCGTCGTATCCATGTGTTCGCCATTGCGGATGAATCCAAGACGGGCTGTCGATCCCGGCTTGCGGCTGGCAATCTCGTTCACCAGATCGTCGCCATCCTTGATGGCGCGCCCATCGACAGTGGTGATAATGTCACCTTCCTTGAGACCAGCCTTGTCCGCGGGTCCGCCTTGTTGGACCGCACTCACGATGACGCCGCTCTTGAACCCGTAAATTCGATTGACGCTGGCCGATACCCCTTCACGGAACTGGATGCCAATGGATCCGCGCGTCACCTTGTGGGTGGGACCGACGAGGTCGTTGTAGACGGCGACCACGGTGTTTGACGGCATGGCGAAACCGATGCCCTCATAGCCGGCCGATTGCGTATAAATGGCCGTGTTGACGCCGATTACCTCACCGTTCATGTTCAGCAGCGGCCCGCCGGAGTTGCCGGGGTTGATGGCCGCGTCGGTTTGCAGGAAGTGCTGAAACTGGCCCTTGACGCCCGGTTCGATGGTCCGGTTCTTGGCCGAGATGATGCCGGCGGTTACGGTTTGGGCCAGCGCGAACGGGCTGCCAATGGCCTCTACCCAGTCGCCTACCTGTGCTGCGTCGGAGTCGCCCATCTTCACGGTGGGCAGTGGCTTGTCGGTGTCGATCTTGATCACCGCCAGATCCGTAGCCTTGTCGACGCCGATCACGCGCGCCGGCCGGCCTAGATCCTCGGTGTCGGGATCGGTCGAAAGCTTGACGTAAATCTTGTCGGCCTTATCGACCACGTGATCGTTCGTGATGATGTAGCCCTTGGAGTCGACGATGAAGCCGGAGCCGAGGGATTCCTGCACACCGCCGCCGTTGTCACCCTGGTCAGGGATTCCCGGAATCTGTCCGCCAAAGAACCAACTGAAGGGGTTCTGGGGGGCGTTATCTCCCTGATCTCCGCCATTGTCCCCTGGATTCTGCTGGTCGGGCTGTGAGCGGAGGTGGAAACCGCGGCGTCCGCCATTTGCCTGCTTCGGCAGCGTCTGCGTGTTGATATTCACAACCGCCGGTCCCACTGCTTTAGCGATACGCACAAAGTCGTTGGGCGGAATGGTCGAATGCACAATCTTGAGCGGAGTAGCGTCGCTCGAGTCGTTTTGCTTTTCCTGCCCGCGAACACCATGGGCGGCAAACGAGCCAGCCACGATCACAACCGAAATCGTGGCAAGCAGCACAAATGCTGAAGTGAGGCGACGCGAGCGAAGCCTATCGAAGAGCCATTTCATAGTTTCCTAGACCTCTTGAGGCGCCTGGCTCCGCAGCCTGTGTGCCGTTGGCGGCCTCTCTTCCCAGTATAGTCAGCCGGTGGCGCCTACGATCATGATTCGGCGTATCTGCAACGGGATGCTGCCGATACCCCCGGCACCGATTGCCGGATAAGGTAGGAGACCTGCTTCATGCTTTGATGCTTCGGACGGCAAAAGAGGAGCATTGGGCTCTCTGAATAAGGTTTACTGTTCGTCAGCCCACTCCAGCAGAGCCAAGGCCAGCAGGAGAACGCGCTTGAGTCCCAACTCGCGGTTCTTCGGTGAGTACCATTCGTGGAGGGTGTGCGCATGGCCGCCTTCGCCGCCGGCACCCATGGAAAGCGCCGGAACGCCGAGCGCCAGCGGAAGGTTGGCGTCGGTCGATCCCAGCCGGAGATCGGTGTTCAGTCCCAGATGCCGATCCACGGCGCGCAATGCGGCGAGCAGTGCTGAATCGCAGGGCAGCGCTGCCGCTGGCCGGTCGCCGATCTTCGCGATTTCGAACGCCAGACGCCGGCGCGAGTCGGCGCCCGATACCTTCGACCGCGCATTCCAATGCTCCACGGCGTCCTCAACGGCGCGATGCAGCGCAACTTCAAGGCGCACCAACTGACTGGCATCGGTGGAGCGAAAATCGATCGCCGCTTCAGCGATTTCTGGGATCGAGTTTACGCTGATGCCTCCGCGCATCGTTCCCAGATTGAGCGTGGTGCGCGGCTCTTCGGGCAAGGCTGTTTCCGCCAGTTGGGCGAGCGCCGTGGCCAATGCGGCGATGGGGTTTGGCGTGCCCGCATCGGTAAAGCTATGTCCTCCCGGCCCGGTGATGGTGACGCGGAAGCGACGGCTGCCCAGAGCCTGCGTTACGGCCGCATCCGCGCCTGCGCCATCAAGCGCGATGTGTGCGGCCACGCGTCCGGCCAGCGCGTTGTGCTCGTAAAAATGCCGCACGCCGCGCAGATCGCCTTCGCCCTCTTCACCAACGTTGCCCAGGACCACGAGTGGCGCCGGCAACTGCACGCTGGCGTGAAGCAGCGCGTGGATGATCGCCATCATGCCCACAACGCCTGCCGCGTTGTCGCACGCTCCCGGCGCTTGGAGACAATCGTTGACGATCACGGGATGCAGTGGCGTACTGGTGGGAAAAACGGTATCCAGGTGCGCCGACAGCAGAACCACGGGTCCGGTGCTCTCAGCGGGTAGATTTGTTGCGGGCAGAATGCCAATGACGTTACCCACCGCGTCAGTCTCGACTGCGCTCACCCCCGCTTCAACGAATCGCGCCTTGAGCCATTGCGCTCGCTCTTGCTCGCAGTTTGAGGGCGCAGGAATGCCGGCCAGCTCAATCTGCCAATCCATGAGGGTTTTGGGATTCCCATGCAGCCAGGAAAACGCCGCATGAACGGCCCGCTGCGTGGCCAAAGCGGTCACGCGCGAAAATGCCGACGTAAAGTTTGGGGAAGGCTCCGGCATGGCGATGGATTCAGAGTAGCAGGACGGGTCAAAAACCAGCGAGCAAACTGCCGGTGCCTGTAGACTGGATTCGGTCCGAATTCAATCTAAATACGGTCTGTATGCGGTCTATTCGTACTCCACCGAATGAAGGAACAATCCCCGCGGTGGCGCTGTTGGTCCTGCCGCGGAGCGGTCGCGCGCAGCGAGAATCGCCGGAACCTCATTGAGATCAAGTTGTCCTCGGCCTACATCCAGCATGGTTCCCACTAAGTTGCGTACCATGTGGTGCAGGAATCCGTTGCCGCGCACACGGTAGACAAGGATCGCTCCGGCGCCGCCGGCGTTCTGCTCCCAGGCAGAGGCGTAGATGGTGCGCACCGTCGACTTGGGTGGAATGCGCAGCCCGCCGTGGGTTCCGGCATCGTCTGTTGGGAGGCCCGATCCACGCGCGCTAAGATCCGGATCGCTCGCGGCAAAGCTCAGGAAGTCATGCTCGCCGATCAACATGCGCGCACACGCCTGGAGTTTGTCGAGATCGAGCGCCCACGGGCAGGCGTAAACGTAGCGTGCGAGGAATGGCGGGCAAAGCGGTTCGCGGAAGATGCGATACTCGTAAGTTTTGGCCACGGCCGAGTGGCGTGCGTGAAAAGTGATGGGTGCGAGCTCCGCCGCAAGGACGCGAATCGACGGCGGCAGCGTCCGGTTGAGCGCACGATGAAGATTGGCGGCAGGGATCGGGGCCTGCAGAGCGAAGCTGGCTACCTGGCCGAGAGCGTGCACTCCCGCATCGGTGCGGCCTGAACCCTGCGGCAGGGGCGACTCACCCGTAATCCGGCCGAGTGCGGCTTGCAGTTCACCCTGGATGGTCGCAAGACCGGGTTGCACCTGCCAACCCTGAAAGTCGGTTCCATCGTAGGCCAGGGTCAGTTTCCAGTTTTGCAGATGCGCGCCGGTTTGGGATCGGTCAGTCACAAAAGTCGTTTCTTTTAGGGTAGCCGATTGCCATTCGGCGAGACTTATACACAGACCGGTGCTGCCAGGGCAAACGCATATCCATCCGCTGAACGCCTTACGAACCATGCTCTTTGCGCTGTCATTCCGAGGAGCGCAGCGACGAAGAATCCGCGGTTGCTTTTCGGGTCTGTTTCTCACGCAGACCTTGGGTTTGGCAGACCGATTTCATCCGATGACGCCGCAAGGGGAGAAAGACAACCGCAGATCCCTCACTCCGTTCGGGATGACATTGCTCGATGAGTGGAGTCGCGAGGCCAGGTGGCCACGATCCTATGGCAGAAATCATTCAAATGAGGGTGCCCCGGTCCCCAAAAGCGAGCGACCGTGGCCACCCGCCTGCGGAAAATCGCTGAATGGCTTGAGGTTGGCTGAAAAGAGTTGCGGAGCGGGGCTGCTTTGAGGTATTTTACTAACCAGTTAGTTAACTTCAGAACCGATCAAATAGTACTGAGTGCTGTGATTCGAATGAGTGTAGTTCGCCCAAGCAAGGTGTGTTGCCTGGGCAGGCGGCAGGAGCGCCGATCATCGGAGACGATTGCTCCGAAAACAGTTGGCGCAACAGGCCTCGGCAAAACTCGAACTGGAAGCGAAATCGCGATCTATCTAAATCGGGAACGGATGAGGTACCGATTTCGTAATCATGTTCTGGTGATTCAGTTCCACGTAACGGCGATAATCGTTTAGAGAAGCCCGAAACTTGCATCCGGAGCGGTCTGCAGACGGCGTTGAAGCGCAGCCTTCCGCATGCCGGAAATCGTCAAGAGAGGAATTATGCATTTTGTAAAGGCTGGTCGGTTGCATCGGGAGTGCGCCAGAAACAATGAACACGAGGGAGTCAGGCAAAGCCGGGAAGCACAGAGATACGCATGTGGACGCCTGCGCGCGGCGGCGGCCGTGCTGTTGACGCTGGCAGCGACGACTCCGCCCGGCTACGCACAGCAATTGGGCGCAGGTCAGAAGCGGCCCGAGAAGTCAGCTTCCAACCTTCCGGTGGCGCCCGTTCCGGTTCCCACGCAGCCGGCTCCGCTGCGCAGTTCGGGCCGCAACTTCTCCAAGCCTTTTGGCAGTTGGCTCGTCAACCCAATCAATGTTTACAGGCCAACGGCGGTACCCAAAGCGAGCTTCGCGAACTCTGTGCGCCTTGCCGATCTTGTTAAGGACGGCAAGATCTATCTCAGTCTTTCCGACGCGATAGCCCTGGCGATCGAGAACAATTACGACATTGCCATTGCGCGTTACGACCTTGACATCGCGGACACCGATATCTTGCGGACTCGGACTGGAGCGGCGCCGCTGGGCGCACCATCCGGTTTGCTGACCGGCACACTGGGAGGCTCAACTTCAACGCTGTCCACAGGCGGCGGTCCTGGCGGCACGGCGGTAGGTTCGGGCGGCGCGGGTTCGGGCGTCAGTGGTCTCACGTTGACCACCGCGGGCGCGGGCCCGGCACCCGAGATTCTGGATCCCACGCTTACTGGCGCCATTACTATGGACAGGAACCGCACTCAGGAACAGGGCATCTTCAATCCTGCGGCTGCCACCAATACCAACACCTATAGCTTCACCTACAACCAGGGCTTCACGCCGGGAACCGCTTTGGCTCTCTCGTGGGTGAACGTCCGCACCACCAGCAACAGCCCGTTTACCTTCTATCTGCCCGCGTATAACTCCCAGTTCAAGGCCACAGTAACGCAGCATCTGTTACAGGGCGCGGGTTTCTGGATCAACAAACGATTTATTTACCAGGCTTTGAATGACCGCCGCATCACCGACTCATCCTTCCGTCAGCAGATTCTCTACACCGTGAACCAGGTGGAGACGATCTACTGGGGGCTGGTGCAGGCCTATGAAGATGTGCAGGCCAAGGAGCACGCGCTGGATCAGAGCACGCAGTTGCTGGCTGACGACAAGAAGCAGTTGCAGGTTGGCTCCATGGCGCCGCTTGACGTGGTGAACGCCGAGTCGGGCGTGGCCTCCGACCAGCAGGCGCTCATCAGTGCACAGAGCGCGCTGAACTACCAGCAGCAGATCATCAAGCAGGCCATCACGCGCAATCTGAACGACACCGTGCTCTCGGGAGCGCAGGTGATCCCGACCGATCGCGTGAGCATGGACCCAATCTCCGAAGAGAGCCAGCCCGTCGAGGCGCTGGTGCAGGAGGCGTTTCAGCGGAGACCCGAGCTGGAGCAGGCTGTGCTTACGCTGCGCAACGACGAGATCACGCTCAAAGGGGCGCGGAATGCCCTGTTGCCGGCACTTGACGTTTACGGGTACTACGGCTCGAACGTCATCGGCGGCCCTCTGAATCAAAATTGCGGATTCTTTGGCCAGTCCTGTTTCACCACGGGCTATCAGAGTACGGTGCCCGCCGGCTACGGTGGCGTTCTTTCCGATCTGGTGAATAGCACGGCGCCGGATAAGGGCGTGGGCTTCAACCTGACAATTAACATCCGCAACCGCGAGGCACAGGCGCAGCAGGCGCGCTCGCTGATGGAGTACCGGCAGGCTGAGCTGCGGCTGGAGCAGCTTTATACAGAGATTCGCATGCAGGTTGTGAACGCAAAGTTCGCGCTGACGAACGATCGCGCCCAGGTGCGGGCGGCAGAGGCGGCGCGCAACTACGCACAACAAAGCCTGGATGCCGAAGAGAAGAAGCTGCATCTGGGCGCTTCAACCACCGCCAATGTCCTGCAGCAGCAGCGCAACCTGGCGACAGCGGAAGATAATCTGATTGCCGCTCACGCGGCCTATGCCAAGGACCGCGCCGGCCTTTACCAGACGCTGGCGTCGACCTTGCAGCACTACGGAATCAACCTGCCGGAAGCCGCAGCGGGAAATCTGACGGCTTCGCCGCTGATTCCCGGTGTCGCACAGGCCAGGCCTGGCAATGAGCCAACCATGAAGCCGCCCGTGGCGCCTAACCCGTCAGCTATTCCGCCGGCGCAATAGCGCGGCGGTCAAGCGATACAAAGAGGCCCGGCACAAGCCGGGCCTCTTTGCGCTTGGAGTATCGAATGCCTGCGCCTTACCGCTCCGCCACGCGGTCGAGAAGGTCGAAGAACTCAGGGAAACTGATGGCGGCCGATTCGGCGCCCTGGATGAGCGTTTCCCCTTGGGCGCGGAGGGCCGCCACGCTGAAGGCCATGGCGATGCGATGATCGCCGCCGGAATCGATGGTCGCACCATGGAGCGTCTGGCCTCCGGGCACGTCGAGCCCATCGTCGAACTCCGCGACCTCCGCTCCCATGGCGCGCAGATTCTTCGCGGCCAGCGCGATGCGGTCCGATTCTTTCACGCGCAGTTCGCGCGCCCCGCGAATGCGAATGCCTCCGCTCGTGTAAGGCGCAATAGCCGCCAGCACGGGCAGTTCGTCGATGAGTTGAGCGGCCAGCGCGCCGCCGATCTCAGTCGATCCCATCCCCTCGGCAGGCGCGGAGATTTGGACCGTTCCCACCAGCTCGGCGTGCTTTTCTTCGAGATTCAGCACCGAGATGCGCGCGCCGAGCGCCGTCAGCACGTCGAGCAGCGAGGCGCGGGTGGGATTGAGGCCGATGGCGTCGAGAACCAGATTGGAGCCAGGGAAGAGAAGTGCGGCGCAAAGGAAGAACGCAGCCGAGGAGAGGTCACCGGGAATGGCGGCCTCAATGGCGTGCAGCGGCTGCGGTCCGCCGATGGAAACGGAGCCGGCGGTTCGCGTGACGCTGGCGCCAAAGGCGCGCAGGGCCAGCTCGCTGTGGTCGCGGGTGCGGACGGTCTCGCGAATGGTCGTGGTTCCCGCGGTCTGGAGGCCGGCCAGCAGGATGCAACTCTTCACCTGGGCGCTGGGAACGGGCGTGGTGTAGTCGATGGCTTGGAGCGGGCCGCCGTCGATGGTGAGCGGCGCGTGACCGTCAGTGAGCGTGAGCCGCGCGCCCATGGCTTCAAGCGGCTTGCGGATGCGCTCCATGGGCCGGCGAGAAAGCGAGGCGTCGCCGATGAGCGTGAAGCGGCCCTGCTGCGGCGCGAGCAGGCCTGAGATCATGCGCATGGTCGAGCCCGAGTTGCCGCAGTCGAGCGGGTGCTTCGCGGGTGTGACGCGGCCGGCCACGCCGGTGATCTCGACGGAGTCAGGGCCGGTTCGGTTGACCTTCGCGCCCAGCGCCGCCATGCAGGCGAGCGTGGAAGCACAGTCGGCGCCGGTAGAGAAGTTTGTGAAGCGCGAGACGCCTTCGGCGAATGCGCCCAGCATGGCGTAACGATGGCTGATCGATTTATCGCCGGGCAGGCAAAGGCTGCCCAGAATGTTGCGGGCGGGGCGGACGAGGCGTTCCTGGGCGACGATCGGCAAGCGGACTCCGGGTAAAAATTCGATTGACTCAAGTCTATCGAATCGGGCGCCGCGGGACGAACGAAAGCGCGCGCTCAATGCGCGTGGGTATCAACGGAGATCGGCTCCAGGCGGGCGGTGAAGTGGCGCAGGAACGGCGCCTCATAGGCGAGCTTCATGCCGCGGATGCGGTCGCGGTTCTTCCACACTTCAAGGATCACTTCGACAAGGTAGTCGATGTGGCTCTGGGTGTAGACGCGGCGCGGGATGGCGAGGCGCACCAGGTCCATCTGCGCGGCGGCGGCGAACATCAGCGTACCGATCTCGACCGAGCGCACGCCGCCCTCGAGATAAAGCTCGCAGGCCAGGGCTACGCCGGGAAATTGCGCCGGCGGAATGTGCGGCAGAAAGGCGCGCGCGTCGAGATAAACGGCGTGGCCGCCCGGCGGTTGCACGATGGGCACGCCCGCGGCGGCGATGTGGTTGCCAAGATACGCGGTCGAGGCGATGCGGTAGCGCAGGTAGTCCGGATCGAGCGCTTCCTGGAGGCCCACTGCGATGGCTTCGAGGTCACGGCCGGCAAGGCCGCCGTAAGTGGGGTAGCCCTCCGTAAGAATCAGAAGGTCTTTCTCCTGCTGGGCCAGGCGGTCGTCGTTGGTGCAGAGGAAGCCGCCGATGTTGGCCATGCCGTCTTTCTTGGCGCTCATGGTGCAGCCGTCGCCGAGGGCGAACATCTCCTGCGCAATCTCTTTCGGCGTCTTGCCGGCGTAGCCCGGCTCGCGCAGCTTGATGAACCAGGCGTTTTCGGCGAAGCGACAGGCGTCAAAGTAGAGCGGGATGCCGTGGCGCCGGCAGACGGCGCTCACCTGCCGCGCGTTTTCCATGGAGACGGGCTGGCCGCCGCCGGAGTTGTTGGTGACGGTGAGCATGACGAGAGGAATGCGCTCGCGCCCGGCGCTCTGGATGAGGCTTTCGAGCGCGGCCACATCCATGTTGCCCTTGAATGGGTGATCGAGCGCAGGCTGGCGGCCTTCGGGGCGGAGCAGATCAACAGCCTCGGCGCCGGTGAACTCGACGTTGGCGCGCGTGGTGTCGAAGTGCGTGTTGTTGGGAACGATGTCACCTTTCTTACACATCACGCCGAAGAGGATGCGCTCGGCGGCGCGGCCCTGATGCGTGGGGATCACGTGCTTGTAGCCGAAGATGCTTTGCACGGAGGTCTTGAATCGCTCGAAGCTGCGGCTGCCGGCGTAGCTCTCGTCGCCCTCCATCACTGCGGCCCACTGGTGCGTAGACATGGCGCCGGTGCCGGAGTCGGTGAGCAGGTCGATGAGCACGTCATCGGCAGGCAAAAGGAACATGTTGTAATACGCGGCCTTGAGGAGTTCCTCGCGCTCGGCGCGGGTGGTCCAGCGGATCGGCTCGACGCTCTTGATGCGGAAGGGTTCGATAATTGTTTTGGCGTTCATACGTTGTGCTTTTGATGTCCCTGCGAATGATTGCACCGGGGGCAGGCGTGGGGCAAGAGCGGGCGGAGGCAGGATTTTCGATTGCGCCGGGTCAGGTCAGGGACTGCCGGTCGTTGGGGGGGCTGTACGGTCTCTGTAAAGAACTCCTTCATTTTCAATCACCTGGCGAGCCAAAACTAGGGCAAGTTCCTTTGTTTCAGTGGCCTGCGGCCAGAATCCTGATGACAAAGGAGTTAGGGGCAAATGCCGGTGGTCAGTGGTCAGTGAACAGTGGTCAGTGCATACAAATGCGCACTCGGGGCTGGTTTGAGGCCGTTGGAGTGATTGTGCGCCAGAAGGGGGAATTTATCGGCAAAGAGGGGCCGACCTTTCGGGGAGTTTTATCGATCCTGGCGTCGGGAGTGAGGTCCGGGGGGCGTCTGTCATCCCCGGTCCCCAAATGCGCGGGACCGGGGCCACCCTCAGGGGGTTGGGAAGCGCCATCGAGACCGGGGCCACCTGCCTCGTCATTGAACGCGATGAAAGATGCCTGCCAAATCGAGCACGTGATAGAACAGCATTGCGCCCATCGCCAACAGGTATCCGCGCAACACAATCAGGGAAATGCGCACTGCGGTTGTCATCTCGATCGGTCCAAGTCCCTCGCTCTCGCACTTGGCCTCGGGCTTGTCGTCGAGTGGATGAATCACGTGGAAGTATTCAGGAGAGTATGAGTTCTGCATCGTTGCCATGGGGCACCTCGCGCTAAGTATTCAAAAGATTGGGCAACATGACCTGCGCTGCCAGAAGGAGCGACAGGGCAAAGAGAACAACAATGATCGACCAGTTGATCCAGTTGTTCCATGGGCGGTTGATCCAGCGATCACCCAGCAAGGCGTGGTCGTTGAGCAGAAGCTGAAGAAAGATGATGGCCGAGGGAAGGACCAGTCCCGCGAATACCTGCACGCTGATGATGACCAGTTGCAGGGGCATTCCCGGGATCAGGACGATGCCCGCCGCGGCAGCCACGCAGCCAATATAGACGGCATAGAAGCCGGGCGCTTCCCAGAGTTTCTTATGCAAGGAGTGAGGCCAGCCGCGCACCTCGCCGTATGCCCAGGCACTGGCCAACGATATTGCCGTGGTGCCGAGCACGGCAGCATTCACCATCAGCAGCAAAATGCCGTTGCGCAAGAATGTGCCGCCGTACGGGACCAGCGCCCGGGCCATCTGCGCGGGGTCTGAAAACACGATTCCGTGCTGACGGCTGAAGTCGCCGACGATCATCATGGCGCCCGCCACAAAGACCGTAAATGTGGCGCCAAGCAGCGTGTCCAAACGCGCCCACTTCAAATCGGCAAAGCGAAGACGCTTTTCGGCGACACAGCTTTGCTGAAAAAACAGTTGCCACGGAGCGATCGTCGTGCCGACGATGGCGATGATCAGGAAGACCAGATCGCTGGTGATCCGGCCTGGCGGAAGATGCCAGACCAGGCTGTGATAAGCAACATCGCTCCAGTTCGGATGACACAAATAAGTGAGAACGAACCATGTGAGGTCGAGCAGGCAAAGCAGGATCACGGAACGTTCCCAGCGCAAATAACTGCCCGTGACCACCATCAGGATGAGGCCTACAGCGGAAACAGGCACCGAAATGTAAGGCGAGACGCCCATGGCGCCGAGCGCCAGCGAGATTGCCGCGAACTCCGTGATCAACGTGAGAAAGTTGACGAATAGCAGGTCGATCAACGAGAAGCGGCCCCACCATTTGCCGAACCGCTCGTAGATCATGGCCGCGTGTCCTTTGCCGGTGGCAATGCCCAGCCGGGCGACCATCTCCTGGACGAAATAGGTAATCGGCAGCAGTAGGAGCAAGAGCCAGAGCAAGTGCAGGCCGTACTGAGCGCCAGCCTGAACATACGTGGAGACTGCTCCGGCATCGTTGTCGGCCTCCATGACGATAAGTCCAGGGCCAAAGACCATAAGAAAGGTCAGCAAGCTCTGTTGCCAGCGCTTGCGCACAACGATGCCGGGCTTCTCCTTCGGGTCCAGCACCAGGACATTTGAGTTGGTTTGATTCATGCCGGCTCTCCCTGTTCTGTTCTGGAATCACGCGCAGAGCTGACAACTTGCAGGCTCGTCTGTTCCGGCTGCAACAAGGGCGGCGTCGATTTTCTGACGCGATGTCCACTTGCAGACCAGAGGCTGGGCGGGGTTGCCGGTCTTGATCCAGACACACCACAGGGGAGCTGTCCTGCGAACAGGAAACATATGAATGATCTTGGTCATGACTTCCTCCTTCCGGCACAGGGCATCCTCCGGGCAGGCGGACAGACACACGAGTCCGCGCCCGAGGCGCGAGTTGGCCAGACTTTGGTATTAGGAGGGGGTGGGTAGGAACCGCCGGCTATTCGTGATTCCCGGCTGCTTCTGCTCACTCGCTCAAACAGGGTCATACACTGTGAGAAGTGAGCAGGCGATCAGTTGGATCTAATCGCGGGCCGCACCGTCACAGCGCAGGCAGGCACTCCGGTAGCGCAAACCCAGTCGCTCCGATGGCAGAGCGGCTGAGTTGTTGCTTCGCGGAGGTTCTAACGCAGTTTCAGTTCTCATAAGTTTGATTGGTGCTTCCATTTTGGCGGAGCATCACTTTGAATCTTATACCATACCCCCAGTGGATATAGTCAAGAGAAAATGAACACATAAAGAAGGACATCCGAATATGCCAATCGATTCGCCTGGCGCGCTCGCTGGTTGTGCTCCGGTATGCTTCCTCAGACATGGGCCGCCCGTCCGAGGGACAGGCGGGCACCCTCGCTGTGGTTTGCAAAGGGTGCCGGAACCGCGGCTGCCTGCCCCGCAGTTCAAGGGTGCGGCGCCTGGAGATGGTGATTACTGGCCAGCCGAGGCGGCCTTCTTGTGCTCCACGAAGGTGTGTGCCTGATGACAGTTCACGCACGTTCTGCCTTTCATGAACGGATCAGACTTCAGTTGCGCCACCTGATCGGTGTGACAGGTCTCACATGTGCTTAACCCCGGCTTGCCGGCGAAGTCCTTTGCTGTTGTCTCGCCGTGGCAAACGGTGCATTCGATACCGTTGGCGGCGTGCGGGCTGGCTTTCCATTGGTCATACACCGCCTTATGGCAGGTGGCGCAGGTATCCCCGGCTGGAATCAGCCGATGGACAATATGAGTGGCTTGATCCTGCTGAGCAATGGCAGGTTGGACGGCAGCAACCAACAAGAGAAAAAGGAACAGGGCGAGGCCGAACATACACTTGCGGAAACGATTCACGGAAAATCCTCCTGAGTGCGATGCCGCAGCATTGAACCTGCGACGGCTGCCGATCAGTGATGCCAATCACTTCTCACCGGAATGCGACCGGCGCACTCGCGAGGTCTTTTGCCATGTGAATGGTCACAAACGGGGTGGGGTAGGGGATGGCCCCGCAGTTGTCCCGTGGTTCTGGATTGGGCGAGGCGCCGGTTTGCCGGGCAGGGGGTCCGGCGAAAGACCGTGAAGAGGCGCCGCGCTCTTGCTGGCCGTTATCTTTCTCAGCGCACCCGCAGCACGATGATGGTCTCGTCGTCGAAGCGGTCCACGCTGCCCTGAAAGCGCGTAACATCGGCGAGGATGGCGTCGGCAATCTCGATTGCGGGGAGATCGCGGCTGGCGCAGAGCAGGTTTGCCAGCCGCTCCTGCCCGTACATCTCTTCCTTCTCGTTTTCGGCGTCGAGGATGCCGTCTGAGACGAAGACGATGGCGTCGCCGGGCTGGGTGGCGATGCTGATCTCCTCGTAGGTGACATTGGCGAACATGCCCAGCGGGAAGCCCTCGGCCTGGACGGTGAGGGACTGACCGGAGCGGCAGAAGACGGGCTGCACGGCGCCTGAATTCGCGACTTGCAGGGTCTGGTTTTCGTCGTTCCAGAGCACGAAGAGCATGGTGACGTATTGCGATTCGAGCTTGCGCTCCTGAATGGCGTCGTTGAGCATGCGAAGCATCTCGGCCGGGCCGGGCTGCTGCGCCGCGGCGGCGCGCATGATGCCGCTGACCAGCGCGGCGAAGAGCGCGGCCGGCGCAGCCTTGCCGCTGACGTCGCCCAGCATGATCGCCGTGCGGTTGGGGCCGTAGTCGAGAAAGTCGTAGAGATCGCCGCCGATGGAGCGGGCGGGCAGAAAGCGCACGGCCATCTCGGCATGGGGATGCGTGGGCGGCCCTGGGGGCAGCAGGCGCAACTGCACCTCGCGCGCCATGGCGATGTCGCGCTCCAGTTGCCGCTCCTGCCGGCGCACGGCCTGGTAGAGCTTGGCGTTCTCGATGGCGATGGCGATCTGCGAGGCCAGCGTCGTCAACATGCGCTCGTGCTCGTCGTTGAAGAAGGCCGTCCGCGTATGTTCGAGGTCGAGCACGCCGATGACGCGGCCCTTGTAAAACAGCGGCACGACCAGCTCCGAGCGCGTCTCGGGGTTCATGGGGATATAGCGCGAATCCTTGTTGACGTCGGGAACGTTGATGGGCCGCCACTCGCTCACCGCGGCCCCCACGAGGCCGTCGCTGATGGGAATGCGGCGCATGGGCGCGTGCGAGTAGCCGAAGCGCCAGGCATAGCGCGTGATCAACGTCTCGCCCTTCTCGTCGAGCAGCATGATGGTGAACATCTGGTAGTCGATGAGCCGCCGCAGCAGTTGGCCGACCTTCTCCAGCAACGGATTGAGATCGAGAATCGATGCCAGTTCGACGGCGATCTCGTTGAGCACTTCGAGCTGCTGGGCCTGGCGTGAGACCCTCGCGTAGAGCCGGGCGTTCTCGATAGCCTGCGCGATGCGCGAAGCGGTCATGGTGAGGACGTTCAGGTGCTCTTCGCGGAAGAAGTCCGGCTGTTCGCTTTCAATATCCATGACGCCGATGAGGCGGTTCTTGGCGATCAGCGGCACGGCGAGTTCTGAGCGCACCTCGGGATTGGCATTGATGTAGTAGTCGGCCTGCGAGACGTCGTTGAGCAGGATGGCCTGGCGGGTGAGCGCGACCTGGCCCACGACACCCTTGCCCAGGGGGATGCGCGTGCGCTCCACCTCCGGGGTGTGGCCGATCTGGAACCTCATGCGCAGCTCGCGGGTGCGGTCGATCAGCAGGAAGATGGCGAAGATGCGGTAGGGAATGAGGGATCGAACCAGTTCCGCAGTGCGATTGAGCAGGGTTTGCAGGTCGAGGGTGGTATTGAGCGCGTCGGTCAGGCGCATGAAGTAGGCCAGGTCCGCCGGCTCGATGCGGATATTGACCGGATCGAGGCGCGCGGGTGCGGCGGGACGGTAATCGCCCTCGAATTCGTGACCTTCAGGCGGAGATGGCGGCGTTTTGCTCATAAAGTATCGAAGGGAATGATACAGCAGGGATCAGGTTTCAGGTGTCAGGAAGGCGATCCGTTGTCGCGGCGGCGAAGCTCTGGAGCCTGAAACCTAAAACCTGAACTTGAAACTTGTTCTCACTCCGCGCCGAGTTCGCGCAGGATGGCGACGGAGGCGGAGCAGCCGATGCGATTGGCTCCCGCTTCGAGCAGCGCGTGGATCTGGGTGAGGTTGCGGATGCCGCCGGAGGCCTTGATGCCGCAGCGGGCGCCGGCGATGCCGCGCAACAAGGCAACATCGGCCGGGGTTGCGCCGCCGGTGGCCGATCCGGTGGAGGTTTTGATGAAGTCGGCTCCGGCCTGGATGGAGATCTCGGCGGCGCGCAGCTTCTCTTCCATGGTGAGCAGGGAAGTTTCCAGCGTGACCTTGAGCAGGGCGCCGTGATGATGAACCACGTGGACCACCGACTGGACGGTGCGCTTGACGGCCGCGTGGTTGCCGCTTTTGAGAAGTCCGACGGGCAGGACCATGTCGAGCTCGCTCGCGCCCAGGCGAATGAGCGCCGCAGCCTCCTGACGAAGCGTGGAGACGAGTGAGCCGCCGAGAGGGGAGCCGATGACAGCGCCGACGGCAACGCCGGTACCGGCAAGCGCACTGACAGCGACGGAGGCCCAAACCGGGTTCACGACGATGCAGGCGAAGCTGTAGCGGGCGGCTTCGGCGCAGAGGTTTTCCACATGGTGGCGCGTTGCGCCGGGCTTGACCAGAGTGTGATCGATGACGGCTGCCAGCGATTGCCAACTGGCGAGGGTGCTGGCGGCAAATCCCGCCGAGTCAAAGGTTCCATAGTCGTAATCCAGTTCAACTTCCTGGACGGGGGATGAATTCATGAGGGCATGCTCCTTGCATGCGCAGGACTGCGCTTGAAAAGACCGCGCATCCGGGTTCCGGGAAATGAGTATACGTCGCGGGCGTACTGGGAACCAAATCAATTGACGGTGAATGAGACGGCGCGACGGCAATTTTGGAAGCGCACTGCCGCCGGGGCCAGATTATTCAGAGCAGTCCGGGGGCATCAGGCAGATGTCGGGCAGATTGCGAAATCGCTCGGCGAAGTCCATGCCGTAGCCGATGACGAAGAGATTGGGGATCGAGAACCCAACGTAATCAGCCTCGATTTTCTCGATGCGCCGCGAGGGCTTGTCGAGGAGCGCGGCGATGCGCAGGGTTTTGGGATGCTGCTGGAGAAAGATTTTTCTCAGGTAGGCCAGGGTGAGGCCGGTATCGAGAATGTCTTCGACCACGAGAACATTTTTGCCCTCGATGGGCTGGTCGAGATCCTTGATCAGCTTCACGGCGCCGGAGGATCGCTGAGCCGTGCCGTAGCTGGAGACAGCGACAAAGTCGAAGGTTGCGTCGAGATCGATGGCGCGTGAAAGGTCGGCGAGGAAAAACGCCGCGCCCTTGAGTACGCCAACCATGACCAGTTTTTCGCCGTTGAAGTCACGGGTGATCTGCGCACCCATCTCGGCCACGCGGTTGGCGATCTGCTGGCGAGAGTAGAGGACTTCGAGGCCCTGGATTGCCGTGCTTGCCATAGTGACAGTATCTCGCGTTTGGCATCCAATGAGCCTGTGAAAATCGCAGGGGCGCCACGGCCGGCGAAACGAATCAGTGGGCAGGTACGGCGAGTCTATACTTGTAGAGATATGTTGCCTTATCTGCATCTTGGATGGTTCAATCTGCCCACATTCGGGCTGACGCTGTGGTTCGCGGCGGTTGTGGGCGCGATTGTGGTGGACCGCGGGTTCAAACGGGCGGGCATCGAGGCCGATGCGGTGGGCATGGTGGCCGTTGCCCTGGTTGCGGGCATCGTGGGCGCAAAGCTGTGGCACGTGTTGGACTCGCCGGGTGAGTTCAGGTTTGAAGGCTGGCGCGTCTTGTGGGATACGGCAGGATTCGCATGGTACGGCGGATTGACCTTCGGCATTCTGGCGCTGGTTTTGCAGGGGGTACGCGCCAGGATCGGGGCGCTGCGGATTCTGGATTTGTGCGCGCCGGCGGCTGCGATTGGCTATGGCGTCGGGCGCATTGGCTGCTTCCTCTCCGGAGACGGCTGCTACGGAGTTGCCATCCAGCCAGTGCATCTGCTGGGAATCACATTCCATCCATGGGGTATGGCCTTCCCGAATGGGATTGAACCGGTCTTTGTGGCGGTTTACCCCACCCCGCTTTATGAACTCGGCGCGGGGCTGCTGATCGGCGGGTACCTGTGGTGGCGCGGCGGCAAACCCACTGCCGTGGGCGTGATTCTGGGCCAGTATCTGGCGTTGAGCGGCATAGCTCGCTTTCTGGTTGAATTTATCCGGCGCAACCCCAAAGTTCTATGGGGATTGTCCAATGCCCAACTGGCCAGTGCGGGGGCTGTCGTTGCGGGGATCGCGCTTGCCGTCTGGGCTTCGAAAAGGCAGGCGATTGCGCCGCTTTTATCCCGGCCTTGACAGGGATCTGCCAGTTCGCGCATGCCATTGGATCAGCGCCATCGCGCTGCCGCTGCTCTGTGTGACCGGCTACCTGATCGGACATCCGTTGCGCATCAACTACTCGCAGTGAACCGCGCCGCCGCAGTTCAGGCCTGAACGATCCACGGGCCGGGGCAGGGGCAGGAAATCTGCTCGTGACAACTGCGGCTGCTTACAAATACTCTGAAAGTGAGTCTGAACGGCGACCGCGCTCCTTTTCCTTATTCCGCTCCCAAGAAGAGCACGTATGTTTCTGCATGTGGAGACAGTCTGTCTCCGATTCGCGCTTTTTCTGTTTGCCTTGTCTATCCCCGGCCTGATGCTCGCTCAATCCGCCTCGCCGGCCGCGCAGGCATCCGCCGCGCAGCAGGAACCATCGCAAGCGCAACAGCCTTCGCCGCCATCGAAGCTGCCCAACGCACCAGCTCCGGCTGCGTCCTCGTCTTCGCAGCAGTGGATTCATGCCGACCTCGATGTCCAGTTTGCCGGCCAGACGGCTCACTACTCGCAGGTGCCGTTCAAGCGCACCCAAGAGGGGAATGCCGTGCGCATTACGGGAACCATCCCGCTCACCTGCTCCGATTTCAAGATCGACCGCCCCACGTTTCTGACGGTGCCCATTAAAAACGAGATTCCGGTTCGTGTCGACATGAGCTGGCACTCCGAGTGAAGGCAAGCCGCCGCCGCTGTACGGGGTTTTGGGATGCCGCTCAAGATCGGGAAATTGGTGGATTTTGAGGGCCGCGGATGGTCTTTCCGCAAAATTTCATTGCAAGGCTTGCAATGCGGACAAAAATAGTCTAATATTTTTTGCATGGACGGAATGACCTGTTGTCGCTGCTCGATGCACGCTGCGCGCGCGGCACAGGGTATTTGGGTCTGATCCAGAAATTTTAGTCCGGCTTCCCATCGCCCGCGTTCAGCGCCAAGCTGACGCGGGCATTTTGTTTGTGCATCCGGCCCACACTTCTCATAACCCAAGCAAAGGAAACCAATGAGCGAGATTCCGCAAAAAGAGACGAAAGCCCAGCGCATGGAGCGCCTGAAGCGCGAAAAGAACCCCTGGGAGGCCTTTGACGAGATTCGCCGCTTCGCGCAGCAAGGACGGCAAAGCGTAACGCCCGAGTGGGCTTCGGCGTACTTCAAGTGGTGGGGCGTTTACACGCAGGGTGACGGCGCGGGCGCGACCGGCGGCAAGGGCGGCGAAGGGCTGGCCACGGACTGGTTCATGATGCGCGTCGGCATTCCCAACGGCATCGTTTCGGCGGGCCAGTTGCACACCATCGGCGGCATTGCGCGCAAGCACGCGCGCAACCTGGCCGACATCACCGTGCGGCAGAACATTCAACTGCACTGGCTCAGCATCGAGTCGCTGCCCGAGGTGGTGGATGCGCTCGACGCCATCGGTTTCTCGCCCAAGGGCGCCTGCGGCGACGTAGTGCGCAACGTGACGGGCTGCCCACTGGCCGGGGTGGCTGCCGACGAGATCGTCGATTCCTCGCCTTTGGCGCGGGAGATTGCGCGGGATCTTACGGCGAATCGCGAGTTCTACAACCTGCCGCGCAAGTTCAAAATCTCAGTGACGGGCTGCCCTTCGTGGTGCGTGTATCCCGAGATCAATGACGTTGCGCTCACGGCGGTGGAGCGCGACGGCGAGGTTGGCTACTCGCTGCGCGTGGGCGGGGGCTTGTCGAACGAGCCGCATCTTGCGGTGCGTCTTGATGCCTTTGTGCGGCCGGATCAGGCGGTGCGTGTGGTGCGGGGCGTGGCGGAGATCTTCCGCGACCAGCAGGGATTGCGCGAGGCCCGCGAGCGCGCGCGGCTCAAGTACCTGTTCCTGCGCGAAGGCTGGACGCCGGAGAGCTTTCTCGAAGAGCTGAACGCGCGGCTCGGCTTCAAGCTCGATCCCGCGGCGCCGGAGGAGATTCCCAGCGAGAGTTTGCGCGATCATGCAGGCGTTCATCCGCAGCGCGAGCCGGGATTGGCCTATGTGGGCGCTTCGGTGCTGCGCGGCCGCATGACGGGCGAGCAGTTGGAGGCGGTGGCCGAGTTGTCCGAGCGTTTCGGCAGCGGATCGTTGCGCGCCACCGTTTCGCAGAATCTGGTAATCGTCGACGTGCCTTACGGCAAAACCGGCGAGCTGGCGCGCGAACTTGGACAGATCGGACTGCATGTCGAAGCTTCGCCCTTCTGGCGCGGCGCCATCGCCTGCACCGGCACGGAGTTCTGCAAGCTGGCGATTACCGAGACGAAAGGGTTCACGCGCTGGCTGGTGGATGAACTCGAAGAGAGGCTGCCGCAGTTTGACCAGCAGCTCAAGCTGCATGTCACCGGCTGCCCCAACGGCTGCGGCCAGCACTGGATTGCCGACATCGGCCTCGAAGGCAAAAAGATCAAGTACGAAGGCAAGCTGACCGATGCTTACTACTTCTGCCTGGGCGGAGCCGTGGGCGAGTTTGCGGGCGTGTCGCGGCAGGTGGGCTATCGCTGCGCCGCGCCGCTGGTTCCTGAGGCGATTGAGCGGCTGCTGCGCGCATATCTAGCCGGGCGCGGTTCTCATGAGAGTTTGCGCTCGTGGTTTGCGCGCCATTCGAACGACGAGTTGCGCGCGCAACTGGCAGGTGAGATTCTGGAACCAGTGGCGCGTGACCTGCCGGCAGGCCGTGTGCCACACGCGGTTGCGGAATGAAGCGAGGAACAGGCACTAGGCAATAGGGACTAGGCAATAGGGACTAGTACCATGTTTTAGTGATTTCGTAACAGACTGACCTGTAGCACCGGTCTCCAGACCGGCTATCGTGCGGGTCTCCAGACACGCAAATGTCCAAGATGATTACGAAACCACATAGGCTGAGCACTAGGGGGAAGACATTCACCGGATTCCGATCCCTGTTCACTGTCCACTGTCCACTGTCCACTGACTACTGACTACTGACTTATGAGTGTACTGCCGATCTTTCTAAAGCTCGATGGCCGACGCGGCCTGCTGGTGGGCGCGGGAGCGATTGCGCTTGAGAAGATCGGCAGTTTGCTCAAGACGGGCGTGAAGCTGCGCGTGATTGCACCCGAGGCCCGGGCCGAGATCCGCAAGCTGGCTGCCGAGGGCAAGCTTGAGTGGATTGCGCGCGAGTTTGCGCCCTCCGATCTCGACGGCAATTTCATCGTTGTTGCGGCCACCAATGTGCCCGAGGTAAATGCCGCGGTGTATCGCGAGGCCGTGGCGCGCGGCATTCCCTGCAACAGCGTCGACGACATTCCCAACTGCGATTTTTTCTTTGGCTCCGTGGTGAGCCGGGACGAATTGCAGATCGCCATCTCCACGGCTGGCAAAAGTCCCGCTGTGGCGCAGCGGCTACGGCGCGAGATCGATGAGCAACTCCCCGAAGACCTCGGCGAATGGCTCGGACGGCTCGGCGAGTTGCGGCGCGAAGTGCTCGCCAGGCACCCGCGCGGTGAAGAGCGGCGCCTGCTGCTGCATGAGCTGGGACAGCGGCAGATCTGCGACTCCGGCCTTTGCGCGGCGCGGCAGTTAGCGCGGATGGGCAGGGAACCGGCGCGTGCTGTTGCAGGCCGCGTGGCGCTGGTCGGCGCAGGGCCGGGCGATCCCGAACTGCTCACGGTAAAGGCCTTGCGCCTGATCGAAAGCGCCGATGTGCTGCTGCACGACGATCTGGTGCCGCAGGAGATTCTCAATCTGGCTCCGCGCCACGCAATCACCATGAGTGTGGGCAAGCGTTGCGGGGTGAAGATCATTACCCAGGAAGAGATCAATGAGCTAATGATCGAGCACGCCCGCGCCGGCCGCAGTGTTGTGCGGCTCAAGAGCGGCGATCCGTTGCTGTTTGGCCGCGCGGCAGAGGAGATGGCCGCGCTCGACGAGGCGCAAGTGCCTTACGAGATCGTTTCGGGAGTCTCATCCGCATTTGCGGCGGCAGCGGCGCTGGGCCGATCGCTGACGGAGCGCGAGTGGGCTTCGAGCGTGGTTTTCTCCACGGGGCATCGCGCCCAGCCGCACGACGGCGCATTGCCGGGTGGGCGCCATGCGGAAACGCGCGTGGTCTACATGCCCGGCCGCGAACTGGCGCCGCTGGCTGCCGAGTGGCTGGCCGAGGGAATGCCCGCCGATCTGCCCTGCGCCGTGATTTCGCGGGCCGCGCAACCCGATCAGCAGGTTGTGCGCACGACGCTTGGCGAACTAGGCGCTGTTGCGCCCGCCGTCGCGCCAAGCCTGCTGATTGCCGGATGGGCCGTGCGCGAGCGCGATGCGGAGGATAGAATTTTCACCGAACGCAAGGAAGTTGGCGGCGCGGCCGTGGAATAGCCGCGCGCGCGAGTTGATTGCTTCTTATTGCTGAATCTCGCAAACTCCGCGGACGCCAGCGCTCAATCGGCAGACGCTTGCAATGCTTCCAGCAATTTCACCCTTCAAACCGGAAGGCGCTGATGGCGGCGCCCATAGGTTCGTCCGTAAAGATGCGCTCGCCGGGCGCCTTGCCGCCTGCTCCGGCAGCAACGAAGAGCGGAACAAGGTGCTCCTCGCTGGGATGGGCGAAGCCGGCAAAGGGCGCGCTGCGCCAGTTGGCGAGCTCGGTGTCTCGCTCCGGCGCAGGCAGCGCGACGGTCCTCGACAGCCAGGTGTCGAAGGCGCGGGCGCGGTCGAGCGTGTGCGGCTGGAGGTAGGCGCGGAGGTTGTGGAAGCTCATGCCGCTGGCGACGATGAGTACGCCCTCACTGCGCAGTGGGGCCAGAGCGCGGCCCGCCGCAAGATGGAGCGCGGGATCGAGCGAGGCCGCGAGCGACAGCGGCACCACGGGGATTTGCGCCTGCGGGAAGGCCACCTTGAGCGGAACGAAGACGCCATGATCGAAGCCGCGGTGGGCGTCGAGGGCCGAAGGCAGACCCGCGTCGTTGAGCAGTTGAGCGACGCGACGGGCAAGCGAAGGGTCGCCTGGAGCGGGCCAGGTTAGCTGGTAGGTGTGCGGAGGGAAGCCGCTGTAGTCGTAGATGAGTTCCGGGCGAGGGTTGGCGCCGGCGGTGAATGCATGTTCCTCCCAGTGGGCGGTGACGGCGAGGATCGCGCGGGGCGTCGCGGGAAGCGAGGTGGCAATGCCTTCAAGAAATTGCTGTGTCGCATGCCAGGTGTCGGCCGGGCCCCAGGTCCAGTCCATGAAGAAGCAAGGGCCTCCGCCGTGGGGCAGGAAGAGGACGGGCTGGCGGGATGAGATGGTGCTGGCGGTCAAGGGAGTGGGCTCCTTTCGGTCGTGAGGAACTGGCGTGCTGGCGCTGCCGCGCGGAATTGCAAATCGATGAGACAGAAAATCCTTGTGCAAACAACTATTGGATGCACGGCAGTTGCGTAGGGTGCAGGGAACAGGCGCGGGATGCGCTCTGGACCCTTCGCGGATGATTGGGAGACTGGAGTAGGGGATTGTGCGGTCAAACAAGGCCGATTCATGTTCCGGTCGATGCTGATACCCTGAATCTATGAAATTCGGAGTGCTGGTTTTTCCCGGGTCGAATTGCGACCACGACACTTACAATGTGATCGCCGAAGTGGCGCGGCAGCCGGTCGAGTTCCTCTGGCACGATAGCGAGGATCTGAAGGGCGTGGACGCGGTGCTGGTGCCGGGCGGGTTCGCTTACGGAGACTATCTGCGCACGGGAGCGATTGCGCATTTCTCGCCGGTGATGCAGGCCGTGAAGCGGTTTGCCGCTGGCGGCGGGCTGGTGCTGGGCATCTGCAACGGCTTTCAGATCCTGACCGAATCGGGATTGCTGCCGGGCGCGCTGATGCGGAACGCCGGCCTCAAGTACATCTGCAAACAGGTACACCTGCGCGTCGAGACGACGGACAGCCCCTTCACAAATCAATTCAAGAAGGGTCAGGTGTTGCAGATCCCCATCGGACATATGGAAGGGAACTATTTCTGCGAGCCCGAGGAACTGAAGCGGCTGGAGAGCCAAGATCGTATTGCCTTCCGCTACGCGACGGCCAAGGGCGAGATTACGGCGGAGGCGAATCCGAATGGATCGCTCAGCAATATCGCGGGAATTTTGAACGAGGGGCGGAATGTGCTGGGCATGATGCCTCATCCGGACCGGTCGAGCGAGGCGCTGCTGGGATCGGCGGATGGGTGGGGGATCTTTGCCTCGATGCTGCAAATGCAGGGACTAGGGACCAGGGGCTAGGAAACAGGGAACAGGGAACAGGGAACCTGCCTTCAGCATTTGGTTATTGGCATCTTGCCGGACTGGGAAACCCTGCCGTTTCGCAAGAAAGAGCATGTAGCTGAAAGCTGATCGCTGTCTTCATGATCGATATCCATCAACATCTGATTTACGGAGTCGATGACGGGTCGCCGGATCTGGAGAGTTCGCTTCTGATGGCGGAGGAGGCGGCGAGCGATGGCGTGACGCGGATTGTCTGCACGCCCCACGCAAGCGAAAAGTACCCGTATAACGCGACGCTGATCGAGGAGCGATTTGCCGAGTTGCGCGAGCGGCTCGATGGCATGGTGGAGTTGAGCCTGGCGTGCGACTTTCACCTGACGGCGGAGAACATTCTCGAAGCGGCGGCGCATCCGCTGCGCTACTCGATTGACGGCAAGGGCTACCTGCTCATTGAGTTTCCGAGCTTTGTGATCTCGCCAAGCCTGTCGGAGGCGCTTTTCCGTCTGCAGTCGGCAGGGTACACGCTGATCGTGACGCATCCAGAGCGTTATCCGGCGGTACTGCGTCAGCCGGAGCTGATTGGCGAATGGATGCGGGCCGGGTGCCTGATTCAGGTGACAGCGGGATCGCTCTACGGGCGGTTTGGCAAGGTGGAGGAGATGCTGGCCAACGAACTGCTGGAGCGGAACTGGATTCATTTTCTGGCCACGGATGCGCATCACCCATTCAAGCGCCCGCCCCACCTGAAACATGCTTATCAGTACGTGGCGAAACGCGCTGGCGAAGAGACCGCGCGCCGGTTGTGCGTCACGAATCCCCAGGCCGCCGTGGAGGGTGCGCCGTGGCCCGAGCAGCCGGAGCCGAAGGGGCTGTGGGAGAACGAGCCGCTGAAGTTTTCATTGATGCCGGAGATGAAGGGTCTGCTGCGCAAGCGCGTGCCGAAGGCTGCCGCGCCGGATGCGAATGGCGGGCAGACGCGCGCACGGGGCTTTTGGAGCCGGCTGCTGGGGCGCTGAGCGCGTCCGCAAGCGGCAGTCAGCGCGGGATTGAGCAAGGGATCAGACGAGGCCGAGGCCACCGTCGACCGCAAGTGTCTGGCCGGTGATGAAGTGCGGTCCCGTGGCGAAGAAGAGTACGGCCTCGGCGACATCGGCCGCGGAGCCGTTGCGGCCCATGGGAGTTTTGGCCGCGAAACGAGCGGCTTCAATGCCCGCCCTTGGCTGCGTTTCGACCGGCGATGTATGGCGCATGGGGGACTCATCGTTCATCTCGATCCAGCCGGGAGCCACGCAGTTTACGCTGACCTCGGGCGCAAATGCCCTAGCCATGGTTTGCGTGAGCATGTGCAGGGCGGCCTTGGAGGCGCAGTAGTGGGCGTGGCCGGCCCAGGCGCGAAATCCGCCAAGAGAGCCAATGTTGACGATGCGGCCGTGCATTTTGCGCAGATGCGGCAGGGCTTCACGCGCGACTAGAAACGGACCGCGGGCGTTGGTCTCAAAGACCGCGTCCCATTGTGCAAGGGTGAGGCTTTCAAGCGCCGCCGAGTTGAAGATGGCGGCGTTGTTTACGACAAGATCAAGGCAGCCAAATTCAGTCACAACAGCCGCGACGGCCGCGCGGACTGAAGTCTCGGAACGGACGTCGCACTGGACGGCGAGAGCGCGGCGGCCCAGGGCGGTAATTCCGGCCGCGGTTTGTTGCGCTTCAGTGTGTGAGGAGCGCCAGGAGATGGCGACATCCGCCCCGGCCTTGGCGAGCGCGATGGCGATGGTGCGGCCAATGCGCCGCGCGCCTCCGGTGACGAAGGCGACTTTACCGGCGAGTGGTTCAGCGGGTGCCACAAAGACAGTTTAACGAGTCGCGAGACAGACGGGTTATAGCAAGCGGGCAGTGCAGGTCTGCGCGGCCTACTTCGGTTGTGGCGGCGATTGGTCTTTCGATTGATTATCGGAACCCGAAGATTTCTTCCCGGAGGACGAGCTTGACGAGCCGCTGGAGCCGGAACTGCTTGCTGAGCCGCTGCCTTTTCCTGAGTTGGCGTTTCCGTTCGAGTTCGTGTACACGGAAAATTGACCGGACGGCCGCTTGAGCCTGATTTCCATCGACATCTCTGATTTGTCGATTTTGTAGCTCTTGCCGTAGGTCTGATAGCCGTCGGCGATCACCTGGAGCGTGACCGTGTCACCGATGGGGATCACATCGACAGTGGCCTTGCCGTTCTCGTCTGTCTTGGTCTCGAGCGATCCCCTGTCGCGGTCGCCCTCGGTGGGATGGAAGATGATATGCGCGTTGACGATGGGCTTGCCGTTGAAGTCCTTCAAAACCATGATTTGAATGTTTGCCGCAGGCGGCGGGGCCTTGTACTTGCGGCCACGGGAGTCATGCTGTCCGGCGCCTTGCGCCAGTGGGCTGAGAGCAAGGCCGATGCCGGCCACGAGGACGCAGATGCGAAGATGTAGACGGTGGGACATGCCGTTATTTTAGCGCGTTCCGCCCATGGCGGTTGAGGGCAAACGTCCGGAGACAGGATGAAAACGGCCATTGTGGAGAAAGCCGCGTGCTGACTGCAATCAATCTGCCGCACACCGTGGTTTTGGCGTTGCTGGCAGGGATGATTCTCGCCCTGACGCTCCCCGGCTGGCCATGTACATCACATCCGCAGACTATATGAGTCGATGCGACTCATATAGTTAACGAATCTTCTTGACAAACCAACCGCCCTTGACTATATTTAGCAATTGGAAGCAGAGAGTGCTAGCAGCTTGGTGTTGTAAGTGCTGAGTTAAGCCGCTGGAAGCCGTGGTGGAGGGCGCTCTCAAATCCTACGATGTTTTGTTTTCCAAACTATAACCCGTGTGGCGGAAGGAGTTCTGCTGCGCGCGGAGGAGAAGAGAAACAATGGCAACAACGTCTGTGAAGACCGCGTTCACCCCGCTCCATGACCGTATTTTGGTACGCCGGGTGGAAGAGACTGAAACCATTCGCGGGGGCATTATCATCCCCGACAGCGCCAAGGAAAAGCCCCAGGAGGGCGAAGTGATCGCCGTTGGCAAGGGCAAGTCGAACGACGAGGGCAAGGTGTTTCCGCTGGATGTGAAGGCGGGAGACCGCGTGCTCTTCGGCAAGTACTCGGGCACCGAGATCAAGATCGACGGTGAGGAGTTCTTGATCATGCGCGAGGAAGAGGTTCTCGGCATTTTGAAGAAGTAGTGAGTGGTCAGTGGTCAGTGGTCAGAACGGGACCGCTGGTACCACATGAGTCGCGACCATTGGATTGGGCAAAAGCCCTTGAGTTAGGAATTTCAAAATCTGATCACTGAACGCTGTTCATGATCACTGGAGAGAGCAATGGCAAAGCAGATTTTGCACGGTGAAGATTCCCGGCAGGCGATCCTGCGCGGCGTGAATGCGCTGGCGGACGCGGTGAAGGCGACGCTGGGCCCCAAGGGGCGCAACGTTGTAATTGAGAAGAAGTTCGGCTCACCCACCATCACCAAGGACGGCGTGACGGTGGCCAAGGAAATCGAGCTGAAGGATCCGCTCGAGAACGTGGGCGCGCAGTTGGTGAAGGAAGTTGCCTCGAAGACGTCGGATGTGGCCGGCGACGGCACAACGACGGCTACGGTTCTGGCGCAGTCGATCTATCGCGAGGGCGTGAAGACGGTGGCTGCGGGCGCGAACCCGACGGCTCTGAAGCGCGGCATCGAGAAGGCCGTGACGGCCGTAATCGGCACCCGCGACAAGGACGGCAAGTGGCAACAGGACGGCGCTCTTGGAAAGCTGTCCAAGCCGGTGAACGAGGGATCTGTGGCCCAGGTGGGCACGATCTCGGCCAACGGCGACGAAGAGATCGGCGCCATTATTGCCGAGGCGGTCAAGGTTGTGGGCAAGGACGGCGTGATCACGATCGAAGAGTCGAAGACCATGCACACCGGCCTGGAGACCGTGGACGGCATGCAGTTCGATCGCGGTTATCTGAGCCCGTACTTTGTGACCGATGCGGAGCGCCTGGAAGTGGTTCTGGACGATCCCTACATCCTGATCTACGAGAAGAAGATCAGTGCCATGAAGGATCTGCTTCCCCTGCTGGAGCAGGTTGCGCGTGGCGGCAAGCCGCTCTTGATTATTGCCGAGGACGTTGAGGGCGAGGCTCTGGCGACTCTTGTGGTGAACAAGCTGCGCGGCACTCTGAATGTTTGCGCGGTGAAGGCTCCCGGCTTTGGCGACCGCCGCAAGGCGATGCTGGGCGACATCGCGATCCTGACCGGTGGCAAGGCCATCACCGAGGATCTTGGCATCAAGCTGGAAGGTGTGAAGCTTGAGGATCTGGGTCAGGCGAAGCGCATCACCATCGACAAGGACAATACGACCATCGTGGACGGCGCTGGCAAGGCCAGCGACATCGAGGGCCGTGTGAAGGAGATCCGTAGCCAGATCGAGAAGACGACCAGCGACTACGACCGCGAGAAGCTGCAGGAGCGGTTGGCGAAGCTGGTGGGCGGCGTGGCCATCATCAAGGTGGGCGCGGCTACGGAGACCGAGCTGAAGGAGAAGAAGGCTCGCGTGGAAGATGCTCTGCACGCGACGCGCGCGGCTGTCGAGGAAGGCATCGTTCCGGGCGGCGGCGTGGCCCTGGTGCGCTGCGTTCCGGCGGTTGAGGCTCTGGTTGCCAAGCTCGAAGGCGACGAGAAGATCGGCGCCCAGATCGTGCTGCGCTCGCTCGAAGAGCCGCTGCGCCAGATCGTCGCCAATGCCGGTGAAGAGGGTGCTGTGGTGGTGGCCAAGGTGCTGGAGTCGAAGGAAACGCACTTCGGCTACAACGCGCTCACGGGCAAGTTCGAGGACCTGGTGAAGGCCGGCGTCATCGATCCGACCAAGGTGACGCGCACGGCGCTGCAAAACGCCTCGTCGATTGCGGCCCTGCTGCTGACCACCGAAGCTCTGGTCTGCGAGATTCCGGAGCCCAAGAGCTCGGCGCCCGCAGGCGGCCACGGCGGCATGGACGGAATGTACTAGTCCTGCGCGGACGGTGAACCGCGCCTTCGGCGCAGAATCAAAAGGCCTCTGGCTTCGGCTGGGGGCCTTTTCATTGTCTGCATTGAGATTCCAAGGAATATTAGGTATCATACCTATATTGGAATACGAGGAGGAGGGAAGAGATGAGCATTGCTGCATTGGAATTGCGTCTCGCAGACCGCATCTGGCTTGCTGTTGCTATGCTTCAACAGCGATTTCCAGACGCAGCTTTCTCCAAAACTGAAATTCGGCAAGAGCTCGAAAAATCGAAGTTGAGTAATGGAACAAACCCCGCTTCTGTCAATGCGCACTTGAAGCAGCACCTAGTTGCCAATGTGCCGCCGTCGACAGGCAAATACACGATGCTATTCGAGACCAGAGCAGGTTTCCTGCGCCTGTACCGCCCAGGCGATCTGATTGATCCGCAAAGACGGTCGGGAAGGGGTACTAAACACATGCCGAAACGAGAAGAGGTTCCATCACGGTATCATGACCTTCTCGACTGGTATGAGGAATGGTGTAGACAACAGGGTGCAAGCAGCATTGCTGACTGGGAGCATGACCCATTAATTCAGCTAATCGGTTCGGGAAAACACATCTGGGCCGACGAACATGCCGACGAGTATGTCGAGAACTTGCGGAGGGAAGACATTTGAGCAAGATCTTCTTCGACACCAATCTTTTTATCTACATGTTCGAGGGGATCGAGCCGAACCGCAGTCTGGCGCTTGCGATCCGCAAGCGCATGATCGATCGCGGTGACCGCATCGTGACTTCCGCAATGACGTTGGGCGAGGTTCTGGTCCGTCCGACGAAACTCGGCCAAACCTCTCTGATCGAGCAATACGATCGCGCCATCCGCGCCAGCGCACTGATCGTCAACTTCGACACGGCAGTCGCCTGGCGCTACGCTTCGTTGCGCGCGACTCACAAACTGCGCAATGCCGACGCGATTCAACTGGCGTGCGCGGCGCATTTTGGAGTCGACCTGTTCATCACAAATGATACCGGGCTGCACAAGCTCAATGTGCCTGGCATCGGCTTTATCGCGCCGCTTGATAAGGTGCCCTTGTAAGCAGTCGGCCGTGGGTTGGGCGCGATCGTTTGTTTACATGCAAAAAGCATCGAGCATCGGCTGGAGGCCTTTTGCTTTGGATTTCCATTTGCAGGGGCGCTTGCCAGCGTCTGGTGAAGCATGAAACCCTTGTAAAAGTGCGCGAATTTCGCACGTGAAGGAGTATTCGAACCCCATGCCTATTCATACCACCGACAAGATCTGGCACAATGGCAATTTGATTCCGTGGGAGCAGGCCACGATTCATGTGATGAGCCACGTGATTCACTACGGCTCGAGCGTGTTTGAAGGCATTCGCTGCTACGGGCAACCGCAGGGGTCGGCGGTTTTTCGCCTGCCTGAACACATGCAGCGGCTGCTCGATTCAGCCAAGATTTATCGCATGGAGATTCCGTATACGCTCGATGAGCTGTGTGCGGCCGTTGTGAATCTGATTGAAACGAACGGCGTGGCGCCGTGCTACATCCGGCCGATCGTTCTGCGCGGCTACGGCGAGATCGGCGTGAGTCCAAAGGGTTCGCCGATCGAGGTCTACATTGCGAATTTCCCCTGGGGCAAGTACATTGCCGGTCACGGAGGCGCGGACGTGTGCGTGTCAAGCTGGAACCGGCTGGCTCCAAATACGATGCCGGCTCTGGCCAAGGCCGGAGCGAACTACATGAGCTCGCAACTGATCCGGATGGAGGCCGACGTGAATGGCTATCAGGAAGGGATTGCCCTCGATGTGAACGGACTGGTGAGCGAGGGATCGGGCGAGAACATCTTTGTGGTGCGCAATGGCGTGCTGTTTACGCCGCCACTGGCGAACTCGGCGCTGTCGGGGATCACGCGCGACAGTGTGCTGACCATTGCGCGGCACCTGGGATTGACGGTGACCGAGCAGCCGATTCCGCGTGAGTTGCTGTACATCGCCGACGAGGTGTTCTTCACGGGTACGGCCGCGGAGGTTTCGCCGATCCGGTCCATCGATCGCATTGTGATTGGCGACGGCAAGCCGGGCGAGATCACCAGGAAGCTTGCCGAGGAGTTCTTCGGCATCGCCAACGGGTTGAAGCCCGACCGGTTCGGCTGGCTGACGCCGGTAAAGGTCGAGGCGAGCGAAGCGGTGACGGCCTGAGGGCAGCGGACAGTAAACAGCAGACAGTAAACAGCAGACAGTAAACAGTAAACAGCAGACAGTAAACAGCAGACAGCGAACAGCAGGCCCTTCGGTGTGAACGGAGGGCCTGCTGCTGTTTAGGGGCGTGTGTCGCAAAGAGCGATGCTTCGCGCGGGCAGTTATCATGGACGAAGGTCCGCAACGGCCGGCGGTATCGCGCGGAGGCAGCAAACAGAGCGAGACACAAAGGATGACAGAGACGAAGTGAAACCCGACATGAGAGTGACGGTGGCCGGACTGGAACTGACGAGTCCAGTGATTGCCGCCAGTGGCACCTTTGGCTACGGCATCGAATTTGAAGAGATTGTTTCGCTGGATCGGTTGGGAGCGATCGTCACCAAAGGGATCTCGCTGGAGCCGATGGCGGGACATCCGTCGCCGCGCCTGGTGCAGACGGCAGCCGGCATGTTGAACGCGGTGGGCCTGCAGAATGTGGGCGTAGAGGAGTTCATCGCCCAGAAGTTGCCGCCCATGCGGCGCCACTCGAAGTGCAAGGTGATTGTGAACGTCTTCGGGTACACGGTGAGCGACTACGTGGCAGTAATCGAACGGCTGAACGCGGCGGAGGGGATAGCTGCCTATGAGTTGAACGTTTCGTGCCCGAATGTGCACGCCGGCGGGATGGCGTTCGGATCGGATGCGGGCTCGCTGGAGTACCTGGTGAGCCGCGCCAAGGCAGTTGCGGGACGACCATTGATTGTGAAACTGACGCCCAATGTGACTTCGATTGCGCAGATGGCGCATGTGGCCGAGGCCGCGGGCGCCGATGCTTTGAGCGTAGTGAATACATTTCTGGCCATGGCCATCGATGCCGAGCAGCGCAAGCCGCGGTTGAGCAATGTGACGGGAGGGTTGTCAGGACCGGCGATCAAGCCCATTGCGCTGCGGCTGGTTTGGGAAGCATCACGAGCGGTGAAGATTCCGGTGCTGGGAATGGGCGGGATCGTGACGCCGGCGGACGCGGTCGAGTTTCTGCTTGCCGGAGCGACGGCGGTTCAGGTTGGGACCGCGAGCTACGCGGACCCGCGCGCCACGGAAAGACTGGCCAGGGGGCTGGAATCGTGGTGCAAGAGCCACGACGTGACAAAGGTGAGCCATTTGACGGGCGCCCTGGAAGTGCAGGGAATCGCTCATTAGCCGCGGTGGTATTGGCATCTTGCCTCAATTTTTCGTATTGCCGGGCGCTGGAAGCAGAGCCTCAGCCTATGGAGAGCTTATGAGATCTGTCTGGACCGTATTCATTTTTGCCGCCGCATCCTTCGCCATATTTGTTCCAGCCGCTTCAGCGCAGCAGCGGCCTTACACCAATGACCTGAATTCAAACTACAAGGCTCCGCCTGCTCATCGCGATTACATCCGGCGCGAGGCGATGGTGCCCATGCGGGACGGGGTGAAGCTGTTTACGGTGATCTGGATTCCCAAAGGAGCGCGCAATGCGCCGATGGTGCTGACTCGCACGCCCTACGATGCCGCGCACCGCACCGGCGCACCCGATGCGGATCGCCTGATCGACGCCTTGCCGCTTTCCGATCGGGACTTCGTACGCGCCGGCTACATCCGCGTTTACCAGGACGTGCGCGGCAAGTACGGCTCCGAAGGCGCCTACCTGATGACGCCGCCACCGCTCGGATCGGGCTACAACAACAGCGGCGCCGATGACACCACCGATGCCTGGGACACGATCGACTGGCTGGTGAAGAACGTGCCGGAGTCCAACGGGCGCGTGGGCATGATTGGCAGCTCCTATGATGGTTTCACGGTGGTTATGGCCTTGCTTCACCCTCACCCCGCGCTGAAGGTTGCGGCGCCGGAGAGTCCAATGGTGGACGGCTGGATGGGCGATGACTGGTTTCACTATGGGGCATTCCGCCAGCCCAACATCGACTACATTCTGGAGCAAACCAGCCGCCGAGGCGATGGCGTGATGGTTCCACATCCGGGTGACGATTACACCAATTACCTTGAGGCAGGCACGGCGGGCAACTTTGCGCGCGCGCGCAACATGGATCAGCTCCCCTTCTGGAAAGACATCGAAGACAATCCGGGCTACGACGGTTTCTGGCAGGCGCAGGCGCTCGACAAGCTGATTGCCAAAACCAGACTGACCGTGCCCACGATGTGGGAGCAGGGCGAGTGGGACCAGGAAGACATGTATGGCGCGAACCACTGTTATCGTGCCTGGGAGCCGCAAGATGTCACGAACACCATGAACTACCTTGTCATTGGTCCCTGGTTCCACTCGCAGATCAACCGTCAGGGCCGCGCCATTGGTCCGTTTGTTTGGGCAACAGACACTGCCGAGCAGTGGCGCCGCGACGTGCTGCTTCCGTTCTTCAACCAGTACCTGAAGCCCGGCTCGCCCAGGGCCGACACGCCGCCGGTGTGGATCTATGACACGGGAGCCGATCATTGGGACGCGCTCCGCAAGTGGCCGTTGAGCTGCGAAAAAGGTTGCGCCGACGCGTCGAAGCCGCTCTATCTCGAAGCGGGCGGTGAACTGTCTTTCAGCGCTCCCGCAACGGGCGCGCCAGCCTACGATGAGTATGTCTCCGACCCTGCCAAGCCCGTTCCGTATCGTCCGCGGCCGGTGGTCGGCGAGGGCGGCGCGTGGCGGACATGGCTGCTCACCGATCAACGATTTGTCGACGGCCGTCCCGATGTATTGAGCTACGAAACCGCACCGCTCGCCGCGCCCATGAAGCTTGCCGGCGAGCCGATTGTGCATCTCGTCGCTTCCACCAGCGGCACCGACTCCGACTGGGTGGTGAAGCTGATCGATGTGTATCCGAGCGACCAGCCAGTGCGTACGGACACCGTGGGCGCGTTTCCCGGCACGCTGGGCGTACCACCGGATATGAGCGGCTACGAGTTGCCGATTGGTATCGACATCTTCCGCGGCAGATACCGCACCAGCTTCTCGCAGCCTGAAGCGATCGCGCCGAACCAGCTGCTCGAGTACAAATTTGCGCTGCCGAACGTAGACCACACCTTCAAGGCTGGGCATCGCATCATGGTGCAGGTACAGTCAACACTCTTCCCGCTCTACGACCGCAACCCGCAGACCTTTGTGCCGAACATCTTCAACGCGAAGCCGCAGGACTTTGTCAAAGCAACCGAGCGGGTCTGGCATGAACCGGGCAAAGCAAGTTATATCGCACTGCCGGTTGTACCGGCCGGGCAATGAAGCGAACACGCACGCGCCAAAGCCGGCATAGGGCCAGGGCAATCGCATTTGGAATTCAAAACAAAGTCTCCCGCACTTTGAAATGCGATTGCCGAATATCGGGTTACTGCTTGTTGACATCGACGTAGTAGAGATCGGTTGCAACCTGAAACCGATCTTTCGTCAATGGTGTCTGCATCCATTGCCAACTGGTGGTGGGATGAATAATCTGCCAGTGCCCAGGCGTGCCCACGCGCACCGGCATGGCGAAGTCGTCCTCATCGGCGCGCCACTTATACATCAGCATTCCCGGCGCTTCGCCAAAGAGCAGCTCCAGGCGCGGAATTTGAGGGTGACGCAGATATTGATTGAAGATCGGCGTGAGATTCATGCCCGCGTGCTGGTTGAACCATGCGACAACATCTCCCGTCATGATGTTCTGATACTTGAAATGCTGATAGAAATCGTGCAGCAGGGCGAACCACTTCTGATCGTTGTTCACCACGCTGCGCAGGGTGTTGATCATTAACGCGCCCTTGAAGTACTGGTCTTCCGTGGGTTCGGCGTTGACGCCGCGCTCGGCCACGATGGGACGGCGATTCTTGATCTTCGGCTTCAGACCGTTGAGATAGCGAATAGCGTCTTCTTTGCCCCAGCGGTACTCGACATAGAGGCCCTCGAGATAGGTGGTCCATCCTTCATGGATCCACATATCGGAGGAGTCGGCTGCGGTGATACTGTTGCCAAACCACTCATGGCCGCTCTCGTGAATGATGATGAAGTCGAAGCGAGTGCTGATTCCCACTCCAGCCCAGTCGCGGCCAAGATAGCCGTTCTCGAACCGGTTGCCGTAGGCGACCGCGCTCTGGTGCTCCATGCCTGAGTAAGGCACCTCGACAAGTTTGTAGCCGTCCCTGATAAAGGGATACTCGCCAAAGTAGTGCTGATACGCCTCGATCATGCCGGGCGCCTGGGCAAACTGTTTCTTCGCTTTATCGAGATCTTCCGGCAAGACGTAATAATCGAGCGCCAGGGCCCCAAGACGATCTCCAAAATGAACATAGTCGCCGATGTTCAGGGCAACATCGTAGTTGTTGATGGGGTAGCTCACATGCCAGTCCCAGCGTGTGTATCCGTTGCCGATGCCGGTTTTGCCGACGAACTTTCCATTCGACACATCCATCAGGCTGCTGGGCGCCTCGACGCTGATATCCATGCTTTCCACTTCATCGCGCCACTGGTCCTTGTTCGGCCACCAGATGCTTGCGCCGTTGCCTTCGCAGGCGGTGTAGATCCAGGGGCGGCCAGCCGGGTCACGTCCGAATGTGATGCCGCCGAAGCGGCCGCTGCTGACGGGTTTGCCAGAGTAGTAGAAGTCGATGGAATAGATATGGCCCGCATGGAGTGTCTGAGGGAAATCGATAAAGACCGCACCTGAATCCCGCACGTATTTGAGAGGCGTCGCGCCGAGCAGGATCTTGTCAATTTTGAGAGGCTCCTGAAGGTCAAGCTGAATGCGGGTTCCGTCCTTGAGCATGCGGAAGCGAATCGTGTTCTTGCCGCTGATTGTCTTTTGTTCGGGATCGACGCGTACGACGAGGTGGTAGTAAAGCAGATCGTTGTTGGCGCGAAATGGGCCGTATGCGCCGCGCAACATATCCGTGCGGTCAGGCAGTTTTGCTTCGGCGCCGCTCGGATGAACCTGTTGCGCGCCGGCCGACGCGCTCGCCGGTTGCGAAGAAGGATTATTTTTCGTCTGGATCGGCGAAGAAGACTGACCATGCGTGATGGATGCGGGAAACAGGAAGACGGAAAGAGTCAGGAAGACAAAGCCAGGAGTCCATATCCGCATTGTGCGCCACAGTGAAAGAATCATGAAAGCATCCTATCCCGGCACACCATCCCAAAGCACGGGCGCATGAGATTGGGTGTGGATTCTGAGACACTGCATATGACGGGAGGCTGCTGCGCTTTGCGCGCCGCAGGCCGAGCATTCCAACAGCACGTCTCGGACTGGCCATTCCTTGCCGCCACTGCATTGAGGACAGCGAAAGCCCTCCGGCCAACGCAAATGTGACAGATACTTTCTCTTCTGATTGATAGGAAGATAGGCCGAAACTCAGTTTCCAGTTACTGGGAACGCAGCGAGCAACTGGTATG
>JBMFHB010000018.1:0-48687 GCA_049977045.1 Occallatibacter sp.
CTTCGCAAGTTGGCGAGTTCGCGCGGCAGGTCTTTTCAGGGCGCATTCCGGGTGAAGCCATTATTGATGCACGAAGCCCTAGCCCTGTCCGACGCCGCTCATGACCAGCATGCGCGGCTCTGTTATCTCCTCGATTGCCCAGCGGATGCCTTCGCGCCCCAGGCCGGAATCCTTGACTCCGCCGAAGGGCATGGGATCAAGCCGCCAACTGGGCGTATCGCCCACAATCAACGCTCCGACCTCCAGCTCGCGATAGGCCGTCAAAATGCGTCCGGCATCGCGCGTGAACAGTCCCGCCTGCAGTCCGTACCTGGAGCGATTTACTCGCGCCAGCGCATCTTCAAAATCTTCGTAGGGTTCAATGGCAAGTACAGGCCCCAGAACCTCCTCGTCGTGCAGCTTCATGCCTGGAGCGGTCGCGGTCAGGATTGCGGGCGTCACGATTGATCCGTTGCGCTCGCCGCCAGCCACGAGCTTGGCGCCGCCGGTGACAGCCTCCTTGATCCACGACTCCACACGCTCTGCTTCGCTCAACCGGATCAGTGGGCCAACGTCAGTCGCCTCATTCGCTGGGTCGCCGATCGTCAGCTTCGAAGCTATGTCAACCACCTTCCACAGGAAGGTCTGAAAGACGCTGCGCTCCACAAACACGCGCTGCGTGCTCACGCAGGACTGGCCGGCACAATTGAAGGCGGAGTGAGCAGTGCGCAACGCCGCGTCGTCCAGGTCAGTCCAGTCGCTGTGCATCACGAGCGAGGAGTTGCCGCCCAGCTCCAGGAGAACGCGCTTGCGCCCGGAGTGCGTCTTCAGTCCCCAGCCGACCTTCGCCGATCCGGTAAAGCTCACCAGCTTGATGCGAGCTTCCTTCTCGGCGAGCCAGGCCGTATCGGTGTCATCGAGCGGCAACACGGCCAGTGCCTCTTCGGGCCATCCGGCCTTCAGAATCACTTCACCGAGCGCCAGCGCGGTAAAGGTGGCCTGTGGCGAGGGCTTGAGAATCAGCGGACATCCCGATGCGATGGCTGGCGCAGCCTTATGCGCGACCAGGTTCAACGGAAAGGCGTAAGGAGTGACGGCCAGAATGGGCCCAACCGGAAAACGCTGCACCAATCCCCAGCGGCCCTCGTTGCCTTCAGTCAGATCCAGAGGAATGCTTTCGCCACCCAGCCGCGCCGCTTCCTCTGCAGCGGACTTGAAGGTGAGCACGGCGTGATCCACCTCGATCCGCGCATGGCGCACCGGCTTGCCCACCTCGGCCACCATCAGTTGCGCAAAGCGTTCCTTTTGTTCAATGAGCGCGGCGGCCACATCCTCAAGAATCTCGCGCCGCTTCCAGCGAGGAAGCGCGCGCGTTCTGCGCAGGCTCGCCACCGCATGTTGCACCGCCTGACGCGCATCGGCGCGCGTCGCCTTGGTGATGTGCCCTACCAGACCCTGGTCCCACGGCGAGCGCACTTCCAGCGCGTCACCATCGTTCCATTCCTTGCCGCACAGCAGAAATCCTGTCTGCGATCCAGGCCGCATCTTCATGGTGGAGCTCCTCGAGCGAAACGTCTACGTCCTAGATGGTAATGCGCGCGGCCTTGTATTGTCCGTTGCGATTCGCTCTTCGCCGCCGGATGTCATCCGATTTGGCAAACTCGATCCCGCCATTCCGCGCCTTCGGAAAAATCGGCCCCGTCCCTTAAGCCGACTCGATGATCATGTTTGCATATTGAGCCGTGTCGCCCGTTCGGATCAGGCCAATGGCGCGTGGCGCCCGCTTCTTGAGCTCGACGTGCGCCTCAAACGTCAGCGGCACTCCCGCCAGCGCGGAGCCGAACTCCTCGCGCGTACGCGGGTCGTTGGCGCCGTTGAACTCCTCGGCCATCCACACATGACCGATGACGTAGTTGGCGCGCATGGCCTTCAGCACGTCGAGCACGCGCGGAATCCCGTCAACCAGCGAGATATCAACCGTTTCGATCTCCGGCCAGAAGGGAAATCCGCGGTCGGCAATCACCACTGTGTTTGTGTGGCGCACGCGCGCCAGCAACGAAAGAATCTGCGGGTTCAAAATGCCTGACTTCAGCATGGGAACAAGCTCCTTACTCTCTTAGTGCGCATAGCGAGCGCCAGACGGCCATCAGCGAAACGCGAAAAGAATCGCGTTTGGTGACACTATACGCGAACATGGTCGCATCCAGTTTGTAGCTTACAATGACGCCATGGTCGCCTCCTCGCCCCGCCGCAGTGTCCGCGCCGTCTGCTCCCACGACTGCCCCGACTCCTGCGCGGTCCTCGTAACAGTGAACGCCGAAGGCCGCGCCATCAAGATTGTCGGCGATCCGTCGCAGCCCGTCACGCGCGGCTTTCTCTGCGGCAAAGTGGCCAGGTATCTTGATCGCGTCTACGCCCCTGGCCGCGTTCTCTATCCCATGCGCCGCAGGCCCGGCTTCGCGAAGGGCCCGCTTTCTGGCGGCCGCGAGCACGAAGCATTCGAGCGCATCAGTTGGGACGAAGCGCTCGACGCCATCGCCGCGCGTCTGCGCGCGATCAGCGACCGCTACGGTCCGGAGTCGATCCTTCCTTACAGCTACGCCGGAACCATCGGCGTGCTCGGCTACGGCTCCATGGACCGCCGCTTTTTTCACCGTCTTGGCGCAAGCCGTCTCGACCGCACCATTTGTTCCGAGGCGGGCGGCCAGGCGTGGAATCTCGTCTATGGCAAAAAGCTCGGCATGGCCACTGAAGACTTCCGTCTCGCCAAGCTGATCCTCGCCTGGGGCGCAAACATCCACGGCAACAACATCCACCTGTGGCCCTTCATCGAGGAGGCGCGGCGCAACGGCGCGCGGCTCGTTGTCATCGACCCCTACCGCACGCGCACCGCGGCGCTGGCCGACTGGCACATCGCCATCCGTCCCGGCACTGACGCTGCCCTGGCCCTCGGCCTCATGCACGTCATGCTCAACGAGGGTCTTGAAGACAGCGCCTATATCGCCGCCATGACCCACGGCTTCGAGCAGCTCGCCGCGCGCACACGCGAGTATACCCCGGAGCGCGTGGCCGCGTGGACCGGCATCGCACCGTCGGAGATCGAGCAACTGGCCCGCGAGTACGCCACCACGCGCCCCGCCGCGCTGCGTCTCAACTATGGCGTGCAGCGCTGCGAAAACGGCGGAACCGCCGTGCGCGCCATCGCCATGCTGCCCGCGCTCACCGGCGCGTGGAAGCACCGCGGCGGCGGCGCGCAGCTCTCGACCTCCGGCGCCTTTACCTGGGACAAAAACGCCCTCGAACGCCCCGACCTCGCGCTTGCCTCACCCCTCGGCCGGCCTGGCCGCGTCGTCAACATGTGCGCGCTCGGCCACGCCCTTACGCAACTGGATGCGCACGCCGGCGACGGCCCACCCGTACATGCCCTCTTCGTCTACAACTCCAACCCCGCCGCCGTCGCGCCCAACCACAACGCCGTGTGCCGCGGTCTGCTGCGCCCCGACCTTTTCACCGTAGTCCACGAGCAGTTCTTCACCGACACCACCGACTACGCCGACTTCGTCCTGCCCGCCACAACCTTTCTTGAACACACCGACGTACAAGGCGCCTACGGCCACTACTTTGTTCAGCTTTCGCGGCAGGTGATCGAGCCGCGCGGAGAGGCTCGCTCCAACGTCTGGCTCTTCGGCCAGCTTGCCCAGCGCATGGGATTCCCCGAGGCCTGCTTCCGCGACACGCCCGAGGAGATGATTCGCCAGGCGCTCGCCATCGGTCCCGACGGCCGCTCGACCAACCCCGGCATGGAGCACATCACGATTGAAGATCTGGAGCGCCAGGGTCACATCGCGCTCGCGATCCACGCCGATCCTGAAGCGCATCCGTTCCTGCCCTACACCTCCGGCCCGCTTGCCACGCCATCCGGCAAAATCGAGTTCTCCTCGCAGACTCTCGCCGCGGATGGCCTCGATGCTCTCCCCGGCTTCCACCCTCCGGTCGAATCACGCTGGAGCGAGACGGCAAAGAAATACCCGCTCGAACTGCTCGCCCGCAAGAACGACAACTACATGAACTCGACCTTCGCCAATCTTGCCGGTCACCGCCAGATGGAAGCCCGGACAAACCAGAAGCTCGAAATTCATCCGCAGGACGCCGCGTCTCGCGGCGTTGCTGAAGGCGACCCTGTCCGCGTCTCGAACGATCGCGGCGCCATCGAGCTCACCGCCATGCTCAACGCCCATCTTCCCGTGGGAGTGGTTGCCGCCCGCCTCGACTGGGCCAAGCAACATCCCGCCGGGGCCAACGTCAACGTCCTCACCAGCGAACGCCTCACCGACCTGGGCGCCGGGGCGACGTTTTATTCAACGCTGGTTGAAGTGGAGAAAGCAGAAAACAGGGAATAGCAGCCCCTGCGAGCCGCTTCACGCGCTGAACTGGAGCATCCGTTTGTTCCCTGTATTTGCTGTTTTGGCGGCGATCCAGCGGTGCCGACGACGGCTCACTTCAGCGCATCGGCGTAGAACGCATTGGTCCCATTGCGCAAATCCCTGCCATAGGAAAATACCAGCCCCATCCCGAGTACACGCAGCTTGAGTTGTGCTCCGGTGTCAAACAGCCACTCATGCGAACCGAGCGCCGCACCCGGATCGCCGATCCGTCCAATGTCAAGCAATGGACCCATCTGCACCTTCACGAGGCCGTTCGAATACAAGTTTTTATCCAGTCCCCAATTCTGCAGAAAGAATTCGCGGCCCAACGGCGCCGAGCCCTTGCGCCCGTCGCGCGTGCCGATGTGCGCGTGCATGGGCAGGTTGTTATCGCGCTCAAGGCCGAGAATATAAAGCTCGTCGAGCGGCGCCTGTCCGAAGATCCGTCCGATCCGTACCTGCCCGGTGGTTTCGTAGTCATCGCCCTGTCTCTGCGGGAACCACCGCCAGGCGAGCGAACCAGACAGATTCTCGAAGCTCTGTGACGGTGTCGACCACAGCCGCGCCGCCCGCGACTCCGCCGCGGCGTTCAATGTGAACCGGTGCTCCGGCACGCGCCACAACACGGCCGTCAACTGCGCCTGTTGTTTCAGTTCGAATCCCGCAGCGAGCATCTGCGGCGTCAAGACCGTCCCCGCCACCACACTGCGAAAATCCCGATGCGACACCTCCGCGCCTGCCTGCCAGCCGATGCGCCCGCTGGCGTACGACGCCACGTCAAATCCACCCCGCTCGGTGCGCATGTTGAAGCTGGCCAAAATCGGCGCCGGCCCTGAAGAACCATTCCGCACAGCCCAGTTTTCGTTGCGCAAGTCAGCCGTCCACTCCCAGCGATATTTTGCGCCGCCCAGCCATGGCCCAGAGAGCCGCGCAAACGCGCGCCGCTTCTGGGCATCCCAGCGTAACATCGAGTCGAAGTTGATCGCTTCCCGGCGCAGGTTCCACAAGCCCGGCTGGATGGCTTGAAAGGGCAGCCCGCGAAGCGCGAGGAATGCATTCATCCAGCCAACGCCGCCCAACCCGTTCAGCTCGCGGGCCCGCAGCGTGGCATCGAACCGCCCATCGGCCCGCGCGCCCAGGTCGAGCTGAAACTCGGGAAAAATCCCCAGCGCGCGCAATCGCGTCTCTGTCGCCAGGTACTGCGGCAACTCAAGCCTGCTGGCTGGCGCAAACACGAACGCGTGGTCGAGCAGAGCCGGCGAAATCCGCGGTGTGGGATCTGCACGCACGCTCGCAATCTCCGGCTTGCCAATCCGGTTCCAGTACTTCAGCGCAGCTTCAACATTGCCATCGAGAAAGTAGAGCGTGGCCAGAAAATCGCTGGCGTAGCTGTCATGCGGCGCAAGACGAAGCGCCGCGCGGAGCCGCCGTTCCGCGAGCGCATTCTTCTTCTGTTTGAATGCGACTCCCGCCAACTCGACCGGAAATCGCTCGTCGCGCGGAGCCAGCCGCCAACCTGCTTCGAGCGCGCGCTCCGCTTCCAGCCAGCGTCCGGCCCGAGCCATCGCCATGCCGTCGTCGAAGTCCTGATCGGCACTGCGAGGTGGCGCGCCGTGCGGCGCAGGAGCAACTTGAGCGCGCGCGTCGAGGCAGCCAGCCAGCAGGAGCAAAACAAGGAGCAGCCGCGACCGCGAGGCGAGCGCCGAGATCGTTCCGGCGGCAATCATTGCAGCTCGGGGACGGCGAGCAGCGTCCAGTTGCCGGTGGCCTTCCACTCGCGCTGAAATTGCGCGCGAGCCTCCTTCAGCAGTTTGCGCCGCGCCGGATCGTTCATCAGCACCACCTCGTCTGGATCATCGACGCCTGCCACTACGACGTAATGCAGCGACGCGTCGCCCTCTGGCTTGAGCGCGACAATCAGCGGCCGGCCTTTGGCGAGTTGCTGCTCCATGTCGCCCCAGTCGCCCACATACGCGAAGGCGCGATAGTTGTGCTGCTTGAAGTAGCGCACCATCGCCGCGGCGCGCACGCCGTGCCGTCCGGGCGGCAGCTCACGAACAATCGCCGCCGCATCGGCCGAGGCTTGCGGCCGCTGGTGGAGCTTTTGCTGCCAGTACTGCATGACCATGGCGATACTTGCCTCGCCACAGGCCTGCTTCTGCTGGCGCACAAAGGGCACATCCAGCCACAGGCTAACCCCGGGCACAGATAGAGCCATGCAGCTTCCGGCTACCCATAGCGCAGCCGCCAGCAACCTGTGGCGCTTCATTATCGCCTGCCTGGAACTATGACTTGACGGCCACGATGATCAGGATCAGCGCGGCGAAGAAAACCAGAATGAGCAGCAGGTCGTTGTTGCTCAGGCTGCCGGCCGCAAACTCGCTCTGCGCTTTGTTTGCCCGCGTCGCCAGTTGCGCCAGTTCCTGATCGTTGAGACCCGCAATCGCGTTCTGCACCTGGACCGGATCCATGTGCGCCTTCTCCAGGGCCTTCCGGGCATCGGCTGAGCCCAGGAATCCCTTGAGCGAATCCATGTGCTGCTGCCGGGTCTGGGTGGCGTTCTGCTCCGCCTTCTGGAGTTCAAGTGGGCTCACTATATGAGCCGGAGTCTGGCTAAGAACTGCCTGGGGAAGGGCAAATGCGAGCAAGGCAGCCATCAGTACATGAATCGGTTGCCGGGAACGGGGGAGCATAGATCATACCTCCGAGGAGTTTGGGATCATGAGCGAATCCAATATCTTGAGGAGCGTGAAAGCGTCCAGGAATCGAGCATTCGCTCCCCCCAATTATAAAACCGCGTACCTTGCCCACTTCCTTGTTCGCCCTCAAGCCGTGCCGGCCGCTCACCGCTTCCGCGCCCGCTCGCGCTGCAGCTCGCGATACAGATCGCTCTTTGACCGGCCCAGCTCCCGCGCCAGCCGCTTCAGCGCTTCTTTCTCGTCGATTCCTGCGTCAAGCTGCATTCGTCCCATGCGGTCGGCGATCTTCTCCTCCCCACCCGCCGCGGCGCCTGGCGCCGAAACCCGCCGCGGCGCCTCGACCAGCAGCGTAATCTCGCCGCGGATGCGCTCGCGCCCGGCCAGTTCCTTCCGCACCTCGGCCAAAGTTCCGCGCACGAACTCCTCGTGCACTTTCGTCAGCTCGCGCGCCACAACAGCGTTGAGCAGACCTCCGAAGATCTGCTCCATATCGGCCAGTGTTTCCAGAATCCGGTGCGGCGCCTCGTAGAAAATCAAGCTGCGTGGCGTCTCGCGCCGGTCGGACCTTCGCGCCGCGGCAAGCTCATCGAGAAACGTGCGCCGCGCTCCGGCTTTTTCCGGCAGGAACCCAAGGAACTCGAACTCTCCCGCCGGCAGCCCCGAAGCAATGAGCGCGCTCACGGCCGCATTCGCGCCCGGAATCGGAATCACCGGCACGCCCGCGGCGATCGCCTCGCGCACCAGCAGGCTACCGGGGTCGCTCACCGCCGGCGTTCCCGCGTCGCTGACCAGAGCGATCCGCTCCCCGCGCTTCAGCGCCTCCACCAGCTCGGCCGCGCGTTCCCGCTCATTGTGCTCGTGGCAACTGATCGTTTTCTTCTCGATTTGGAAATGATTCAGGAGCTTCTGGGTCTGCCGCGTGTCTTCGCAGGCGATGCGGTCGACGCCGCGCAACACATCGAGCGCGCGCAGCGTCATGTCGCCCAGATTGCCAATCGGCGTGGCGACAAGATATAGCCCGGGAGCAATCGGAGTGGAGTCGGCGAACATGGTGGGCCTGCTCATCGCCAGTCTGCCGCGCAATCCCTGTTATTGGTTCGCATCCTGCCGCTCGACGCGTCGCTGTTCGCTGAGCAGCGCCATGGAGTTCATCAGGTTCTGCACGCTGACGATGCCCACCACGCGCCCGCTTTCGGTCACGGGAATCAATCCCAGACCGCGTCCCGCGGTAATCTGCCGGATGGTCGCGCCCAGTGTGTCCTCGGGCCGCGCTACCTGAAAAGCGCGCGACATGACCGCCTGCACATAGCCGTTGCCTTCGCTACGCAGGGTTTCGACGATGCGCTGCCGCGAGACGATCCCCACCAGTTGCGGGCCGCGCACCACGGGAAAATCTTCCTGCAGTGAATGCACCGAGCGATACAAAGCGTCCTCAAGTGTGTCCGAAGGCGAGAGCGTGGCAAAGTCGGTCAGCATCACCTCGCGCATATGCACCGTGTCCACGACCGACTGGAAGAAGACGCCCTGGTCTTCAATCAGCGCGCCAATCATGATGAAGAATCCCGTAAGGATCAGCCACGGCTCGTGCAGCCACATACCGCCCAGCATGATGAGAACGGCCAGCGCCTGCCCCAGGCCGGCCGCGGCGCGTGCCGCAGCCCCGGCGCCATGGGAGCGAGCAAAGGCATTGCGAACCAGCCTGCCGCAATCCAGCGGGTAAGCAGGTACAAGGTGCAGCACCCCCAGAGATACCTGCATCCACACCAGGCTGCGCAAAAGAAAGGCTGTCCCGATAAACGGCTGCGTGAAGAGCGGCATCTCTCCACTTGCGCCCAGAATGGCTGCCGCGGCGGCCAGGCCGGTAAACCAGTTGGCGAGCGGGCCAGCCAGCGCCAGAGCAAATTGCGCGCCACCTGCGTTGGCCTTTTCCTGGCTTTCCGGGTTGGCGTAAGCGAACAGCCCGCCGATGGGCAGCAGCAGAATCGCGCGCAGCCGCAGACCCAGCCACGCGGCCACCAGCAGGCGCGCGGTCTCGCGCACGGCCACAGCCGCCACGAGCAGAATGAACAGAGCCAGTCCGCGAGGCCAGCCATCCTGACCTCCCAGAGCAAACAGCACCAGCACCAGAAGCGGGAAGAAGATATGGACGCGGACCTCTACCCCCATCCACCTGCCAAACGGAATGGACCAACCGCGCATAGTTCGATTGTAGAGGGTCCAAGCGCGGAGCACGATGCGCGAACCCCGTCCCCGCCGTTACCTTCGAGCCGCGGCAGTTTGCCGTTTGCCTCCCGCTGTCAGCTATCCTCGTAGGCGATGCGCATCATAGCTGGAAGCTATCGTTCGCGAAGACTGGAAGCTCCGCCGGGCTTGAGCACGCGGCCCACCAGCGACCGGTTGCGCGAAACGCTCTTCAACGTAATTGCCCCGCGCATTTGTGGCGCGGCATTCCTCGATCTCTATGCCGGCTCGGGCGCGGTGGGCATCGAGGCGCTTAGCCGCGGCGCCGCAGGCGTGACGTTTGTCGAGCGGTCTCCCGCCGCGCTCCGTGTTTTGCGCCGCAATATCGAGCAGCTCCGCATTGCAGGCGGATTTGCGGTTCGCGCGGAGACAGTTGCGGCGTTTCTCCGCTGGGCCGCAAAAGCAAGCCCAAAAGCAGAATCCCACGAAGTGGTGTTTCTGGATCCTCCGTATGACGCAGCGCCGGAGTACGCGGCCACACTTGGTCTGCTGGGAGGAGCCGCGCACAGCATTCTCAATCGCGGGGCGCTGGTGATCGCCGAGCACCGGCGCAAGCAATCGCTCGACGAGCGGTACGGCAGCCTCCATCGTACGCGCCTCCTCGAACAGGGCGATGCGGCATTGAGCTTTTACGAGACAGCCCCTACGGCACAGGATCGGCGCATTGAAGCTCCACCAGACCGGAAGAATCGAACCTGAGAGTTTTGCACGATGTACTGTGAGCGGGGTCACTTCCAATTGCATTGACAGCGGAGGAAAGTAGGAGAAAAATGGCGTGGCGAAGGAACTTCAGCCGTTTTACGCAGTCTACGGAGGAATCGTGAAAAACGCAGGAAGGTTTCAGGCTTTGGCTGCCTTGGTATTGCTGGGTGCAGGTGGATTTCTGGCGGGTTGCAAGTCAGCCCCCGACCTGACGCAGGACCAGGCGAAGACGATGATTCAAGCCAAGTACGATAAGGCTCCCGGCACGGTCTTCAATATTGCAATTGACGATCGTGGTATGCAGCAAGGGGTGCATGCCAATTATTGGCTTGGCGTCAAGCGCTATCCCAACGGTTACTGGGGCGATTTCAAGCTCACTCCCGAAGGGGCGAAGCTTCTCAAGCTACCCGGTGGCGGGGACACGATCCAGTGGCGGCCTGAGAGCCCGAACTCGCCGAACTACACGGTCGTTGTTGTGCCCCTGGCCACTGTCAAATACAAGGCGCGTGATCTTGGCGACATCCAGACGATTGCTGGAAACAAGACCGTACTCTACATGGAAGACGTCGATCTGAGCAGCCTGCCTGCGCCATTGCAGGCGATTGCCCAGAACCCGGGCAACGTGCTCAGCACACAACGCCTGGCGACTTTTACGCTGGTCAATGGCGCATGGACGCTGCAATCGATCCAGTAGCGCCCGTCGCAACAAGCTCTAAAAAAACGCTGGCCGGACACGGCGTCGTCTCCGGCCAGCGTGTCTGGTGCCCTACTTGTGCTGTTCGGCAAGAAGCTCATTAAAGGCGAGGTTGTCGCGTAGACGGACATATCAAAAGAGGGGCCACCACAGTTCCAACCCTTCGGTAAGGATCTTACCTCTGCTTCGATCCGCCGGTTCCCGCTATTGCTTATCTGGGCTTTGCCACGCGCACAAGCAAAATGTCGTGGCTCGCCAGTTCTATCGGCATCTTGTCGGTCAGCGTAACATCCTTGCCTGTCCACAGATCCTTGCCCGTGAGCGGTCCGTGCAAACCAAGCTTCGCCAGGCTCAGGTGGAAGGGATGGCTCGAGTAGCGGTCGGAGCCGGCGTTAATGACCGCGATGGCCATGGCTCCGCCGGAGAGATGCCGCGTCCATACGTCGATCTCGCCGTCGGAGTACGCGCGAGTGGCCTCGCGGCCCAGGCGGTCCTGATCGATGGCGATCACGTCGCGGTTGGTCAGAATGGCGCGAACCTCGGGCGTCATGTGGGGCAGGTCGTTGCCGGCCAGCAGAGGCGCGGCCAGCATCGCCCACATCGAAAAGTGCGTGCGATTCTCCGCCAGCGTCAGCCTGCCGTTGCCCACCTCCAGCATGTCGGGATCGTTCCAGTGGCCGGCCCCCGCGTACTTCGCCAATCCCGCCTGTTCGTTCAGGATCGAGTAGATGCTCAACCAGTTGGGCTGGATGTCGCCGGTCGTCCGCCACAGGTTGGCGCCCACGCCCGGCCCCCACTCCCACACCGCGTCCCAGCCGTACTGGCACAGCGAATACACAATCGGCCGTCCGGTGGCCTTCAGCGCCTTGTCCATCTTGCCGTAGGCGTCGATCATCAGATGCATCTGCGCAGCCTTGTCGTTTGGCGCTTGCTTCTGCATCACGGCGGGAATGAAGCTGCAGAGGTCGTACTTCAGGTAATCGACGCCCCACGACGCGTAGAGTTCCGCGTCCTGCGCCTCGTGGTCGAGCGATCCGGCATATCGAGCGCAGGTCAGCGGCCCCGGCGACGAGTAAATGCCCAGCTTCAGCCCCTTCGAGTGCACGTAATCGGCGAGCGCCTTCATGTCAGGGAACTTGGCATTCGAGTGCAGCACGCCGTTCGCGTCGCGCTCGCCTTCCCACGTGTCGTCGATGTTCACGTAGATGTAGCCTGCATCCCTCATGCCGGTGGCAACCAACTGGTCGGCGGCATTGCGGATATCCTGATCGGTCACATGGCCATGGAAGAAGTTCCAGCTATTCCAGCCCATCGGCGGGGTCTGCGCCACCGCTGGCCGCGGGGCGGACTTCAAGGCAGGCGTGGGGGCAGAATTGGCCGGCAGCGCCGCGGCTTGCGCGGCGACGGAAAACGGGCACAAGGCAACAACGGCGGTAGCGAGAATTGCGGAAGCGCGCATAGAGGAATCTCCTGAAAACTTTTTCAGTGGAATCCTACCGCGCCCCTCGCCTCTGGCGCAACAAAGACTCAAAGAAGGTGCCGGGCGCGCGGGATTTTTCACGCGCAATCGGGTACGATAGGTTCACCTGATTCTCCCAAGAGAGCCGCAATGAGACCCGCTGACTGCAAACCCGGCAACGGCGATCGCGGGACTCTCATGCGCATCTGGGCGTGTGTGGACTCAGCGTACGACATCATCTTCTCCGACCGCAACAAGGCGGCTCTGAAGCAACTGGCCATACGGCTGAGCATTGCGGGCTTTGTGGTTCATCTGCTGCTGATTTTCCTCGCGCGGACGCTCGCGCATCCCCTGCCCATCGTCGCCGCGGCCGGCAGCAACTATCTGGCCGCCATCTCCACGCCCTTCAACTTCATTTTGTTTTACGAGGTGCTCACGCTCATTGGGGCGCTGCCGGCGTCGAATACGCGATCCATCGCCAACCAGTACGAGATTGTTTCGCTGATCTTTATTCGCGACGTGTTCAGCGATATCGCCCGGGCCGGAGATCTGGTGACGGTGCACAAGCTGACGCTGGAATCGCTGCCGATGTTTCTGGATATGTGGGCGGGATTTCTGATGTTCTTCCTGGTGGCCGTGTTTCAGCACGTGGCGCAGAGGCGCGAGGTCACGTCAGCCACGGCGGTTCCGTCGCGGGAGACACTGCGCTTTATCGCGCAGAAGAGAGCGATTGCCGCGGGACTCGCGGTCCTGCTGGTGGCGATGGCCGCGTGGAACCTGGGAATCTTTGCGCTGGGCGCCTGGCGCCTGCTGGTGACAGGGCAAGGTGCGCTCGGAGTGGCGACGAATTTCTATAACGACGTATACACGGTGATGATTTTCACCGATGTGCTGGTGCTGATCCTGTCGCTGGTGGTTTCAGGGCAGTACGAAATGGTGTTTCGCAATGCGGCGTTTGTAGTGTCGATCATTCTCATCCGCTTCTCGCTGACTGAGGGGTATCCTTACGGCGCGCCGCTGGCGATACTGGCGATGCTCTTCGGCATTCTCACGCTGCTGGTATACAACTATCACTCGCGCGTGAGCAGGAAATAGACCAGCGGCGTGATGACGAGACTGAGAACCATCGAGATGCCGAGGCCGCCAATGACTGCGATGGCCAGCGGCTGCAGCATCTGCGATCCGGCGCCGAGCGCGAAGGCCAGCGGCAACATGCCGGAGATCGCGGCCAGCGCGGTCATAACGATCGGGCGCAGCCGCCGCTGCGCCGCGTGCAGCATGGCTTCCCGGGCCGAAGCGCCCGCGGCGCGGAAGCGCTCGTCGGCATCGAGCAGCAAAATGCCGTTCTTGGCCACAATGCCGATCACCATGATGAGTCCCATGAACGACGCCACGTTGAACGTGGTGTGCGTAATGAGCAGGGCCAGAATGACGCCGGAAACAGACAGCACCGACGAGGAAAGAACCGCAATGGGGGCCGGAAAGTTGCGGAATTCGGTCAGCAGGACGCCGAAGACCAGCACCAGCGCAAGCACCAGAACCAGGAGAAGATCGTGAAAGGACTTTTGCTGCTCCTGGTAGGTGCCTCCGTAAACCACGCGGACCGAAGGCGGCAGGTGAAGTTCCTCGACGGTTTGCTTCACCCGCTGCATGGCCGTGCCCAGGTCGGAGCCCTCCAGGCGTCCGGTCACGGTGATCATTCGTTGCAGGTTTTCGCGCAGAATCTCGTTCTGCGGCGGCAATGCCGTCACGGTCGCCAGCGACCCCAGGCTCGCGGTGTGGCCCGACGAGCTGTTGAAGACCGTATCCTCAATCGCGCTCAACGAGCCGCGGTGTGAATCGTCCAGCCGCACCCGGATGGTGTAGGGGCGGCCATTCGCGATGATGGGATTGGTCGTGGTGACGCCATCGAGAATCGCCGTGGCGTCAAGCGAAACCTCGCTGGGCGTGAAGCCGAAGCGCGCCGCCACCTGCGGATCGACTTTGAAGTTCGTGGCCGGGCCGCTGACGGTGTTGTCGATTCCGTTTTCGACATCGACGACGCCGGGGATCTTGCCAATGGCGTCGCCCACACGCGGCCCAAGTTGCGTCAGCAGGGTTTCATCGCTCGAAAAGATCTTGATCTGAATCGGCTCGGGAGCGTTCGACAGATCGCCGATCATGTCTTGCAACACCTGCGTGAACTCCACGTCGAGCTCCGGCTCGGTGGTGCGGATCTGCTGGCGGACATCCGCCATCACCTCGTCGATCGAGCGGCTGCGATGCGACTTCAGCTTGACGGTGAAATCGCCGGTGTTGGCCTCCGTCACCGCGGCCAGACCCATTTGCAGGCCGGTGCGGCGCGAGATGGTCTCGACCTCGGGCGTGGCCAGCAGGATACGCTCCACGTGCTCGAGGACGCGATTGGTCTCGCTCAGGGAACTGCCCGCGGGCATGATGTAGTCAAGGATGAATCCGCCCTCATCCATCGCCGGCAGCAGGTCGGAGCCGAGCAGCCGGTAGCCGCCCCATGTACCCAGGACGAGCAGCGCGCAAATGCCGCCCACCCACAATGGCTTGGCCAGCGCCCACTCCAGAACCCGCGCGTGCAATCGCAGGGCGCGCTGCATAAAACGCCCTGCCGCGTGATCGTGCTCCGCTGGCGAGACGCTCTCTCCGGCGTCTTTTTGAGAATCTCCGTTCTTTGGTTTCCTGTCGCGCAGCAGAACATAGCTCAACCCTGGCGTCCATGTGAGCGCCAGCGCCAGCGAGGTGAGCAATGCCGCCGTCATGGTAACGGCCAGAGCGCGGAAGAAGATGCCTGTCACGCCGCTCACGGCGACGAGGGGCAAAAAGACAACCACCGGAGTGATGGTGGACCCGATCAGCGGAGTGGAGATTTCTTTAAGCGCCTTGCGCACCGCGTCGACACGATTCTCTCCCGAGTCGCGATGCAGAAAGATATTCTCGACGACCACAATCGCGTCATCGATCACCAGGCCGATGGCCGCCGCCATGCCGCCCAGTGTCATCAGGTTGAAGCTCTCGCCGATCAGCCACAGCGCCGCGATCGTTACGGCAACCGTAACGGGAATCACGAGCCCGGCAATCAGCGACGAGGTCCAGTCGCGCAGGAAAAGGAAGAGAATCACGCAGGCCAGCACCAGGCCGATCATGATCGCGTCGCGCACGCTGGCGATGGAGTCGCGCACGAGCTCCGACTGATCGTAGAACACATCGAGCTTTACGCCGCGGGGCAGTTTCGCTTTGAGTTGAGCGATCTGGGCGGCAACGGCATTGGCAACGGTAACCGTGTTCGACGAAGGCTGGCGCGCAATGTTGAGCAGCACCGCATTCTTCCCGTTGGCCGTCACCGTGGTGTAGACCGGCATGGTCGCTTTTTCGACAGTCGCCACATCGGCCACGCGCACCGGCGCGCCGGCCGGCGTGGTCTTGATCACCAGTTGCTTCAAGCCTTCAACATCGTGTACCTGCGACCCCACAAGGCCGAGGATGAGCTGGTGGTTGGCCTCGTAGAGGCCGGGCGACTCCACGATGTTCGAAGCCTGGATGGCATTGACAAGATCCGTAATGGTGACGCCCGTAGCCTGAAGCAGCGCCAGGTTGGGCACTAGGTGGAACTCCGGAATCTGGCCGCCCTGCACCGTTACCGTGCTCACGCCCTCGACGCGGTTCAACGGCGGCTTCAGGTCGTACGTGGCGATCTCCCACAACCGGGTCTGCGGAATGGTATCGGATGTAAGACTGTACCCGAGGATCGGAAATGTGGCAAAAGTAAGCCGGTTGGTGGTGATGCGCGCCGTCGGCGGCAGACTCTGCGCCGCCTTTGCCAGAGCTGCATCCACCAGTTGCAGCGACTGCACCATGTCCACGTTCCAGGCGAAGAACAGACTCACTTCAGCCGAGCCGCGGCTGGTGGTCGATCGCACCGTCATCAATCCCGGCACGGTGTTCACCGCGTCCTCGATCGGCCGGGTGACAGTCACTTCCATCTGTTCGACCGGCATCACTCCGTTGTCGACGCCGATCACCACGCGGGGAAAATTCGTCTCGGGAAAGACCGAGATCGGCACCCTGAAGGCCAGAAAGATTCCGGCCATCGTGAGCACAATGACGAAGAAGAAGATGGTGCGTGTAGCCCGGGCCAGCCAGAAGGGCTTTTCTTTGTCACCCGGGTGCTCGTTGGGCGCGTCTATTTGCGCTTTTGGGGGCGCTTCGGGCGGCATCAGTCTGACCCTCCCCCACTGGCTTCCGCCGGGCCTACCTTCACTCTGGTTCCTTCGTCCAGAGCGTAGGCGCCGCCCGTAATCACCATGTCGCCGGGAGTCACTCCGCTCAGCACCTGTACATCCGCGCCGTCGACGATGCCCACCGTGACGACTTTGCGATGCGCCGCGCCATCGCTGCCCACCACCATCACAGATTTCGTGCCGTCATCGGCGGTTAAAATTGCCGATCTGGGCGCCTTCAACGCCTGCGCCACGCTCTTGCCCCTGACGGTGACCTTCACCGGCGTGCCGGCCTTGAACTTGCCTTCGCGGTTGTCGATCTTCAGCCAGACCTCAATCGTGGTGCTGCCCGGATCGAGCGCCGGGCTGATCATGGAAACCTTTGCCAGCATAGGCCCGCTGGCTTCCGGCGCCTGTACGGTCGCCGGATCTCCTACCTTCATCTCCTGCGCCACGCCGGCGCCAATGTGCGTCTTGGCGATGAGAACCGAGGTGTCCATCACCGTGATCAGAGGTGTTCCCGCGGCGGGGGTTTCGCCCGCGAACAGCGGCCTGTCTGTCACCACGCCGTCGATGGGGCTGCGAATCTCCGTGTAATTCACCAGCGCCTTGGCCCCGTTGTACCTGCCTTCGGCCGAGATCAGTTGTCCCTGAGCCGCCTTGAGCGCCGCCGCGCGGCTCACCGTCCGCAGCGACTCCAGATGCTTGGCAGCCGCGCTGTAAGCGGCCTGCGTCTGCACCAGCGCGGCCTCGGCCGTGTCCAGATCGCGGCCCGGAATCGCGCCCTCGGCGAACAGTTGCTTGCGGTCCTTTACGATGCTCTGGCTCAGATCGAGGTTTGCTTTAGCCTGCGCCAGATCCGACTCCGCCTTCAGCGTATCTTCCGGCACCTGCACCTTGGTGGTTGTTGCATAGGCTGCCTGAGCTGCTTCGAGCGAACCCTGGTTGTCCATTGCCGCAGCTACCAGATCGGCATTCTCGAGCGTCGCCAGCAACTCGCCGGCATGCACCTTTTCTCCGCGCCGCACATAGAACTTCTTGACCGGGGCGCTGATCTTGGGCACGATCGCGGCCTGTGCGACAGGCGTCAGAATCGCGTCGGCCTCAATCTGCTCAGCGATCGGTCCCAGCTCAGGATGAGCGGCCTGCACGGTTACCTCGACCTGCGGCGCCGACTCCTTCCGGCAACCTGGCAAACATGCGAGTGCGAGAGCGGCCAGCAGCAAAGGCCGCACGCCTCGGGTTCTGTTCACATGCATCGTTTTGCTCTTCTCGCGGTTCACTGTTTCCCGATCCCTGCCTTTCACATCGTCCCGGTGAGCGTCTGCAAGGCAGCCCGCGCCGCTTCGTAGCGCACGCGCCCATCTTCTCGCGCGTTCTCCGCGGTTACATAAGCGTTCTCGGCGTCAACCACTTCCAGAACCGTAGCCTCGCCGCCTTCATAGCGCAACTTGGTCAGGTGCAGGCTCTCAGATGCGGTCGCCACGCTGGCATCGAGCGAAGTCAACTGGTCGCGCGCCGCTTGCGCCTCGGAATACATCTCCTCCAGTTGCGCAATCAGCCGCCGCTGCGTATTGGTCAGCGCCACGCGCGCAGCTTCGCGGCGAATCTCGCTCTGTTTCACCTTGTGCTGATTGGAAAGCCAATCCCAGACCGGCAGGTTCACTGTCACCATGGTGGAGTAGCCGAGGTTATGCGCCCGGATGCCGGCGGTGGGGTCCACCAGCGGACCATTGACGGCAAATTCATTGGCGTCGATCCCGTAGTTCACGCTCAACACCGCGTTTGGCAGCATCGCTCCCCAGGCCGCTTTCACATCCGCCTGACTCACGGCCACAGCGGCCAGCGCACCTTTCAGTTCCGGGTTGTTTTCAGCCGCGGCCTGCTCCACAGCTTCCTTTGACTCGAGCGCCGCCGCCGTTGCCGGCGCCTTCAACGTGTAGTCGGTGCGCGGATCGGCGAACAGCAGTACGCCCAGCTCCAGACGCGCTCTTTCCACGGCGACTCGTGCATCATCCAGATCGCGGCTCCGCTGCTGCTCCATGAGCTCCGCCTTCATCACATCGGCGTGCGCCGCCTCGCGCTTCTGTTCCCGCTCCCGCGTCAGCCGGGTAAATGCGGCAGCTTCATCGAGCGCCTGCGTGGCCACGTCCAGCTTATGGTTGGCCGCGATGGAGTTATAGAACAAGCTGGTGACCGCGGCGACAAGCCCGCGCCGCGCGATCTCCTGCTCCGCCCGCGCCATGGCGGCAGCCGCGTCCGCGCGATGCACGCCGGCCAGCGCGCCAAAGCTGAGCGATTCCTCCGCAACTCCCTGGGCGATATATTCCCAGGGTCTCGCATCGTAGGAGACGAACCTGGGGTAATCCGCGCTCGCGCCTTCTCCGTCCACGGAAGGGACTCCATTGAGCTGTACGTAAATATCCTGGTTGAGCAAACGCGTACTGGGCAGCAGGCTCGCGCGCGCAATGGAGCGGTCCAGGGCCGCGGACTGGCTGTTGGCCTTCGCCGCCGCGTATCCCGGCTCGTTCTTTTCCGCCAGGCGAATGGCTTCGTCCAGCGCGATCATAACCGGAGCGCTGACGCTGGCTGGAGCCGCAGCGGCATTGCTCTGTGCCTGCCCGCAGGGCGCCAGCGCCGCGGCCAGCAGGAAAAGCAAGATTCCCCAACGGGACAAAAAGGAGAACCGCGGCAGACTTCTACAACGGAATCTGTTCCACGCCATCACACCAAAAGCATACAATCCGAACCTGAAAATTGCCTGAATCGAAGATGAGTGCGGGCTCATCCACACAAGAGATTCCACAAGCGCGCAGGGCAAACGCATGAACGGAATGAACCAGCTTCGGCAGCGGTTTTGAAAGGGCACGACTTCAGTCGTGCCCTTTCAAAGCGCGATCAGGCAATCATTTTCTTTCATGCGATTGCCTTGCACAAGCGCGCGAGAAGGAATCGTCGGCCGCAAGGCGAACCCGGCCTCACTGGGCCTATCGGACGTAATCAACCTTTTTTCAGCATACCCTCCCGCATCCCGGCCCGGCTCTGCGATACTTGTCTGTTATGCCGATTGACGACCTGCAACAGGCTGCACAGAAAATTGCCGGATTCCTGAACTCTCTGAACCAGATGGGCGGATTCCGCCTGAAGTACCGCATCACGGCGGGCGAGCTCGCACGCGACGGGGAAGCAGGCCAGGCGCGTCAGGTTCTCAATGTAGAGCTGGCTGGTCCAGATGTGCCGCTCGTCATCCAGCACAACGGCGAACTGCTGCGCGCCCTGGAAACCCTGGCCGCCCAGATTCTGCGCCTGGACCACTTCGAGCACCACCTCGTGAGCTTTGACGCCGGCAACTTCAAGGCCCTGCGCGCAGAGGAGCTCAAACTGGCCGCGGAAACCGCCGCCGAGAAAGTTCGCCAGACCGGAGTTCCCTATAGTTTTCCACCCATGAACAGCCGGGAGCGGCGCATGTTGCACATGGTTTGCCGGGATCTTGAAGGCGTGGAGACGGCCAGCGTCGGCGAAGGCCCCAGCCGCTTCCTGGTGATCTTCCCTGAGGGCAAGACCGATCTGCCAGTCAAGCCGCAGGTCAAGCCACAGGTCAAGCCACAGGTCAGATCCCGCGGCTTCGGACGGCGATAGAGCAGTCGCCAGTGCACTGTGATCAGTCATTAGTGGTCAGTGATTAGTGAGAAGCATCAGACCACTGGGCGCAACGCTCTTTCTTTCCCTTGTTCCCAGTGTGATGTGCCACAATACCCATCGATGAAAAAACAGTTTGCGATCCTGTTTCTGGCCGCCTGCGCCGCGCTGCTGCCGGCGCAAAAACGCCTTGTTCTGGTCGATGAAGACGGCTCCGGTCCCGGCGGTTCGGACCAGATGGCCATCCTGGCACTGCTCCAGGCGCCCGATGTCCAGGTGCTCGGCATCACCATGGTCACCGGCGACGCGTGGCGCGACGAGGAGACGCTGCATACCCTGCGCATGCTGGAGCTGACCGGCCATACAGAAGTTCCCGTGGCGCGTGGAGCGGTCTTTCCGCTCGTCCGCACCCAGCAGGAGACGCGGCTCGCGTCGGCGCTCTACGGTAAAGCGGCCTGGCTGGGCGCGTGGGGCCGCGGCGCCGGGAGCCTCACCCAAATGGGAACCGGCCAACCGCCTGCGCATCTCGAGTCGCACTGCCCCTACGAGATTCCGCCCATGCCTGAAGGCATGCCTGCCATCAAACCCATCGCCGAAGACGCGGCGCACTTTCTTATCCGCCAGGTCCGTGCGCATCCGCGCCAGGTGACGATCTACGCCGCCGGGCCGCTCACCAACATCGCCCTCGCTATTGCGCTCGATCCCGGTTTCGCCGCACTCACCAAGGGGATTGTCTTCATGGGCGGCAGCCTGAATCCGCAAACCTCCGATCCCGAGTTTGCCACCGATCCGCGCCACGAGTTCAATCTCTGGTTCGATCCCGAGGCCGCGCACATCGTGCTCCACGCCGCGTGGCCGCGCATCGAGGCCACTACCGTCGATGTCGCGATCAGAGCGCCGTTCACCGCGGCTATGCTGGACGCAATTTCAAAGTCGCAGGCGCCGGCCGCGCGCTACATTGCCGCCTGGAGCCAGCATCGCTACTACATGTGGGACGAGCTTGCAGCCTGCGCCTGGCTCGATCCCTCGATCATTACGAAAGAGGAGGACGTCTACATGGACGTGGACCTGAGCCATGGCCCCAGCTACGGCGATACCCTCACCTGGCCGGAAAATCTGAAACCGCAAACCGGCGTGCGTCTCGTCCACGCGCAGATGGATCTCGACTTGCCGCGCTTCCAAAAGCTGTTTGTGGAGCTGATGACGCGGAAGCCATAAGCAGTCTTGCGCCGCCACCGATCCTTCACAGCGAGATTGGTGCGGGTCTTGAAGCCCGCACTGCATCGGAGCGCGGCGCTCCAGGGCCAGCGGATGGTTGTTTTCCCACTCCCTTGCCCGCTGTCTTCAAAACAGATCGGGGATGCTGTGGAACGCGATGCGCGTGGGCGCGGCTTTGTACGCAGCCAGCATGGCGGCCGGAGCCAGCGTGCTCATGCCGTACTTGTCGTTGATCTTGTCCATGATGGCGTTGAGGCGCGTTCTGTTCTGCTCTTCATCGAGCCCGTCGAATAGCGCCAGCGTGTGCAGCCGGTCGGGAATGAGGTTGTTGAGTTGCACGCCGACGAAGTATGGATGCCGATACTCGCCGCCCTTTGGCTGCGAATCCCACAACCGGCGCAGCGCCGCGATGAGCGTTTGATTGTCCTGGCACTCGTGGAGCTTGATTTCGCTGCGCCATCCGCGCGCGGGGACGCCGAAACGGGAGACGGGCGTGTTCTCCGAGCGCGGCACGGCGAACCCAATTGCCAAGCCGATGTTTGCGGCCCACAGCCCCTGCGCGCGCAGGCGCATGGCGGCCTTGTGGAGCAGCTTGTGCGCCACGGCCCAGGCCGCATCGGGCGTGCGCATCTCCGGCGCCAGCACATGCGAGTGGCTGATCGACTTCTGGTGTTCGAGCTCGGCCATCTCGAAGTCTTCGCCGCGCAGCCAGTGCCACAGGCGCTGACCCCACACCGATCCCCAGACCTCGCCCGCCTGCTCGCAATCGAGCGCGAGCAGATCGTCCATGGTGCGAATGCCTTCTTCATTCAGCCGCTTCTCAGTACGCGCGCCGATGCCCGGCAGATCGCGCAGCGTGAGCTGCCGCAGCGCCACGGGCAGGATGTCGAGCGGTAGCGCCACCAGACCGTCGGGCTTTTCCATGTCGCTTGCCACCTTGGCCAGAAAGCGGTTCGTCGCCAGGCCCACCGAGCTGCGCATCATCGTCCCCACGCGCTCGCGGATGGTGCGCTTCACCTTGATGCCAAGATCGAGAGCCGCACGAAGCGTCCTCTCGCGGCCGATGAGGCGGCAGGCCATCTCGTCGATCGAGCAGACGGCCGTCACGGGAACGCAACTTTCCACAGCTTCCACAACCCGGTGGTGAAACTCGGTGTAGAGCTCGTGCCGCGCCTCGACCAGCACAATTCCGGGACACATCTGTTTGGCGTCGGCCACGATGGTTCCTGTCTTCACTCCGCGGGCCTTGGCCTCGTAGCTGGCGGCGATGCAGCAGGTGGTGTCGGCCATCATGGGCACTACGCCCACAGGACGGCCGCGCAGCTCCGGCCGCGCCTGCTGCTCGCATGAGGCAAAGTAGGAGTTCAGATCGACAAACAGCCAGTTGAGCGATGAATCCTGAGCGGAATCCGCGCCCGAAGCCTTCTCCGGCTCGCGGCGGGCGCTATCTGCATTGGGACTCAGGTTCGCAAGCTCTTCCGGCCAGTCCCCGGGAGCTGGCGAAAAGTCCGGGTTGGGCGAAGATGCCATCTGCCATTATTTTTGCCTTATATTCCCTTTTCTGCAACCCGAAAAGGGAATTCCGGCCGTTTGGGGGAACGAATGCGCTGCGTGAGATAATCCCAGCAGGTAGAAGAACGTCTAATGTAGTGGATGTGGCCGATGTGTTGAGGAGTGTATACCTCCATAAAGGGCACGATAGCTTTGGGAAAGGTGACCGAAGATGCAGCACTTGGCGCATTGGCTTACGGCGAACGAGACAGTCCTTGCCGTGCTGGTCACTGTGGGCGTGGCGGTGCTGCTGGTGTGCTGTCTGGAGTGCACCAAATGCGGTTGCCGCGACAAGGACGACCTCTTTCATCGGCACGATCATTAGAGATAAGCCGCGCGCACGCTGGTGAGGTTGAGGTGTGCCTGCCGCGGCCAGGGCTCATCCGCCCAGCCGCGCGATTGCCTCCGCGCTCTTTAGCTTCCGTTCGAGATGCCGTTCGAGCGTTTGCAGCGTGAAGCGTCTCAAGTCCTGCCCGCGCCTGCGCGGCCAGGGTTCCGCGGCAAAAGCCGAGGCAGGAGCGCGCAGCATCCGCTGCGCCAGTTGCCAGGAGTCTGCCGAGAGGCCGCTGGCCGAAGCGTGAGCGTGCAGGGCACAAAAAAATCCGTCGGTATAGCTCGAAAACGAAACCTCCGCTGCCTGCAGCGCCTGGCCGCAGACGATACAGCGGCCAATGTCGGGCAGCAGGCCCATCAGGCGCGTCATCCAGAGAGAGAAGTAGGTGAGCGCCATCCATGGCTGCGCAGATTTGGATCCGTCGGCTTCTGGCTCGACGGCCCGGGTTTCTTCCAGCACCGAGATCAGCAAGCGGAAGACGGCGTCCTGCGGGTCGTGCTCGGGCAATGCCTCGTCAAGCACCTCGGCGTAAAAGCTAAGCACCGCCATGCGCGCGTGGTCGATGGGAGATGAGAGCGGCGAGCGGATGATTTCAAGCTGGTCGAGCCGGACCAACTCCTGGCGCGGCCGCTCGGCAAACCATGCCCGCGCCAGCGTCATGGGTTCCAGCGCCCCGCCAAAGCGCTTGCGGCTCTTGAGCGCCGACTTGGCCACGCCGCGCATGCGGCCGTACTCACGCGTGAAGAAGCTGACGATCAGGTCCGCCTCATGCACCGGCCAGGTGCGCAGAACCGCGGCTTCCGAGGAGAGCACAGGCATGCAATTCCATCATCGCACCGGAACGGGCGGGGTTTTCAGCGTGGGTGACAGGCGGTCTTTCCAGGCATAAAAACACAAACGCGCGTCCCGCATAAGGCCGGACGCGCGATGCGCCATACTCCATGTGTTTGTAAATCGGACGCGATGTTTAGCGGCCGTAGTGCTTGGCGTTCTTCTCGGCAAAGTGGGCCCACTTCTCCGGCAGGTCGTCCTGCGGGAAGATGGCCGACACCGGGCAGACCGGCGCGCACGCGCCGCAGTCGATGCACTCGACCGGGTCAATGAAGAGCTGATCGGAGTCGGCAAAGCCGGCTTCATCCTTCTTGGGGTGGATGCAATCGACGGGACAAGCGTCTACGCAGGCGGTGTCCTTGGTGCCGATACAGGGTTCTGCAATAACGTATGCCATTTCTACTCTCTCCGCTAAACTTGGGCGGCCTCGCTGGCGCGCGCCGCATAGAACTACACGTGGCTGATAGTAGCATATGGCCCCGCCGGATGAAAAAGGCATGGAACATGCGGCGGGGAACAGAAATCAGGAAGACTGGCGCTCAGGGAATGTGATGCTGAAGCCGCGAAGACGATTGCTTGCTGTCCCCTGTTCCTTACTTGCTGTTGGCTGCTTCCTGCGCTCTCTTTCTTCGCGCTTGTGCAAACTCCTCGGGGGTGGGGATCGGCGCAAGATTGCGCCCGGCAAACATATCCCGGAAGAATCCGAGCAGATCCTGGTGGAAGAGTCCGTTGGAAGCCAGAATCTCGTCGCTTGCCAGGCGGTAGTGCTCGCCGGCAAAGTCCGTCACGCGTCCGCCCGCCTCTTCCACCAGCAGAATTCCCGCTGCCGTGTCCCAGGGGTTCAGGTTGAACTCCCAAAAGCCGTCCATGCGGCCACAGGCCACGTAGGCCAGATCGAGCGCAGCCGAGCCGGCGCGGCGCACCCCGTGCGAACGCAGCGTGAACTCATGGTAAAAGTGGACGTTGGGACTTGAGTGGCGCTTGCGGCTGGGAAAGCCCGTGGCCAGCAGCGCCTCGGACAGTGTAGCCACGCGCGAGACCCTCGCAGGCTTGCCGTTTACCTGCGTTCCGCGTCCGCGTTCGGCCGTGAAGAGTTCGTCGCGCATGGGGTCGTAAATCACACCCGCCACCAGCGTTCCATCGCCGTTCGACCTTGTTCCTTCAGGCCGATGCTCCAAGCCCATCGAGACGCAAAACTGCGGGAACCCATGCGCGAAATTGGTCGTGCCGTCCAGCGGGTCCACATACCAGCGGTACTCGCCATCGAGACGCTCGCGCGTACCTTCTTCGCCATAGATGCCGTGCGTGGGAAAGACCTCGCCGAGCCGGCCGCGAATCAGCTTTTCCACGGTGCGGTCAGCCACTGTCACCAGGTCCACGTCGCCTTTGTACTCGGTTTCGACGCCTGCCAGGAAGAACTCGCGCAGTCGCGCGCCTGCCTCGCGCGCAATCTCCGCCGCTTTGGGCACGAAAACGAATTCTTGAGCCGCCGCCTCCACGCCGCTCACTTGGCCGCCTCGCTTGACCCTGCCTGAGCCGGCGCCGCCACGGTCTCGTAGCGTGGCGTGCGCCGCCGGCCCACCTCGCCAATGGTGCGGATCTGATGCTTGTAAATGAAGAGATTGGGCTGATTCTCGCGGGTCAGGCGCAGCATCGAGTCGTCAAAGTACTCGATCCAGCCGCGCACCGTCTCGCCGTCGCGCAGCTTGATGTTCACAATCACCTGGCGATCGCTCAGCGAACGCAGATAGAGCGATTCCTGACCGGTTTCACCAGGCGGGGGCGTCTTGGAACGGCGGCGCGATGAGAGTGGAGAGGTCATACAGTCATTTTAGATGCAGGGAAGGGCTGCGGTAGCTTGCGGCGAAGATTGCGAGTGAACGTCTGGGATAGTGTTGCAGTGCCGCATCTTTCCGATTCGTAAAGGGGCGAATGGGCGCCCGGCTATCTGGTCACGAACACCATCGCTAGCTGCGAGATAAAGCCGATCCACGCAATGCTATAGAGTGCAGTCCACGCGAGATCCCTCACCTGCTGATCGCGGTCCATGCTGCGATAGCGCCGCAGGCGGGATATCGTCACAATGAGCGCAATATCTTCCATTCCCGCAAGCGTCAGCGTATTCCACAATCTGAGACGAATTAGATGCCAGATGCAGGCAATTACGGAGAGAACCAAAACTAACATGGCACTATTGAGCAATAAGCGTAGCTGAGCTTCCGACATGCGTTTTTTCTCGTCCATCTTTCCTCCTTCGAAATCACTGCGATCTTCAGAGATCGCACAGTGCAGCGCGAGGGCTATCCTCATGGGTCGCCGCGTCCTTTCAAGCCTCGATCGGCAATGTGAAGGTGGATAGCCCGTTCGAACGCGGAGAATCGTCCAGCAGTTGCCCGGTGCACGCCACGAGGGTGTGGATACACACCGGGCAAATCCCAATCAACCGCAGGCGATACCGATGCCCAGGGCCACGACGCCAAATGCGGCGCCAACGACCCCCGCGGCAGGGCAGATAGCCGGCCATGCCGGCTCCGGGGTACCGCATCCTATACCCAATGTGGTCCCTGCGGCACTTAGAAGGACTGCCACGAGGTTTGCCCCTGCGCAATGGACAACTCGCAAGCGCGCCTGACTCGTCCTGAAGCTATACGCGACCGGAAGATCTTGAACCGCACCGGTAAGGATCCGTTCAAGATCGGCCAGAACGGGCGTGAGGCCCCGAGTTCTCAGCTCTTCGACCTGCGAAGGCAGATTACCGGGTTGTAGGATCCGCGCGCAATCTTCCATGAACTCGTCCAGCGTAAAAGTGCTGTCAGCCTCATGGATCGCTTGGTACGTACTTTGGATGAGGGCGAATGCGAGGGGGTCGAGCAACGCTGGATCGACGGCAGCCATGGCTCGCTTGAATGGTCCGTCAAAACCTACTTCAATGAAGTGGTTCCGAAGCAAATCGATCATCGCGATTGTTGCTGTTAGGTCACCTTGGGTTAGCGTCTCACGGTGTTCTTTCACCGCCGTGTCTACGAGATTCGATGAAACTGCTGCGAGGACTGCCGGGCTGAGTTCTCTGTGCCTCGTGACGGTCCCATTCGGGGGGGGGAAATGCTGTGGCCGGCATCGCGGCCGCGAGAGGAGCCCCCAGCAAAACTGCTCTTCTGCTTAGCATGGTTACCTTTCCTTCCAAGTTTGCGTGGTGAGGTCCAGATATTATGGTACCGAGGTACTGGCTCGGATGTTAGCAATTCCTCCGCTGCAATTGCAAGCGGTTGGCGCATAGTGGGGCGAGGTTTGATGGCCCGTACGGTGCAAGATGAGAACGCTTCGAGCCTCTACCAGCGCCCACTCTCATTGCTTTCTGAGTGGCGCGCCGGAGTAGTAGCCGGTCTTGCTGCTTACGTTGAACTCGCCCGGCGCTGCGCGCGGGATGGTGATTGTCAGGTGGTGAAAGGCCCTTCCGGGATCTTGATTCTTTGGATAATAACCGAGCAGATATTGCGTGCGGAGGTCGTCGCTTATCCTGGCAAAGGCTTTGTCGAGGCCGCCGTCTTCCACGTAAAAGTACCGGCCGCCGGTCTGCTCCGCGAGCGTAATCAGCGCGTGTTCGCCTGCAAGGTCGCGGCCGGCGCTGGCCTCGATGGGCACGTCGATGAGTGAGTAAATCATGACCTCGTTGCGCAGCGCCGCCTCGAGCGCCTGCGCGTAGGTGGAGTCCTCCGCCGTGTCGTCACCGTCCGAGATCACGACCAGCACCTTGCGTCCTTCCCTGCCTCCCAGCTTCCTGGAGCCCTGGCAGATGGCGTCGTAGAGCGCGGTGGCCCAGTCGCCACGCAATTCGCCTAAGCCGTGATTGATCACGGAGAGCTTGTTGGTGAAGGGCGTGAGTTCGCGCACGGTGGTGGCGAACTGGAGCACGCTCATCTGGTCCTGCGGGCGCAGAATGTCGCGCGCAAAGCGCCGGGCCGCGGCCGCCTCCGCGTTCATGTCCTTACGCACGCTCCCCGAGGTGTCGATGGCCAGGGTCAGATTCAATGGCAGCTCCGATTGGCGCTCGAAGACGGCGATCTCCTGTGGGCGTCCATCCTCGTAGACCGCGAAATCGTTCTTGCTGAGCCCGCCTACTATGGCGCCGTTCCTGTCGGTCACATTGACAAAGATGCTGACAAGCCTGACGTGAACATGAAAGGTGGCAGATGGCTCTTGCGCAGCCAGCGCGATGGGCACGAGCGCCAGCAGCGATGTAAAGGCAAATCGACTGGGTATTCCGCGCCCCGTCGTTTCGCCACTTCTCTGGCGAAAGGATGGGATACCGCAAAAGCAGGCGGCAATCCGCTGCCATCCTTTCCGCAACAGGCGCGGAAAGGATGGGGCACGGCACCGTTGAACCCACTCGGCTGACTGCGCTAACACCGCAAGATCCAATTGCTTCTTCCTAGCTTTCATGCGGCGCCTCTGCGGATTTCAAAGCGATTTCCGCCGGAAACGGTTCGCCCGGCGCCCATACCGCGCCATCGACAAAGGTCTCTTTCTTCCAGATGGGCACCGTTTGCTTCAGCGTATCGATGAGCCAGCGGCAGGCTTCAAAGGCGGCGCTGCGATGCGCTGAAGCGACCACGATCAGGACGCTGGTCTCACCGATCTCCAGGCGGCCCAGCCGGTGCACCATGGTTATCTGCCTTGCGCCAAAGCGATCCCGCGCTTTCGCAGCGAGGTCGCGCATCTGGCGGATCGCCATCTCTTCGTAGGCTTCGTAGTCGAGGTAAAGGGTACGGCGGCCACGCGAATGGTTGCGCACAATGCCGTCAAAGACCACCACCGCGCCATCCTCGCCGCTCTTGGCCGCGGATACGAGCGTCTCGGCGTCAATGCGTTCGCGGGTCAGCGCGACAGTGACGTTTGCGTCACCACGGCTCTCATCCAAAGGATTCGCCGTGCGCGCAGCACTGCCACCGGAGACCGGAGGCAGCAGGCCCACTTCGTCGCCATCGTGCAGGATGTGCGAAGTCTGGGCGTACTCGGCGTTGACACTGACGGCGATACTGCCGAGCATTCCGGCTGCTGGGCTGGCGGGTAACGTTGAGCGCAGCCATTCCAGCAGCACGGCTACCGAAGAGCCTTCGGCCAACTCCACTCCGGCGGTCTGCGAACCGATCCAGTCCTTCAGCACCCCGAATGCAAAGACGTGTACACGCATCACTCAAAAAGAATATCGCCTATGGATTAGACGCGGCAGGCAAAGATCCGGAGATTACGCAGCAGGCCCTTCATGGCAGCTCGCGGAGAGCCTGCCGGCGGTTTCTCTTGCGGATTGACAGAGAAGCTGATGGAGGATTGATCGAGGAGGGCCGGCGAGTTCGCCCGCCTTTCATCGACGAGCAGCGGCACTTATTGATCCGGCCCTTATGATTTGCACCGCGCTCTCCCACCCTTTCCGCAAAAAACGCGGAAAGGGGCACGGTGTGGCAGATCTTTTGGGCCGGATCAGTATGCTGCCGCCCCCACCGGGAGTTCTGTCGTAACGGGCGCTGTCTTCATGGCCAGATTTGGCAGAGCCACGGCCAGCACGTCTTCAATCTGGCTGGCGTAGTGGATGGCGACGCCCGCGATCATCTCCGGCGTCAGGTCTTCCTCGACGTTCTGGCGATTTTCCGCAGGCAGAATGACGGTGTCGACCCCGGCGCGGCGCGCTGCCAGGAACTTCTCCTTGATGCCGCCTACCGGCAGCACGTTGCCGCTGAGCGTGATCTCGCCAGTCATCGCCGTCAACGGGCGCACCGGCGTATCGGTCAGAAGCGAAACCAGCACGGTCGCCATGGTGACGCCGGCCGAAGGGCCGTCCTTGGGGATGGCGCCGGCGGGGACGTGAATGTGCAGATCCAGCTCCTTGGTGAAGTCCTCGGCCAGGCCAAGGCGGGTTGCGTTCGAGCGCACCCAGGTGAGCGCGGCCTGCATCGACTCCTGCATCACCTCGCCGATCTGGCCGGTCATCGTGAATCCACCCTTGCCCTTCATCTTGTTGGCTTCGATGAAGAGAATGTCGCCGCCTGCAGGCGTCCAGGCCAGGCCCACGGCTACGCCGGGGCGCTTGACGCGCTCGGCAACTTCGGTCTCGACGCGCACCTTGATTCCGCCCAGAAATTCCTTGAGCGTCTCGCGCGTGACAGTGAGCTTCTCCGTCTTCCCTTCGACCACGCGCCGAGCTTCCTTGCGGCAGACGGTTCCGATGGTCTGTTCCAGCTTGCGAACGCCGGCCTCGCGCGTGTAGTGGCGGATGATGTGGCGCACAGCGTCCTCGGGAATCTCGATCTGCTCAGGTGTAATGCCGTTTTCCTTGATCTGGCGGGGAATCAGATAGCGGCTGGCGATGTGCACCTTTTCTTCTTCGCTGTAGCCTTCGAGCGGGATGATCTCCATCCTGTCCTGCAAGGGAGGCGGCACCGTATCCAGCATGTTTGCCGTGCAGATGAAGAGCACCTTCGAAAGGTCGAAGGGCACATCGAGGTAGTTGTCGCGGAAGGTGTTGTTCTGCTCGGGGTCGAGCGTTTCGAGCAGCGCCGAGGCAGGATCGCCGCGGAAGTCGCGGCCCAGCTTGTCAACCTCGTCGAGCATGATCACGGGGTCGTTGGTTTCGGCGCGGCGAATGCTCTGGATGATCTGACCGGGCAGGGCGCCAATGTAGGTCCGGCGATGACCGCGAATCTCGGCCTCGTCGTGCATGCCGCCCAGCGAGATGCGCTGGAACTTGCGGCCCAGGGCGCGCGCAATAGACCGCCCAAGGCTGGTTTTGCCCACTCCCGGAGCACCCACAAAGCACAGGATCGGCCCCTTCATGTTGGGCTTCAGCTCCAGCACGCTCAGGTAATCCAGAATACGTTCCTTCACCTTCTTGAGCTCGTAGTGGTCCTCGTCGAGAATCTCCCGGGCCTTGTTGATATCGATCGTTGTACCCGAGCTCTTGTTCCAGGGCAGGATCGCCAGCCACTCAATGTAGTTCCGCGTGAGGCCGTAATCGGCGGCCATAGGCGACATGCGCTGCAGCCGCGCCAGCTCCTTCATGGCCTCCTTTTTCACTTCCTCAGGCATTCCCGCGGCTTCTATCTTCTGGCGCAGGTCTTCGATGTCGCGCTGGCCCTCGTCCTGCTCTCCCAGCTCCTTCTGGATGGCTTTCAGTTGCTCGCGCAGGTAATAGTCGCGCTGCGACTGCTGCACCTGATCCTGGACTTCCGTCTGAATCTTGGCGCGCAACTGCTGCACCTCGATCTCTTTGGCCAGCAGCTTGTTCAACTGCTCCAGCCGGTCGACAACGCCCGGAGTCTCCAGCAGGTGCTGCTTGTCGTCGGTGGTCAGGAAGGGCAAAGACGAGGCGACAAAATCGATCAGGCGAATGGGCTCCTCGATGTTCGCGGCGATGGTCCGCAGTTCGTCGGAGAGCGTGGGCGACTCGGCGACAATCCGCTGGAACTGCTCGACCACGTTGCGCACCAGGGCCTCGAACTCCGGCGATGTGGCGGGCTCCACGTCTTCCAGGGTCTCGACCTCCGCGACGAGATAAGGATCTGTCTGAACAAACCGCACCAGCTTCACCCGGCTCACGCCTTCGGTGAAGACAAATCGGCTCTGGTTCGGCATGCGCACAACCTTGTGCACCGTGGCCATCGTCCCCACGCCATGCAAGTCCGCGGGCTTGGGCGTGTCGACGCGAGCGTCCAACTGCGTTGCCACCACAATCGTCCGCTCCTCACCCATCGATTCAATCAACTGGATGGAACTTTCACGGCCCACCGTCAAAGGCAGAACGGCGTGAGGAAAAAGCACCGTGTCGCGAACCGGCAACACCGGAATGGTACGCAGTCCGGGTGTATTCATCTGTGCAGGCTCATTGGAGGATGAGGCTGGCTGTTTTGGCATTGAGTCTCCCCGTATCAACTTTTCTATCATTAGATCATGCAGAAAGAGAAAAGTTGCAAGTTTGGTCCTTTCGGCATCTCTTCGCGGTGGAAGGTGAGCTTATGCTTCTGCCTGATCCACCGGGGTTTCCGCTGATCCTGACCGGCCGAGATGAGGAGAGTGGCAAGTCGAATTGGCAGGTCCCCAGGACATTGGAGAACGGATGCAACCCGGGCCGTTCCGCTTCCATGCAGCCATCCCACCGGTCTATCGGCTGAAAACCCTGAAAGGTGAGGGAGTGAGGGGTTTGCGCCGAGGCTGTGGTCTTCCGCGAGACAAGTCCGGCCTCGGCGATGAGAGACCGAAGGCCCCGCACAAAGGGGCTTAACCGGCGTGCGGAGCCGATTGGTCTTCCCGTTTGATGGCGGACTCGATGTTTTCCCACACCTCGTCCGGTGGTTCGACACTGGGAAACAACTGGCGCGCCGCTTCGGCGATGGTCTCGAGCTCCTCCAGGAGGGCGCGGCATCGCTCGCAGGTTTGAACGTGCGGATGCGCGGCTGCATTCTCGCCAGAACCAATCAGTTCTGACAATTGAGCCTGAAACTCGGCGCATGCGATATTGCGGGGGTCGTGGTTCATGGCCGCGCCTCCTGGCGATTCTGGGCCCTCAGGGCGTCGCGTAATCTTAAACGCGCTTTATGGAGCTGAGATTTACTGTTACCAATGGAGCAATCGAGCATGGATGCAATTTCATTATGCTCAAAACCCTCCACGTCGTGAAGGATAAAGATGAGCCGGTAGCCAGCAGGGAGGTCTGCGATGGCGCGTCCGAGGGCCAGACGATCGATGGCGCCCGAAAGCGCAAGGTCCGGTGCTCCAAAACTGCGGGTGGGGCCCTCCTCGGGATTCGGTTCCATGGCCTCGTCGAGCGAGATCAGCGACAGACCTTTTTTGCGCAGTTGCATCAGGACGACGTTGATGGCGAGCCGGTGCAGCCAGGTCGAAAAGGCCGAGTCGCCCCGGAAGGTGGCGATTTTGCGGTGGAGCTGAAGGAACGCCTCCTGCGTCAAGTCCTCAGCTTCAGCCACATTGCCCACCATGCGCAGGCAAAGAGAGTAGATGCGCCGCTTGTGCATCGCATAGAGTTGAGCAAAGGCCTGGTGATCGCCCGCCTGGGCGCGCGCCAGGACCTCAGCATCGGCTGAGAGGGGCTTTGCAGCGGACTCTACAGGTTCCGATCCGCCGTTTGGCTCACCGGACTGCGCTGTCTGGGGTGTTCGCCCGCCACCGGATCGGGACCGGCGGGCCGCTTGTGTCGAACTAGGAGCGTCAACCATCTGTTTCCCTGGAGGTACTCGCTAAAGACTTCGATGCAAAAAGACAATGGCGGAGATTCTCGAAGGTAAATCTCGGTCTCTTATCGTGGCACGGTGCCGGTAAGCGGGCCATTCAACCGTCTACGCTTTCTGTTGTCGGGGCGCGTCTGCTGAAACGGGCAATACGTACCACCCACGATAGAAATGTGCGCAGCATCTGCCGTCGGAGCTGCGCGGAAGCCTCAAGAGCGGCAGTTTTCCGAACGTTCGAAAGCGGTGCTTCTCACCATAGCGATTTGGACGTTTTGGCAGAATTTGAGTCCTGCGATGCTCCCTGGGGTTTGGCCGCACCTTCTTTCCTCGCTAGTATAAGGGTTAGCATCTGGCATCGGCAGACCCACAGAGGATTGAAGAGCAGCCGAGGCTTTCGAACTTCGTGTGGTGAGCCACATTGGCGGTGATTTTGATATTGTGTTGCCCGGCACGATTTGAGGTATAGTCTTGCGGACAAAGCCGGAAGGAAAATGCGGCGCTGCGGCTCCCCGATACGGATTTTGTCCCCCCCCATTGAAACCGGAAGCTGCGTCAAGGCGCCTGATGCGCGCGGCAACAGCGTTCACCTGCGGCCTGGTTCTGGCCGGTGCCGCGATGCCGCGCGGATGGTGTCAAGGGCCTGAAACCGCCCCTGTCGCCGCGCAATCTCCGACCATTTCGGGTGACCATCCGGGTGCAGTGCCTTCTGGACCATCGCACCCTTCCGCTCCATTGAGCAGCCCCATGCTCGAGTGGGAGGGCCTGCCTGTCCGGAGCATTTCCTTTGAAGGTGTTCCCGCGGACCAGCTTCGTCCGCTTTCCGGCCGCCTGCCCCAGGCTGTTGGAGCGCCGCTCACTGAGGACGACCTGAAGAGCAGCTTGCGCCAGCTCTATGCCACCGGCCTCTACGAAACCATCGAGGCGCGCGCCACGCGCCAGGACGGGGGCGTCGCGTTGACATTTGCCGGCACTCCGCGCACGTTCATCGGCTTTGTGGGAGTGTACGGCGCCACCGGCGCCACGATGAATATGCAGATCCAACGCGCGAGCCAGCTCGAGGCTGGAAGCCGGCTGACTCCGGAGAAGATGACACGAGCCGTCGCTCAGATGCGCGACACTCTTGAGCAGAACGGCTATTACGAATCGACAATCTCGCAAACCATAACCCCTCGCCCGCATCAGCTTGCCGACATCTCGTTCCGTGTGGTCTCGGGACCGCGCGCGCATGTGGGCAAGGTGACGGTCACCGGCGATTCGGGAATGAGCGCGGACGAATTCCGCCTCCATGCCCATCTCTGGAAGTTTGCGCACGTGAATCGCGACACGGTCAATCATGCACTCGATCGCGTGTTGCGCTTCTACCAGCAAGAGGATCGTCTGGAAGCCGATGTGAAGCTGGAGTCGGCCGTTTACGATCGTGCAACCAAGGCCGTCAATTATCGTTTTACCGCTCATCGCGGACCGGTGGTACACGTCGAGGTTCATGGCGCCAGCATCGACCCGGAACGCGTCAAGCGGCTCGTCCCCATCTATCAGGAGGGCAGCGTCGATGAGGATTTGCTCAATGAAGGCAATCGCCGTCTGCGCAACTACTATCAGAGTCTGGGCTACTTCGATGCGCGCGTCGATCACCGGCTGCAAGCCGCCGGCGATAGCGAAGTCACCATTCTCTATACCGTGCATCTTGGACTACGGCGGCGCGTCGAGCAGGTTTCCATTGCAGGAAATCACTATTTTTCCACGGCCACCCTCCAGGGACTCTTGAGCGTTCATGCGGCCGACATTCTGGACCGTCACGGTCTTTACAGCCAGGCGCTGGTTGCTGCCGATGTGAGCGCGCTCGAAAACGTGTATCGCAACAACGGTTTTGCGCAGGTCAAAGTGAGTTCCGAGACCAGCACAACAGAGACCGCCGGTGGCCGGCAGGCAGAGGCAGCGTCTCCTGGACCGCAGCCTGGACCGGGACCGGGACCGGCCCGCAACCGCACCGCGTCGCTCAAGGTTGTCTATCAGATCACGGAGGGACCGCAGCTTCGCGTCGGCGTGTTGCAGATTGAGGGAAACCATCACATTGCCGCGGCGACGCTGACCGCGCTCATCAATACCGCGCCGGGCCAGATGCTTTCGCCTCGTAGCCTGGCGGGCGACCACGACGCACTGGTGTCGGAGTATTTGAAGCGTGGATTCGGCCAGGTCGCCGTCAACATAACCCAGCGTCCCGAGAGCGCCGATCCGCACAAAGTGGACGTGGTCTTCCATATCGACGAGGGGCAACAGACTTTTGTGCGCGACGTGCTCTTGACGGGCCTCGATACGACGCGCCCGCAGACGGTGGCGAGGGCCATCGCGGTTCACACCGGCGATCCGCTCAACCAGGACGCGCTCTCGACAACGCAGAGCAATCTATACGACTTCGGACTTTTCAATGAAGTGAACACGGCGGTTGTCAACCCAGCCGGCGATGCACCGGAAAAGAATGTGCTGATCCAGGCGATCGAAGCGCGCCGCTGGACGGTGACCCCCGGCTTCGGTTTCGAAGCGCAGACCGGCCAGCCGCAGAACAACTGCGCAGGCGCGTTCGCGGCCGGTGTGCCGTGCAGCCCCAGCGGCAAAACCGGCGTGAGCCCGCGGGTGCTGATCGAGGTCACACGCAACGCATTGTTTGGCCGCGAGCAATCGCTCTCGCTGCTTGCCTCCTACGGTCTGCTGGAGCAGAGCGTAGGAATTCAGTACCAGGTGCCGCACATCCAGGGCAATCCCAACTTTGGTCTCACATTTTCCGGCGGCTACGCCAACAGTCAGGATGTCTCGACCTACGTGGCGTCGCGCCTGGAAGCAGCGTTTCGCCTGACCGAGAACTTCAACTACCCCGGCGCGCGGCTCTCCCGCGCCAACACCCTCATCTACGAGCTTGACTTCCGCAGAGTGAAGGTGGCAGCTTCCACCTTGCAGGTTTATCCCGGCGCGCTCTCCGAGCTATCGACGGCTACGCGCGTAGGAGGGCCGGCCTTTACGTGGATTCGCGACACGCGCGACGTGCCGCTGGACGCGCATCGTGGAACCTACACCAGTTTTCAGGAGTTTTTTTCCGACAGGATTTTCGGCGCGCAAGCCGAGTTCAACCGCATCGATACCTCCAACTCCAGCTACTACAGCTTCGACAAGAATCGTCTTGTGCTGGCGCGCAATACGCGCTACGGGCAGATTCGCGCCTTCGGTAACGGATCGAGTGAACTGATCCCGCTTCCCGAGCGGCTCTTTGCCGGCGGTCCCGTTTCGCTGCGCGGTTTTGCGCAGAACGCCGCCGGCCCGCGCGATCCCGAGACCGGATACCAGATCGGCGGAGCGGGAGCGCTGATCAACAGCACGGAGCTGCGCCTGCCGCCGCCCACGCTGCCATGGTTTGGCAATACGGTGAGTTTCGTGATCTTTCACGACATGGGCAATGTGTTCACGAACGCGGGCGATGCGTGGGCCAGCGCCCTGCGCGTGCGCCAGCCCCACAGCCAGACGTGCAGGGACGCGGTGGCAACCAACCCTGGTGGCTATCCAGCGGGCTACGATCCGACGGGTACCGGTCCCGTCACATCGACCGGCCAGCAGGGTGCGTGCAGCTACAACGATTTCTCGCATGCATTGGGTGCAGGATTGCGCTATCACACGCCGGTCGGTCCCATTCGTTTCGATTTCAGCTACAACCTGAATCCGCCGATCTTCCCGGTGAACATCAACTACTCGATTCCCACGGCGGCAGGGAGTTCGATTCCTGGTTTTGCAACAGGACCGTATCTCGGCCAGGCGCCGCACATCAACTTCTTCTTCAGCCTGGGGCAGGCCTTCTGATGACGAATCGCGCCGCAATTCGCTGGGAGATGTTGTCTGGAGTTCAGGTGTGGTTCCTTGCGGCCGTACTGGCGTTGGCTGGATCCGCGACTCTGCGGGCGCAACAACCAGGTTCAGCCGCGCAGTCCGTCGTTCTTGACCGCGCCGTTGCAGTCGTGAACAAGACCGTTATCCTGGCCAGCGATCTCAACGACGAAATTCGCCTCTCGGTTCTCGATCCCAGCAACCACGGCGCGGCTCAATTGACCGAACAGCAGGCGCTCCAGCATCTCATCAGCCGGGCTTTGATCGAACAACAGATTAGTCAGGACGACATACCGGCCATCGAGCCTACGCCGAAGGAGGTTGCGGCGCGGCTCGACGAGATCCGCAGAGTAGCGCCAGTCTGCGTACGCCAGAAGTGCGCCTCCGACGCCGGCTGGAGAGCGTTTCTCAGCGCGCAGGGCCTGACCGAGCAGCGCGTCGAGGCCTATCTGCGCAATCGCATGGAGGTTTTGCGTTTTATCGAGCAGCGCTTCCGGCAGGGCATTCAGATCTCCGAACAGCAGATCGAAACCTACTATCGCGACACCCTGCTGCCGCAGTACACCCAGGGCGAAACCGCTCCGCCGCTCAGCCAGGTAGAGCCGCGCATTCGCGAGATTCTGCTCGAGCAGCAAGTCAATGTCCTGTTCGACAACTGGCTCGCCAATCTGCGCCAGGAAGGCGATGTCGAGGTGCTTGACCCGGCGCTAGCCGCGGAGCTAGCCTCGAATCGTACTCCCGCTCCCGTGTCTTCTCCCGTACCTTCGCCGCAGCCCCCGGCAAGTGCAAACGGCGCGAAAGGAGGCATCCGGTGAGCGAGATCGACAACACGCCCCGTTCCACCGAAGAGTTGCCGGAGCCGCAGCCCACACGCCGCGGCGTGCGCAGCCGTCTGCGCCGCTTCTTCCTGCTTCATCTTCCCCTGGCCGTAACAGGAACGATTGTCTTTCTGGCGCTTTTGACCGCCGGGCTCTATTTTGCCGCCAGCTCCGCCGCCTTTCAAAACGTGGTGCGCAAACATCTGATTGCATCGCTCGGAGAGTTCACCGGCGGCCGTGTGGAGATCGCATCGTTCCACTGGCGGCTGCTTCACATGGAAGCCGAGGCCGGCGGTGTGACGATTCACGGTCTTGAAGACTCCGGCGAAGCGCCGCTGGCAACCATCGCGCATCTGCGCGTGGTTCTGAGTCTGCGCAATCTCATCAGCCCCACGGTGCGCCTGCGCACTCTGGAGATCGACCAGCCCAGCGTGCATGTCATCGTCTATCCCAACGGATCGACAAATCTTCCCGAGCCGCGCCGGCCGAAGACCTCATCGAAGCCGTCGATCGATACGCTGTTTGCGCTGCACGCCAGCCGCATCGCAGTGGAGCAGGGACGCATCCACTACGACGTGCGCGCCGCCGAGTTCGATTATCAGGATCGCTATCTGCCACTCGACTTTGCGGCCAACAATGTTTCGCTTACGATGCGTTATGTTCCCGGACCGTGGAACAAGCCTGCATCTTATCGCATCGAGGCTGGCGTCACCGATCTGAACCTGGCTCGCGATGTTCCCCGCAAGAGTCTCGCCGTGCATGCGGCCGTCGAGGCCACGCTCGACCTCGAGCGCACGCGCGTGCTTTTGCGCTCCCTGCGCATCGCCGCGGAAAGACGCGGTAGTCAGGAGCACGTTCTGAATGTTACGGGAGATGTAGAAGACTTCACGCACCCACACTGGAGCGCGCGTGCGCAGGGCGATCTGGATCTGCGACTGCTCGATCCCATCACGGGCTATTCGGACGCGCCCAAGGGGCTGGCGCATCTCGATCTCACCGCATCCGGCGAGCGATCCAGCTTCCAAGTAGACGGCGGTGTCCGCATCGACGATTGCTCCTACATCGGCAGCGGGGTGAACGCGCAGGATGTCACCCTTTCGACGCATGTTCACGCCGATCAAACGCAGTTGCTTGTTACGCAAATTAACGCCCGTTTGAGGCAGGGAGGACAGATCGATGGCTCGCTCGAAATCTCGCCCTGGCTGCCGCTCGATCCCTCCGCGCACCGGCAAAAGATAGCGGCGCAACCGCCTTCGGCCAACCGCAATGTCGTTGCCAGAATCCCGGACTGGGTGATTCCCGTCAACGGCAAAGTCTCCGCCAATTTCAAAGATGTTGCTCTCGATTCGGTGCTCGATATTGTCAGCCCACCGCGGTACCGGCGTCTGGGGCTGGATGCGCGCCTGAATGGGCCGGTGTCCGCCGCCTGGTCGCACGGCGATGGCGGCACCCTTCAGGTGAGCGCTCAACTTGCGCTGAGTCCTTCGCGGCAGTCGCCCGCCGGGGAGGCGCCCACAAGGGGCGCAATCGACGCCACATACTCGCATGGAGACGGCATTGTCGAGTTGCGCAAACTTGAATTGCACACGTACGGAAGCGACCTTGTTGCGCACGGTTCCCTGGGCGCCCATTCCGCCGCAAGCCCTTCGTCGCTCACGATCGATTTCCGCTCGCACAATCTGGCTGAGTTCGACGTCGCCCTGCGTAGCCTCGACCTGAAGCACAATGGCAAGACCGGCGCCGCGGCCTTGCCTGTTTCGCTCGCTGGACAGGCCGATTTTCACGGAGCCTGGACCGGCTCACTCGCCCGGCCGCAGATTGCGGGCGCTTTTGAGGCCACGCAACTCGCGGTGGAGCTGCCGCCGAATGCCTTACCGGCCGGTGCGCCGCAGTTCTTGCGTTTCGATTCGGTGTCGGCAGAGGGCAGGTATTCGCCAGCGCAGATTGCGATTCAACGCGCCGAGCTCGAGCGCGGCAGCACGCGCATCGCCTTCAGCGGCACGCTCGATGCTTCATCGGACCGCACGCCTGGATACGACGGCGACGCCATGCTTCATGCGCGTTTCGACGCGGCCAACCTCGATGTGGCGGAGATTGAGCCATTCTTTGCCTCGGCGGGCGGCGCGCGGTCTCCACTCACAGGCGTGCTCAACGCGCACATTGCGGCCGACGGGCCCCTGCAGAAGCCGACAGCCTCCGGCACGGTGCAAATCGAGAAGGGCGAGCTCTACGGCGAGCCGTTTACGGGACTTCGCGCGCAGGGATCGTTTGACGGCCAGCAGCTCAAGGTCGCATCGGCTGCGCTCAGCGAGGCGGGCGGCAAGCTCTCCGCGTCGGGAAGCTACGACTTCAAGGCAGAGCGATTCCAGGTTGTGGCCCACGCCGCGAATATCGACATCGCGCGCCTCGGCCCCATCCGCGGCCGCGGACTCGATGCCGCGGGCAAGCTCGCCGTTTCCCTCAACGGCTCAGGCACGTTGAGCAATCCGCATCTTGACGGCCAGGCAACGGTCACCGCCCTCACCTTCGACGGGCAGCGCTTCGGCGTGTTGCGGGCGGCTGCGCACTCTGCGGGGCCGCTGCTCCAATACAACGCCACGACCCAACTGGAGCAGGCGCCCTTGAAACTTGAAGGCCGTACCGAGCTGCGCGGCGACAAGCAAACGCACGCCCAGCTCGCATTCTCGCGTTTCAATCTGGGCACGATCCTTCGCATGGCGCATGTGAGCGCATTCCAGGGCGAGTCGGCGCTGGATGGAGCTGTCTCAGTAGACGGTCCCCTCGCGCATCCGCGCCAGTTGCAGGGCGAAGCGCAGCTCCGCCAACTGGCGTTCACCGTCTCCGGCGTGCAACTGAAGGGCGAAGGCGGGCTGCACGCCACGCTTTCGAACGGCCGCATTCATCTCGATCCGCTGCACGTGACGGGCGAAAACACCAACCTGCATGTCGAAGGAGTTCTGTCGATCGAGGGCGACCAGCAACTCGATCTTGCCGCCAACGGCGCGATCAACCTGAAGCTGGCAGAGTCGATCGATCCGGATCTGACTGCCAGCGGCTCGACGACTTTTCAGGTGGAGGCGCGGGGTCCGCTTCAGCATCCCAGCCTGCAGGGACGCATCGATTTTGAGAACGGCGCTCTTTCGCTCGAAGATTTGCCGAATGGTCTCAGCCAGTTGCACGGGACGCTCGAGTTCAACCAGAACCGGCTGGAGGTGCGCAGCCTGACGGCGATGAGCGGCGGCGGCCTGTTGAGCGTGGGCGGATTTCTTGCCTACCAGCACGGCATCTTTGCCGACCTGTCGGTAACTGGCAAGGAGGTGCACATCCGCTATCCCGAAGGCGTCAGCTCCCTTGCCGATGCCACTCTCCACCTGCGAGGTCCACAGAACAGCCTTCTCCTGAGCGGCGATATTCTCATCACGCGCTTCTCGGTCAGCCCCGATCTCGATCTCGCGGCCCTCGCAGCCCAGGCCAGTAACTCCGTACAGACCGTTGCTCCGCCAGAGGCGCCGTCGAACCATCTGCGCCTCGACGTTCACATCGTCTCGTCGCCGCAGTTGAGCTTCCAGAACGCCTTTGCCAAGCTGGCCGGCAACGTGGATCTACGCCTCCGCGGCACTTTGGCGGCGCCGTCGCTGCTGGGCCGCGTCTCCATCACCGAAGGCAGCGCCCTGATCGCCGGAACCCGCTACGACCTGGAGCGCGGCGAAGTGAACTTTACCAACCCGGTGCGCATCGAGCCCGCCATCGACCTGAGCGCCACGGCGCACGTCGAGGACTACGACATCGCGCTCGGCCTGCACGGATCGCCGCAGAAGCTCGCCGTTACGTATCGCAGCGATCCGCCGCTGCCCGAGGCCGATGTGGTCTCGCTTCTTGCGCTGGGCCATACCGCCAGCCAGCAGCGCCTCTATACGCAGCAGCAGCAGGAGCAGACGCTTGCCAATCCCACTGACGCGATTCTCGGCGGCGCGCTCAACGCCACCGTCAGCAGCCGCGTGCAGAAGCTCTTCGGCGCAGGTTCCGTCAAGGTCGATCCCAACTACCTTGGCGCGTTCGGCAACTCCACCACGCGCATCACCGCCAATGAACAACTCGGCCGCATCGTCACGCTCACCTTCGCCACCGACGTCGACACAGCGAGCCAACAGTTGCTGCAGGCCGAAGTGGCCATTAACCGCCACGTTTCGCTGGTTGTGGCCCGCGACGAGTCCGGTGTCTTCTCGATGGTCATCAAGGCCACACGACGATATCGATAAGGCGAATTGGCGCGGCTCCAGACGCCAGAATTCCGCAAGTCAAGCCGTTCGAAGCCATGTTTGTTATACACAGGAATACAGGGTAGTGGGTCAGCATGAAGAACGACTTCCCTCAGAGGCTGAAACCCCACTCATTTTGTTGGCTTTATTGGCGCGACTAAAGTCGTGCCCTTTCAAAACCGCGACTGAACGACGAATTTTGCAAGAGGATCAAAGGAGACTTTTTGGAGCCAGAGAATCAATCTCCACCCTTGGCAAGAAATGCCGAACTCCGCACGGAACCTGTTTCGGCGCCCGCGCCCACGAAGCTTTTTTCCGCAGAGGAACCTGATCGTGGCCCGCTCTGGATATTCATCGGCCCCGAGGGGCTGCGCGCAGGCTGGTCGGTGCTGGTTTTTCTGCTGGTTTTTTCCCCTCTCGTGTCCGCCATCATGGCGGCGATGCTCCACTTCCACCTCATCGGCAACACAGGGGAACTCGCACCCGGGCCCGCATTCTTCAACGAGGTCGCAAGCCTGCTCGCGCTCATCATCGCGGTCGCTCTCGTGGGCCTCATCGAGGGCCGGCGGATTTCGGCGTATAACCTCCTCGGCCTGCACAGGCGTCAGCACTTCCTCGCTGGTCTCGCGGCCGGCTTTCTTGCGCTTTCCGCGCTGGTTGGCGGACTGGCTGCGGGCGGTTGGCTCGACTTCGGTCCCATCGCGCTTTCCGGTGTGGCTGTTTTCCGGTTCGGCTTGTTGTGGGGCTGTGTCTTTCTCCTGACCGGCTGCTTCGAGGAGGGGGCGTTCCGCTGCTATCTGCAGTTCACGCTTACCCGCGGCATTAACTTCTGGTGGGCGTTCGGCGCCATCGCAACCCTTTGCGCCGGCCTGGCCGTCTTCGTCCGGGGCAACGCCTCGATGGGCGTTTACGCGGCGGCCTTGCTGGGATTCTTCCCTTGTCTCTACCTTGAGCAGAAGTCTTCCGCACGTAGCGGAGGCTTTTGGTACGCGGCGTGGGTTACGTCCACGCTGTTCGGCGCCGTACACATCTCGAACGCGGGCGAGAGCGGCGTCGGCATCTTTGCCGCGGCCTTCATCGGCTTTGTCTTTTGCGTGAGCGTGCGCGTCACAGGCTCGGCCTGGTGGGCCATTGGCTGCCATGCTGGCTGGGATTGGGCCGAGACGTTTTTCTACGGCACGGCCGACAGCGGTCTCTCGCCGCATGGCAGCTACCTGACGAGCCATCCCGCGGGCAATTCCTTCTGGAGCGGAGGCAGCGTTGGCCCGGAAGGCAGCGCGCTGGCGCTGGGCGCGGTTCTGCTGCTGCTGGCTGTGCTTCTCGTCTACGGCCGTCTGAGTACACGGGCGCGGACTGCATCGGCTACGCGCTCCTGATCGGCCGCGCACCCCGCCGTTGCGATACGGTCCATCTTTGCCGCGCGTTCGGCGTATCCTGATTCTGGCCTATGTCCGATTCGCCTTCAACCGCTGAGTTTGCGTTACAGGCTGAGAGGGAACATCTCCTCAAGCGGCGCTGGGCGCGGACTCTGCTCTTCGTTGCCGGTGGTTTCTTTCTGCTTCTCATCCTTGGCGCCGCAACAGGAGTTCTGTGTCTGCGCGCCGCCGCGAAGGCCGCATTGCCCCAACTCGATGGCCAGGTGCGGCTGGCCGGCCTCTCCGCGCCCGTCACGGTGCGCCGCGACGCGCACGGCGTGCCCCACATCGAAGCCGCCACGCAGACTGACCTGTTTATGGTGCAGGGCTACGTGACGGCGCAGGACCGGCTGTGGCAGATGGACGCCTCGCGCCGCGCCGCCAACGGCAACCTGGCCGAGATCCTGGGTCCGGGTTTGGTGAAGAACGACAAGACGCAGCGCGTGCTCCAGATTCGCCGAACGGCGCAGCGCATTTACAGCCACATGTCTTTTGCCGACCGGGCCATTCTCGACGACTACGTCCGCGGCGTGAACCTCTACATCGCGCAGTGCGAGAAAAACAACACGCTTCCGCCGGAGTTCCGGCTGCTCGGCTATCGTCCTGAGCCGTGGACAGCCGTGGATTCGCTGAGCGTGGGGCTGATGATGGTCGAGACGCTCGACCTGCGCGTCACAACCAAGCTGATGCGCGCCCGCATCGAGGCCAGGCTCAACGATCCCAGGCTGATCGCCGACCTTTATCCGGTCGGCTCCTGGCGCGACCATCCGCCCACGGGCGTGAAGACCGTTGTCAGCGCGCCGCTGCCACCGGCGCCCTCGCAAAGCAACGACGATGACGAGGACGATAACACCGAAGCCCACGTGGCGCCTGCTTCCGCGCTTTCTCCGTTCGCCGCCGCGGTGCCGGAGGATGCGGCCGAGATGCGGGCTCTCAAGGGACCGGGCGGCTGCGAGGACTGCGCTCTCGGCTCGAACAACTGGGTGGTTGCCGGCGCGCATACCGCCAGCGGCAAGCCGCTGCTCGCCAACGACATGCACCTGACGCTGCGCGTGCCCGACACGTGGTACATCGCAGACCTGACTGCGCGGGCCAACCGGGGCGCGCCGGGCTTTCATGCCGCGGGCGTGACGCTGCCAGGTCTTCCGCTGGTCGTGGCCGGACATAACGAGCACGTGGCCTGGGGTTACACCGCGCTCTACGCCGACGTCGAGGATCTCTACATGGAGAAGCTCGACGGCAAGGGAAACTACGAAGGAATCGACGCGCAATGGCATCCGCTCGCTGTTGACCGCGAGGTCATTCATGTGCGCGGCGGCCGCGATGTTGCCGTCATCGTCGAATCCACAGGGCACGGGCCGCTGTTGAATCCGCTCCTCGCGCACGGCGACCCGCCGCTGGCTCTCAAGTGGACGCTCTACGATCCCACGCTCAACGCGTTACCGCTCTACGAGATGAACACGGCGTCGAACTGGCGGGAGTTCTCGGCCGCGCTGGCGCAATGGTGCTGGCCTACGCAGAACCTGGTCTACGCGGACGACGAGGGACACATTGCGTATCATGCGATTGGCAAGGCGCCGCTGCGACCGGCCGGCCTGATCGACGTGCCTGTCAACGACACAAAGCACGAATGGCGCGGTTACATCCCCTTCAACCAGATGCCGAATGCCTTCGATCCGCCTTCGGGCTTCCTGGCCACGGCCAACTCGCGCGTTACGACGGACAAGTCGCCTGATCCGCTCACCGACGACTGGGCGGATCCCTACCGCATCCAGCGCATCTACAAATTGCTTGATGGCCGGGATCAACTCACGCCGAAAGACATGCTGGCCGTGCAGACCGACATCTACAGCGAGGTCGATCAGGAGATGGGCCAGCGATTTGCTTACGCCATCGATCACACGCCCGGTCCCGAGGGCAACGGCGACCCGCGCATGAGGCAGGCCGCAAGCCTGATGCGCAATTGGGACGGCCACCTGAGCACCGATTCCGCTGCCGCTTCGCTCGTCACCGGGACGCGCGCCGCGCTGTGGCCCATGATTCTCGCTCCGAAGCTCGGTAAAGCAGCGGGCGATTATCACTGGAGCGAATCGAAGTTTGCATTGGAAGAGATCGTCATGGATGCCAAGCCCGCGTGGCTGCCCAGGCAATACAAGAGCTGGAATGCGCTGCTGACCGTGGCCGTGCGCAAGGCCATGAACAACGGCAACGCGCCAGGCAATCTGGAGCATTGGACCTACGGAAGCTGGCATGTCGTTGATATTGAGCACCCGCTGGCCGCGTTTTTGCCGTTTCTGAGCCGCATCCTGGGAACCGGGCCGCAGCCGCTCAGCGGCGATGGCGCCACGGTGAAGCAGGCCGGCCGCACGTTCGGACCCTCGCAGCGCTTCACCATGGACTGGAGCAACATAGATGGCTCGACCGAAAATATCGTGATGGGCGAGAGCGGCAACCCGCTGAGCCCGTACTTCCGCGACCAGTGGAACGACTGGTACAACGGCGCGACCTTCGCGCTGCCATTCACGCCGGCTGCGGTCGCGGCTCAAACCCGGCATACGCTGCGCCTGCTGCCATGAAAGAACAGGGAGCAGGAACGGACTACCTGCGGCAGAGGCGCCGCCCCTGCGCGACGATGGCCTCATCGTCGTACAGGTTCCGCAAGGCCCGTTCGAACTGACGATCGACTGGACGAACGCGTCCGGCGTTTTCGCCGGCCGCTAGGCGAACGCCCTAAGTGGGCTTCTGTTCATAGGTTTGTGGCGGCTGGAGCGAAGGAATCGCCGCTCTGGTCTAACATAGTGGAAGCATGTCTGTTGACGTAAAAGCACTGATCCAGGAGGGTGCGGCTCTGACCGACGGCGCGCTGGAGTCGCTGATTCCCTCCGCAACTACAGCCCCGGTTTCGATCCACAGCGCCATGCGCCACTCGGTCTTTGCCGGCGGCAAGCGTCTGCGGCCGGTACTGGCCATGCAGGCCGGCGTCACGATGGCCGGCGCGCGGCCCAAAGGAATCGCGCGGCTGGGTGCGGCGCTCGAAATGCTCCATACCTATTCGCTCATTCATGACGACCTGCCCGCGCTCGACAACGACGACCTGCGCCGCGGCAAGCCCACCTGCCACAAGGCATTTGGCGAGGCCATCGCGATTCTGGCCGGTGACGCCCTGCAGACGCGCGCCTTCGAAGTGCTGGCCGGGCTCGACTGCCCGCCAGCCGCGGCCGTCCAGATCATCGGCCTCGTCGCCAACGCGGTGGGAACGGTGGAAGGCATGATCGGCGGACAGGTGCTCGACATCGAAAGCGAACACCTGAAGCCCACGCCGGAGCTAGTCGACTCAATCCATCGCGCGAAGACCGGCGCGCTGATTCGCGTCAGCGTTGTTACAGGAGGGATCTTTGCCGGCGCCGCGGCCGACGATGTAGCGCGACTCGATCGCTTCGGCCGCAAGGCCGGTCTTGCCTTTCAGATCGCCGACGACGTGCTCGATGTGACGGCGGACTCGGCGACGCTGGGCAAGACCGCCGGCAAGGATCAGGCCACGGAAAAAGCTACCTGGCCGGCTGTTTACGGCATCGAACAGAGCCTGCGCGACGCCGCCCGGTTGATCGACGAAGCCTTCGCCGCGCTCGAGCCCTACGGCAGCCGCGCCGACGGGCTGAAAGCCGTCGCTCAATATCTCGTGGAACGTAAGAACTGATTCTGCATCCAATCAAGTGAGGGCGATCGCCTGCGACGACGCCCATCCGAAGGAGTAGTGCCGCAGCCATGTTTCGCAAACTGTTGAAGTCAAAGATCCATCGCGCAACCGTTACGCGCTCTGACCTGAACTACGAAGGCAGTATCGCCGTGGATGAGGCGCTGCTTGAAGCCGCCGATATTCAGCCTTTTGAGTCCGTGCACGTGTGGAACGTGAACAACGGCAGTCGTCTGCAAACCTATGCCGTGGTTGCCGAACGCGGCAGCGGAGAAGTCTGCCTGAACGGAGCGGCCGCGCGCATGGCGCAGCCGGGCGACCTGGTGATTATTGCCACCTTTGCCTGGCTTGATGAAAAAGAGGCCGCGGCAGCCAGGCCGAAGCTGGTCTTCGTCGATGCGCAAAACCGCATTGCGGCAAATCGCTCCTGACGCGGTTCTTCGGCCAGCCTTTAGAAAAAGACGCCACGTAAAAGATCAGACACAAAAGAGCACAACGAAAATCGTGCCCTTTTGAGGGCAGGCCTTTGCGACTTGCGGCTGAGTCTTCTTACCGACTCAGAACCCGGCGCAGCTTCTCGCCCTGTACCGAGAGGTCTTCCACTGCCGCCTGCGCGTGGTTGAGCATTCCCTGTACCTCTTCAAGGTAGGCGGGAAGCGCATTCCACCACTGGCGCACTACTTCCTGCTGGTCGAGCATGGCCAGAGCCGCGCCCGCGATGGCTGCGGCCAGTCCGGCGCGCCGCTTGCCTGTAACCAGCAGCGCCCCGCTTGCGGCCAGCGTACCCGCCGCGATCATGCCGACCCAACGGCTGGAATCGGCTCCCCCGGCGCTTGTTGCGCCCGCGTCGCGCGCTGCATCTGAGAGCGGTACCACCACCATGAAATCTCCTCGCGTTTCTCGAACGAAAATGAACCTGAAGTCCTGTTGCCTCTCAAGTATTACCTGAAAACTCTGCCACAGTGGAGAAAAAATCAGGTCGAAGCCCGCAACCTGGCTCCCTCAATCGAGATCGATCTCGCGCATCGGCGTGACCTCGGGTGCATCCTTGGCCTTGCGCAGGGCCTCGGCGAAGCGCTTTTCGAGCAGGTCCGCCTTGTTTTTCTCGGCGTCCACACTCTGCCGGAAGATCGATTCTGTGCGCTCCCCGTGCTCGCGCATGGCCTTGGCTGCGGTCTCCAGATCCTCGAACATGCGCTTACGCGGCGCCGGCGTGTGGCTCACCACCAGCCCGGTGGTGGCGTCGATCTTCAGCATGGCCCCGCAATCCGGGCAGGCCACCTCAAACGTCTTGTCCTTGCTCTTCCCCATGGCACTTGAATTTTAGTCAAAATGGAGTGACCGGTCCAATGCGCTGACCGTGGGTTAGGCTGTGCTCAGTAGAGAAGCACAACTCAG
>JBMFHB010000019.1:0-48400 GCA_049977045.1 Occallatibacter sp.
GGTGCTCCAGATCGAACGGCAGACCTGCAAACCGCTGCATCTTCCTTGGCAAAACGCTATGCCCGACATACACCTAGACTGCCGGTCACTTTCGCCCGGCCGACAAAGTCCGGATCAGCATGCGATCACTCTCAAGTCTCATTCTTGAGCGATTCGCGAAGTTTGTCCTCGTCCGAGCCGACCAAAACTACACAACACTCATTATGAAACCCTTCCCAGGCAGCGCGCAGGATGACTTCTGATTCTTCCGTTGGTACACATTGCCCCCAAAAAATCTGAGCCAAGGTAAGAGAGCAGGATTCCGTACATTTGATGCGAAGCCGCGCAAAACGACCCTGAAACCTTCCGTACACGCGATTCCGTGGCGGCACGGCAGATGTCAGGAGGACGCCGCACGCACGAGTTGATGCCAATTCGAAAGAGTGCCGCGCCTGGCCTCGGCGTATTTATATCGCTAGACGATTTAATCGTATTGCGATATACTAGGGATAGCCCAGCCGTAACGAAAGAGACGTTACGTGGAGAACAGCAATGTACGACAAGCAATCGGGAAAGATGTTTCAGGAACTGGCGCTCTTCCGCCACAAGCTGCGCAAGTTTCTGCGCTTCAGTGAAGATGCAGTCCGTGCAAGCGGCATCACTCCGCAACAGCATCAGTTGATGCTGGGGATCGCCGGCTTTACGGGCACGGGCAGCGCCAACATCTCGGAGATCGCCGAGTTTTTGCAGGAGAAACACAACTCGGTGGTGGGGTTGGTCGATCGAGCTGTGCAAAGCGGGCTGGTGCGGAGGATGGAGGATCCAGAGGACCGGAGAGTTGTGGTGGTTTCGCTGACGGCCCGGGGCGAAGAGATTCTTAAGAAGCTATCCCTGCTGCACAACGAGGAAGTGAAGCGCCTGCGCCGCGACTTTTTTGCCGTTGATGACGAGCAGCACACAGAACGAACGAGCCACCAGGGACGGAGGAAGAATCGAAGTGAATAGAGTTCCGCCTGCGGATACGACGGAAGGACAAGAAGAGACAAAGCGCGCGAGGCCGCGGTTATGGAACGGGTTGCTCCAGCATCCGTTGCTGCGAAAATACGCACCTCTTATCCACGAAGACCTGGCGGCGATCTATGCGCGCGATCTACGCAAGTGGCTGGTCATTGCGCCCGTCGTGGGCGTGATCACAGGTCTGATGACCACAGCGATCGCGGCCCTCATACTGAACCGCATGTGGCCACCGGTTTTAAGCTACTATCTGCGCCATCACTGGGCGATGCTGCTGGGACTCCTGCTGGGCTGCCTGGCAACCGGGCTCATCATGCAATACCTGACGCCCGACCCGGATGAACATTCGACAGAGGAGATCATCCGCAGTTATCACGAGCATCAGGGTGACGTGAACACGCGGGCGCTTATACCCAAATTGCTGGCGGCAGTAACGACTGTGGGTTTTGGCGGCAGCGCGGCGCTTGAAGGACCGAGCATCTATGGTGGCGGGGCCATTGGATCGTGGCTGTGGAAGCAGTTCCGGGGTAAGGTGCTGTTCAGCAAGGGGCGTTTTGAGCTTGATGCGCGCGACCGGCGGATCATGCTCATTTGCGGGGCGGCGGCTGGCATGTCGGCTGTGTTCCGGGCGCCGCTCACGGGGATTGTCTTTGCGCTGGAAATGCCTTACAAAGACGATCTGGCGCACGAGGCGCTGCTACCGTCATTGATTGCATCGGTGGTATCGTTCATGACTCTCAGCTGGTTTCTGGGCAGTGCGCCGCTCTTCAATTTAGTCGCGGAGCCGTCGTTCACGCGCTGTGATCTGCTCTGGTGCGCACTGCTGGGACTGGTGATCGGCCTGGTGGGGATGGCGTTTGTGACTACATTCCGGCGGGTGCGCACTTTCTGTGTGGACTGGCGGGCTGCGCACTGGGTGAAGCTTTCGACTGGCGGCGTACTTACGGCTTTATGCGGAATCGGATTTTTGCATTTCTATAACGGGCCGCTGACGCCCCTGGGACCGAACTACGAGGCGGTGGGATTGATCCTGCAACATCCTCACAGCTCTGCAGAATTGATCCTTTTCGGCGTGTTCAAGATGGCAGCGACGATTTTCACGCTGGGAGCCGGTGGCGTAAGTGCGATGTTCGTGCCGCTGTTTCTGACTGGCGGATCCTTCGGCGTCGCGTTCGCGCAGTCGGTAGTACACAGCCCGTCGCTGGCCCTGTATGCGGCGGTGGGCATGTCTTCATTGATTGCCGCGGGATATAAAACACCGCTGGCGGCGGTAGTCTTCGTGGCCGAAGCGGCTGGCGGACATGCATTCATCGTTCCAAGCCTGATTGGAGCGGCGGTCGCCTATGCGGTCTCAGGCGATGCCTCCGCATCGGGCGATCAGAGACTGCACGAGGCCGTCAAAGTTCACGCACTCGAGAGCATCACCGTAGGCGAAGTGATGCAGAGCGATGTGATCGCGGCACCGGCAGCACTGACGCTGCGGGAATTTGCCACAACACTTACGCCGCACACCCGGCACGAGGTGCTTCCCGTGTTCGACGGCGCGAAACTGATTGGCACATGCAGTATTCGGGCGTTGAGCCATGTTCCGCCGGAGCAGTGGAATACCAGGGTGGTGCGGGAGATTACCCGGCCGCTGGTGGCGCGAGTATCTCCCGAAACAGGACTGCCTGAAGCATTGCGCCTGATGCTGCGCGAAGACAGCGAACCTACATTGCTCGTGGTGGAAGAAGATCACAATGTGGTTGGCATACTGACCAAGACCGACATTTTACAGACGTTGCTATCTCCTCATTTCGATCCTGTCCACACCGAGGAGACGACAGTGCCAAGTCCAGCCTGAGGCATACCGGTCGTTGATCGCAATGGGAAGTTAATTGGCATAGTGGAGGCGCACGACCTGCTGCGGATTGAACCACCCGATCACCACTTCACGATGAGGGAATTGGCGCATCAGGACTATGTACTGGCATTTCCGGGAGAGTGGGGTAGCTGCCTTAGTACATTCTTGAGATGTTCGAGCATCTCAAAGTGGGCGCAGCGCCGCCGACCTGCTAACTTACGTCACCGGCCCCGGATTGAACAAGGCAAGTTCGTTATGCAGGCCCCAGTGGTCGGCCCAAACTTTCGTTCTTCCACTGGCCACCTCCAAAACCAGGGTAAAAATCTCCCAGCCGACCTCTTCGACGGTCTTTTCGGCGGTTGCGATCCGCCCCGCGTCCACGTCGATCAGATCGGGCCAGCGCCGCTTGAGGCCGCTGTTGGTTGACACTTTGATCACCGGCGCCATGGCCAGGCCGTAGGGTGTGCCGCGGCCGGTCGTGAAGATGTGCACGTTCATCGACGCCGCCAGTTGCAGCGTGCCGCAGATGAAGTCGCTGGCCGGTGTGGCCGCAAACACCAGCCCCTTTCGCGTCACGCGCTCGCCCGGTCCGGCGACGCCCACGAGCGCCGTGCTGCCCGCCTTGGCGATCGATCCCATTGCCTTCTCGACCACGTTTGCGAGGCCGCCCTGCTTGTTGCCCGGCGTAGGATTTGCCGCGCGATCCGCGCCACCCAGCCGCAGGTAGTCGTCGTACCAGGCCATCTCGCGCACAAAGGCGCGGGCAACTTCGGGCGTGGCGGCGCGGGCGGTGAGCAGGTGTGCCGCGTCGCGCACCTCCGTGACCTCAGAAAACATCACCGTCGCTCCGGCGCGCACCAGCAAATCGGCGGCAAAGCCAACGGCAGGATTCGCTGTCACGCCCGAGAGCGCATCCGATCCGCCGCATTGCAGCCCCACGACCAGGTCAGAGGCCGGGCACGTCACGCGCTGCCGCTGGTTCAGTCTTTCGAGCTTCTTCTCGGCGAGCGCCATGATGTTGGCGACAATCTCGCCGAATCCCGCCTTCGCGTCCTGCAGCACGGCCACGGAGGGTTCGCCGGCAAGCACGGGAAGCTCGCTGGCGGGCATCAGCCGTACGGGCTGAAGCTTTTCGCAGCCCAAGCTCACCACCATCACTTCGCCGCCGAAGTTGGGATGGAGCGCCAGGTTGCGCAGCGTGCGAATGGGAATGGCCGCGCCCGGCGCATCGATGGCCACGCCGCAGCCGTAGGGATGCGTGATGGCGACCACGTCGTCGACGTGCGGATAGCGCGGCAGAATCTCTGCCTTGATGCGCTCGACCGCATGCTTCACCGTTGGCGCCACACACTGCACCGTCGTGCTGATGCCGAGAATGTTCTTTGTCCCCGCCGTGCCGTCAGGATTGCGAAAGCCCTGGAAGGTGTAGCCCTCAAGCGGCGCGAGTGGTGCGGGCGGCGTGGTGGCCAGTGGGCAGCAGTCGAGCGGCGGCGCTTCGGGCGGCTTCATCAAGCCTTCATGCACCCAACTGCCGCGCGCGATGGCGCGGTTTGCATAGCCGATGGTGACGCCGTAGCGCACAATCGCATCGCCCTCGGCCAGATCGATCAACGCCACCTTGTGCACTTCGGGAACCGCCTCGCACAGCTCCAGCCCCGACGCAAATTTGGCGCCCGCTGGCAAGCCGCCTTCGTTGACAACAATGGCGACATTGTCGCGCTCATGGACGCGAATAAAACGAGGCTCGACGCTGGATGTCATGGGACTATGGTATCCCCGCCCAGAGCATTCACCACTTCCTTGCACCCCTCTTCATCGCAACAGGCACGGCCGCCTGGGATCGAACTTCCAACCCGGAATCAGAAACTGCATCGCCGCGGCATCGTCACGCGCGCCCAGTCCCTTCGCTTTGTAGAGTTCGTGCGCACGCTCGATGGCGTCGAAGTCGAGATCGACGCCCAGTCCTGGCTGTTCCGGTACGGCAATCGCACCGCCTTCGATCCGGAAGGGATTGCGCGTCAGATGCTGCCCGTCCTGCCAGATCCAGTGCGTGTCGATTGCGGTGATCTTGCCCACTGCCGCCGCGGCCGTGTGCGTCACCATGGCCAGCGAGATGTCGAAGTGATTGTTCGAGTGCGCTCCCCAGGTGAGGCCGTGTTCACGGCAGGTCGCAGAGACGCGCACCGCTCCCCGCATGGTCCAGAAGTGCGGATCGGCGAGGGGAATGTCCACCGCGTGCAGCGCGATTGCATGCCGCAGCTCGCGCCAGTCCGTCGCCACCATATTGGTCGCGGTGGGCAGCCCCGCCGCCTGGCGGAACTCCGCCATGATCTCGCGCCCGGAAAATCCCGGCTCCGCGCCGCATGGGTCTTCGGCGTACGCCAAAACATCCTGCTTGCCCTTGCAGAGCACAACCGCTTCCTTCAGGCTCCATGAGCCGTTGGGATCGAGCGTGATGCGCGCCTCGGGAAACCGCTCGTGCAGCGTCTCCACGGCTTTCATCTCTTCCGCCCCGGCGAGCACGCCACCCTTTAGCTTGAAGTCGTTGAAGCCGTACCGCGCCTGCGCCGCCTCGGCCTGCCTCACGATCGCTTCCGCCGTTAGCGCTTCCTCATCGCGCACGCTGAACCATCCGCGCGCATGTTCGCCGGCCCGCCGGTAGTCGAGATCGGTCTTTCTGCTGTCGCCTACAAAGAAGAGATAGCCCAGTACCGGTACGCTTTTGCGTTGCTGCCCCTCGCCGAGCAGCGCCGCAACCGGAACCCCCTGAAACTGTCCGAGCAGATCGAGCAGAGCCGACTCAATCGCCGTCATCGCGTGAATGGTCACGCGCAAGTCGAAGGTCTGCTGCCCGCGTCCAGCGGCATCGCGATCGCCGAACCGCTCCCGCATCGCGTCGAGAACCGCATTGCAGCCGGCGATCTCGCTGCCAATCACGAGCGACGCCGCTTCTTCCAGCACGCGGCGAATCTTCTCTCCGCCGGGAACCTCACCCACGCCTGTATTTCCGGCTTCGTCCGTGAGCACCACCAGATTCCGCGTGAAGTACGGCCCGTGCGCGCCGCTCAGATTGAGCAGCATACTGTCCTGGCCTGCCACCGGAACCACCCGCATGGCGGCAACTCGCGGCGATTTGCCGGCAACTTCAATTCTCTTTCCGTTCATCGGGTGTTTCCTGCACTTCTGTTATTTTCCGCACCGGCGGAATGAGACCTCAGCATTGCTTCCGCCTGTATCAGTCAACTTTACAGACGTACCCAGGTTCGCGTACAAGGTTGTGAACGACGGGAGAGGGAACGCTTCTTATGAATCGAAGAGAGTTTCTTGTTTCGAGCAGTGCGGCCGGCGTCCTGGCCTCGACCGGTATGGCGCCTGCGCCGGCAGACGCCGCGCTCGCCGGCACGGAAGAGCGCATGAAGCTTGGCGACCAGACCGCACCCACCAACGACACTCACCTGAAGTACCTGGCCCGGTACGGCGTGCGCAACATCTGCGGCTACCCGGAGATCGAGGGCGGCCGGCTCTACGCCACCGTCGACGAACTCAAGCGCATGACCGATAGGGCCGCGAAATACGGCATCAGTATCGATTGCATTGCCCCGCCGTTTCTTGCATCCAGCTATATCGACCGCGAGAAGCATCCGGCCATCATGCTGGCCGAGAGTCCCGAACGCGACCGCGACATCGAGCAGTTGCAAACCCTGATTCGCAACTGCGCGCAGGCCGGAGTTCCGTCGATTAAGTACAACATGAGCATTCTCGGTGTGCTGCGCACAGGGCGTGTGCCCGGCCGCGGCGACGCGCTCTACCACCAGTGGAAGCTCGCCGATGCGCATCCCGAAACGCCCCTCACGCGCGCCGGAGTCGTCAACGCCGACGCCTTCTGGGAACGCATCACCTACTTTCTCGATCGCGTGATCCCGGTGGCGAACGAATACAAGATACGCATGGCCTGCCATCCCCAGGATCCCGGAGTTCCGCCCGCGGGCTACCAGGGCGTCAACCGTGTGCTCGGCACTGTCGACGGCCTGAAGAGGTTCATCGGCATCCAGGAGAGCCCCTACCACGGTCTCAACTTCTGCCAGGGAACAATCTCTGAAGATCTCGAAGATCCCGGTACGCAGATCTTCGATGTAATCCGCTACTTTGGCGTGCGCAAGAAGATCTTCAACGTGCATTTCCGCAACATCCGCGGCCACCGCAACGACTTCATCGAGGTCTTTCCCGACGAGGGCGATGTGGACTTTGTCAAAGCCATCCGCGTCTACAGGGATGTTGGTTATCACTACATGCTCATGCCCGATCACGTGCCGCTTGCGGCCGACAACGCCGATCCCCATAGCCTGCAATCGTTCGCCTACTGTTACGGCTACATTCGCGGACTGATTCAATCGCTCTACGAGAACGGTTGAGATGCGGCCGCGGCATGATACCGTGAAACCGAAACCCTGCGATCGAAAGGATCCGGCTTGAGCCAAGAACGAGAAGGGCAGCGGCAGACGCACGTTCGCTATCTCATCATCACGATTCTGTTCATCGTCAGTTGCTTCAGCTTTGCCGACCGCTCGGCGCTGTCGCAGGCGGTTTCGGTCATGCCCGCGGCGATGAACATGAATGCGCAGCGCCTGAGCTATCTGCTCTTCGCCTTTGGATGGGCCTATGCGCTGGGGCAGTTGCCCGCGGGCGGCCTGCTCGACCGCTTCGGTTCCAAGCGCGTCTACGGCATCGCCATAGTGGGCTGGTCCATCTGCGCATTTTTCACGGCCCTCGCCGGCCACCTTGCCGCAAGCGCCGCCTTCACGGCGATCTTCATTCTCCGCGTGCTCTCGGGTCTCTTTCAATCGCCGGTTTTTCCCGGCAACGGGCGCATCGTCGCCGCGTGGTTCCCCACTTCGGAGCGCGGACGCGCTTCGGCCATCTTCAACTCGTCGCAGTATTTCGCGCTTCCCATCTTTGCGCCCATCTTTGGATGGCTGATCCATCTCTCGGGCTGGCGCAGTTGCTTCTGGTTTATAGGCGCGCTGGGCCTCGTGTTCACCGTGGTCTGGTTCACGAACATCTACGGCGTCAAGGAACATCCGCGCATTGCGCCCGCGGAGATTGACGCCATCGAGCGCGGCGGCGGCCTGGTGAACACCGACTCCGCCACCAGCGCCAAGAAAAATACGCTCACCTGGGCCACGGTGAAGAAGCTGATGAGCTACCGCATGCTGGTGGGCGTTTACATCGGTCAGTACTGCATTACGACGCTCACGTGGTTCTTTCTCACCTGGTTTCCGCTCTATCTCTCGCAGGCGCGCCACATGTCGGTCGTCAAAGTGGGATTTGCGGCAGCGGTGCCGGGCCTGTGCGGAGGGTTTGGCGGCGTTCTCGGCGGCGTCTTCTCCGATCGCCTGCTGCGCCGCGGCCACTCGCTCAGCTTTGCCCGCAAGCTGCCCATCATGGCGGGCATGGCGCTGTCCATGACGATCATCGCCTGCAACTACGCATCGTCGCAGAGCATCATGCTGCTCTTCATGTCGATCTCGTTCTTTGGCAAGGGCATTGGCGCACTGGGCTGGACGGTGGTTTCCGACACTTCGCCGAAAGGCATGGTGGGCATGAACGGCGCGCTCTTCAACCTCTTCGGGAATATGGCTGGAATCACCACGCCGCTCATCATCGGCTACATTGTGGCGAAGACCCACTCTTACAACGGCGCGCTGATCTTTGTCGCGTTCATTGCCTTCTGCGCCATCGTCAGCTACGGCCCGATTGTGGGCGAGATCAAACGGCTCGACTTTGGCGCCGATGCGGCATCGTAGCGCAGGGATCCAGGCCCGCAGCCACGGCGCTTACAATCGGCAAAGGAGAGTGATCCCATGCCCGAATGGCCCGGCAACCTTCCCCGCAACGCATTCAAGCAGGCGCTCGCAGGCGGCGCGCGGCAGGTCGGCCTCTGGTGCGGAATGGCCAGCCCGGTTTCAGCCGAGATCCTCGCCGGCGCAGGCTTTGACTGGATCGTGATCGACGGCGAGCACGCGCCCAACGACATCACCACACTGCTGCCGCAACTCGAGGCCATGCGCGGAGGCACAGCGGAGCCGGTCTTTCGCGTGCCGTGGAACGAGCCGGTGGTTATCAAGCGAGCGCTCGATGTGGGCGCGCGTTCGCTGCTGATGCCCTTTGTGCAGAATGCCGATGAGGCGCGCAAGGCCGTGGCCGCAACGCGCTATCCGCCGCTCGGCATTCGCGGCGTTTCCGTGGTGCCGCGCGCCAACGACTACGGGCGCATTCAGAACTATCACCGCAATGCGCACCTCGATATCTGTGTGCTGGTGCAGGTCGAAACCCGGGCCGCGCTCAAGGAGATCGAAGCCATCGCCGCGGTCGAGGGCGTCGATGGCGTCTTCCTGGGCCCCAGCGATCTGGCCGCGGACTTTGGCCATCTGGGCAACCCGAAGCACCCTGAGGTGCAGGCCGCAATTCGCGACGCGGCAGCGCGCATCCGCGCCGGGGGCAAATCCGCGGGAACGCTCTCCGGCAGCGCTGATGACGCCGAGGCGCTCTTCGCGATGGGCTACAACTTTACCGCTGTGGGCAGCGACGTGGGTATTCTGGCGCGGAACGCCGAGGCGCTGGCCGCGCGCTTTCGCGGGAAGTAACCAGGCGAGCCGCGCCATCGTTGCACGGCGACTTTGCCGCCGTACCGTCTCGCCGCAGTTACGCCTTTGGCGTGGCCGCGGTTTTGAAGTTGATTACGTGGTAGATCGCTGGCTCCGCGCCCACGTTTTTGAGTCCGTGCAGTTGGTTCGATCCGTTGAAGATGATCGATCCCGGCCCCACGCGAATCCACTTGCCGTTGGAGAGCGTCTCCACTGTGCCCTGGCGAATGATGATCAGCTCCTCATTGGGATGCCGGTGCGGCTGGTGCGGAGACTTGCCGGGATTGAGCGTGGTGATGTGGATCTCGAGGTTCTCCAGTGTTGCAGTCGGCGTGCTGCACACTGTCCTTACAGATCCGTTGGCGTTTGGCTTGTCAACAAGCGAGTTCCAGTCGAAGACATGGGAGCCCATCACCTGAGGAGTTTCGGCGGGCGCCAGCACGTCGCTGGCGATTGCGGTCGCGGCAAGAGCTGCGAATAGTTCTCTGCGGTTCATGGTTTTTCCTTTGTGAATCGGACTCAACTGCGAGGCGAGGTGAGTGCAGGTGGCGTCCGGGCGCCGTCCTCACGCTCGCAGTCCCTTATAACGAAACCTGGCCGGCGCGCGCAAGGCGGGCCTTTGCTCCGGGGCTTGTACAGGAAAGGGATTCATGACGTTCTGGAGGTTCCTTTCAGGTTCAAGACTGGCACGAACTCATCGGCACGAGCTGCGCCACATGCCGCTTCACAAATGCCGGTGCTTCTACTTCGCGCCGGGTTTGAGCACTACGCCGGCAGCAGGGTATTATCGCGGCACATTTTGGACTGAGTAACTCCAATTCCGACTTGAACGAAGCAAACGTATCGTTCGCGATGACTCGTGGTCTGTGATGAAAGACACATCGGCTTGTGATAATTTCAATTAACCTGCCCCCTTGGAAGTACCAATTTTCCCCTGGGGTCCCAAGAAGCGGCCGCTTTAACAGCGTCGGGATGCGAGCGTGGGGCCAGGTTTATTGGGCAGGTCAGCATCATGAAGAAGCAGAGTTCGTCGATGCAACTGACGCGTGCCGCCGACTACGGCGTGCGCGTGATGATTCACCTCGCAGGACTGACGGCAAACGGGCGGATCTCGCTTCCCGATCTGGCGCAGGCAACGGGCGCGCCGGAAAGCTTTCTCTCGAAGGTGCTGCAATCGCTGGCGCGGGCTGGGTTCATCACCTCGCGGCGCGGGCAATCAGGCGGCTTTCGCATTACGCCACGCGGCGCCGAGGCCACTATGCGCGAGGTGATTGAGGCCATCGACGGCCCCATCTGTCTCAACATCTGCATCATTCCCGGCCGCTCTTGCACGCGCAAGCCGCGATGCCCCGCGCATCCGGTCTGGATCGAGGCGCAGAAGGCCATGTTGGAGGTTCTTTCCGGCGCTACCGTTGCTTCGCTGGCCAGTCCCGCCGCGCCCACACTTGCCCGCATCGCCAGGGCAGGATCAAAGTCTGTCTGGGCATAGGGACGGAGCGGGGCCGCATTTGCATTTTGCGCTCTGCAGTGTTTCAATGACTTTAACGAAACAGGGGTGCTCCGCGGCATTGCGGGGCTGAGAAATACCCTAGAACCCGATCCGGATAATACCGGCGTGGGAAGCTTTCTCTGGTCTGAGCGGCAGATTTTCCTTCCAGCGCGGCTCAAGCTCCTTTGTTTCAGAAAGAACGAAGCAAGGGAATCCATGTCATCCGACGCAATCATCGCAGGCGCACGCAAGATCCGCACACATGCGGCAATCGCCGCGCTCTTCTCAATTGGGTTGAGTCTTGCCGCAACGGCATCCTCGCAAACCGCGCAACAAAGCGCCGCTCCCGCGCAACAAGACACCAGCCAGGCGCCCGAGGATCGGCAAACTCCGCGGAACTCCGCTCCCGCGCAGCAAAAGCCGGCGCCGGTCACCACCACCGTCGTGGTTCGCGGCGAAACCGCGGACAATTATCTTCCCCAATCCATCACGGTGGGAACGCTCGACGGCGCGCCGCTCAAGGAATCGCCGTTTTCGGTTTCGGTGGTCACGCGCGACCTGCTCAGCGACCAGGTCTCCCGTCTGCTTTCCGATGTTGTCAGGAACGACGCTTCGGTCGGCGACGACTACGTACCCGTGGGCTACTACGGCGTCTACGAGATTCGCGGCTTTCCCATCGACCTTGCCACCGGGCTCGAGATCAACGGCATGACCATCGCCGGCGAGCAGGACGTGCCGCTCGAAAACAAGGAGACCGTAGAGATTCTCAAAGGCATTGCCGGCGTAGAGAGCGGAGTGGCGAATGCGGGCGGGCTCATCGACTTCGTGACCAAGCGCCCGGCCAACATTAAAGCCATTGATCTGGCTACCGATCATCGCGGCACGGCCTATGGCGCGGCCGACCTCGGCCATCTCTTCGGCAGCCGTAAGCAGGTGGGCGCGCGCCTCAATCTGGCCGGTGAGCGCATCGTTCCGTACATGGTCGACACCAACGGCTGGCGCGCCGTGGGCGCGGGCGCGGCCGACTGGAAGATCGACACAGCCACCACACTCAAGGGCGATTTCGAGTACCAGCACAAGACCGAGCGCGACGGCAGCGGCTACCAGTTGCTCGGCGGTACAGCACTGCCCGACATCCACCACATCTACCGCTCCACCATGCTTGGCGATCAGCCCTGGGGGCCACCTGACACCTACGACACCTTCAACACCGACGCTCGCCTCGATCGCGGCTTCTCGCCCCGCTGGACCGGCTTTGCCGCCGCGAACCTGAGCCACTCGCTGATTCAGGACAACGTGATCTACGCCTACGGAACCCCCTTCGACGCGAACGGCAATGTGGCCTGCCCCGGCGCGCCCAATGCACCGGCTTACTTCTTCTGCCCCGACGGCAGCTACGGCATCTACGACTACCGCAATCCCGGTGAATTGCGCATCGACTCCGCAGCCGAGTCGATGCTCATCGGCCACGTTCGCAGCGGCGCCATTACGCAGGACATCGTCGCGGGCGGCGACGTCTTTCTGCGCAGTGTGCGGATGCCGGGCTACTACACCCAGCGGGATCCCCACGATCCCAGCGGCGTCGTGCAGGATGGCGCGGTCTACACGTACGTTGGATCGGAGAATATCTACGAGCCCATTATGCCCGTGGCGCAGGAGGTCCCGCTGCAGAAGGCCGGTCCGCGGCGTCTGTACGAAGACAGCCATCAATCCTCTTTGGTCCTGCAGGATCGCGTGCATCTTCCCGGACGTGTTCAACTCACTGCCGGCGGCCGTTATGACTCCTTGCGCGACCATAACTACTCGGCCGAAGCGACCGACCCCACAGCGCCGCCCTCGAATACCGACAAGCCCATCTGGCTGCCGCAATACGCTGTCACCTTCAACCCTATTGAGAGCCTGACGCTCTACTCAAGCTACAGCGAGATCCTTTCGCTCGGCATTCAGGGTCCGTGGTGGGTCGATAACGCCAACCAGTTTCTCGCGCCCTTCACCACGCGCCAGGTCGAGTTGGGAGCCAAATACGAACCGGCGCAAAGCATCCTGCTCACCGTCGCGCTTTTTCATATGCGCGCGCCGTTCATCTATCCCAAGCCGCTCACCGCTGCTGACAGCTTCTGCCCCAACGGCAGCCCCGGCGACCTCTGCTTCGAGCAGGAGGGCCGCGAGACCCACAACGGGGTCGAGCTCAACGCCCAGGGCAAGGCCGCCAACTGGTTGCGCCTTGACGCCTCGGCCACGGCGATGAATGCAACCGCAGCCAACACCGGCACACCGGCCTACGACAACAAGCAGGTGCTCAACGTGCCGCACCTGCGCACAAATCTCTTTGCCGACATCACCGTGCCGCGCGTGCGCGGCCTGCATCTGATGCCCGGCTGGGGCTATACATCGCGCAAGGAGGCGACATTCGATAACTCCGTCAGCGTGCCCGGTTACAATCTGTTTAACCTCGGCGCGCGTTATACGCCGGGTGGCGAACAGGGACATATCACCTTCCGCGTCTATGCCGATAACATCACAAACAAGCTTTACTGGTCCGACACCGGCTCGAATTACGGAGACATGTTTGTCTGGCTCGGCGCTCCGCCAACCGTGCGGCTCTCGGCCCACTACACGTTTTGAGCTTCCAGCCGCCAGCTTCTAGTTTGAGTGCGATAGGTTGAATGCACGATCCGCGCACAAGCAGAGCACGTCCAGAAGCCAGAAGCAAATACAAGATGACTTCATCAGCAACCACTCACGGTATGGACGGCACGCTCGTGCCTCCCGACTGGCCTCCGCTCACGTTCGACGAGGTGGGCGCAGTGCTCGCGCAGTTCCCCGCGCTTGGGCCACCCACGCGCATCCTCACCGTGAGCCCGCGGCCATTTTCCGCGGCGGGCGAGGTAGCCACGCGTCACGGGCCTGTATTCGTCAAGCGCCATCACCGCTCTGTCCGCGATCGCGAGGGATTGCACGAAGAACATCGTTTTCTCGCGCATCTCATCGCCCACGGCGCATCCGTTCCGCGCGTGCATACCTCCGTTCAGGGAGAAACAGCGATCGAACTCGGCGATTCCTTCTACGAGGTGCACGAGATCCCCGAGGGAATCGATCTTTACGCAGATGCCATCTCCTGGACTCCGTTCCAGACGGCGGCCCATGCGTACTCCGCCGGCCAGGCGCTGGCCAGGCTCCATCTTGCCGCGCGCGGCTTTGCCGCTCCGCCGCGCAAGCCTCGCCCGCTGGTCGCGAGCTTTTCCATCTTCGCCTCGCTCGATCCGATCGCGGCCATGGCGCGCTACCTGGCCGCGCGTCCCTCGCTTGCGGGTCACAGAGGCATTCGTGTCTGTGCCGCGCAGGCCATCGATCTGCTTACGCCCTTTCACGCCGAACTTGCGCCGCTCGTCCCCGCGCTGGGTTCCCTCTGGACGCACAACGACCTGCACGCCTCCAATCTCTTCTGGAGCGATCGCAGCGCCGGCGCGCACTCTGCGGCCATCATCGACTTCGGCCTCGCGGACCGCACCAGCGCCGTGCATGATCTGGCTAACGCCATCGAGCGCAACATCGTGGAGTGGCTGGCTCTCGTCCAGGGCGCAAAACAGCCCCCGTCTGTCCACTTCGACCATCTCGAAGCGCTTCTCGCGGGCTACGAATCGATCCGCCCGCTCTCGCGGGAAGAGGCTGCCGCGCTGGCGCCCATGACCGCCCTCTGCCACGCCGAGTTCGCGCTCTCTGAAGCCGATTACTTTCTCGGCGTTCTACGCTCTGAAGAAAAGGCCGCGCTGGCCTACGACGGATGGCTCGTCGGGCACGCGCGCTGGTTCGCGGGCGAGGCAGGCCGCAAACTGCTTGATGCCCTGCGCTGGCGCGCCAAAGCGCGCAGCGCACGCGGAGTGGCCATCCAATGACGTGGGCGCAGATTTTCTCCTGGCTCGCTGCCCACGGCCTGGAACTTGCAGGAGTCATCACCACGGTTCTCGGCATCTGGCTCACCACCAAACGTCTGCTCATCTGCTGGCCAGTGACGCTTGTTGCGACATTCATCTATATGGTGGTCTTCTATCGCGCCGGACTGCTCTCCGACGCTCTGCTGCAAGTCTTCTTTGTTGCTTTTACGATTTACGGCTGGTGGCACTGGTGGCGCGGCAAGGTGGAGGAAGGCGCGGTGCGTGTTGTGTCGCTCCCGCGATCGAGCCTCGTCACTGCCCTCCTGCTGGGAATTCCTGGCAGCCTTGTGCTGGGAACGCTCGCCAAACATCTTCACGCGGCGTTGCCGTATCTCGATGCGGTGCTGATGAGCTACTCGCTCGTCGCTACATGGTGGGGCGCGCGCAAGCACATTGCCAACTGGTGGTTGTGGATCGCGGTCGATCTCGTCTATATTGGCGAGTACATTTACAAGGATCTCTGGCTCACGGCGCTGCTTTATGCGGGTCTGGTGGGTCTCGCCATTCTCGGCCTGCGCGACTGGCGCCGCGCCGTGGCGGCCTAAACTGCGGCCCGCACGACGTTGCTCAGCGGTTCGCCCTTCATGTATCGCCGCAGCTCATCGGCTGCAACGCGCAGAGCGCGCGGCGCAAACTGCGGCGTCGAGCCGGCTACGTGCGGGGTCATCAACAGATTCGGACAGGACCAAAGCGGATGCCCTTCAGGCAGCGGCTCGGGGTCGGTCACATCGATCGCGGCGCGAATCCTTCGCGACTCAAGCGCCTCCACCAGCGCATCCGTATCCACAATCGATCCGCGTGCTGCATTGACCACGAGCGTTCCCTGACGCATGAGGGAGAGTTGCCTGCGGCCGATCAGCCCCTTCGACTCCGGAGTGAAAGGAAGAATCAGTACCACGATCCCGGCTTGCGGCAACAGCGCGTCGAGTTCGCTCACCGCGTGCACTTCGGGCTCGCTGCGCGCCCTGCGCGCCACGCGGATCAGCTTCACGTCGAAGGCGGCGAGCTTTCGCTCGATCTCCTTGCCGATTGCCCCATGGCCCACGAGCAGCACCGTCTTTCCCGTCAGCTCTTCCTGCATCACGTCGGGATGGAACGGCCGCGTGTCGCCCGTGATTGCGGCATAGTGCCGGCTTGCCTCGATGCGCCGCTTCCACACCTGCGATTTCTGAATGTCGAAGTAGAGTGGGAAATACCTCAGCATCGCCAGTATGGCTGCGATCGTCCACTCGGCCGTGGAAACATTGTGCGCGCCGCGCGCGTTGCATATCGTTACGTGCGGGCCTACCGTTCCCGGAATCCACTCAGTGCCCGCCATCAGCGACAGCACAAGTTTGACGCCGCGCAGGTGCGGCCAGGCGCGCATGGCGCGCTTCGAGTAGGGATCGGGAATCCACACGTCGATCTCGACGTCGTGGTCCATCTTGTCTGAAACGGGGATGAGTTCGATTCCCTCGGGGAAATCGCTGAGCAGATCCGCTGGAATCGTTGCTGGATAGGCGACGCGTAGCATAGGAATGATGGAGCCCGGCCGGCCACGGGGTCTCTGTTCTTATGCTACTGCACGCGCGTTGCGCGTGCAGCCAATTTTGGGATGGCTAGCGCTGTTCCAGAGCCTCGTCGATTCTGGCAAGTTCTGTCGTCTCGCTCTTACCCTGCTCCAGTTTGCCGCCGTGCCGCCGATCCGAGCGCAACAGCAGGAAGGCAAAGATAAGCCCGGCCACGCCGAGGCACGCGAACATGATCTGCGACGCAGTGTAGCTTCCGGTGGCGTCGCGGAGTTCGCCATTCAGGAGCGGGAACAGCCCAAGGCCTATGTTCTGAATTGCCGTCATCAGGCCGAAGGCCGTGCCTACGCGCTTCTCCTCGACCACAAGCGGAACCGACGGCCACATCGCCGCTGGAACCAGAACGAAGGCCGCGCCGAGCACGATCATGCTGGGAATCGGATTCCAGTGCGTGATGCCCATGACGAGGTGGGCAGGAATCAGCATCAGTGAACCCACAACCATCAGCGTGGCCCGTTTGCCGATGCGGTCCACCAGATTGCCGGCAAAGGGCGCGAAGACCATCGACGCAAAGATGACGATGCTGGTGATTCCCGGCGCCGTTGAGAACATATGCAGGAAGTTGTCGAAGACCTGCGCCATGAAGCCGCCCGTGGACGCGCTGATCAGCGGGATGCCCCACTTGTCGTGGAACATGTCGGTGGCAAGCGCCGTGAAGGGGAAGATGGCGCTGTAAAAAGTGACGCAGAGCAGGACGACGAACCAGTAGGAAGAGTTGAACTTGCGAATGTCGGAGAAGACGATCTTGTCGCCGCCTTCGGGCCTGGGAAGCGCGAGCACCTTTTCGCCGTGCAGGTCCATGGCGTTATAGACCAGGTTGCAGAGGACCGAGAAGAGGCAGAACCCCGCCGCCGCCCAAAGCGCCACGCGGTAGCTGCCAAAGTAGCTGGCGATGAGCTCTTCAGTGTTGAAGCTGAAGAGGGTGCCGATGCGGCTGATAGTCAGCGCGATGCCGAAGGCAAGAGCCATCTCCTTGCCTTTGAACCAGCGGCTGATGATGGCGCTCTGCACGACGATCAGCGTTTCCGAGCCGGCGCCGAAGATCAGCCGCCCGGCGAAGAGCTCCCAACGGGAGTGGGCCAGGGCGACAATGGTGGCGCCCACCAGGACAAGCGTCGAGAACAGGAAGCTCGAACGGCGCGGACCCAGCTTGTCATAGAGCATGCCGCCGAAGAAGACAATGAGGATGGCCGCTACCGAGTAGGCCGTGTAGAGATTGCCGATGGTGCTGCGGTTCAGATCCAGAGCCTGAATGAGGATGGGCGCGAGCGCGCCGATGCTGTCGTAGGCGAAGTAGCTGCCCAGAACCAGCAGGCTGATGAACATCAGGATGGTGAAGCGGTAGAGGCGTCCGGAAGGATGAAAGAATCCGGCGGATTCCAGAGTTGCGGCGTCTGTAGCGGATGAACGGCTTGACGGGTCGGACATGAAGGTGAGACTCCTCGAAGCGCAGCGGAACCCGGGAATCCACGCGGCGCAAACTCCGCAACCTTGAGCATAGCAGGCGGTATGTACGGCATGCCCCTGCGGCTTATCGCGCCGGAAAACGGGATGCGTCTGCCTTGTAGCCACGGGCCGATTCCAGCTTTCTTTTTGTCCTGTCCGCGTACACTGATTCTGCATGACCTTGCCGCAGCTCTTTTTCGCGTCGATCCTGGCGCCTTCCGCTCAGCTTGCCCATTGGCAGATTGCGGCGGCGTATCTGGTCTTCGCGGTCAGCTATCTGGTCTTTGCGCTGGGCAAGCTGCCGGGGATGAAGATCGACCGGCCGGGCATGGGCATCATCGGTGCGGTGCTGATGGTGGCCTTCGGCGTAGTCAGCGCTGCCCAGGCTCTGCGCTGCATCGACTTCTCCACGCTGGTGCTGCTGTTCTCGATGATGTTGGTGGTCGGCTGCCTGCGTCTGGCCGGTTTTTTTGAGTGGATCACTGAACACATCGTCGCGCGGCTGAGCCCGCATAACCTGCTTCCCGCCACCATCTTCATCACCGGCGCGCTCTCGGCCTTCTTTGTCAACGACATCATCTGTCTGGTGATGGTTCCCTTCGCGCTCACCGCGGCGCGGCGCATGGGACTCAAGCCGCTGCCCTATCTGCTGGCCGTGGCCACGGCCGCCAATATCGGCAGCGTAGCCACCATCACCGGCAATCCCCAGAACATGCTCATTGGCTCGTTCTCCGGCTTGAGTTATCGCTATTTTCTGCTGCACCTTGGCCCGGTGGCGCTGATCGGAATGCTGCTCGACTGGCTCGTGATCCGCCTGCTCTGCGGCGCGCCGCATACATCGGCAGCCGTTGCGCCCGCCGGGCCGCCGCACATTCATCTGCGCGAGCTGCGCAAGCCGGCAATTGTGATCGCGCTGGTGCTGGCCGGGTTCCTTGGCGGCGTGCCGCCGGCAATGATGGCGGCGCTCGGCGCGGCGCTTATGCTCATCACCCGCACCCGCGAGCCGCGACAGGTGTATGACGAGGTGGACTGGGGCCTGCTTGTCTTCTTTGTCGGCTTGTTTCTGATCGTCGGCGGAGCCGAGCGCGCCGGGCTCACCGATGACCTCTTCGCTATCGCCGGGCGGCTAAACCTGCAGAATGCCGGCATTCTTACCTGTGTCACGGCGCTGCTGTCGAACGTCGTCAGCAACGTGCCGGCGGTTATGCTGCTCAAGTCGCTGGCGCCGTCGTTCCACGATCCGCGCACCGGCTGGATGGTGCTCGCCATGGCCAGCACCTTGGCCGGCAACCTCACCATCACTGGCTCGGTAGCCAACCTGATCGTCGTCGAGCGCGCCCGCGACGAGGTGCATATCGGCTTCTGGGATTACTCGCGCGTCGGCATTCCGGTTACGCTGCTCACGCTGGCCGTGGGATGGGCGTGGCTGATCTGGATCAGGTAAGCGTCCTATTCCCGGCGGAACTTGTTGGCCTGCTCGAACTCGTCGCGCAGTACCGGCGTGCGCAGGTTTTCGCGCAGATACGCGAGGCGCTGCTCAAGAGCCGCAATAGCGCGCTCCACTGCCTCAGTGTTGGTGTGGGCGATGTCGCGCCACATGGAAAACGGGCTCGCGCCAAGGCGTGTCATCTCGCGCAGTGCACGGCCGCCCACGTCTTTAAGTTCAGGCGCGTCGCCCACCTCTTCTTCGAGCAGCGCGCTCAGCGCCGTGGCAGTGAACTGCGGCAGATGGCTGACCCACGCCACCATCTCATCGTGCCGCGCGGCATCGAGATCGCGCGTCTTTGAACCCATCTTCACCACCCACTCGCGCCACTCCTCAACCAGCCCAGCCGATTGCGGCGAACGCCTGGCCGCGGCATCGTCGGTAAAGAGCCACACCGCGCCGCGAAAGAGATTGGCATCGCCCAGCGCCGCGCCGCCGCGCTCCTTGCCCGCCATGGGGTGGCCGGGCAGAAACGCCGCCCGCTCCGGCGTGTTGTAGAGCCGCGCGCCTGCCTCGGTGATCAGCCGCTTGGTGCTGCCCACGTCAGTTACGAGCTGTCCGGGCCCTAGAACCGGAGCGAGTTTCTCCATCCAGTCGAGCGTAGCGAAGATGGGCACAGCCAGCACTGTCACCTGGCTCGTGCGTGCGGCCTCGACTCCATCGGCGGCCAGCGAATCGATGGCGCCCATCTTGAGCGCCGTTGCGCCGCCCTCCTCGCCGCGATTCCAGCCGGTGATGGCGCCCGCAAAGCCCGCTTCGCGCAGAGCAAGTCCGACAGATGCGCCGAGTAAGCCTGTACCGAGAATGGCGATACGATCGATCATGGCCGTCCTTTGAAGGCGGGGTTAGCGGCATGAGCCGCGCTTCGCGCGTGTTAGCGGAGTTAGACCCTTAGCCTTCGAGAACGCCGGCTGCTTTTCTAACTCCTCTAACTCCGCTGCCCTACAACGTCCTTCCCACCGCGCCAGCCAGCACCCTCAGCTCCGCGACCAGCTTCTCAAACTGATCGAGAAACAGTGTCTGCGCGGCGTCGGAGACAGACTTGTCAGCGTTGGGGTGAATTTCGACGAGGACCGCATCGGCGCCGGCAGCCACTGCCGCCTTGGCCATGGCGGGAACCATGTCGCGCCGTCCGGTGCCGTGCGACGGATCGCCCACCACGGGCAGGTGCGAGAGCTTCTTGAGCACCGGAATGGCCGCGATGTCCATGGTGTTGCGCGTCGAGGTCTCATAAGTCCGGATACCGCGCTCGCAGAGGATCACGTCGTAGTTGCCGCCCGAGAGGATGTACTCGCTCGACAGCAGCAGCTCCTCGATGGTGGCCGCGATGCCGCGCTTGAGCAGAACCGGCTTGCGCACCTGGCCGAGCTCGCGCAGCAGGTTGAAGTTCTGCATGTTGCGCGCGCCCACCTGGAAGCAGTCGACCAGCGGCAGCATGGGCTCGATCTGCCCGATCTCCATCACTTCGCTCACCACGCAGAGGCCGTTGGCGTCGGCGGCCTCGCGCATCAGTTCAAGACCAGGGATGCCCAGCCCCTGGAACGAGTAGGGCGAGCTGCGCGGCTTGAACGCGCCCCCGCGCAGAAACTTGCCGCCCGCGGCCTTGACGCACGCAGCGATCGAAAAAATCTGCTCGCGGTTCTCGACAGCGCACGGCCCGGCGATCACGGCCACCTTCTCGCCACCGATCTTTTCGCCGTTGCGAAACTCGATCGCCGTGCCTTCCGGCCGCCACGCGCGGCCGGCCAGTTTGTAGGGCGCGCTGATGCGGTGCACGTGCAGCACTCCAGGGAGCATCTCAAACTTCGCCAGGTCGAGCGTAGCCGTGGGCCCAACACCGGCGAGGATCGTCTGGAACTCGCCTGTGGTGCGGTGCACATGCACACCCGCGTCCTCCATGGCGCTGATTACGGCATCGATCTGCTCTTCGTTGGCGCCAACCTGCATTGCGATAATCATGATTTCTTTCCTGTCTCGGGCGCTGGCCCGGGGGCCCCGGCAACGGAACCATGTTGCCGGGGTAGGTTTTCGCCTGCGGCGAGGCCCGGGGCTTCGCCGTCGGATGCGGCGGCCTGGGCATGTCTCTGGCTGGCCAGCTCGTTGCGCTGCAATGCCCGCATCACGTCGATGATGCGCTCGTAGATATGCGTCAGCTCGATGTCGGGCAGAGGGCCTTTGTTGGCCGCGCGCACATTCGCGTAGACGACCTTTTCGCGATCCGGCTCGTAAACCGGAAGCGAGGTGGCCGCCTTCATGCGGCCGATCGTTTGCGCGGCGCGCGCCCGTTCGCTGAGCAGTTCGACCAACTGGCGATCCAGCTCGTCGATGCGGATTCGCATTTCTTCAATGGTCATTGCATCCTCAACCAGCGAACAGCGAACAGGCGGCAGCCGAAAGTCCCATCGTGCCTGTGCCCACCTTGGCAGTCGAACCGGATGCGAAGAGAACTATCTGCTGAAAGCTGTCTGCTGCTGGCTGCTTCTTTCACCGGGCCGGCGCCGCATGGGGCAAGCGCAGGCCCTCGATAAATCGAGCGACCGCGCCGGGCGCGGTTCCTGGCGCCGCGCGCTCGATCAGCTCGACAATCGCGCTGCCAATGACCGCGGCATCGGCGAACTCCGCCACCTGGGCGACGTGTTCCGCATTACTGATGCCGAACCCCACAGCCACCGGCAGCCTGCTCCATCGCCGTATGCGCTCGACCAGCGCCCGCGCATCGGCGGTCATGCTCTGCTGCTTGCCGGTAATGCCAGTGCGCGAGATGGCGTATATAAAACCTTTGCTGTGCGAGGCAATGGCCTGAAGCCGCGCGTCGGGACTGGTGGGCGCGGCCAGAAAAATCGGGGCCAGATCGACGCGGCTCAGTTCCCGCAGGTACTCGTCGGCCTCTTCGACGATCATGTCCGTGGCCAGCACGCCGTCCACGCCGGCAGCCTTCGCATCCTCGGCAAACTTCGCCAGCCCGTAGCGCAGGATGGGATTGAAATAGCTGAAGATCACCAGGCCCGCCTGGGGACGGGCGGCGCGAATCTCGCCGGCCAGGGCAAGCACATCCTTCAGGCGCGTTCCACAGGCCAGAGCGCGCTCCATGGCGCGCTGAATCACCGGGCCGTCGGCCAGAGGATCGCTGAAGGGGACGCCGAGTTCGAGCACATCCGCGCCCGCGTCAATGGCTGCAAGCGCAATCTCGCGCGTGGCGCCGAGAGACGGATCGCCCGCAGTCAGATAAATCACTAGGCCCGGTTTGTGATCGAAACGAATCGGCATTGAAAATCGTGAACCGCGTGTCGTGACTCGTAAAAGGGCATGACTTTAGTCGTGCCGATATGAGCGTAAAAGAATCTTGGGGCTTTAGCCCCTGCAGATCAATCCTGATCCCTTTACAAATTCAATTCCTGCGCCAAAATTCCCATATCCTTGTCGCCGCGGCCGGAAAGGTTCACCACCAGTATGTCACGCGGCGTGAGCGTGGGCGCGATGCGCATGGCCTCGGCCACCGCGTGCGCGCTTTCGAGCGCCGGCAGAATTCCCTCGGTCCGCGCCAGCTTGACAACCGCATCGAGCGCAGCCGCATCGTCCTGCGCGACGTACTCCGCGCGGCCCGTATCGTGCAACATGGCGTGCTCGGGGCCAATCGAGGCGTAATCAAGCCCCGCCGAGACCGAGTGCGTGAGCGCGATCTGGCCGTCCTCATCCTGCAGGACGTAGGAGAACGTGCCCTGCAATACGCCCGGCGCGCCGCCGCGAAAACGCGCTGCGTGCTCGCCCAGTGCAGTGCCTCGGCCGCCCGCCTCGACGCCGATCAGCCGAACCTGCTTGTCGGGGATGAACTCGTAAAACGCACCAATGGCGTTCGAGCCGCCGCCCACGCAGGCCATCACGACCGATGGCAGGCGACCTTCCTTTTCGAGAATCTGCGCTTTGATCTCACGGCCGATGCAGCGATGAAAATCGCGCACCATCGTCGGGTAGGGATGCGCGCCGAGGGCCGAGCCCAACAGATAGTAAGTGGTGCGCACGTTGGTGACCCAATCGCGCATCGCCTCGCTGATGGCGTCTTTGAGCGTGCGCGAGCCGGATGCGACGCCGCGGACCTCGGCGCCCAGCAGCCTCATGCGCTTGACGTTCAGATCCTGGCGCTCCATGTCCACTTCGCCCATGTAGACCACGCACTCCAGGCCCAGCAGCGCGCAGACGGTGGCCGTGGCCACGCCGTGCTGGCCCGCGCCTGTTTCGGCGATTACGCGCTTTTTGCCCATGCGCCGGGCCAGCAGCCCCTGGCCGAGCGCGTTGTTGATCTTGTGCGCCCCGGTGTGCAGCAGGTCTTCGCGCTTCAGGTAGATCTTCGCCCCGCCCAGGAACTCCGTCAGGCGCCTGGCGAAATAGAGCGGCGTCGGCCGTCCGGCGTAGTCGGCGAGCAGTGCGTTGAGCTCTGCCTGAAACGCCGCATCCGCCTTGGCCTCATCGTAGGCGTGTTCCAGTTCATCGAGCGCCGCCACCAGCGTCTCCGGCACGTAGCGCCCACCGTATACGCCAAAGCGGCCGGACCGCGACTCCGAGGGATTTGCCGGAAGAATGACCGATGACATTGGAGGCTCCTGCTGGTTTGCCCGGGAAAAACAGGGAACAATCCAGTGTACTCGTTCCTTGGCCGCATGAATTCGCGCCATTTGTCCGTAATTCGCCTTTGACGGGTGAATTACGGGCCTGACTTTCGCAGCTTTGCTCCGCTGGCCGTACAATAAGCATTAAGGCAGGCTCCAATTCAAGCTCCTTTGAGGTAGATTCGGCTTCTCCATGTCTTCGAACGGTTATCCTTCGCGCACTTCGCGTTCCCACGGGATTCGCTCGCTCTTCAGCATGTTTTCGAGCGATCTCGCCATCGATTTGGGCACCGCGAATACTCTTGTCTACGCGGCTGGCAAGGGTATTGTCGTTAACGAGCCGTCGATCGTCGCCATCAACAAGAACACGGGCGAGGTGGAAGCCGTAGGCAAAGAGGCCAAGGAGATGCTGGGACGCACGCCCGGCAACATCGTGGCCATCAAGCCCATGAAGGATGGCGTGATTGCCGACTTCAAAGTCACGGAAAAGATGCTGAACTACTTCATCCAGAAGGCGCACAACCGCAAGATGCTGGTGCATCCGCGGATCGTGATCGGCGTGCCTTCCGAGATTACGCAGGTGGAAAAGCGCGCAGTCGAGGACTCGGCCTATCGCGCCAAGGCCAGCGAAGTGTATCTCGTCGAGCAGGCGATGGTGGCGGCGATTGGCGCCGGCCTGCCGATTACCGAGCCCTCCGGCAATATGGTGGTCGATATCGGCGGCGGCACGACGGACATTGCAGTGATCTCGCTCTCGGGTATCGTCTACTCGCGCTCGGTGCGCATGGCCGGCAACCAGATGGATGAGGCCATTACGAATTACCTGAAGCGCAAGTACAATCTGCTGATCGGCGAGCGCACGGCCGAGCAGATCAAGATCGAAATTGGTTCGGCGTACCCGCTCGAAAAGCCCTTGAGTATGGAGATCAAGGGGCGCAACCTGATCGAGGGCGTGCCGAAGACCATCGCGATCGAAGATTCGGAGATTCGCGAGGCGCTGGGCGAATGCATCGCAGTGATCATGAATGCCATTCGCGTGGCGCTGGAGCGCACTCCTCCCGAGCTCTCGGCCGACATTAGCGACCGCGGCATCGTGCTGACCGGCGGCGGCGCGCTGATCAAGAATCTCGACAAGCGCATTCGCGAGGAGACAGGACTGCCCGTATCGGTGGCCGACGATCCTCTGGCCTCGGTCGTTTTGGGCACGGGCAAAATGCTCTCCGACTTCCGCCTGCTGCGCAAGATCAAGATCGATTGAGACAGTGGTCAGTGTTCAGTGATCAGTGGTCAGAAAAGCCTGCGCTGCGTGCGATCGTAGCTGTTGATCCCTCGTCACTGACCACCGATCGCTGATCGCTGACCACTCGTATGGAAACTTTCTTCGCCCGCTACCGGAACCTCGTGGTGCTCGCGGCTATTCTGCTGGCGCAGATCGCGGGGCTTGCGGTGCAGGTGCGCCACAACAGGTCCGGGCGCAATACGCTTGACTCCAGCGACCCGAGCGGCGTGCGCCTGATCCGGCTCTGGGGCAATGCCATTGTTTCGCCTCCCGAGCAACTGATTCACTGGAGCAAGATCGCCGTGGAATCGGCGTGGACGGACTACCTCGACCTGCGCCATGTGCGCGAGCAGAACCAGCAGTTGGAGAAGACGGTGGAAAGGCTGCGGCTGGAGCAGGCAGCGCTGCTTGAAGACGCGCGCCAGGGCCAGCGGCTGCAGGCGATGCTCGGCTTCCAGGAAAAGTACATCTATTCCACTGTGGTGGCGCAGGTATACGGCTCCAGTGGCAGCGACCGCTCGCACGTCTTTTACATCGATAAGGGCTCTGCCGACGGATTGAAGCCGGACATGGCGGTGATTGCGGCCAATGGCATTGTGGGCAAGGTGCGGGACGTGTTTCCGCACACGGCGCAGGTGCTGGCTGTGAACGATCCCACCAGCGGCGCCGGTGTCATCCTCGAAACCACGCGCATTCGCGGCATCCTCAAAGGCGACGCCGAAGGCCGGCTGGAAGTCGTGGGCATCATGGCGGACGAGCGCATCAAGCCTGGCGAAAAAGTATTGACCGCCGGTGGCGACCTGGTCTTTCCACGGGGACTGCCTGTCGGCGTGGTCGAGAAGGTGGTTCGCGATCCCGACCGCGATGCGTTCATCGATATTCTTGTCAACCCCGCAGCGCATCTCGATCGCCTCGACGAGGTGCTGGTGATTACTTCGATGCAGCCGCGATTCTCGCCTGAGGAGCAACAGGACATCTCCGTCAGCGCCACGCAGGAGGGCCAAGTCCCCACCGCAATCAAGGACCAGATGAAGGCGGCAGAGATCATGGCCGAGAAGCTGCCGGGGCTTGTTGATCCCAACCTGCCAGCGGACCAGCAGCCGCTCAACGACAGCAGCAACCCAAACCCAGCGACGGCTCCGCCGCAGCCGCTGCATCCCGATGCGTTCTCGCCGCCCGGACCCGCAACCACTGCCGCTCCGGCGACGGATTCAGGGCAAGCGCAGAATCCGCAGACTGCCAGCCCCGCAGCTCCGGCCGCCGCTCAAGGCAAGGGCGGCAAATCGCAAACCATAAAGAACCCACAGCCGCATTCCGCGCCGCGGAGGAATCGTTAGCTATGTCCCTGCTCGGCGCCGACGTCCGGCGCGATATGGAGATCCGCCGCTACCCAGTGCTGGTATACGCGCTGGTTCCACTGGCTTCCCTGGTGTTGCAGGCGTGGCTGCCGCGCATCGTGGGCCGCTATGACTGGTTTGACCTGCCACTGGTGGTCACGATTTACTTTGCCCTGGAACGCCGCAGCCCCATTCAGGGCGCCATTCTGGGTGCTGCCATGGGGCTTTTTGAGGATGCGCTCTCGCATCACGCCATTGGCGTCAACGGCATCGCCAAAACTGTCGTGGGATTTCTTGCGGCCTCCGTGGGCATTCGCATCGAGGTTGAAAACCCCTTGATTCGCCTGCTGCTTACCTTCACGCTCTCAATTCTCTCCAGCACTCTTTACTTCTTTACCTACCGGTTTCTGCTCGGCCTTGCGATCGACTGGAACTGGCTGACAGAGCTGTTTCGCGCTGTGGGCAATTCGCTGATTGCAGTGGTTCTGTTCTCCATGCTGGACCGGCTGCAGGTGAGGGAGTAGTCTTCCAGCCATCTTTCCGCCGCCAAATCCCACACGCATTTACAATGAAATGTATATGATCCGCTTCTCCACAGCAGGGGAATCTCATGGCGAGGCCTTGATTGCACTGGTTTCCGGGCTTCCCGCCGGTGTCCCCGTCGATCTTGCCTATGTGAACCGCGAGTTGTGGCGCCGGCAGCAGGGCTACGGCCGCGGCGGCCGCATGAAGATCGAAACCGACCAGGCGCATGTGCTTTCCGGTGTGCGCCACGGCAAGACGATCGGCACGCCCGTAGCGATTGAAATCGTCAACCGCGACTGGAAAAACTGGCAGGAGAAGCTGCCGGTGGAGACCGGCGACCCAGCAAAACATCGCGCGGTGGCTTCGCCGCGGCCCGGTCACGCGGATCTGGCCGGCGCGCTCAAGTACAACTTTCCCGATGCGCGCTATGTGCTGGAACGCGCCTCGGCTCGCGAGTCTACTTCGCGCGTGGCTGCCGGCGCATTTGCCAAGCTCCTGCTCCGCCAGCTTGGCATCGAAGTCGCAAGCCATGTGATTCGCGTAGGCCGTGTGGACCTGGAACGCGACGCCGGCTGGGATGAGATTACCGCGCTGGCCGCGAAAGAGGAAGTGGTGCTGGCGTGCGTCGATGCCGCGACGGAAGAGCGCATGAAAGAGGAAGTGGATGCGGCCACACGCGCAGGCGATACTGTGAACGGCGTCTTTGAAGTGGTGGCGCGCGGCGTTCCCGCGGGTCTGGGCTCGTACGCCAATTGGGATGATCGACTCGACGGCCAGCTTGCCTGGGCCGTGATGAGCCTGCAAGCCGTCAAAGCGGTCGAGATTGGGCGCGGTGTGGCGGCGTCGGGGACGTTTGGCTCAAAGGTGCACGATCCCATCCATTACGCGGCCGAGAACCCTCCCGGCCGTCCAACGCGCTTCACGCGCCCGCACAACAACGCGGGCGGCGTCGAGGGTGGCGTCTCGAACGGCGAAGACATTGTGGTGCGCGGTTATCTGAAGCCCATCTCGACCCTGCGCCAGCCGCTCGCGTCAGTGCGCTTCGATACGCGCGAGCCCACCAGCGCGAGCTACGAGCGCAGCGATATTTGCGTGGTTCCCGCGGCCGGCGTGGCGGCCGAGGCCATGGTGGCCCTGGTTCTGGCCAATCTGGCTCACGAAAAGTTCGGCGGCGATTCGATCGAGGAAATGAAGCGAAATTTTGACGGGTACATCGAACAGATACGGAAGTTTTAGGGCATCAGACTATTGTCGCGGTCGAAATTTGGCTTGGCGGTAGAATGACTAGAGCGGGTGGAGTGTTGGCGATGGGCGACTTGAGTTTTGATCCGATTGTCGGTGAGGACGTTCGCGTACTGGGAAGACAAGGGTTGTACAAGGTAGTGCGCGTATATCGGAAGCCTTCGAGGGTCTTGCGGGCAAAGAACGATGTTGGGCATCCATCCCCGGCGCTGGAGCTAATGTTTGTTGATTTGAAGTCGGAAGTAAATAACGAGGTACTAACGGATGTACCCGCGAATTCGGAAAAGCTGAAATTCGATGAAACACATCCGGTTCGTTGTGCCATCGAGTGGCTCAAGACCAATCCAAACGATCGCAAATATCCAGACTTCATCGTCGATTATGAAATCAGCACGCGGGACGACCATGCAGGAAATCCGTCTATCTTCGTGCGTTTTCTGGTCGATCCGAACTACTTCTATGAGAATGGGCGTGCGTCTCAGGAGAAGATCGCTCAATTGAACGAGTTCACCTACGGGGTTCAACAGGTCTTGCTCGGACTTGACCTGAATCGCTGGACCTATGTAGAGACTGGTGAAGCGCGGAGGGCGCTCGATGTCGCTAGCTGAGGAACTGCTTGCGCATGCGCGGTTCCTGGCGAATCTCGATCCGCGCACAACCTCCCAGGCCAACATAAGACGTGCAATTTCCGGAGCTTATTATGCGGTCTTTCATCTTCTTGCTGCGGAAGTCGCTGCTCAGGTCAGTCCTAGCATTCCAGCAGGACTTCGAGAAAGGACGCAGCGGGTACTGGATCATAAGCAGATGCTCAAGGTGGCCAAGGCTTTTTCTCAGGCAGGCGCGAAAAGAGCCAAGGATCTACCGGACGATATCGCGCTACCCGATTTGGTTTCCCAGGAACTCGCTTCGATTGCCAATATCTTCAAGGAACTGCAGGAAGCGCGTCATCTGGCCGACTACGACGTGTTGAAGCAATTCAATCCGATCGATGCAGACACGATGGTGCAAAAAGCTGAGAAGGTTTTCAATGATTGGAAGACAGAGAAAGGCTCCAGAAACACGCCGGTTTTTCTGGCAGCTATGATCTTCGGCAAAGATTGGAACAAGTAGTAAATATCGCACGAAAGTTTGATTCGCTTTTCTCAGGCAAAGATGATTCTGAAAATTGTGAAATATCCCGAGCCGGTGCTTTCGCAGCCCGGCGAACCGGTGACCGAGTTCAACGGCGAACTGCGCAAGTTTGTCGCAGACATGTTCGAGACCATGTACGCCTCGCAGGGCGTCGGTCTGGCTGCGCAGCAGGTGGGAGTCGCCAAGCGGGTCACGGTGATCGACCTGAGCCTGGGCAAAGACCCGGCGGAGAAGCTCGTGCTCATCAACCCCGAGATCATCCAAAGCGAGGGCAGGCAATACGAAGAGGAAGGCTGCCTGAGTTTTCCCGAGATTCGCGAGAAGGTGGTGCGCGCGGCCAGGGTGCGCGTTCGCGCGCAGGACGAAAACGGCAAGTGGTTCGAGATGGACGGCGAAGAGCTGCTGGCGCGCGCCTTCCAGCATGAGATCGATCATCTTGACGGCGTGCTGTTCATCTTCCGCATGAGCGCGCTCAAGCGCAGCCTCAATCTGCGCAAGATTCGCAAGATGCAGAGCGAAGGCATCTGGTAGGCAGGCCATGACGCATGCGGCGCACCCTCTCAAGCTGGTTTTCTGCGGAACGCCGCAGTTTGCCGTACCCACGCTTGAAGCGATGCTCGCCGCGGGACACGAAATCGCTCTCGTCGTCTCGCAGCCGGATCGCTCCGTGGGCCGCGTCCATGAGCTCACCGCGCCGCCCGTCAAGCAGGCGGCTCTCGCTGCCGGCCTTGAAGTGACGCAGCCGGAAAAGATCCGCAAGAACGAAGAGTTCCGCGCACTGCTCGCGGCGATCGCCCCCGATGCCATCGTCGTTGTGGCCTACGGGCGCATCGTTCCGCCGTGGATGCTGGCGCTGCCCCGGCTGGGCTGCATCAATCTTCACGCATCGCTCCTGCCAAAGTACCGGGGAGCCGCGCCGATTCAGTGGGCCATCGCCATGGGCGAGGCTGTTACCGGCAACACAACAATGCTGCTCGAAGAAGGTCTCGACACCGGACCGATTTTGTTGCAGCAAACGCTCGCGATCGGACCAGACCAGACTGCGGCGGATCTGTTTCCCGTGCTCGCGCGCGACGGAGCGCCGCTTGTGGTCGAGACGCTCGCCAGACTCGCTGCAGGAAACATTCAGCCGCAGACGCAGAACCACGAAATCGCTACCCTTGCGCCTCTGCTCGATCGCGAAGACGGCCGCATGGATTTTGCCGCGCGAACGGCGACGGACCTCTACAACCACTGGCGCGGTTTTCAGCCATGGCCCGGCGCCTTTACCGCACTCCACGGTAAGAAATTTATCGTGCATCGCATGGCAGCGGTGCTCGCAAGCGACGCCGGGCGGCTGGGAGCTGCCGAGCCTGGCTCGGTTCGCGTTGAGAATCACCGCATCTTCGCCGCTTGCGCCGGAGATACCTGGATCGAGCTCGTCGAGGTCCAGCTCGAAGGCAAGAAACGACTCCATGCTGGCGAGTTCCTTCGCGGCAATCCGCTCGCGGCGGATACTCGCCTGGGTTGAGCGCCGTGGCAGCCATCTCTCCCGCTCGCAAAGCAGCCTTCCATATTCTTCTCGCCGTAGAGCGCGGGAAGGGCCACGCCGGCGATCTGTTGCGCGCAGATGAGGTCAGCGCCCTTGCGGCTGCCGATCGCAATCTGGCGACCACGCTGGTTCTGGGTGTGCTTCGCTGGCAGATCTGGCTCGATGCGCAGATTCGTCCGCGGCTCAAGCGCCCCAATGCCAAACTCGATCTTGAAGTTCTCGTTGCTCTGCGCCTTGGCGCCTTCCAACTGCATTTTCTCGATCGCATTCCCGCGCACGCCGCGATCGATCAGAGCGTGGAACTGGCAAAACAGTCGGGCCATCGCTTCGCCGCCGGCATGGTGAATGCCGTTCTCCGCGGTGCTACTCGTGAGGCCGCTGCGCACGGCAGCGTTTTGGACGGCAGCATCGCCGCGGTCGCGGCACACCCTGCCTGGATGACCGAACGCTGGACAGTGATGTATGGCGCGGAAGTCATGCAGGCCATCTGTCGCCACGGCCAGAGCCAGCCGCGAACGGCGTTGCGGCTCGCCGACCCAGCCGTTGAAGAGGAGTTGCGCGGAGCGGGAATCGAGCTTGCGCCCGGCGAACTGCTCACCGCGGCGCGCACGGTCGTCTCCGGCGACGTGACGGCAACCCCGGCCTTTCGCGAGGACCGCGCGCGTGCGCAGGACGAGGGGTCGCAGTTGATTGGTGAGTTAGCCTCCCGCGCCACCGCGGGACTCATCCAAGACCAGGAAAGGATTCTCGATGCGTGCGCGGCGCCTGGCGGCAAGACGCTGATTCTCGCCGAGCGTAACTGGCAGGCGCAGATCGTCGCCTGCGAATCGAGTCCGAAGCGGCTTGCCGAATTGTGGAAGCGGCTCGCTGTACACGTGGAACGCGTGGAGTGCAGGCTTGCCGACGCGGCTGCGCTTGAGGAAGATTCGGCCTTCGATCTTGCACTGGCCGATGTGCCCTGCAGTGGCACCGGCACGCTGGGCCGCAACCCCGAAATTCGCCACCGCCTCCAGTTGCAGGATCTCCCGCGTCTGGCTGAGCGTCAGCGGGCGATTCTCGGCTCGGTCTTGCGCGCCGTTCGCCCCGGCGGCCGGGTGGTCTATTCAACCTGCTCGTTTGAGCCTGAAGAAAATGAGCAGGTGGTTCATGCGGTGCTTGCGGGGAATCCGAATCTGCGCCAGATTTCGCTTGCGCCGGTGGTTGATACGCTCGATCGCGACGGTATCCTCGTGCCCGAAGGCGCGGATCGGATTGCGAGGAGTCTCACGCCTGAAGGCGCATTACGCCTGTTGCCCGGCGCGGCGCCGACGGATGGATTCTTTGTGGCGCTGATCGAAAGAATCGCCTGAACCTGGCTCCCAAGAGCCGCTACGTGTTCTCCGGCTCCAGCCGCAGGGCCGCAAAATCGCGCCCCAGATGGGCACAGAGAGCCTCCACCACCAGATTGTGATCGTCGCGCTGCGGCAGCCCAGAGACTGTTACGCTGCCCACGACACCAGCATTCTCAACGATGAGCGGAAACGAACCACCGTCTGCCGCGTAATCCGCAACAGGCAACCCGTAGCGATTGAGAAGCGTCGTCTCCTTCAGCTTGAGCGTCAGGCCGACGGCATAGGAGCTGCGATGGAAGCGCGCCACCACGTTACTCTTGCGGCGCACCCACTCGGCATTGTCTGGAGTTGTACCGTCGAGTGCCGTATAAAACAGCGGCTGGCCGAAACGCCGCACATCGACCACGAGCTTCAGCCCGCGCTCTGCTGCCAACCCGCGGAGGCGCGAACCGACTTCCCACGCAGCCTGCGCATCGAGGTTCGGCAGGCGCAGCTCACGCTCCTGCAGCGCAATCCTTTCAAGATCCTCACTCAAATCCATGGCTCTGTGTCTCCTGTTATTTTCTATCTGACAACTGCGAAGCGCACGATCGTGCTCTGGTCAATGCGCGAGCCTGCCTGCGGCGACTGCGTCAGCACTGCGCCCGGCTTTGCTACCGGACGAAGGAGCGCAATCCCGCTGCCCATCGGCTCTATTGGCACATCGATCAGCTTCGGCGGGCCAGTGCGAATGCCAGCCTTAGCCAGCGTCGCCCGGGCGCTCGAGAACAGCCAGCCGGTAAAGTCCGGCATCATGTATCCATCGGGTGTTTCATCGTCCGGCGCGGCGACGAGCAGACTCACGCTGGGCTGCTCGATGCCTTGCGCGTGAGCTGGCGGATCCTGCGCCAGCACCTTTCCCTCAACGGCGCCCGAGTACGGCAGCCGCGCAATTTCACCCACCCCAAGCCCGGCGCGGCGCAGCTCCAGCGAGGCCACGCGTTCATCCTGGCCCACCGTTTCGGGCACGTCAACCTTTTGCGGCCCCAGGCTTTCAGCTACGCGCACGCGCCACTGGCGGCGCACCACCGTGCCCGCCGGCGGCGACTGCGACAGAATGTGGCCGGCGGCCACACTGCCCGAGTAGTAGCGGTTGTCCACATCGAGATTCAGCCCCAAACCGGCTGTTTCGCTCAGCGCATCGGCCACTGTCATGCCTTTGAGCGCAGGCACCTGCACTTCGGCGCCATGAATCGCGAAATGCATGGTCACGATGGCAGCCATCAGCGCCACGGCCACAAGCAGCAGGAGCAGCGAGACCACTCGAAAAAAGTTGGCGATGACGCGGGTACTCATGGGATTGGAAGCTACCTTCGGGCGCAAACTGCGCCGCACGCCCTATCGGGTATTATCCGTTACCGGTTCGGGGTGGATGGTGACGCGGTACACTTCGGGGTACTCCAGCTTGAAGCGGTCTTCGAGCGCCGTGATTGCCTCATGCACGCTATGCATGGCGAAATCGTCGGGCAGCGTGCAATGACAGGTGACAGAGATGCGATCGCGCGTGCGGCCAACCGCGATGGCGTGCACGTCGATGATCTCGGGAATCCCGGCCGCGGCGGCCTGCAGCGCCGCTTCAATCCTGCGGTCTTCGACAGCCGCCTCCTCAGACTGCTCGATGGTCGCCGGCTCACTCTCAATGTGCGTCAGCACGGAATCGATCTCCGGAACGCTGCGCAGGATCTCGGCTTCGAGCGCGGTGACGAAGCTGTGCGCTTCCCTGAGCTTCTTGTTTTCGTCGATTTCGACATGCAGCTCGATCTGCAACCGGCCGTGATGCGACTGGACGCTGAGTTCATGCACCGAGACGTTGTTGCGCGCGGCTACGGCGCGCACGCGGTCGAAGATGTTTTCGGCGCGGGTCTCGCGCGGAACGGTGTGAATGACGACGTCGGCCGCCGGCAGCACGCGGTGCGCCGCGGCTGTGGCTGCATTCACCAGTTCCCCGGTGTGTTCAAAGGTAGACCGTCGCGGCAAGGCCAGCGTGAGATCGACAAAGTGGCCGGCGCCGGCGCGGCGCACGCGCGCCCGCTCCACAGCCAGCACGCCTTCCACGCGCTCGACCTCGCGCACCAGCCGTTGCCGGGTCTCTTTGGGCATTTCGTCGAGCAATGCGCCCGCGGCCTCATGGCCCAAACGCAGCGCCATGCGCAAAATCAGGAGCGAAACCAGGATCGCGGCGATTGGATCGGCGTAGTGGAGGGCGGCAATTCCCAAGCGCGCTCCCAGCCACGTAACTGTGAAACCGGCCAGCACCGCGAGCGTGGCCCAGATGTCCGAGGCGAAGTGGAAGGCATCGGTCGCCAGCGCCGGCGAGCCAGTGCGCTGAGCCACTGCGCGCAACTGCCGCGAACGCCAGAAGTCCACGGCAATCGAAGTGAGCAGTACTAGCACCGGCCAGATGGAAAGGTGCAGGCTTACCCGGTGGTGAACAATGCGTGAAACTGCCTCCCACACGATCCACAAGCAGGAGACGACCATCAGACCGGCCTCGGTAAGAGCCGAGAGGTTTTCGATCTTGCCGTGGCCATAGGTGTGGTCTTCGTCGGCCGGCCTGTCGCTTACGTTGACCGAAAAGAAGGTGAGTGCTGCACCCGCGAGATCGAGGCCGGAGTGCGCCGCATCGGAGAGCACGCCCAGCGAGCCTGAAAGCAATCCTGCGCCAAGCTTGAGCAGGGTCATGGCGGCGGCCGCTGTCATCGACCACCACGCCACGCGCCGCTTTTGAGCAGAAATTGCGGCGAGGCTCAGGTCTGGAGGATCAACTGCTCGCGAGTTGGAGATGACGGAGCTCATGACGTTCGCTCAGGGTAAAGGCGGCCGCATCGCCGTGTACAATCCTGCAATGCCAAAAGTGTAAGGCTGCCATGCGCAATTCTGAAAGCCGGCCTGTTGCATCATTGCGAGCATCTGGCCCGGCGCAGGGAAGGCGCCAACCGACGAAGGCAGATAGTTATACGGCCCGCTTCTGCCGCAGATCAGCCGCCCAATAGCCGGCAGCACGCGCCGGAAATAGACGGCATAGGCCTTGCCCACCAAGCCGCCTGGCTCGCTAAACTCAAGAATCCCCAACTGTCCGCCCGGCTTGAGGACGCGATGGAATTCCGTGAGGCCGGCCTGGTAGTTGGCCAGGTTGCGAAAGCCGAAGGAGGTTACAACCAGGTCGAGTGACCTGTCGCGAAGCGGGAGATGCAGCGCATCGGCTTCGATGGGAATTGCGTAAGGCGCCTCGCCTGAATCCTTTCCCCGATCTGGCGCCTGGCGCGCCTGCCGTCCGAACTTTTGCGCTCCGCGAAGGAGCATGGCGCGGGCAAAGTCACCGGCCAGAATCGGCCGCGCGCCTGGTGGACGCAGCTTCAAGAGCGCCATCGTCAGGTCTCCGGTGCCGCAGCAGATGTCGAGAATCTCGGCGTCGGATCGTTCCAGCACGCCGCGGAACCGCCGCGCCGCTTTGCGCCACCATAGCCGGTCTACATTGGCTGAGAGCACGTGATTCAACAGATCGTAGCGCGGCGCAATCGAGTCGAACATCTGCTGCACAGCCCTGGCTGCGTCTGTCTCGTCCGCTGTTCCGATCGGTCTTGCTCCGGTCGCCGGCATGGTTCTCCGCTTTCTCCGCCAATGGATTCGCGCCGCGATCGGGACCGCGGCAGTAGTGCTCTATTTATGCTATCGCCTGGATCGCCCGATGCGTTTGCGGCCCTGATGCGACGGACGCCTTTCTTACTGCATCCAAAAGGTATACGCTGGTAATTGAAGATGGCTGCTGCCCCCCGTCCCGTATCTTCTGCCGCGACGCTACACCCGCCGCTGACAGACAGCCTCGGACGCACGATCCACGATCTGCGCGTCTCCATCACCGATCGCTGCAACTATAAGTGCATTTATTGCCGCACGGGCGAGTTGGGGGCGCAGTATCCAGAGCTCGCCAACGAGGAGTACCTGCACCTGATCCGGCTGTTTGTCGACCTGGGAATTACCAAGGTTCGTCTTACCGGTGGAGAGCCCTTATTGCGGCGCGGGGTGGTCGATCTGATCGCGGAGCTGGCTCGTTTGCGCACGCGGGCAGGCGCGCCACTGGACATTGCACTCACCACGAACGGACATCTACTCGAATCGTTCGCCGGCCCGCTCAAGGCAGCCGGACTGAATCGCGTCACGGTGAGCATGGATGCCGTTAATGCAGCCGCCTTCGAGAGGATTACGCGTGTTCCGGGCAGCTTTCCGGTCGTTCTCAAAGGCATCCGCGCGGCGCGAGCCCAGGGCCTTACGCCGCTCAAGATCAATTGTGTTCTCCTGCGCGGCTTCAACGACGACCAGATCGAGGGTTTCGCCCGATTCGCCCGCGAGGAAGATGTGGTCGTGCGCTTCATCGAGTTTATGCCGCTTGAAGAGGGCCGGCTTTGGACGCCGGAGATTGTTGTAACGCTCAAGGAAATCGTCGAGCGCATCGGCCGCACAATGTCGCTTGTCGAACTCCCGCCTCGCGAGCCCAGCGAGACCGCGCGGCGGTATGGTTTCGCCGACGGAACGGGGGAAATCGGCATCATCGCTCCGGTCAGCCAGGCCTTCTGCGGCGCCTGCAGCCGGGTGCGGCTCACCTCCGACGGCAAGATTCGCACCTGCCTGTTTTCTCAGGTCGAGCACGACTTATACGGCCGTTTGCGGGCCGGCGCAGGCGATGAGGAACTTTCCGCTTACATCGTGCGTATCGTCAATGCGAAGGAACCTCGTCATCACATCGGCGAACCGGGCTTCCTCAAGCCGTCGCGCTCCATGGTGCATATCGGCGGATGAGCGGCGGCCGGGATCTTGAGCCGGCACGTAAGCAAGCTCAGCATAGAACCGTGGAACTGTTGCATTCACTCGTGTGACAGAATGTTGGATAGACTCCTTCCTTTTAGGGCGAACAGATGTCAACTGAGACGGAAGACCGCATTCCGCTGGCCGATCTGCTTGTGTTTCATCAACTGGCGCGATCGCTGACCGCGAGCTTCGGCCTCGATACCGTTTTGCGCACCATTCTGGAGCATATGGAGAGGATGGTGGATGCGGAGCTGTGGACGCTGCTCATGCTCGACGAATCCAGTCAGGAGTTGTACTACGCCATTGCGGGCGGCGATGCGCAGGAGGCATTGAAGGGCCTGCGCGTGAAAGTGGGCGAAGGGCTTGCCGGTTGGGTGCTCCAGCACGGTGAGTCGGTGATTGTTCCTGTAGCGGAAGGCGATTCCCGCATTCAACAATCCGGCGCTGGAGGCTTGCGTGCCGTGCGCGGAGCCATTGCCCTGCCCTTGCGCGGCCGCAAGGGCACGCAGGGCGTGATTGAGATTCTGAATCCCCGTGCCGAGATGTCGGACTATACCATCGCCTTTCTGCATATCCTGGCCGACCACGCCGCCATCGCCATCGAAAACGCACGCGATGTGACGCGCATTCAGCAGCTCACCATCACCGACGACACGACTGGCCTCTACAACGTGCGCCATCTGTACGATGTGCTCGATCGCCAGTTGAAGCGGTCGAGAAAATCGCGAACACCGTTGAGCCTGGCGTTTCTCGATCTCGACCGGTTCAAGCTGGTGAACGATCGTCATGGCCATCTGATAGGCAGCGAACTGCTGGCGCTTACGGGGCGCAGGCTTCAGGAGCTGATTCGCAAACGCGACATGTGCTTTCGCTATGGCGGCGACGAGTTCGTGATTCTGATGCCTGACACCCATGCAGCGGCCGCCCTTGAGCGGGCGAAGGTCGTACACAGGGCTTTGATGGAAACCGAGTTCAAGATGAAGAACGGGATCAGGCTGAACGTGAGCGCCAGTGTCGGCCTGGCCTCCGCGCCGGACGATGGCGTCGAGGTGCACGCCATCATTGGCACAGCCGACGCGCGCATGTATGCGGTGAAGAGCCACGGGCGCGGGCATGTGCGCGGCGGGTGAGACGGACAAATCCCGGTCAGAAAAGAGACTGAAGCCGCGGGAATGCCGCGCCTCGGCTATTTCCCGGTATCGCCGCCGATCTGTAAGACGATATATTTGGCAGGCCCGCGGCCTACATTCTTGAGGGTATGCAGGGTGCCGAACGCTACGTAAATTACGCTGCCGGCGCATGCGCGTTCTGCCTTGCCGTCGTGAGCGAACTCCAGAGTGCCTTCCTCAACCACAATGACCTCAGAGTGCTGGATGCGGTGTGCGGGATTGGGAACGATTCCGGCCGTCTGCACAGTTTCGTGTAAGGCAATGACTTCGCCTGTTTTCAGCGTTCCCTTGAAGACATTGTGGCCCACGGCGCCGTTCGGTGCGGTCTTCGCGGTGATCCCGTCCAGTGTGAAAACGCGTGAGCCTGCGAGCGCATTGGAAGCTGCCGATTGAGCGAGGGCGTGCGCAGTGGCCCACGCCAGAAGCACTGCGGTCAGAAGCAATCTCTTGATTGAATGTTGTTTCATGGGAGTTGTCTACCGCTGCGCCGCGAGTGGCGCCTTTCGCCGGCCCGGATGTTCTCCGATCCCGGGCGCCTCATCCATGGCCGTGTTCTTTGCGGTCAAGGACGAGGCGAAATTCCGATGGGGGCGAAATACCACCTGCCTTTTCCGCCCGGATCGTTCAGCCCAGAAAAACTGCGTTGGCATTCTCGATGATTGCTGTTATTCCGTGATGTGTACGGAGTGATCCAGATGGAAGGTCAGGAGGGTCTCTGCGGGAAGCAGGATCTCCTTGTTTCCGGTAAAGGCACTACCTGCGGCGCCTGCGCCTGCGCCGGTAAGGCCGCCAATGAGCGCGCCTTTGCCGCCTCCGGCGATGCCGCCGATGATCGCTCCCAGGGCGGCCCCTCCGCCGGTAAAGATTCCGGTGCGTTTCCCCTTGCCCTTTTCCGCGCGGCTGATGGTGCTGGTGGCGACGGGATAGCTTCCCCAGTTGGTGCGTACGCGCTCAAGACGCAGGACGAGCCGCGCGCCGCCCTTGAAGCGGCCCAGCGGTTCGGCATCGATCACCGTACCTTCCGCGCGCGCCCCCCTGGCAATCACGGTCTGGCCGTTGACAATCACATCGTCAGCTATCGTGGCCGCAAAATTATCGCCGGGCTGGCTGATCTTTGAGCCGAGATCCTGATCGAGACGCACGCTGAGATTGGTTCCTGCAGGAAGATCAACGACTGACGGTGGGGGAGGCGCCTGCTGAGCCTGCCCCGCAACTGGAGCAGATGCGGGCGGCTGTGAGTTCGAACTCGGGCTGCCGTAATTGCTTGCCTGCGGCGCATTGCTTACCGGCTGCATGCCGTTCGCCGGTTGCGTGCCGTTCGCCATCGGCGAGCCGTTGACCTGCTGCATGTTGGTCGCCTGCTGTGGGGTGGATTTGCATCCATCCATCGCCGCCGCAAAGGCAAAAGCGAAGACAGTGAGAAAGGCAAAACTAAGACGGAATTTCATGGCCACCACTCCTTGAATGGAAGTTTATTCGAGTGCCTGCTCCATCGCCAAAACAGAGTTTCTTTGCGACGAAGCCGCGAATCCGGAGTTCCTGCTGCCCTTGGAAATCTGCGGTCAACAGAGAGCCCGGGCCTGCAAACAAACCCAACAGTACACAGCATCTACCGTTCCGCTGTAAATGTACAGGGTTTCCTGCGGGTGTCACACAGGATTAAATGTCGAGGTTTTTTACGTCGAGTGCGTTGTCTTCAATGAATTTACGGCGCGCTTCCACGTCCTCGCCCATCAGAGTCGTGAAGATGGCCTCGGTTTCGGCGATGTCTTCGAGCTTGACGGTGAGCAGCGTGCGGCGTTCGGGGTCCATGGTGGTTTCCCAGAGCTGCCCCGCCGTCATCTCGCCCAGACCTTTGTAACGCTGTACCTGGTAGTCCTTCTTGCCCTGCTCCACGATGTAGGCAAAGAGTTCGCGGGCGGTCTGTTTTTCGACCGGCTCGCGCGGAATGCGCGCCCCACGGATGGGGGCCTTGACTTCCGCCTTGCCCACGGCGCCTTCGGCCTCCTCGTCCTCTTCGGCGGACGCGGCAGACTTCGTCGCAAACTCCACGAGGAAGGGCGGCTCGAGAAATTCCTTGATGAGCGAGTACTTCGACATCATCTGCCGGAACTCGGGGCTTGATGCCAGTGTCCAGTCGATATGGCGTTCGGCGCCCTGCGCATCGGTAAAGGAGATCGACCAGGTGTGGTGCTCATCGTCCTCTACCGGCCTTGCCACCTTGATCTGAAACTCATCGGCCCGCTCGACAAGCTGCGCGTGCAGCTCGGCGATCTTCTCCGGTGCGCCATCGCCGTTCTTTGGCGAGAAATCGGCGCGATGCGTCAGCTCCGCGCGGGCCAGCATCTCTGTCAGCTTTTCGTTGCGGATGCGCTTGTCCACCTTCTCGGCAAAGCCCAGGTACTCGTTGAGCGTGCCCATGAAGCGGTTGAGATCGGCGCCCTCGATGCGGCTTGCGGCCTCGCCGTGGCGCACAATCATGCCCTCGGCCGCGCGCTTGACCATCACCTTCACAAACTCGCGGTCGTCCTTGATGTACTGCTCAAAGCGACCCTTCTTGATCTTGTAAAGCGGTGGCTGGGCAATGTAGATGTGATCGCGCTTGATGAGATCCGTCATGTGGCGAAAAAAGAAGGTGAGCAGCAGCGTACGGATGTGGGAGCCGTCCACGTCGGCGTCGGTCATCAGAATGATCTTGCCGTAGCGCAGCTTCGACGGGTCGAAATCCTCTTTGCCGATGCCGCAGCCGAGGGCCGTAATCATGGCGCGGATCTCCTCGTGACCCAGCATCTTGTCGTAACGCGCCTTCTCTACGTTCAGGATCTTGCCCTTGAGCGGCAGAATGGCCTGAAATTTCCGGTCGCGCCCCTGCTTGGCCGTGCCGCCGGCCGATTCGCCCTCAACCAGATAAAGCTCGCAGCGCTCAGGGTTGCGCTCGCTGCAGTCGGCCAGTTTGCCGGGCAGTCCACCGCCGTCGATGGCGCCCTTGCGCCGCGTCAGGTCGCGGGCCTTGCGGGCCGCCTCGCGCGCGCGGGCCGCCTCAATCGCCTTGTTGATGACACGCCGAGCCACAGGAGGGTTCTGTTCCAGATACATGCCGAGGCGCTCGTTCACGAACGCCTGCACGGTGCCGGCGATGTCGGAGTTCAGCTTGCCCTTGGTCTGCCCCTCGAACTGCGGCTGCGGCAGCTTCACGCTGACCACGGCCACCAGACCCTCGCGAACGTCGTCGCCACTCAGGCTCTCTTTCAAGTCCTTGAAAAGACCCATCTGCTGGCCGATGTAGTTGATGGTGCGCGTCAGCGCTGCGCGGAAACCCGAGAGATGCGTTCCGCCGTCAACCGTGTTGATGTTGTTGGCGAAGCTGAAGACCGTTTCGGAGTAGCTGTCGTTGTATTGCAGCGCGATGTCGATCTCGACGCCGTCGCGCGATGCTTCCATGACAATGGGCTTGTCGTGCAAGACGGATTTGCCCCGGTTGAGGTGCTTGACGAACTCGGCAATGCCGCCAGCGTAGCGGAACTCCGCGCGCCTCGCCTCGCCGGTCTTCGGGTCGGCGGTGCGCTCGTCGGTCAGCGTGATCTCAAGCCCCTTGTTCAGAAACGCCATCTCGCGCAGCCGCTGCGCTAGTGTGTCGTAGTTGAACTCCGTGGCCGTGAAGATCGTCTTGTCGGGCAGAAAGTGCACTTTGGTTCCGCGCTTCTTCGTCGTACCCGTCTTGCGCAGATCGCTGGTCGGCGCGCCACAACTGAAATCCATCTCCCAGGTGTGGCCGTCGCGCCAGATCTCCACGTTGAACTCCTGCGAGAGCGCGTTCACGCAGCTCACGCCTACACCGTGCAGACCTCCGGAGACCTTGTAGGTCGAGGAGTCAAACTTGCCGCCCGCATGGAGCTTGGTGAGAACTACCTGCACCGTGGGCATCTTCTCGCCACTGGGCAGTGTCTTCATGTCCACAGGGATGCCGCGGCCGTCGTCGACCACCGTGATGGAGTTGTCCACGTGGATGACCGCGTCGATCTTTTTGGCGTAGCCGGCAAGCGCCTCGTCTACTGAGTTGTCCACAACCTCGTAAACCAGATGATGCAACCCCATCTCCCCCGTCGAGCCGATGTACATGGCTGGACGCAGACGGACCGCTTCGAGGCCCTCTAGAACCTTGATGTTGTCGCCGGTGTAGCTATCGCTAGCGCCGTTGAGGGAGGTGCTGCCGAGAACTTCAGTCGCCATAGAATTCCGTTCGCAAGGTGAGCCAGATCGAGGATTGGCGGAGACATCTTCCAGTCGCCGGAGAGCGACGAACCGCTTGAAAAATGGGGCTATCAAGCTCGCTTGTCTAGGCTTATTTTACCATGCGGCCGGGGCGCGAGAGGGCGTGGAACAAAGGCGTGCACCGGATTGCTGCAGGCCAGGTTAAGGCATCCGCGGTGACGTTGGTAATCAATCTCGGATCATGTTTGCTATGTATATGAAAATAATATATTTACTAGCTTTTTTAAGATACGATTTCTTTCCAGAAAGAGAAACTCCTCTTTCTTAATCTTCAGCCTTTGAGGTGATCCAAAATGCAATCCGCTATTCGCCTGTTCGCCCTCCTCGTAGCCGTTACCGGCCTTACTTTCGCCTCGTTTGCTCCAGCCTGCACACAGAATCATGCCAGGCATGTATCGATTATGGCCGGCAGCTCGGTCAATCTTCCGGGGCCGCTACCCTGTCAGGACGAAGTGTGCTTCACGCCGAATCGCTAAATTATTTTTGGGAATACGCCTCGAAATAAACAAGATAGCACTAAAGTGCCAGTGGCGTATTACCCTTTTGTCATTGAGGCTCAAGGCAGCTTGGCGCTATCCTGAATTCCTCACAGGTAGCGCCAAGGCCTTATGCCCTTCAATGTTGACATGTCGGCTATGAGTACAGCAGAGATGCTTCTATGGGCCGCGCTTGCTCTTCTCTTTTGGGGCAAGGGCCTGCAAAGCCGCTTTCGCGCCATGGGCTTTTATCTGGCGTTCAGGGCGTTCTCTACGCCGATGCTGTTTATTACGCTGCATGAGAAAACCCAGCCATGGGGCCTGGCACACCACGCTCTTCTAGGCGAAATCTATACAGCGGGCTTCACGAGCAGCTACCTCGTGGCCGTGGTTCTGTTGTTTTTTGTCTGTATTGAGGTCTTTCGCGATGCTCTGGCGCCATTCCCCGCGATTGCGAAATTCGCCATCGTCATCTTCCGCTGGGCCGCGATTGTTGCCATGGTCGTGAGTTTAGCCTCAACCACATCCGCCTACGTAAACCTGAATCTCCACCTCATCGTCGAAATTCTGTACAACCTGATGCACTCGGTCAGCGTCCTGCTGCTTTGCCTGCTGGCTTTCCTTTGCCTGAGCATGAACGCGCTGCGCCTGACGGTGCGTAATCTCTCCTTTGGCATCGCTTTTGGTTTTGGCATCATGTCGGCGGGCGACTTCATCCTGGCTTCGTGGAGCTCTCACCTGACCTCCTACAACGATCCGGTTCAGTTCATCTACGAGTCCCTGATCCTGTCCGCATTGGTCATTTGGACGATGTACAGCCTCCTGCCGGAGCCTGCGCGTAAGCCGATTCTCATACCGGCCAACTCGACCATCTATCGTTGGAACGAGATCGCATCCGCACTTGGCCACACAGGTACCCGTGTTGCCGTGCCCCAGCCCGCCAACAGCTTCTTCCTCTCCGATGTGGAGCGCGTCGTCGAAAAGGTTCTGGCGCGCAACATGAAGGGACGCGAGTCGGAATCGTAAGAACAGGGAAGAGATCCCAGCAAAGAAAGATAGGAATATGCGGAAGGGGAGCTTCTGGCTCTTTCCTGTCGCGAGGCTTGGCATCCGCATCCGCGCCATGCGCCGCAAACAGAAAAGCGCCCCCATACCACAAGGGCGCTTTTGCCTGACCCTGATTTTGTGTTAAGCCTGGGTTGATTTTGAGGTCTCGGTCGGTGCCGAGGTTGAGGTCGAGGCCGAGGTTGCGGCCGAGGCCGAAGCTGCCGCACCATACGACTGCGCCGGCTTGGCGTCAGCCTTGCGGATATCGATGCCGCCCTTGAAGAACGCGCCATCCTCAATGCTGATGCGCGCCGCGGCCACATCGCCGCTTAACGCGCCTTCGGCACGAATATCCACGCGGTCCGAGGCGGACACATTGCCGCGCACCTTGCCCATCACCACGACTTCACGCGCGGTCACGTTGGCGCTTACCTGGCCATTGCGGCCGATGGTTACGCGGTTGCCGGGAAGATTGATTGCCCCTTCCACCTTACCGTCGATATAAAGCGATTCGGAGCCCGAAATCTCGCCCTTCACAAACAGACCTTTGCTGATCACAGCCTGATCGCCTGCTGGGGCTCCAATGCGGCTCACCGTCTCGACCGGCGGCGTTGTTGTGTGCATGGGGGGTTGCGGCTCGGGGTTAGACGTCGCACGAATTGGCTCGCTCTGACTTGGTTTCCACATTGCGCTCAAGGTACGTTCCTTTTCTGTCCTGTAGGGACTGGGGGATGCCGAGGCAACGATTATGGCAAAAGCCAAATTCAAATATTTGTTCGCTGCGTCTCTGGTTGCGCGCAGCCATCGCCTCGCGGGCGAAAGTCAGGTATTTTCAACCTCTCGCTTTCGCCACAATCGTCCGTCTCCCACATTCTACGGCAAAGTACAGATTCCTGCGCCTGTTCTGAAGAACTCACCTGTTTCCTTCCGAGTTGCCTTAATCTTGGCGTATGACCGATCGCGAGTTGGTTGCGCGCGTTGCCGCAACGCCGGGGCGCAAAGCCGGCTATAAACAATTAGTGCGGGAACTGGGCCTCGGCGGCGGCCGTGAACGCCGTCTACTGCTGGAGCAGTTGGCGCGCCTGACCCTGCGCGGCCAGCTTGTGCAGCTCGATCGCGAGCACTGGAGCCTTCCCGGCGCCTCTTCCAGTGCGGGCTCTGGCGCTGGCAGCCGTTTGCTTGCCGGCCGGCTCGATCTGCACCGCGACGGCTTTGGTTTTGTGCGTCCTGATCGCCGCACTGGCGCGAAGGCATCCATGGAGATGGCCGATACTTTCATTCCGCCCGGCGAGATGGGCGGCGCCATGCAGGGCGATCAGGTTCTGGTTGAAGTCGATCCGCCGAAGGCAGACGGGCGCCTCTCGGGCCGCATTGTTCGTGTTCTGGAGCGCCGCAACCCCACCGTCGTGGGCGCCTTTCGCTCGGCCAACCCCGCTCGCGGCCAGAATCAAAACCTTGTTCTTCCCTTCGACGAGCGCATGACGCAATCCGTCGTGATTCCTCGAGGCGCGGAGATCCCTCGCCCCGACGCCTCCTCGCCGCATCGGGTTCTCGGCCGCGAGGCTCTTGCGGCAACCGGCCATGAAAGCCTGGAGGGCCTCATTGTCGATGTCGAAATCACCAGTTGGCCTACGCCAACGCGGCCGCCCATTGGTCGCGTCATTGAAGTTTTAGGCTCACCCGAAGACTTCGGCGTCGACGTCGAGATGATGATTCGCAAGCACCAGTTGCCGCGCATCTTTCCTGAAGCTGTACTGGCCGAGGCTCGATCCGTCGCCCATTTTGACCCGGCGATCACCGCATGCAGAGCCGATTTTCGCCACCTGCCCATCGTCACCATCGACGGCGAAACTGCCCGCGATTTCGACGATGCCGTTCTTGTCACCGATCGCGCCGGCGGCGGCTACGAGCTGCAGGTTCATATCGCCGATGTGGCCGAGTACGTAAGCCCCAGCTCCGCGCTCGACGGCGAAGCCCGGCTGCGCGGCGCCAGCGTCTACTTCCCCGACCGCGCCATTCCCATGCTGCCGCAGGAGCTTTCGACCGGCATCTGCAGCTTGCGCCCCAACGAAGACCGCCTTGTCCTGAGCTGCATCATGCAACTCGACGCCGAGGGCCGCATGGAGAGCTTCGAGATTGTCGAAGGCGTCATTCGCTCCGCCGCGCGCATGACGTACACAGAGGTCACTGCAATTCTGGATCACGACCCGGAGGTGCGGGAGCGCTATGCGCCGCTGGTCGAAAACTTCGAGCGCATGAAGCGCCTTGCCGTGCTCATGAACCGTCGCCGCGAGGAGCGCGGCTCGATTGATTTCGATCTGCCCGAGCCGGTCATCGAGTTCGACGACAACGGCCAGATGCGCGGCATCACCCGCGCCGAGCGTACATGGGCCAACCGCCTCATCGAAGAGTTCATGCTCGCGGCCAACGAGTGCGTGGCCGTCTGGCTCGAGGATCTCGGCGTTCCGTCGCTCTATCGCATCCACGAGAAACCCGAACCGCGCCGCGTTGTGCAGTTCGAGGAGCTTGCCGCCAGCTTTGGCTATTCTCTCGGTCTCGGGGCCCTGCCCGTAAAGCGCGTGCAACTCCGCGCCGAGCGCCGCGAATCGTATGGCCGCGGACGCAACCCGCGCCAGCACGAAGTTCCTGAGGACATCGCCGTTACGCCGCGCATGTACCAGAAGCTTGCCGCGCGCATCGAGGGCAAGCCAGAGGAGCGCATTCTCAGTTACCTGATGCTGCGCTCGCTCAGCCAGGCGCGCTACTCCGAGACCAACGAGGGCCACTTCGCGCTGGCCGCGCCCACCTATACGCACTTCACCTCGCCCATCCGGCGCTATCCCGATCTCATCGTCCATCGCATTACGAAGGCGCTGCTCCGAGCCGGTGTTTCGGGTTGCCGCGCCGTCTCGCCGTCGCGCATGGACTCGCCCTGGTCGCATCCGAACGAGGGCTGCGTGGGAGCGGCCGCGCCTCGGACTCCGCCGTCTCTCGTTCCGCGAACTCCGATCGCTTCGCTTCCTTGTCCCATCCCCGAGTCCGAACTCGCCGCCATCGCCGACGAATCCAGCACCGCCGAGCGCCGCGCCGCCGAGGCAGAACGCGAGCTGGTCGAGTGGAAGAAGGTCCGCTTCATGGAAGACAAGGTTGGCGACGAGTTCTCCGCGCTTGTGCTGAACCCCGCTAAATACGGCCTCTTCGTCGAACTTACCGATCTCTTCGTCGAGGGCCTTGTCCCCATCGATACGCTGCGCGGCGACCGCTACACCTGGCGCGAAAACACACACGAGATCGTGGGTGAGCGCACCGGCCGCCGCTTCCGCGCCGGCGACCGCGTGCAGGTGATTCTGGATCGCATCCTCGCCCAGGAGCGCAAACTGCAATTCGCGCTGGTCGAAGAGGAACTCCCGCTCACGGGCCGCAAACCGCCCAAGCCTTCAGCCAAATCGAAGAAGCGCGCCAAAAGAGAAGCAGCGCAGCACCGCCAGAAACCGCCGAAACGCCGCGGCCGGCGCTAAGAATTCAACACGCCCAAATTTCCGCTTCCCATCTCTTTGCTCCGCATCCCATACAATGGAGAAGGGAGTATTTGATCGCATGGCGCACACGGTTTTTTGCGTTCGTTATAAGAAGGAGATGGAGGGGCTCGACGAGCCTCCTTTCGACTCCGAGTTTGGCCAGAAAATCTACAAAAACGTCTCCAGGACCGCGTGGGACGAGTGGCTCAACCACCAGAAAATGCTGCTGAACGAGTACCGCCTGCAGCCCTGGCTGCCTCAGGCGCAGCAGTTCCTTGTCGAGCAGATGGAGCAGTTCTTCTTCGGCTCCGGCTCGTCTCTGCCCTCGGAGTACGTTCCGCCCGAGAAGTAACGCGGCGCGCCCCCACGGCGGCCCAGCATCGGTGTAAACTAAACGAAGACCCCAGAGGCCGGCTCCTCCAGAGCCGGCTGCCTTATGTCGGGACGTGGCTCAGCCTGGTAGAGCACTCGCTTGGGGTGCGAGGGGTCGGCAGTTCAAATCTGCCCGTCCCGACCAATAATTTCAACGACTTACAGAATTGGCGTTGAAAATAAACCTGCGACTGTAGACGGAATTGTAGATACCCTGAAACTTTTCCACAGGTCTGGACACTAGGTGTATGTCGGGCATAGCGTTTTGCCAAGGAAGATGCAGCGGTTTGCAGGTCTGCCGTTCGATCTGGAGCACC
>JBMFHB010000020.1:0-47002 GCA_049977045.1 Occallatibacter sp.
GCCATCTCAACCGACAATTTGAGGACTATTGGGAGGACCGGCGTGCCGCTTGACTCCACTTCTATGTCGCCCGCCCGCCACAGCAAGCCGGTTTCCCCGCCAATACAAGCCTGATGTATAGTTATGACCTCAATTTCCTGCCGCGCCTCGGCGCGGAGTGGAAGCCTTTCCGCTTCGGCACCGTCTTCCGCAGCGGATTCGGTCAATACATGTACCCCGATGCACAGAAAAGCAGTTTGCCCGCCCTCGGGATATCGCTCGGTTGCCAGCAGAATGTAACGGGCAAGCACGAGGGCATCGACGGCGCTTCCCGCGGGATCGTCCACATCGGGAAGGGCGCTGATGTGCTGAGGATTCTCAAAGATGGCGATGCCAGTGAAGGCCTTCGGCCTCGCGCGCAGGCCGAAGCGCGCGAACAGCGCGCGAGGACGCGCGCGGCGGATGGCCTCGCTCGATGCCCACTCCACAAATGCGTTGGAAAAGATCAGCGCGCCGTTGCCGCTGAGGTAAAGATCGATGACAAACCTGCGCAGCGATGGCCGCTGCACTAGATCTTTCAGCCACCAGGGATCCCAGTTTGCATTGCGAATAGCGGCGAGCGTCTGATCGGTCTGCGCAATATTCTTGGGAACGGTATTGACCTGCTCGAGTACACGTTCGCACAAGGGGTGAAGCGATACGTCGCTCAGCGAAGACGCGGCATCTGGACGTGGCGAGAGGGCCGCCAGGCTGGAGCCAGCATCGATCAACCACAGATCGGAGGGTTCCCTGTCACCTTGATTGGCAATCAGGCTGGGAACCGAGGGCATACCGCGCAACAGAAGTTCGGGAATGCGCGCAGGATCTCCGTCGATGGCCACTTCCCTGCCTTGGGCACCCCACTTGTTCCACAATCCCGCGCGTTCATAAGGCAGATCCCCGGGCAGGATGGCGACGGCAATGCGGGGGCTTAATACGATGGGAGGTGCGGATGCGCGAGCGGCGTCTTCGACTGCCGAATAGATGCGCTGCACCTGACTGCGCCAGTCCGCATAGTATGCCGACCGGGCCAGGAGTGAAGCATTCTCCATGGTGTCGATATTTTCAGAGAAGTCCCAATGGCTGACCCCCATCTTTTTTTCCAGCCCGCGCATCGGTTCCACAAGCGCATCGAGCGCCGCTGGGTCGAACGACTGAACGCCACGCATGAACTCTCTCATGCGCTGCCGCTCGAAGGGGAAAAGCGTCTGCCACTCTGCCAGCTCGGCGTTGAGCTCCGGCCGAAGTGTGACCGGCAGGCGATCGATCAGCTTGCGGTAAGAGGCAATTTCGACCTGCTCCGGAGGATCATCGATTTGTTGATTCTGTGCGTCATGCGTCATAACCACAACCCCGGCAAAGGTCGCCCAGGCAAATCGAGATTCCCTATCCCAAAGAGCCTGGCGACCGTTGGGCAGATGTCTGTTTGCGCGACCGGATTTTCGATGATCTGCGCAGTGCGAACCGAGTCGCCGAGACACATCATCCAGGTCAGGCGCGTCGAGGGGCTGTCCTGGCGATGGTTGAAGAAACCATTGGTGTTGGAGCCGTCCAGATCGCGGCCGAATTCAGGCAGGATAAACAGAGTCGTCTTTCCCTTGTACGCCGGCATGGATTCGAGCAGATTCCACAACTCATAGACGAGACGGTCAACGGTGACGATACCGCCCAGATGCAAAGAGTACGAGCCGAAGTGCGCCACTTCCATGTCGGAAAATGTGATGACCAGCAGTGACGGAGCGAAGCGGCGCAGGATCTCGGCTGCGACCAGGTAGGTGAACTCGTCGCCAGTGGCAGGAGCACTGGCGCGCACCAGATCGTCGATGGCCTGCTGCATGGTTCCGAGGGTGACACGGTCGAGCGAAGAAGATTCTCCGCCAACCGACCAGCCCAGGCCGTCGTAATTATCGCTGTTGAGAACGGCCTCGATCTCCGGCTGCACCGTAGCGCGGTCAGTGCTATGCACGGGTCGGCCCTGGTTGGCCGCATGCACCACAGCGCTGATGAGAAGCTGCTTGGGAAAGATCACGTTGGGGCCGTAGTCAGGTCCATAGCCCGCGACGGTGCTCGAACCGATGCGGCTGGTGAGAGCCTTGTTACTGGAGATAAACCATGCTTGATCGCGGCGCAGACCCATCGCCTTACGCAGATACTCATAGATCGTCGGGCTCTCGGGCGGCGTCATGCCCCAGTCATCGACGTGCTGCCAGTTTCCGGTAAGGATGCTGGAGATGGTGTTGAAATGCGAGGTCACGCCGTCGTTGCGCAGGAAGGGATAGAAAACACTATGTGGCAGAAGGTCGTGGGTGAGATGAAAAATATTGTCGAACCCAGAGTTGGCAAATGTGTCTTCGCGGCGTATTCCCCCGCACAGCGCCAGCACGACCTTGCGATCGCTTGCAGGACGGGATGCCGCGGCGATGCCTCTGCCCGCGGCCCACTGTTCAACAAGAAGAACGGCGGCGGCTTTTAGCAGTTCCCTGCGCGAGAGATCCATTTGTTGTTCCCCCTACTGCTGAATATCGACAACGAACCTGGTGATCTGACGCAGGCGGCGATCCAAATCCTGCTGCTGCTGGTGAACGAACTTCTGCTGCAACTGCAACTGTGCCTGACCGTCCTGCCTGCGGCCCGTTTTCCAATAGGCGCGCGCAAGATGATAATGCGCAATGGCAAAATCCGGTTTCAATTTCACTGCATGTTCGAGGTAGGGAATGCTCGCCTTCCAATCCTGGCAGTCCTGCAGGACGACGCCCATCTCGAACTGCGCGTCGGGCTGATTGGGATCGGCGGCAATCGCACGGGCAAGCAGCTTGCGGGCCGTCGCCAGGCCCTCCGTATCGGGATGCGACACGGCAAGAAAGGCGGCTGCGTAGGCTGCGGCCTGCGCGTTGGTGGGATGTGCCTGCGCGTAGGCTACGAGCTCCGCGCAGCGGGGACTGATGTTATACGCAGGAGCATCGCACGACAGACCAAGAAGCTCGGCATAGAGGGAATTATTAGGATCGGTGGCCAGCAGATCGGCAAAGACAGGGACGGCTTTGGGGTATTGAGCATTGCCAAAGAGCGCCGCGCCCAGGCCGAGACGCAGGCGCTTGCTGTCCGGGAACTTGGCAGACGCAGCCTCGAACTCCGTCACAGCCGCGTTGAATGTCCAGTGGCGCAGAAATTCAAGACTCAATTGCCATGCATTTTCTTCGCTCGGCTCAAGTTCCACCGCACGGGCGAAATGCTTTGCGGCGCTCTGGAACTTTCCCGCCTTTTCATCGGCCTCCCCCAGCAGCGACTGCGCCCGCGCAGACTGATCGGCATCCGCAAAAGTGGAGAGTATTTTCCGGGCTTCGTCCAGGCGGTCTGCGGCCAACAGGGCAGTGACGCAATCCAATTGCAGATCCGGATCGGCGGGCTTCAAACGAAGCGCGGCAGTAAATGCCTTCGCGGCCTCGCCCGGCTTGCGATTCTCCATCCACAACCGTCCGAGGCTCTCCTGCGCGGATGCGTTCCCGGGGTTGATGTGCACCGCGCGCTCGAACTCGTCGAGCGCCTCCCGGCTGAGATGAAGCCGGTAAAGCGTTGCGCCCAGATTCGCGTGAGCGGCGTCCGATGAAGGCAGCTCACCGGCGGCAGCCTGGAGCAGCGGCAGGGCTCGTCTGAAGTCCTCGCGGCGCGCGTAGAGCAATCCCAGCGACTCGTCAACCGCAAAAATGCCGGGGTGCTCGTTGTGCAACCTCGACAGCAGCGCCTGCGCCCGCTCCATGTCGCCACGATCTTCGGCAGCCATCGCCGCCTGAAAATCGCCATCCATCGCCGCGCTGGCCGCGCTTTGCGGAGGCTGAGAGCGCGCCCTGGCTGGAGAAAGCCAAAGCAAGACCGGCAGCGTCAGCTCCCAAACCAATCTGCTGAACCGGATACTCAAGAAAGACTCCTGGCAGCGAGTCGAAAAATTCGAATCTCGCACTCGCGCCTCAATCGACCTGGCGCCGGTTGTTTGACGCGGAGCTGCAGCCGGACGCCGTGCTTTCGCCGGTTCCACGATACGCCGGAACCGGCCGGATCGCAAACAGCGATGGGATCCGCTATGGCGGATCCCATCGGCGAGTGAGGTAATCCAATACGCAGCAATACAACCTCAGAACTTGTATGTGAGCGCGAGTTGGAAGAAGCGTGCATCTGGAGAATATTCCTGCAGGCTGCGGCTGCTGGTAATCTGGCCACCGCTCTCACTGTCGTTTCCCGTAGGCTCTCCCCAGGAGGGCGTGTTGAAGAGGTTGAAGACGTCGGCGCGGAAGGTCAGCGTCTGCTCGCGATAGACTTTGAAGTCCTTGAACGCAGACATGTTGACGCGCTCGTATCCGGGACCGAGTGCGATATCGCGCTTGCCGCCCGCGTAGCCCAGAAGCGAAGCGTGATCGGTCACATAGACCGGCGTTGAATTGCCTGCTGGAGTAGCCGGATCGCCCGTGTATCTGGGAATGTAGTGAGGGTTTGGCGCGCCACTGATAGTTGCATCGCCTGCATCCCACGGGTCTGCATAGGAGCAGGGGTTGAACCAGTTGGAAAGGGTCTTTGTCTTCGTGGGGCAGGTCTGGCTGGTCTGGTAGGTGCCGGGGGTCCCGCCGGTCGCGAACTCACCCTGTGTTTGATAGGCAAACGGACCGTTTTGGAAACCGCCGGCATTGCTGCCGCCGGAGGTGTGGATGGTGAAGTACTCACCGGTCTGTGCAACCCACATGGCGTTCGCCGACCAGCCGCCGACCACGTAATCGAGCGCGGTGTTCCGGTTCAGGAACTGCCGTCCCTTGCCGAAGGGCAGATCGTAGGTTCCGTCGAAGGTGAAGCGCTGGCGAACGTCGAAGGGCGAGTTCGCGTAGTCGGCAGCGATGCCAAGCAGGGTGTCCTGCCGGTAGTTGCCGTCGCCACTGGAACCTAGAGGCGTGACCGCATCGTCCAAGGCATGAGACCAGGTGTAGGTAGCCAGCAGGTTATAGCCATGCGACATGCGCTTTTCCAGCTTGGCCTGCAGGGCGTGGTAGTCGCCCATGCCGCTGTACCCGGTATAGGCGTCACCACCCTGGTGGGGCATAGGCTGCGAGTTGGTAATCTGGTTGTTATAGTTGCTGGGATTTTGCAAGGCCAGCGGAAGGTTTATCGAGATGTTGACGGGCAGGTGGCGCGTGGTATTGCCGACGTAGCCTAGGGTGGCGGACATATCGTTGCTGAGGCTACGCTCCAGCGTCAGGTTCCAGTCCTGAGTGTAGGATGTGTTTGCGTTCTTGTAGGTGCCGCGCATGTTCTGGCCAGTTACGACCGAGGCAAAGCCATTGGCGAGGATGGTGTTGAAGCCGTTGGCAATGGTGACATCGTAGTTCGGTTGCAGCGACAAAGGCGTGCAGTTGTTAGTCCCGCAAACCTTGCCGCTGGACGGGAAGTTGGCGTTGTACTGGAACGGATAGCTTTCGCCCAGGTTTCCCCAGTAGCCGAGGCTTTCGAACATGCCGCCATAGAAGATGCCATAGCCGGCACGAAGCACAGTCTTGTTATCCGGCGACCAGCTCAGACCGATACGCGGAGCGAAGTTGGTCTTCTGTGTGGTCTGCAGGCGCGAGTTGGAGTCGTAGACGATGGACATATTGTCTTCGGCCAGCGCCTTGTCAAAACCGTATTTGGCGATGAAGGCGGAGGCATAGGCTTGGGATTGGGAGGGAATCAGATACTGCCCAGTCACGCTGCCATAGCCTGTGGCGGTGTTGAGCGTAGGCGTCGTGTTGAATATGAAGGATGCCTGCTTCCCGCTAACTTCCTTGTAGGGCTGGAAGTAATCCCAGCGCAGGCCCAGGTTGACAGTGAGGTTCCGTTTGAGGCGCCAGTCGTCCTGGAAGTACAGCGAGGTGCTGGCGTGCTCGTCGCCGTCTGTCACGATGTTGGAGAGTTTGGCAACCATCAGATCATTGAGCAGGAAGTCGGCTACGCCGTAGCCGGTATTGCCTACTCCCGGAATCGAGGTGGCATCGCCGGTGTAGTCGTACTCGCCGCGTGAGTAGTACGGTTGCAGAGTCTCGAAGCGGACGTTCTGGTAGTCTACGCCCGCCTTGAGCGACTGGCTGCCGACGATCTTGGTGACGTTGTCGATGATCTGGTAGACGTTCTCGTGCTCGTCGGTCGCCGCCCACTCCGGTGCGCCGAAGTTGTGAGGGCTGTTGGTCCCGGTGAATTGGACGTTCGGCAAGCCGCCGTTCAACGGCCCGGTGGGAATGCCGCCGAAGCCCTGGCTTTGCGCAAAGTTATCGTTCGTGGCGTTTTCCTGCTGGAAGCCGGTGTGCATATAGTTGAAGCCGAAGCGCGCTTCATTGATCAGCGTCGGGCTGAAGGTGTGCGTCTCGGAGGCCATATAGTTTCCACCGTAGTTCTTGTTCTTGCCAGAGCCAAAGCCACCGCCGTCGAGAATGGGGCCCAAAAGAGGAATGGCGGCGGCGGAGCCATTGCCGCCGCTGGAGTTCAAGCCCATCTCGTTGTAGTAGCTATAGCGGGAATAGGCCGTGTCGCTCGCGCCGATAGTCCAGTCCATGCGGGCATCCCACTGGAAGGTGTTGTCAATGACGGGGTAAATGGCGGAGTAGTTGTTGTACAGAAGTCCGGCGTTCGCGTTGCCTCCAGGTTTCGGATATTCGCTCAGGACTGTCAGCGCGGTGGGGTTCAGCGCCGGGAGATTCGGGTTTCCGGCACCCTGGCAACTGGTGGTTCCTGCTGCCGCCAGGCAGTTGTTGGTGATAGGGACGGGTGGGTTTACACCGGTCGGATCCTGATAGTAAAGCTGGACCGGCGGTCCACCCAGAAGGGTGGGGTTCAATAGTTCGGAGAAGTCGCCCAGGCGTTCGTTGGCGCTGGGCACGTTGAATGTCTGGGGCGAGCTGAAGACAACACGATTGGCCTGGGTGTCGGCGAAGAGAAAAAGCTTGTTTTTGATGAGCGGTCCGCCCAGTGTGGCGCCGAAGATGTTCTGGTGATAGGGGGGGACGGTGCCATTGCCGCCTTGCCACGCAGGGATCGTCGCCTCTCCCAGGTCGTTGTTGCGCACGTACTCCCACAGGTCGCCGTGGACGCTGTTCGTGCCGGACTTGATGCTGGCGTTGACCACAGCGCCTGCGGAGTGGCCGAACTCGGCGGAATAGTCGCTGGTCTGCACCTTGAACTCGGCCAGGGCATCCGGCGGAGGATTCACAACGTAGCTGGCGCCGTTGAAGAAATCGACGACGTTGGCGTTGTTGTCGACGCCGTCGAGGATGAAGTTGTTTTCTTCCGCGCGTTGGCCGTTGGCGTCGAAGTCGCCTTTGCCGGCACCGCGCGAGCCCTCGGGCGGCACAGCACCGGCAGCCAACTGCGCAATATAGACCCAGTTGCGGCCATTCAGCGGCACGTTGTTGATGGTTTGTGCGGTCATGGTCTGGCCGACGGAGCTTTCCTGCGTCTGCATCAGCGGGACTTGCGTGGTAACGGTTACAGTTTGCGTTGCCGCGCCGGGCCTGAGGGTGACGACCACATTGAGCCGCTGTTGAATGTTCAGGTGCAGGCTTGTCTGCGTGGTGGTCTGGAAGTTCGGAGCACTTGCCGTTACGTTGTAGTTGCCGATTCTGACGGACGGAAACGCATAGACGCCTGAGCCATCCGTCTTTGTCTTCAGAACCTGCCCTTCGTCCAGGTTGGTCAGCGTCACCGCGGCGTTGGCGATCACGGCGCCGGACGGATCCTGTACGATTCCTGTAATCGTGCCCTGGTCGGCTTGGCCAAACATTCTTTGAGTCGACACGCAGAACAGGGTGAACGCAAACAATGCGATGAACCAGTTGCGTTGAAACATGATAATTTGCCTCCTTGGTGTCTTCATTGCATACCTGAAAATTGGTTTCAGTCTGGAACCTGGTTGCGGGAACACCGAAAAGCCGGGCGGCGCACACTGCGGGAGCTTTTGCGATGTTGCCATATACAAATGTTACCGGTTACATTTCTTGTTTTAGAGTACTTCGCAAAAACTTACATCCGCTGTGTAAGCGTTGTCAAGCATTTTTTTTGAGATCTTTTTACTCCTCTTTGGCCATAGTCACACGGTCCTGCAAGTCGTACAATCGATTTAGCGTAGCCTGCTTCGAGGTATCCTTGCCCGTCAGTATCCGAGAAATTGCCAAGCTCGCCGGAGTTTCCAGTGCAACCGTTTCGCGGGTGCTCAATGGCTCCAGTCTGGTCACGCCCGAAACCACCGGGCGCATCCAGCGAATCATCCATGAACTCAAGTTTGTTCCCAACCAGAGCGCCGCACACCTGAAGCAGGGAAAGAGCCACATCTATGGCGCGATCGTGCCCGACCTCACGAACCCGTTTTTCATGGAACTGGTCAAGATCTTCGAGGGTCTGCTGGTTGAAAACGAGCTGGAGCTTCTGATCGCCAATACCGATTTCCATCCGTCACGGACCCAGCAATCGATTCACCGCATGCTGCTTCGCCGCGTCGATGGGGTGGCGTTTCTCGGCTCCGAACAGGAATCATCTGCCCTGGAATCGCTGGTGCAGAACCGGATTCCCGTGGTCACCACCGATCACTACCGTACAGCGCCGGGAATCAGCGATATTACGGTGGATTTCCGCGACGGATTGCGGCAGCTTGTCGAGCACCTGAAAGAACTGGGACATCGGCAGGTTGGATTCATCGGGGGCAGCGATGGGCACACCACGTCGCGCATCCGCCGCGAGGCTTTTTTTGATGCGGTGGTGAAGTCTGGCCTGTCGTCGCGCGAGGGATGGATCGTCACGGGCGACTACAACATCAGCGGGGGGGTGGCAGGCATGAAGGCCATTCTGGAGCAGCCGGAGAAGCCGACGGCTGTATTGACTGCAAACGATCTCACCGCCATCGGCGCCTTGCGCATGGCCCGTCAGAGCAGGCTGAGAGTCCCTGAGGACATCTCGGTGGCCGGATGCGACGATATCGACATGGCTGACATCGTATACCCGCCACTGACTACACTGCGCATCTCACGCAGGCAGTACGCTCAGGTGCTCTTCGATGCGCTGCAATTCAGCGCCCAGGATCTGACGCAGCCGGGGAAGGTCTTCGTCCTGCCCATGAAGCTCGTGGTACGCGAGTCCACCGGTCCAGCGCCTGCTAACGAAAGATCGCAGTGAATACGAGAAAGAGGCCTGCCAGCACGATCCCGGCAGCCAGAGCGGGCCAGGAAATGGCGAGCGAGGTCCGGGGCCGAACCGAAAGCTGACGGCTCTGTGGCAGGCTCCCCCCAGCCTGACTGCGCGACCCCAGCCACAGTGTGCAGGCCAGGGTAGCGGCAAACCCGAAGATGGCCCCGTAAAAGTTGGCCGTCATCTGGCTGCCGTAGCGGAGCACATGGATCAATACCAGAACCTGATGGGCGACAGCGCAGGCCAGCCCGCAGAGTAAGCCTGTGCGGCCACCAGCAGCAGCCCGGCGCGGCGCAAGGGCAGCCAGAGCGACCAGTGCGAAGATGGGCGCATTGAATATGGCCAGAACCCATTGGATATACTCCATCATGCTTTGAAAGCCCAAAGCGAAGTACGCTGTGCCTACTGCCAGAAGCACCACCACGGCATTGGTCGCCCGGCTCACCCTGGTGTAATGCTGCTCGCTGGCGTCCGGCCGAAGCCATGGCTGGTAAATTCCCTGCACCCAGGCGGAGGTGAATCCCGCCACGTTGTTGGAAAAGGTGGAGGCGACGCTCGCCGCCAGCCCCATAAAGCCCAAAACCAGCCAGAACGGCGGGTAAAAGTGCATCATGAGCGCAGGCAGGGTGCCGTTCCAGTTGGCGCTCAGGCGGGACGACGAGAGCACCAGGGGTGCGGCTACGCCCGTGGTGATGATCAGCAGGGAAAAGGCGAGCTTGGCAAAGCCGACGCTCAATGGGACAAGTGGCGCATCCCGATCGCGGCGCACGGCCAGCGCGCGCTGCATCTGGACGAAGTCCGTACCCCAAAAGCCGAAGCCAAGCACCAGACCAAGACCGAGGACCAGGCCGAAGACATCCATCGTGGCATGAGGATTGAAGAGCGGAAGCTGCCGCCAGGCGTGGAAGCGGCTGGCAGGAATGCCGGCCATGAGTTTGCGGAAGCCGCCGAGCTGGCGGGCGGCGAGAAATGGCAGCGGGACCACAGCCGCCAGCACCAGGGCAAAGTGCAACAGCTCGGTATATACGGTTGCACGAAATCCCCCCACCCAGGTGTAGAACAGGACGACCGAGGCGGAGAGCAGAACTCCGCGCAGAAACGTCCAGCCGAGGAGGGCGGTTCCCATCTGGGCGACGGCGCAAAGGCTGACGCCTGCGATCAGCAGCATCATGGCGGCCATCGAGAGGGCAACGATGGATCGGGTGGGTTTGCCGTAGTGGCGTCCGATGAAGTCCAGAATGGTGGGATTCCGGCTGCGCTTATAAGCGGGCAGTAACCAGAAGGCAACGGCCAAAAGCCCGGGAATCGCGCCAATCCAGTAAAAATGACAGGCCAGCATCCCATATTGCGCGCCCAGCGCTGTCATGGCGAAGATTTCGATGGACCCGCAGTTGGCTGCGACGCAGGCCGTGGCGCAAACCCACGCTGGCAAAGACGACGTGGCGTTCAGATACTGGTTCGAATCGCCCTTGTGGCGCGCCGACCGCACGCCGGTCAGAATCAGCGCAGCGCAATAGACGCCGACCAGGGCGATGAAAAACGGATTCCATGCCATGTTCTGCTTCGTGGTTCCTTGAAGAGTTCACTGTCGCCGATCGCCGCCGGATGGGTCAAGTAAGCGGCCGAGAGTAAATAAGAAAGACCCCTTCCAAGCATGGCTGCGGTAACGCAATGATGACTCCGGGGATAGGGTTTGCCTCGTGCTTTCCCGCACTTTTCCGCGCAAAGCGCCGCAGTGAACGGGGTAAGGGTTGACCTTCCTTCAGGGCAGAATCCTTCGCGAAAGCAGCTCCAGAACGTATCGCTATCTCGCGCGCTTTTGCCATCGCTGGCGCACTGCATGAAAGCAAGATCCGCGAACAAAATCTCCACCTCATGCGGGATCGCGGCGTAAACGCTGCTCCCGTCGAAAGCAGCGCGATCTACGGTTTGGAGAAACGCACAATTTTGGATGCAGCGGGGCCAAGGTCGAGAGCGAACGTCTGTTTTACATCCTTCACATTTCCCGTCCATAGATCGGTCATGCGATATTCCTTCGCGGCATCGAGCCCCAGCCGCGACAAATCGATCTTCAATTTTTCCTCTGTCTCGCGGCTGAAGTTAAACGCCGCAACCAACATGCTGCCGTCCGGTTCAGTGCGGGTGAACAGCCGGGCTGCGTGTACTCCGGCGTCGCCCTCGACGGGACGGAAGCTGCGGCCTTCCCTGGCGACATTCAGTATATTAGCGTTCGTCAGCAGTTCTCTGGCCCGCTGCTGGGCGCGCGGGTCCATCAAATCGTCGCTATCGAGCAGCACAGTACCGGCGATCACCGAGGCATTCACGCGGCTGCGCGCCTCCTCCAGGGTCTGGACGCTGCCTTTTGGCGCCTGCCCGTGATAGGGATCCTGGTCGCGCGCGATCACCGTGTGATCCGGATCGTTGAAGCAATACAGCGTGCCGTTGGTCCACCATCCAAAGGTGGCCGCGTTCAGCATATATTCCGTGTCATCGATCCGTCCGAAGGCATCGCAGGAGATGCGCCGGCTGTGTCCGTAGGCCGGAAATAGAGGAGCGATGGAAAGACTCAGGAAAAAGGGCCGCCCGATCTTCTTTGGCGACAGATCCTCCTCGATTCGCCGCATGCCGTATGCATACGCAGCTACGCCTGTGGGAATGGCGGGGTTATAGTGGTGTCCCTCGAGGGCGCCGCAGTTGAGAAAGTCAAGTTTCACGCTGTCATAGCCCCACGCCACGAAACGAGCCAGTTCGTAGTCAATAAAAGCGATGGTCCCGGGATGCGTGGGATCGAGCGGCCTGGCCCCATCGATCTTGGGCAGAGGGTTGCCTTTGGAATCGCGCAGCAGAATGTCGCCGTAGGTGTACTTCCCTTGGGTTCCCTCCACCGGTCTGCTCAGATCGTCAGACCAGTAGGAAAAGGGAGTGAAATAAATGCCAGCCTTTTGTCCTTGCGCGTGAAGATGCCTCGCCGCCGCAATCAGGTCTGCCTCCTTCACATTCGTCCATCCGGCATCCCAGTTCACGTAGGTAGTGCCATGATTTTCGAAGCCGCGCGGCTCCAATTGGCTGTGAATAAAATCGGCCGCGGCCAGATATTTCCCAATGTCCACCTTTTCCAGGTAGGCCGCCCAACTGTTCCAGCCAAAGGGCACGCCTCCGCTCCATGCCAGCGGGGGATGTATCCGGGCATTCACCTGCCCGTAGGTTTCAAGTCCATCGCGCCAATCGGCGAAATACCCCACCATAACCAGCGGCGAGGAGATGGTTAGCCCGCTCACAGCACCGTGCGGCTCCACATTGTGCGTCCAGTGCCCTGTGGCGCCGCCATACACCTCGACCTTTCCCACTGTGCCGTCGCCGAGATTGCGCGCCAAAATGCCCGTCCGCCACAGATCGTGCGTGACCGAACCAAGCACCATGCTTTTGCGTGTCGCGTTGTCAAAGATGGCTGTTACCTCGTAGCTGTCAGGGTCCGAAGCTGGATCGATCGGCTCGTTGTAACGCACCCACATGTCGTTATCGCAGGGGACAAAGAGTACCGTTGGCTTCTTGACCACCGCAAAACGAGCCATTCCATCCGGCGCAAGCAGAACGGGCGCAATCCTGCGCGAACTGATCGGGTGCGATGAGAGAGCTTCGACGCCGGTGAGCACAAAGGGCTGGCCCGGCTCCAGATAGATGCTCTGCCGCAATTCTGGCGCGTTGCGTAGGCCATAGGAACGGATATCCCATGCGCGAGTCTTTGTGGCGTGCAATCCCGGAGGTGAAGCGATGCGGGTGGTAATTGAGTGTCTGGGAAAGTCTGTGGTGCTCCAGTGCTCTCCGTCAATCAATGTGACGGACGCCACGATAGGGCCGATCATGGTTCCGTCAGGCCAGACGAGAAAAAAGCTGCCAGAGGAGTTGTCCACACGTATCTGTGGCGCTCGATTCTGAGCGGGCAACGACTTTGCGATCTGACCAATGGACGGCAGAGCAATGAGACAGCCTGCCAATGACAGAATCAAGGCGTTTCTTGTGATGGACACCATCTTGCGCTCTCCTCGTGAAATTGTCTGGTATTGCCCACGTTGGCCGACCCAATAGCGCCGGACGGCTCACGACGGACTGGCATAGCAAATGAAATTGGCGAAACCGCGGCACTGCGGGACATGCGTCAGAGCAGACCCTGCATAAAAAGTAGGGGGGGATCCTCAAGCATAGGCGCGGGGCAAAAATGGATCATGAACGGGCCAGCACCGCTTCCGGCTCCCCGAGGGGCGAAAGGTTGAGATCGCGTCCTTCTATTCCTGTTGAGCCGGAACCGGAGACGCGGCGGCAAAGAAGCGGCATCAGAATCGGCCCATCGTAACGCGCACGACCTCGGGTTTCTCGTGGAAGTTCAAACCGCGATCGGTCTCGTCGCCGTTCAAAAGGCGAATCGGCTTCCACGCACCGTTGTCATATGTTCCCTGTTCCGCAGTCACAATCAGGCTGCGCATCCAGGGCAATTTTCCCGGCAGGTGGAAGAGGACGCTTGCATCCACACCGGTGACAAGAAACTCGTTCGGTCCGAGCCGGGCAACCAGTGCGGCGCCATGAGCGTCCTTGGTGCCGGGGGCCGGGCGTCCATCCATCTGCGGAAACCCGAAGGAGACTGTAGCCTGCCAGTCGCCGAAGTCCAGCTCCTGGGTCGCCTGCCCCGGCTCCTCAACTGCCGTTTTCACTTTGCCGTCAAACTCCATCTGGGCAATCTCGCGATCCATCGGCCCGATGATGGCATAGTTCCTTGCATGCGCTGTCCAAGGCATGTCTCCGAGGATGTTCCAGCCGGTCTGATCCACGCCGAAGGGCGAGAACCCGATCGCGTCCGATCCGAGGGCGTAGAAGAAGAACTTAGCGAAGCTGTCATTGCGCCCCGTTTCAGGAATCCAGAGAGGGTTGTCCGCGCGATGATACTCGGCTATCGTCTGGCGATAGAACGGCGAATAGTCAGCGTAGATGTCCGGTCCGATGACGTCGATCGAAGGCACCATCGCGCGCCAGAGCCAGATCATCTTCGTCACCGCGCCGCCGCTTGGGTACGCGATGCCGGGGGTATCGATCTGCCGCTGCGGCAGCTCCGCGGCCGGATAGTCCAGCCAGACATTGATGTAATAAGGAATGTCGAACTCCCGCTTGCCAGCCGCCGCGATCTCGTTGATGTACTTGGACTGGTAGTAGGCTTGGAAGATCTCGTCGGCATCGCTGCCGAAGACCTGCGTCCAGGTTCCCGGCTGCTTGTGGGCGGCGGCCAGCAGATCAGCTGGCGCCTGACCGGCAAATTCACGGTTGGCCTCGGGCGAATTGTCGCGCACGCTGCCGATATTGCCCGACTCGTTCTCGACCTGGACCATCAGGACCGTGTGGGCATCGCCGTCAATCTGCTTCAGGTGGCGCATCAACGCCACAAATGCGGTCTTGTCGGCCTCAAGGTTGTTGCGGGAGTTGGCCGAAAGCACGTCGATCGGCTCGCCGTCCGGACGAATGACGTGAGGAAAACGCCCGGCGTCATTTTTCACCCATGCCGGAACATAATGCATGTTCCCGTTCTTCCAGGTTCCAAACCACAAAAGAACTATATACAGATGATGCGCCCGCGCGCCCTCCACCAACTGGTCCACATCGGTGTAGTCGAACTGTCCCTCGCGCGGCTCCAACTGCTCCCAGTAGACCGGGGCTTCGACAGTATTTGCGTGCAGCGCCTCCAGCGACTTCCAAACCTGGGGCAGCTCGCTCGGCCACGCGCTGGAGTTGTGAATCTGCCCACCCAGGATCAAAAAGGGGCGGCCATCGACGAGCAGCGTATAGCGTCCGTCCTTGTGATCGAGCCGAGGGGCTTCAGCAGCCCGCACCGAAATACAGACTGAGAAGACAACGAAAAAGGTTAGAGAGAGGCAGAAGACGACTTTGGAAGCGCGAAAACCAGCTTGCATCATGAAAGCGTACCTTGGGAATTAACTGTATCCGGTTACATTTAATTTTGCAACCTCCATGCGCAGGCTGTTTATAGCCCCAAATATGGAGTGCGGCAAGAAGTCGGGGGGCACGCGGCTAGGAGTCTGTCGGGCATAGATTTCATGCCATTTAGAATCAACAACTTACAAAATCTACCATGTTTGGTATGTTGTTGATTCCATGTCGGTTACAAAATCTCAAATGCTTATGCCCGACGCACTCCTAGAGGCCTGAATCTTGGGTAGAGCGGAAAGAATCGCATCGTTAAATATCCCCCGGCAGTGGGGTACCAGACAGGGGTCTGGACAATGAGGCAAGGAACATGGAGCAAGCGTTCGGTTTAGTCTGGAGAAGCCCCGCGTGTCTGGCAGTTAAGACCGATGGCTCACTGATGCCTTTGCAAGCTCGTCCGGCAGTGTGGTTCTGGACCCCGTGCTCAGTACAGTGATGACGTGCAGCCTCGGACGTTGAGGTTGACGATCTCGTTTAGGAGACTACCTTCTTGCACGGTCCACGGACATGCCGGCGAAACAATGACGGATCTCTACGACAAGGTCAAGGAAGACCTGCAGTTTCGGCTCGATTGGGCGGAGAAGTGTGGGATCGGATTTGATCTTCCGGAATTCGGTCTTTCAATTGTTCCGAAAGTACCGAATGTACCGAAATCCGAGGACATAACAGAAGCCGCTTGCGCGGCTTAATGCAATGAAACTGTGCGAGATAGATGGTCGGGGAGAGAGGATTTGAACCTCCGACCCCCTGGTCCCGAACCAGGTGCTCTACCAGGCTGAGCCACTCCCCGATCACTGAATTATCCACCCACAGCCTCGGGATGCCAAAAACGCGCTGCGGGCCGGAGATGCTGACTCTGAAGAGATCAGATCCCAATCGCTCACCCCTGCCGGGCGGCGCTGAACACAGAACAGGCCTTACACCTGTTCGCATTCGCAACTCCTTCTTGATTCTATCGCAGATGCGTATTTTTCGCTGGCCGCATCCGCAAGGCGGCCAGTTCAATCGCGGTTCGTGGCAAATCCGGTCCGGTCCAGTCGGTTCATCGTCATCCGGCACAGTGAAGTCTTCACTCAGCGCACCACAATGACGCGCGTTGCATAGGGCTTGAGATCGAGATCGATCACCTGATGCCCGCCGCGCCGCGCCGCCTCGACTGGGGTTACCGAGCCGGTCTGCGCATCCCACGCCTCTACCCTACGGCCCGTGGCCATCAACGTGATCGCGTGTTTGCTGGCTTGCGGGCCCTCGTTGAAGAACAGGTACACATCGGCGTCCTTCCACCGGCGCTTCATGACGCGCAGAGCCGCATCGGGGGCGTCCATCCTGATCACTGGCGCGGCCACCGCGGATTCAAGCGCCGCGAGCACCTCATCGGGAACCCCCTGTGGCGCCGGAGGCTCTGCCGGCGGCGCGGCCGGCGGCGTGGGAGTGGGCGGCAGTTGCGCGTTCACGACACTCGCCCAGGCAAACTCGGCCGGCCTGGCCGCGCGCGCGGCGCGAATCGTGCGGCCAGCAATCCACTGCGGTGTGCCACCGAGGAAGACCACCTTGCCGCCGCCGCGCGCAAATGCCCGAAGGCGCGCCACAACCGTAGAGGGCAAAACCAATGGCGCAGGAAGAATTACCGTGCGATAGCGGTTGCCGCTCAAGGTCTCAAGCGCGCCGGGCAACGCCTTTAACCCGCCGCCGAGCGCATCTTCGTCCACGATGTCGAAGTCGACCTGGTGCTCGCTCAGCAGTCGCTCAGCCGAAACGAATTGCTCGTCGGAGTTACTGTCACCCAGCCACATCGACATCGACGGCAGATAGAGCGCCACTGTCGCGTCGGGCCGTCCCATCGCCATCAGGTAGCTCATGCGCCTCACGTATGCTGCGAGATCGGCAAATCCCGGCTGGCCCATATACGACGGCACCGGCCGCGGTCCCTCCGAGGTCGCGGGAAAATACATCATCTCGACCAGGTTCACGCCGCGCACAAACTGTTCGTTCAGGATGAATCGCGCCATTTCGACATCCGGCGCGGGCCGGTACGCCGCAAAGCTCTCCGTAAACGCGCGAGGCCTGCCGTCGACGTGCGCCACGGAGCTTGCCAGGCGCGGATAATCCGAGACGGTATCCTTCCAGATCTGGTGCCAGATGGCGTCGATCCCCGGCACTTGCACCCAGCGCATGTCACGGAAGAACGATCCCTCGCTGTGCGTGAGCGCCATCTCCATCTCTTCGTGATTCAGGTGCACTTGATACTCCAGATGGTTGGCGGCGCACCACTCGCCCTGCGGCGCAAAGAAGCCCGCAGCAAACATCCGCGAGAACACGTCGTAATAATCGCCCTTGATGCGCAACTGCTCCGGCGTGAGATGAATCGGCACGCCGGGATTGCGGCGCGAGGGCGTTTGCGCAAATAGCGCCACGTAAGGCGCGACATCGTAGCCCTTGATCGCTTTGAATCGCGCGAAGAATTTCGGCGTCCACGGCAGACCGGCGATCGAGTAGTCGGGCTCGTCGCCGCGGAAACCGAGGATGGTTTTGCCAAACTCGTCGCCCAGGTATTTCTTGTATTGCTCGTGCGTGAAGGCCAGGTACTGCCGTGTCGCCGCCGGGTCGAGATAATCCTCAAGCGACTGCTCGGTGTCTTTCACGCGTCTCGGATTGGTGTCCGATCGCGTGGGTGAGGTACGGAACTCATGATCCACGAGCAGCACGGTCCAGTTGCCCGCGGGGGCTTTCCAATCGAGCGCTCCGCCGTGGATCGGCAGCGGTATCGCTGCGCCGTTCTCGTTCACCGCGGCCGCGCTCACCACCGTTGCCGGCAGTTCTTTGTGCAGGGCCGTTCCACCGGCAACCGGAATCTCCTCTTTCACCTCCAGCGCCTGCATGCGCAGTTCGGGCTTTTCGGTCGTGAATTTTCCGCCCGCAAACCCGCTGGGATAGCCGGCATCGTCCACAATCCATACGCGCATGTTGCGCTGTTTCGCTTCTTCAACAAGCTTGCGGAAGAAGGCAAAGTACTGTGGCGACAGGTAAGCGAACGGCATATTGAAGCCGGCCTGCACCGTCACCGCCCGGAAGCCCAGTTTGTGAAGCGTATCCAGATCGCGCTCCACCTGAGCGATGCTCACCCTGCCATTGAGGCCGTAATAGGGCTCAGGGCCGTACTCCGGCGGAGGCGTCTTCCACTGCGCAGCCATCTGGGCAGCCGCCGGATTCTGCAAATGCTGCCAGGGCTGCTGGCAACTGGCGCTGGCGGCCCACACAAACATGACCGCCGCGGTACAAGCAATTGAAGCACGATGCCTCATGGCTCAGGCGCTCCTCTCATCGATCTGGAACGGCTCTCATTGTAGCGCGGCATTCGCGGACGGAAGCAGTTGCACAGACCATTCGTGATGAAATCTGCATGCCAGACCGCCGTGCGAAAATGACTTTGGTTGAACGCAAATTGCGCATCGCGACTTCGCGTCGCCGCGCAAGCAGAAATTCGGAGCTGCATGATGAATGAACTGATTCTTGAGCCGCGGCGTACCGCGGTTGTCGTGATCGATCTGCAAAAGGGCATCGTGGGATTTCCCGCAAACCCGCACTCCACACAGGAAGTAATCGCCAACGCCGCCGCGTTGCTCGACGCCGCGCGCCAAGCCGGAGCGCAGCCGATTCTGGTGCATGTGGGCCGGTCGCCCGACGGTGGCGACGGATTGCAGCCGGCCTGCGATCAGCCCATGCGCGTCGCAGGTACGCTGCCGCCCGACTGGAGCGAGCTGATTCCTGAGCTGAATCGCCAGCCCAATGACATTGTCATTCTCAAGCGCCAGTGGGGAGCTTTCTACGGCACCGATCTCGAGTTGCAATTGCGGCGCCGCGGTCTCTCGACCATCATCCTTTGCGGCATCGCCACCGAGATCGGTGTGGAAAGCACGGCCCGTGACGCCTACGAGCGCGGGTTCGAGCAGGTCTTCGCCGAGGATGCCATGACGGCGCGCAGCGCGGAAGGCCACGCGAATGCAATCGCGAGCATCTTTCCCCGCATGGGCCGCGTACGCAGCACCGCGGAGATCGTTGCCGCCCTGCAGGCGGGTAAGGGAGCTTGAGAGCAGGCGCAACCGAGCAGCTCAGGCGCGTGACACCACGCAATGGATTGAGGCAGGCTTGGAGAGTCAGACCAAGGGAAACAGCGGATTCGACGCAAACGCCTGGCAGCCCAGCCACAACGTGTGGCTGATTGCCTTCTCCGTCATGCTGGCCACATTCATGGAAGTGCTTGACACCTCCGTGGCCACCGTTTCGCTGCCGCACATCGCGGGCAATCTCTCCGCCACCAATGACGAAGCCACTTGGATACTCACCAGCTACCTCATCTCGAACGCAATCGTTCTGCCCTCTTCGAGCTGGCTCAGCAGCCGCCTTGGGCGCAAGCGATATCAACTGCTTTCCGTGACTCTCTTCACGCTGGCTTCGATGCTTTGCGGCGCCGCGACCAGTCTTGGGATGTTGATTGCCGCGCGCGTATTGCAGGGCGCGGCCGGCGGCGGCTTGCAGCCGGTTTCACAGGCTGTGCTGCTTGAAAGTTTTCCCGTACAAAAGCGCGGCCAGGCGATGGCTGCCTACGGCATGGGCATTATCGTCTCGCCGCTGATCGGGCCGTTGCTGGGCGGCTGGATTACCGACAACTACTCGTGGCGCTGGATCTTCTACATCAATGTGCCGATTGGCATCCTTGCGCTGCTCATGATCAACGCATTCGTCGAGGATCCTCCGTATCTTGCCCGTACCGTCGGCGCAAAGATCGACACCATCGGCTTTGGCCTCATGGCCATTGCCTTTACCGCACTTCAGGTCGTCCTCGACAGGGGCCAGGAAGCGGACTGGTTCGGCGCCATCTGGGTGCGCTGGTTCCTGGCCGTGGCCGCGGCGGCGCTGGTCGCCTTCATCGTCCGCGAGTTGAACACGGCCGAGCCGATCGTGAATCTGCGCATCCTCGTCGATCGCAATCTGGCGACCGGAACATTCATGATTGGTCTCTTGGGCGTCATCATTTATGGCACCACTGCGATTCTCCCGCTATTTCTCCAGGAGCTGATGGGATACGACGCCTTCAAGAGCGGCTATGCCGTGGCGCCACGCGGCATCGGCGCAGTTCTCTCCATGCTGATCGCCGCGCGCCTCATTGGCCGCGTCGACGAGCGTCTGCTGATTGCCATCGGTATCCTGATTCGTGGTGGATCGCTGTTCATGCTCGGCAATCTGAACTTCTCCATGAGCATGTCCACCATTATCTGGCCCAACATCGTGAACGGCTTCGCCAACGGCTTTTTGTTTGTTCCGCTCACTACATTGACCATGAAGACGCTGCCACGGGAACTCACGGGCGCGGGCACGGGCATCTACAATCTGTTGCGCAATCTGGGAGCTAGTCTGGGAATTTCCCTGGTGACAACCATGCTGGTGCGCGGCGAGCAGACACATCAGGATGTGCTGGTCACCTACCTGAACTCGGGTAATCCACCCTACTGGAACGCGCTCCAGCGGCTTTCGCGGTTTCTCGCCATTCAAGGCGGAAATGCCGAGGGCAGGCATCTGGCGATGGGCGCTCTCTATCGCGATCTCGTGCGGCAGGCGTCTCTCTGTTCCTATATCGACGACTTCCGCCTGCTGGGAATCCTCAGCGTTTCCTGCCTGCCGTTCATCTTCTTTTTCCGCAATGTGAAGCAAGAGAAGAAACCGCGGCGTGGCGTTACAAGATATAGCGCGACAGATCCTGGTCCTTCACTACCGAGGCTACCATGGCCTTCACGTAATCCGCGTTGACCAGAAAAACCTTTTCCGTCCCTGACGCCGTTGTCCGTTCCTCATAGGGCAGCTCCGTTGCCGCTTCATCCTTGATGGCATTTTTCAGCGCTGCCGCGGCCTGATCGTCGGGCGCGCGCCGCGCCACGTCGGGCGCCAGGAAGCTGATGTCCTCAAGCACGCGCTCCATGATGGTGTGCAGCCGCCGCGCGCCGATGTTCTCGGTCGTTTCGTTCACTTTGAAGGCAAACTCCGCCATTTCGCGCAGCGACTCCGGCGAAAACTCCAGCCTCACGCCTTCGGTCTCAAGCAGCGCTGCATATTGTTTGGTCAGCGAGGCCTTGGGTTCGGTCAGAATCCGCAGAAAATCATCGACCGTGAGCGATTGCAACTCGACACGGATTGGAAACCGCCCCTGCAATTCCGGAATCAGGTCGCTCGGCTTCGAGACGTGGAACGCGCCGGCAGCGATGAATAGAATGTGGTCGGTGCGCACCATGCCGTAGCGCGTATTGACCGTCGTGCCTTCGACGATGGGCAGAATGTCGCGCTGCACGCCCTCGCGCGAAACATCGGGCCCGTGTCCGCTTTCGCGCCCGGCTATCTTGTCGATCTCGTCGAGAAAAACGATGCCGTTCGACTCCACACGATCCACGGCCGCGCGGTTCACCGAATCCATGTCGATCAGCCGGCCTTCTTCTTCCTGCACCAGGTAGTCGAAGGCGTCGGCCACCCGCATCTTTTTCTTTTTCGTGCCGCTGCCAAAGATGTTCGGGAGCATGTCCTTGAGGTTCATCTCCATATCCTCAAGGCTTTGGTTCGAAATGATGCCAAGCTGCGGCACGGATCGCTCGCGCGCATCGATCTCCACCATGCGATCGTCGAGCTTGCCCTCACGGAACTGCTGGCGAAGCTTTTCGCGTGAACGCTGGTGGCTGTCAGCGCCGGGCAGCGATAGCTGGCCCTCCTGCCCATGCGGCGCCGCGGGCGGCGGAGGCAGCAGCACGTCGAGCAGCCGCTCCTCGGCGTTCATCTCGGCGCGGTCTTCCACCTCTTCCAGTCGCTCTTCGCGCACCATGTCGATCGCGATCTCGACCAGGTCGCGGATCATCGACTCCACGTCGCGCCCCACATAGCCCACTTCGGTGAACTTCGAGGCTTCGACCTTGAGAAAGGGCGAGTTGGTCAGCTTGGCCAGCCTGCGCGCGATCTCTGTCTTGCCTACGCCCGTCGGCCCAATCATGATGATGTTCTTGGGCATGATGTCGTCGGCCATGTCGGGCGGCAGCTTCTGGCGGCGCTGGCGGTTGCGCAGGGCAATCGCCACGGCGCGTTTGGCGGCCTTCTGACCAACAACGTGCTTATCCAACTCGGCGACAATCTCGCGCGGCGTCAGCTCGTCGAGCGCCAGTTCTTGTTCTTCAGCGGAAGCGGGTAGATAAATAGCCATCTTGTTCAGGTTCTATTCTCTCAGGCTTTGCCGCCGCGCGCGAGACCGGACAAGACCGTTATTGCCCATCCGGCCCCCGCACAATTACGGGAAAAAGTATACGGGAGAACCGGCCCAGCCCCTGCCAATCGACGGCGAGAACCCGAGCCATGACTACATCGGCTCTTTGGACGGAGCCAGAATCTCCAGTTTTGGGAAGTAGGTTCGGTACCGTGCGGTATCGCGCGTCAGCAGCGCCAGGCCGCCAACGGCGGCGTGCGCCCCGATATAGAAATCGGGAAGAGGCGCCGTTCTCATTCCTCCGCTGCGGCGGTAGGCGAGGAAGCACTTGCCAGCCAGAAAACCTGCCTCCCAGGGCAGGGGCGCGCGTTCGTACACTCGACTCGGTAAGGCCGCGTCCAATGCCTCAATGGTCCGGAACCCGATGGACACTTCGGCATAGATGATGGGGTTGATTACCAGGAGGGCGTATTCGGCGCACTCGGCCAGCGCCTGGCTGGACCAGACCGCCCACCGGGGATCAGTGGTGGCGATGTCGAGCAGAACGTTGCTGTCCACAAGAACGCCGCGGCGATCACCAATGCGGGCGGCAAGGTTGGTGAAGACGGGCCTCACCGGGATCTACTTCCAACCCTCCCGCCGCCCCGGGTCAGCGCCATGATCTCGTCGGTGGACATGCGCGTATCGGCGGCGCCGCCGAGGGCTGCCAGAACACTCCGGCCTCTGATGCCCTGCCCGCCGCTTGGCCGGGCCTTGCGAATGCGCGCGTGGTCCCCGGCTAGCTCGAACTCCACCTCCGTGTGAGGAAGAAGTCCCAGGCGAATGCGAACCTCCTGGGGAATCGTAACCTGGCCCTTGCTGGTGATCTGCATCGGTATTACTCCTACCGGTAAGTATAAGAAGGGTCGAGTATCCGCGCAACATGACGGTAGCGGCGTGACGGTGGCGGCGCAGCGAAGCCTCGGGAAGCGCGATGAGAACCTGCTTCCTGGCGGGCTTGGCGGCGCACCCGGCGCTTCGTCCGGACTGAAGGGGTGGGTACGATCTTGCCAGCGCGGGCCGTGAAAACCGTGGATTTCCCTCAACGGAATTTATCGTGGAGGATATACCAACCAATATGGAATGGAGGCTCGCGGGGACGATCCGGCGGACAGACGCCCTGGATTTGCATTCGCGAACAGGAGCGGTTTTGAAAGGACGCGGTTTCCGCCCTGCACTTTCAAAACTATCGATGCAACCGCCGGCTGTATCGCCGCTAAAGCTCCTCCACCGTCACGTGATCGTTCGTATAAATGCAGATCTCCCCGGCGATCTTCATCGCCTTTTCGGCGATCTCGCGAGCGCCGAGGTCGGTGTTTTCCATCAGCGCGCGCGCAGCGGCCGTGGCGAAGCTGCCGCCGGAGCCAATGGCCGCCAGCGGCTCGTCGGGATCGATCACGTCGCCCGAGCCCGAGATCAGAAACGTCTGCCCCTTGTCGGCCACCAGCAGCAGAGCCTCCAGGTTGCGCAGCATCTTGTCGGTGCGCCAGTCCTTGGCCAGTTCCACGGCGGAGCGATTCAGGTTGCCTGCGTACTGCTCCAGCTTGGTTTCAAAGCGGGCAAACAGGTTGAACGCGTCGGCCGTCGATCCCGCGAATCCGGCGAGGATTTTGTCCTGATAGAGGCGGCGAATCTTGCGCGCCGAGTGTTTCAGCACGTGGTCGCCAAAGGTCACCTGGCCGTCGGCTGCCATCACTACCTGACCATTGCGCCGCACGCAGATCACGGTGGTCGAATGGAATGCTGGATGATTTTTCATTGCCATACTCTCGTCCAAAACAAGGAAAATGCGCCTGATGCAAGCTAGAGTATAGGTCATTTGCCCGGCATTGAAGCCGCTTCGGCCCGGCTCGATGGTCACGGCAGGCAGAAGCCGGCGCTCCGTCCCACAAGCATCTTTCCCATACGATATTCTCAATTCAGGGCTGTCCTGGGGGAAATGTCCAGCCCGTCGATGACCTTTCCGAACAATCACGACTGGCAGATCGTGGCCGGCGTCGCAGGTGCTGGCGCAGTGGCGGCGCTGGCGATTTGGCGGGTGCTGCGCCGCCGCCCAAGCGCTGAAGAGATCGAACGCGCACGCCGCGGTTTCCTCGTTAAGTCGGGGCGTCTTGTGGATGGCATGTTGCTCGACGTGTACGAGGTCGACGGCCCCGAAGGCGAAAAGCTCACCTTCCTGCTGTACAACTACCGCATCGCCGGCGTCGACTACGAGTGCTCGCAGGAGATTACAGCCATGCACGGCGTTGTCACCGCAAGCGAAGTGCGCATCGGATTCCCGTGCACGGTCCGCTACCAGTCCGGCAATCCGCACAACAGCATTGTCGTCGCCGAGGGATGGACCGGTTTACGCGCCGCCTTGCCTCAATTCCCCAACTTCGACGGCCCCAATCCCCTCGACCGCGGCCACATCCAACGCGGCCGCCGCTAATCGCGCAACCCTCGTTTCCTCGTTCCCAGGTTTCTTGTTTCCTATACCCAACCCCGGTTACACTATCTTTATGCACTGGCACCCCGCGCCCGCTCAAAAAGACACAAAACGGACAAAGCTCGTCCTTTACTTTTCGCTTGCGGCCACGCTGGCTTATGTCGTCGTCACCTTTGTCGCCGGCTTGCGGGCCCACTCTCTGGCGCTTATCTCCGAAGCCGGCCACAACGTCTCCGATTTTCTCGCACTCCTGATCAGTTTTGCCGCCGTCTACTTTCAGGCCCGTCCAGCCGACGAAGCTCGCACATTTGGCTATCAACGCGCCGGCGTCCTTGCTGCTTTCATCAATGCCGCCACGCTTGTTGCCATCTCGCTCGGCATCGCGGTCGAGGCCATCCATCGCCTCAGTGCTCCTGTGGCAGTGCAGCCTCGCATCATGATGATTGTGGCAGCCGCGGGTGTCGCCATGAACGGCATCATCGCAGCTCTGCTTTGGGGAGTGGCCCGCGACGTGAACCTGCGCAGCTCCTTCCTGCACATGGCCGGCGACACGCTTTCGACGGCTGCCGTCATCGTCGGCGGCTTCGGCATTCTTCTGACCGGCCGAGACTGGATCGACCCGGTTCTTTCGCTGTTCATTGCCGCGCTCATCTTCTGGTCCAGTGTCGGCATCGTTCGCGAAACGCTCAACATCCTCCTCGAAGGAACTCCACGCGACTGTTCCATCTCCAGGATCCGTTCGGAAATGCAAGCCCTCGATGGCGTTCTAAACGTCCACGATCTTCATATCTGGAGCCTGGGTTCGCAGTCGCGCGCGCTTGCCTGTCACGTCACGATCGCCGACATTCCGCCCTCTGCGAGCACCCGCATTCTGGATCAGATCAACCAACTTCTCCGCGAGCAGCATCGCATCGGCCACACCACCATACAGTTCGAGAACAGTGGCTGCGAGCGCCTCAATGGCTGTGCCGCGCCTCCTGAAACCGGCTTCATCGCCGATGCGGATTGCCATCACCTGACGCATCCTCACTGAGGCCCCGCTCCATCGAAAACTCTCCATAGATGTGTCGGACGTCCGGAGTTCGTTGATACCCTGATGTGTTGAGACGAATCCTGGAGACATCCTCATTGAACCTGAGACACGCTCTGTATTCCGCTCTTTTCTTTGCACTCCTTCCTCTCCATTCGGCGTTCGCCGCGCAAAGCGCCGTGTCCCTCCCGCTCAGTGCCTTTGCCGGCGAATACACCCTTTCCGGCGAGCCCGGAAACGCCTTCAGCTTCTACGTGCAGGACAACAAACTGATCGTTGAGTCCGACCGCTGGGTGCCCACGGAGCTGAAGCGTCTCTCGGCAACGGTTTTCGGGTTCACGCACAACGATGACAAAGTCGCGTTCACCCTCGATGCCTCCGGCAGCATCGGCGCCGTGACCTTCTCTCTGCTTCCCGGATCCCTCTACATGCGCAGTGGCCCGCCGGTGCATCATATCTTTCACGATTACCAGCGCAGCGAAGTGATGATCCCCATGCGCGACGGCGTCAAGCTCCACGCCGTTATCCTCAAGCCCGCGGACATCTCTGCTCCTTTACCGATTCTTCTTGAGCGCACGCCCTACGGCGTAGGAGGTGAAAGTCGCGAGTCCTTCTTCGCGGAGCGCCCCGAGCTCGCCCGCGACGGATACATCTTCGTCGGCGAAGACATTCGCGGCCGCTACAAGAGTCAGGGCAAATTCGTCATGATGCGTCCGCTGGCGGATCACAGCCAGGAGCCTCCGCGGACAGGCCCAGATCTGCGGGGTGGTCACGGAAATTCCAAGGCCATCGATGAGAGCACGGACGCGTACGACACCGTGGCCTGGCTCCTGAAGAATGTGCCTGGCAACAACGGCCGCGTGGGTGTTCTGGGGACCAGCTATGACGGCTTTCTGGCCATGATGGCGGGCATCGATCCGAATCCCGCGGTGAAGGCCATCTCGCCACAGGCGCCCATGATCGACGTGTGGATCGGCGACGACTTCTTTCACAACGGCGCCTTCCGCCAGAGTTACGGCTACGACTACGTGCTCGGTCTCGAATCCACAAAAAGCTGGGCGCCAGTCGATTACGGCCACGACAAGAGCGGCCAGCCGGTCGACGGCTTCGATTATTTTCTTGCGCGCGGCAACTTTGCGCGCGATGTGAAGGAATCAGGCGTCGAACAGTTGCCTACATGGAAGCTCTTTCTCAAGCATCCCGCTTACGATTCCACCTGGTCCTCGCGCGCTGTCGAAGACGATCTCAAAACCGTCGCCGTCCCCACGCTGAACGTGGGCGGCTACTACGATCAGGAAGACATGTACGGTCCCCAGGAAGAGTACGCAAAGCTGGAGGCGCACGACACACGGCACGAAAACTTTCTCGTGCTCGGTCCCTGGCGTCATGGCTATTGGTCTTCGTCCAGTTGGAGTCTCGGCAATCTCGACTATGGCGAACCTATCGGTACCGAGTTCCGCACCCGCATCGAAGCGAAGTTCTTTGCGTATTATCTCAAGGGCCGGCCCGGGTTTACACTCAAAAACACCGCCAGCTTCCAGACCGGCTCGAACACCTGGAAGTATTACTCGCACTTTCCGCCTGAAGCATCGCGCCCGACGCGCCTCCATCTCGCCGCCGGCGGTCTGCTCAGTTGGAGCGCCTCGACCGCAACAGCCACCGCGTCTTATGTGAGCGATCCGGCTCACCCCGTCCCCTATCGTCACCGCCCCATCCAGCCCACCTACTCCGCAGGATCGCAGTGGTACGACTGGCTCACGGAAGATCAGCGTTTCGTCACGGGCCGCAAGGATGTTGCCGTCTGGAAGCTGCCCGTGCTCACGCACAGCCTCACCATCACCGGCGAAGTCGTGGCCGACATCTTTGCCTCCACCACCGGCAGCGACAATGATCTCGTGATAAAGCTCATCGATCGGTATCCCGGCAACGACCCGGACGCGAAGATGCGCGGCTATCAGCTCATCGTCAATGCCGAGATATTCCGCGGCCGCTATCTGTCGGGCTTCGACCACCCCACCGCGCTCGCGCCCGGCTCCATCGACGAGTACAAGTTCAGCCTTCACGATGTGGACCACGTCTTCGATCCCGGCCACACTGTGATGGTCGAGATCCAGAGCACCTGGTTCCCGCTCTACGACCGCAATCCTCAAACCTTCGTGGCGAACATCATGAAGGCCAGGCCCTCGGCTTACAAGCCAGCGACGATCACCGTCTACTCCGGTCCCGGCCACGACTCCGCGATCGAGCTGCCGGTGATGAATCGCTAGAATTCCTCATCCGTTTCCGCGGACGGCAGCACATCGTCTTTACGCGCCACCCACACATAGAGCGTGGGCAGCAGGAAGACGCTCATCAGCAGGTTTGTCATCAGCCCGCCCACGATGACGATGGCAAAGGGACGCTGCGAATCGGAGCCAATGCCGTGCGAGAGCGCGGCCGGAAGCAGACCCAGCGTAGCCACCAGCATGGTCATCATGATGGGACGCAGACGCAATATCGCGCCCTCTACCGCCGCGGTCTCAATGGTGTTGCCGCGCGCGCGAAGCTGGTTGATGTATTCGAGCATGATGACGCCGGTCTGTACGGAGACGCCAAAGAGCGCCAGGAATCCGACCTCTGATGAGACGCTGAAGTTGGTGTGCGTGGCCAGCAGCACCAGCAGTCCGCCCAGGCTCGCCATCGCCACGGTGGCCAGAATCAGCAGCGCCCACTTGAGCGACTTGAACATGGTGTAGAGAATGATGAAGATCAGCAGCGCCGTGATTGGCACGATGATGGCCATACGGGCCTCGGCGCGGAGCTCGCTCTGGAACTCGCCCTCCCACCCGATGTGGTAGCCGCGCGGCAACTTCACCTGCGCACCTACCCTTTGAATGGCCTCACGGACCGCGTCGCCAAGCGCACGATTGCGCACGCTGTACTTGATGGCCACGTATCGCTGGTTGTTTTCACGGTAGATCTCCGATCCTTCGTCGGCCTCGCGGATGTCGCAGAGCTGGGCCAGCGATACGCGCTCTCCGGTGGGCGCGAGCAGTCGGATGTTTTCGATCGCCTCGCGCGTGTTGCGGTACCGCGGCAGATAACGCAAGGTGAGGTTATACGACTCCTCGCCCCGCAGCACCTGGGTCAGCGCCGTGCCGCCGACCGCGGTCTGGATGGCGTCCTGCACGTCGGCCACATTGATTCCCCAACGCGCCGCTTTGGCGCGGTCCACCGTCACGTCGAGATCGGGCTGGCCGGTAACTTGAAGAACACCAAGGTCGGTAATGCCCGGAACGCGGCTCATCACGGCGGAGATCTGATCCGCGAGATCTTCGAGCGTATGCAGGTCGCTGCCGTAGATCTTGGTCGCAAGTTCACCCTTCACGCCGCTGACGGCCTCTTCCATGTTGTCTTCGATAGGCTGTGAGAATCCCCAGATCACGCCGGGAAATTTCTTTTCGAGTTCGGACTGCATCGACGCGATCAGATTGTCCTTGTCGCCGTGAAAAACGGGACGCCATTCCTCTTTCGGCTTCAGGCCAACAAAGTACTCGGTGTTGAAGAAGCCGGTATGATCGGTGCCATCGTCGGGGCGGCCGGTCTGGCTGGTGCACTCGGTGGTTTCAGGAAACGAGCAGAGCAGCAAGCGGGCCTGGTTGGCAAGGCGGATGCTATCATCGGAGCCAACGCTCTGCTCCAGCGTGCCGCGCACCCACAGTGAGCCTTCGTCGAGATGGGGCAGAAACTCCGAACCAATGATGCCACTGGAGGCGAGAAAAACGGCGAGGATAAACGCTGCCACGCCCCCGCTCAACATCAGGCGGCGATGGTGAATCGCCCAAATGACGCCGGTGCGGTAGCGTTCGCGCACAAATTCCATCGCCGGATTACGCCATTCTTTTGTTCCCTTGCCAAGCAGCATGCTGGATAGAACCGGCGCGAGAAGAATGGAAAATGCGAGCGCGCCCAGAAGTGCAAATGCCACAGTCCACGCCATGGGCCGGAAAAGCCGCCCCTCGACCGCCTGCAGGGTGAAGATGGGCAAATACGCGGTGATAATGATAGCGATCGCGTAAAATACGGGCCGCTGCACTTCATGGGCGGCGTCGCGAATCTTTTGCGCGGGTGTACGGGTATAGTCGTCTTTTGAAAGGTGACGGACAATGTTTTCGATCATCACAACCGCGCCGTCGACCACCATGCCGAAGTCCAGCGCGCCCAGCGAGAGCAGATTGGCGGGGATGTGGTTGAGGTCAAGACATGTGGCGGCGAAGAGCAACGAAAAGGGGATCGTAAGCGCCACAATCGTTGCGCCGCGCACATTGCCGAGGAAAAGAAACAGCACGACGATGACCAGAAGCATACCTTCAGTCAGGTTGTGCAGCACCGTGTGCGTGGTAAAGCGCAGCAGATCGCTGCGGTCGATGAACGGATGAATGGTCACGCCCTTGGGCAGAATCTTCTCGTTCAACTGCTTCACCATGGCGTGAACACCGTCGAGCGTGGGCTGCGCGTTGGCGCCCTTTTGCAACGCCACAATGCCGGAGACCACGTCGTCGTTGTCGATCAGGCGTCCGCTCTTGTCGTGGTACGCATCGCCGAACTGCCCGAGGCGGATCATCGGTCCCTGCTCAACCACGCCGATGTCCCGAATGCGAACTGGCGTGCCGTTCTTTGCGGCCACAACGGTGTTGGCGATGTCCTGAATCGTGCGCACCAGGCCCACCTCGCGCACGTTCACTTCCTGTTGTCCTTCCTGAATGAAGCTGCCGCCGCCGTTGCCATTGTTGCTGGCAAGCTGCTGCTCCACCTGGGCGAGACTCAAGCCGTAATCAACAAGCTTGTCGGGATCGAGGCGCACCTGGTACTCGCGTGTTGGCCCGCCAAAGGGGTTGATGTCTACAACGCCCGGCACTGACTTGAGGTTCTTTGAAACCACATAGTCCTCGAGCGTCTTCATGTTCATCACGTCGTACGCAGGATTGGTGCTGCGCAGCGTGTAGAAATAAATCTGGCCGACCGGGCTCCAGTCGGTTCCCATCTGCGGCACGACGCCCGCGGGCAGCGTAACCTGCGAGAGCCGCTCCAGCACTCGCTCGCGGTTTTCGAAGTTGGTCGTCTCCTCGCCAAAGACAATCTCCACCGTGGAGAGCCCAAAAATGGACCACGAACGGATATGCGCAATGCCGGGAATACCGTTCATCGTGGTTTCGATGGGAATCGTCACCTGTTGCTCGATCTGCTCGGCGCTGATTCCCGGCCACTGCGCGATGATGTCCACGTAGTTGTTGGCGACATCGGGATACGCCTCCACCGGAAGCCGGTGAAACGACACCATTCCCCAGACAAACAGCAGAATGCCGAGAGCCAGCACTAGAAAACGGTTCTGCAGCGCAAAATCGACCAGCCGGCGGATCATTGCTCCTCCACCGTCGCCTGAAGATTCAAGACGTCCTTCACCACCTGCTCACCCGGCGCGATACCCGACAGAATCTCCTGCTGGCCGCCAGGCAGCATCTGCCCGCCGTCCACTTGCACACGCTTGAATTGCCCGTGACCCGCGGGCGTAAACACCCACTCGCGATCGTGCAGGTGAAGGATGGCGCTGGCCGGCACGGTCGCACGTGTCACTTTATTGCGGCTTTTCAGTGTCGCCGTAACAAACATTCCCAGGCGAAGAATGCCGGGGTTCGCGACTTCAATACGCACCTTCGCCGTGCGCGTCGTCGGGTCGAGAACCGGTCCAATGTCGCTCACGCGGCCGGTGAGAGTTCTGCCAGGATACGCAGCCAGCTTGATCTCGGCCTCCTGCCCGAGGCTCACCTTTGGCAGGTCGTTCTCGTAGACATCGCAGATCATCCAGACCGAGCTCAGATCGGCAATGGTGAAGGCCGTCGCCGTGCCCGAGAGCGAAACGCCCGTGGCCGCGGCCTCCGTAATATTCTGCGAAACAATCACGCCGGAGGCAGGCGCGTAGACCTTGACGATCGGGCTGGGACGATCCTTGTCCACACCGTAGATCTTCAGTTGTTCTTCAGCCGCCACCAGATCGGCCTTGGCGTCCTTTTCCGCGTCGACTGCCTGCTCCAGCATCGACTGCGCGATGGCTCCGTGCGCGTAAAGATCCCTGGCGCGCAGGTACGCCTTGTTGGCGAGCTGCTCGTCGGCCGCTGCCTTCACATACGTGTCGAAGGCGGCGCTGATGTCGGGACTCTGCACGCTGAACAGCAACTGTCCCTTCTTTACGTTGTCGTCGAGCCGCGCGCGAATATCGACAACGCGGCCGTTCGCCATTGAGATCACGGGAATCTCGCGCGAGATGTCGGGAAACACCGAGCCGGTCACGTCCAGCTCTTCCGGCTCGTCGATCCGACCCGCGGCAACAGCGGGATATTGTTCGGGGTGGTTTACGGTCACCAGGTCAGCGTTGCCGGTCTCCACCACCTGTACGGGAGACGCCGCGCCGCTGGCCGGATTAAAGCTCTTCTTGCAGCCGGGCAGCGTAAGCAGTGCCGCCGCGCAGCACGCGCTTGCCAAAAGAAAACTCTTCGTCATGGAATCACCTCGCGTCCTACGGCAAGATTCAGTTGCGCTGCGGAAGTCAGATAAGCGCCGATCAGTTGCGCGTAGGCCAGTTGCACCTGGCGGTAGTCGCTCTGCGCATTCAGGAAATCCATCAGCGAGGCGCCGCCGTGGAAGTAGGCGTAGCTCACTGTATCGCGCACCCGGAGCGCCTCGCCGTTGTACTTCTCTTTGTAGGGCTTGAGCAGCGCGATGTTGCTGCGTACCAGTTCGTAGGCCGTATCCACGTCGCTGAAGACCTGGGCCCGCGTGGCCTCGCTGGCTTCACGCGCGCGATCGATATCGATGGCCGTGCGCTTCTTCTCGCCCTGGTTGCGGTCGAAGATGCGCAGCGGAATGCTGACGCTGCCGCCCAGCGCCTGCGTCGCGTAGGGGTTATTGTCCGACGCATTCCACGTGTACCATGCGCCAAGAGTTGGGTCTGTCGAGCCGTTCGCCTCCGCCAGCTTGTGGTTGGTCTCGGATTGCTGGATGGCCGCAAGCGCCGCCTGCAGGTCTGGCCGGGAGTCGATCGCGTCCTGGCGGAGGGTCGAGAGCGGATCGAGCGCTTCGGAAAAATCGAAGATTCCGGTCACGTCGAACTGATCCACCGGCGTGCGGTCGTTCAGCAGCTCCAGCAGTTGAATCTTGGCCGTGCGCAGATTCACCATCGCCGTTTGCATCTCCGATTCGTACTGCACCCGCATCAGCTCAATGCGATCGAAATCGATCTGGGCAATGTCGCCCGCCTTCAGTCGCGTCTGGCTGATCGCAATGATCTTGTCGTAGTAATCGAGATCGGCTCTGGCGAATTCCAGAATAGATTTGGCCTCGAGGGTCTGGATGAACGCCGCGCGCAAGGTGAATTCCAGGTTCCGCTTCAGCTCCTCGTGCTGCGCCTCCGTAATGCGCGTGCCTTCCTGCGCGCTTTTGAGGCGCAGCTCACGCTTGTGATCGCGCTCATGCAGGTAGCTGAAGTTCGGCTGCACCCACGTGCCCGCCATCGGCTGCCAGATGCCATGATTGGGAGCGATCTGGGTGCCGTCCGCCGTCGCTGTAAACGCCGGATTCGGCCGCAGATATGCCGTGATCTCCTCGGCGCGCATCTCGTCCACGCTGTCGGCATCAGCCCTCAGGGCCGGATTTGTGGCTTCGAATTTTGCCTTCACCTGATCCCAGGTAAGCGCCTGCTGCGCCGGGGCGCGGCTCGGCAAAAGAGCAAAGGTCAGGCCCATTGCTCCCATAGCAACGGCAGAGACGATCCGCTTCATAAAAACCTTTGCGCCGTGATCTGCACGGCGAAAACCAAGCATATACGGATGATGGATGAAGAGTGCGCTGCGAGGGCAATTATGCAGCCGGAGGGGGCCGGCTCTCGACGGGCCGGAGAGCAGGATTATCGACAAAGGGAGATGGCAGGTTGTCGAGCGCGGTCAGGCACGTAAAAGCGAACGAAACGCCAGCAAAAGCCGGCAGTGGCAGAGAACTGGCCGCGGGAACGATCGAATGCGGGCTTGAACTGTTTTGATCGTGGATGCGCCGGACACAACAATCGATCTCCGCGGGATTATGCGCAGCCACCAGGTCGTCGGTCATGGAGATGGCTGGCAGCAGGATCAGGATAACCATGGCCAGCGCCACCATCTGGAAGCGGCGGTCCGCCACCGTACGCGGCGCCGTGCGCAGCCAGGCGAAGACCATCCACAGTGCGACCAGCAGCCAGCCGAGATTGAGCGTCAGTTCCATTCCTCGTGCCAATTCTACACGAGGAAAAAGGTTCAAAAATCTTGACCACGCTTACATATACATCCGCGCGTAACGAGCGGGACATGCCGAAGGGCCGGAATGCCAACGAGGTACGCACCGAACTGCTCAAGCGCATCGCAGCCGCAGGCGAACCAGAAGCGGCCATCACGCCGATTCACTATTACGCATGATGGATCGGGCGGAATGCGCTTAGGAAGAATCGCTGTCATCCGCTGACTGATCGAGATCAGATTGCCCCCGCTTTTGTGTGCGCGAGAGTTGGGGCAATCGCTTCAAGTCGCTTTCTTACTGCAACTTGTAGGGCGTTTCCGGTTGGGAAACTGCATCGGGAACCTTCGGCAACTCCGCCCGGTCGATCGCGGCCGCACCCGCCAGTCCCACGCCCGTCACATTCGAGATGCTCAGAAGCGGCCCTTCAAGACCCGTCAGCTTCACGTTGCGAATCACTACATTCTTCATGTTCGCGAGCTCTATTCCGTGTTTGCATGATCCTGTCACGTTAGTGAGTGAGAAGCCTGCCAGCGGCTTGCCCGGATGAATTTCTGTGGCTTTTACAAGCAGAGGCAGATCGGTGACGCGAATATTCGAGAAGTGGAACTCGCGGAAGAACGGAATGCCCACGTCGCCGGGAACGGGAAATTCGTCCTGCTTGCCGCTGTTCAGATTGTTGATCCGCAGGAATCCCTGTCTTGCGCCCGAAGCTTCAAAGCCGTTAACCACGATGTTCTCGACAAACGCGCCGCGCCCCGGGCGGCTCTTGATGTAAATAGCGTGGCTGCGCGCGCTCAGGCACTTGCATTGTTCAATGACGACGTTGCGGATGCCCGCCGAGGTCTCACTGCCGATGCCGATGCAGGCGAAGTACTTGTCGCTGAAGGTGCAGTTTGAGATGCGCACATTTTCGCACGGGCGGTCGATCGTGTTCCCTTCTTCGCCCCGGCCCGACTTGAGCGAGATACAGTCGTCGCTGGTCTCGAAGGTGCAGCCGTCGATGGTGACGTTGCGGCAGGAGTCCACGTCGATGCCATCGGCGCCGCTATGGAAGACAACATTTTTGAACGTCACATTCTCGCAGTAAACAGGATGTGTGGACCACATGCCGGTCTGGATGGTGAAGCAGTCCTCGACGCGCACATTGCGGCAGTTGGTGAACTCGATCAGCGCGGGCAGCCGCATCCGGGTCGTTCGTTCCACGCGGCCGCGGATGGCGTCGCTGGCAACGATCCTGCCCGGACCCGCGATGCCGATATTCTCGGCGTCCACGGCGGAGATGAGCGCACCGTAGCCCTTGATCCAGCGGCCTTCCCAGCGCACCTCGGCGATGGGGTAGTCGGCCATGCTCCCTGAGCCGAGCAGGCTGGCGCCATCCTCAAGCCGCAGCGTGACATTGCTGCGCAGCGCGAGGGCCCCGGTCGCATAATCGCCCGCGGGAACCACGACCTCGCCGCCGCCCAACACCGAGCAGCGCTCGATGGCAAGTTGCAGCGCCACGGTGTCGCTGGTTTTTCCGTCGCCGGTTGCGCCCAGATCCCTCACGTTGAGCGTCACCTTTGGCCCGGCCGCTGGCTTCGCGGAGGCGTGCGCGGCTCGGGACTGCACCGGTTGCGCGAGTCCAAGGCTGGCCAATCCCGCTGCAACTGGTCCCGCCGCAACCGGCATTGCAACAGCTCCGCGCACCGCCGACTTCAGAAACTCTCTTCTGTTTGCCAATGTGCTCATCGTCTCAGATCCCCCAAGTCATAAAGACGAATGCCGCGTTCCTAAAGCCGCAAGGGTTCGCAGCCTGGCCAAGGAGTCTGCCGAAAGACCTTGAGGCCGCTTGCAAGATTCCCCTCTCTGCGTTGCCGATCGTTTCCTGCTTTCGGCGCATACTCTTCTTACGGCACTCGACTCAAACCCGGGTGCGCATTTGCATCCACGAACCACAGTCCACGGGTTTACTGATCGCTGACCACTGACCACTGTCATTTGCTCCTAACCCCAATGCCATCAGGATTCTGGCCGCAAACCACTGAAAGGAGATAACTTGCCTCATTTAGCTCTCGCTAAGGCCAGGAAAACAAAGAGCTTCTATACAGAAACCGTAGGAGGGGCGTCCTGTTCCACGGATAAACTTGCCTCACGATGAGGCTATTCGACAACCTGTGAAGCCGCCCCTTTCAGGGCCAATCTTTCGCCCCCCGGCCGTCTCTCCAGCATTCCGAGGGGGTAAACCTGCTGGTCCCAAAGCGTTACCAGACGCATTTTCATCGTTGCAAAGCGAGCAAAAGACTTTTAAGATGCGTCAATTGAAGGAAATGTCTCTCACTGCCTCAAACACGCCTGGATCGATGCTCGCAGCAGCCCCGGCAGCGCCGCGTCTGCGTGTGGGTAAGCTGTGCATCGCAGTCCAGGGAGCGGACCAGAAGGAGCTTTTTTCGCGCGCTGCATCCGCGCTTAATGACTCTATTTTCATTGAGTTCCGTCTCGACAGCCTGTCGAAGCCGGCGGCTGCATTGCCCGACCTCAAGGCATTTCTCGCCCGTCACCGCGAGGTAACCGCCATCGCCACCTGCCGCCGTAAAGCCTTTGGCGGCAACTTCACAGGTTCGCTCAGCTCCGAGATCGAGATTCTTGAGAAGGCCGCCACACTGGGCTGTCATATCGTCGATCTCGAGGTCGAGTCGGCCGAACAGGCCACCCGGCCGCAACTGGCCCGGTTCCGCGCCGCCCTCCGTGCCGCCGGAACCGCTCTCCTGATCAGTTCCCACGACTTCAGCCGCACCCGACGCCCCGACGGCCTGCTCCAGACCGCCCAGCGCATCGTCGCCTTCGAACCGGAGTTCGTGAAAGTCGTCTCGACCGCGCGCAGCCTCTCCGACAACCTCTCCGTGCTGCGCATGGTTGAGGACCAGTCGCTCAATTCACATGTGGTGGGCATTGCCATGGGCGAAGAGGGACTGATCAGCCGCGTGCTCAGCCCACGGGCTGGCGCCGTGTTCACCTTCGCCTCAGCGGCCGAGGGAGCCGAAACCGCTCCCGGCCAGGTTTCTGCGCGCACCCTTCTGGATGTCTACCGTTTGGAGCAACTCGACCAGGCTACGCGCATCTACGGGGTCGCGGGCAATCCCATCGCACACTCGCTTTCGCCCCTCATGCACGTCACGGCGTTTCGGCGTGAAAACCTGAATGCCGTCATGTTGCCGCTCAAGGCGCGCTCGGTCGACGATCTGCTCACCGTGATCCGCGAGCTCCCGCTGGATGGCGTGGCCGTGACCATGCCGCTCAAGCAGGAGGTGCTGCCCCACCTGGCCAACATGGACCCGCTCACGGCGAAGATCGGCGCGTGCAACACGTTGCGCACGGGCGCGGACGGCAAGCTCTATGGTTTCAACACCGACGTGGCGGGTGTGGTAAGGCCGCTCGAACGGCGCATGAAACTCAAGGGCGCGCGCATTCTCGTGCTGGGCGCCGGTGGCGCGGCAAGGGCCGCCGTCTTCGGGCTCGTCGAGCGGGGCGCGGAAGTCTACGTCGTCAACCGCACCCACGAAAAGGCCGTGGCTCTGGCGCGCAAGGCCAAGGCGCACGTCCTTAAGCAAAACGCACTCGCCAGGCAGCACTTTGACGCCATCGTCAATACCACTCCCTGCGGCATGACCGGCATCAAACAGCAGTTGCCGATCAACGAGGACGAGCTTAACGCTTCGCTGGTCTTCGACATGGTCTACACGCCGATTGAGACCCCGCTGCTCCGGCTTGCCAGGGCGCGCGGACTCACCGTCGTCAGCGGCGTGGAAATGTTCGTGCAGCAGGGCGCGCGGCAGTTTGAGATCTGGACCGGCAAACCGGCGCCGGAAAACGAAATGCTGCGCGTGATTGAGCTCGAACTCCGCCGCCGCGCGCAATCCTAGCCTCGCTGGCTCTGCTGCTTCTTCCGCGCTAATCTTGTGCTCGGAGGCACTTTCATGCGCGCCGCCGTCTTCGATTCCACGTCCGCAACCTCAGCCGGCGCCTGGCTCTCTATCGAAGAGACTCCCCGGCCTGAGATCCGACCCGGCGAAGTGCTGCTGAAGGTTCTCGCCTGCGGTGTCTGCCGCACCGATCTGCACATCGTCGAACGCGACCTTGCGCCCATTCAGCCGCGCCTCATCCCCGGCCATCAGATCGTGGGAGAAGTGGTGGAAGGCGCAACCACGGCCCTCCCCGCCGGAACGCGCGTGGGCGTCTCCTGGATCGGAGGCGTCGACGGCGATTGCTGGTTCTGCCGCCATGGCATGGAAAACCTCTGCGATCACCCTGTCTTTACCGGCTATTCGGCGAACGGCGGCTACGCGGAGTTCGCCGCCGTGCGCGCCGATTTCGCCAACCCCCTGCCCGCTGGACTCGAACCAATCCACGCCGCGCCGCTGCTCTGCGCAGGCGTCATCGGTTTCCGCAGTCTGCGTGTGGCCGGCGTCGAACGCGGCGAGCGCGTGGGCCTCTATGGCTTCGGCAGTTCCGCTTCACTCGCCATTCGCGTTCTTCGCGCCTGGGACTGCCAGATTTATGTGGTGACGCGCGGCGAGCAGCACCGCAAGGCTGCCGAATCGCTCGGAGCCGAGTGGGTGGGTGGTGAAGACGCGAAGCCGCCTGTCGCGCTTGATCGCGCCATCACTTTCGCGCCAGCCGGCAAAGTTGTTGTGGATGCGCTCTCGGCGCTGCGCAAGGGCGGCGTGGTCGCCATCAACGCCATTCACCTCGACCAGATGCCCGCCTTCGACTACGACCGCCTGCTCTGGGGCGAGCGCCAGTTGCGCAGCGTAGCCAACATGACGCGCCAGGACGCGCGCGACTTTCTCACTCTTGCGCGCGAACTCAACTTCCGCCCCGCCGCAGCCGTGTTTTCTCTCGATGAGGCCAACCGCGCTCTCGAAGCCGTAAAGCACGAAACCGCGGACGGCTCCGCGGTCATTGTGCCGTAGAACGGGCGTGCATCAACCTGCGCGTACACGAAATGCCGGCGTGCCAGGTTTTGACTCATCTTCTACAGTTTGCGGCGCGAAGATTCTGCAAGCGTTGAATGTCAGCCTACCCAGACTGTAGGCAGACACCCTCAACACTGCGGATTGGAGCATCTCGAACCCCTTCAATCACTTGCAAGCCAAACTCCGGCCTTTTTCAAAAGGAAGTTCCGTCAGACGCGCCACCACGCTCACACCGCCGAAACCATAGGCGCGGGCCTGGGCAGCGGCAAACCGACGGCGCCCGCGTTCGTCCAAAACGGGGGACAATTCGTGGAAACGGCGAACTATGTCTGCCGCAGACCCTACCATGCAAAAGCCCTACTACATGGCAGACTCCATTTGAAGTACCTATTTATGTACAGTGCCTTAGTTCAGAAACATCGTCCGGTAAAGCGTGTCGCGCTGCACGGGCTTGAACCCCGCGTCGCGAATGATACGGCGCAGTTCTTCTTCCGTCGTGCAGTTCGATGTGCCCGCTGCCTTGACCACGTTTTCTTCAAGCATCACCGAGCCCACGTCGTTGCCGCCGAAGTGCAGGCCCAACTCCAGCACCTTCAATCCCTGCGTGACCCAACTGGCCTGCACGTTCTCGATGTTGTCGAGATAGAGGCGCGAGATGGCCAGCACCTTGAGGTATTCAACCGAGGTCGCTTCGTCCCATCCGCGTCCGCCGAGCGCCGTGTGTTTCGGCTGGAAGCTCCAGGGGATGAAGGCCGTGAATCCACCGGTCTCTTCCTGCAGGCGGCGCACCACCTCGAAGTGATTGATGCGCTGCTCGTGCGTCTCGCCCACGCCGAACATCATGGTCGCCGTCGTCCTCATCCCCAACTCATGCGCGGTGCGGTGCACGCTTACCCAGTCGCCCGTCGAGCACTTCAGGCGCGCAATGCGCTGCCGCACCTCGTCGTCCAGAATCTCCGCGCCGCCGCCGGGGATCGAGTCGAGCCCCGCGTCTCGCAGCCGCGCAATGGTTGTGCGCAGGTCGAGCCCTGAGTACTCGGCGATGGCCAGCACCTCGGAGGCAGACAGGCAGTGCAGCCAGATTTGCGGGAAACGCTCCTTGATTCCCTTGAACAGCCGCTCAAACCAGTCGATCTTGAGATCGGGATGAATGCCGCCCTGCATCAAGACGCCCGTGCCGCCCATCTCCACCGTCTCGGCGATCTTCGCATGGATCGTCTCGAAGTCGAGGATGTAGCCCTCGTCCGAGCGCGGATCGGGCTTGCCGGCGCGCGGCAGCGGACGGTAGAAGGCGCAGAATGTGCAGTACTCGGTGCAGAAGTTCGTGTAGTTGATGTTGCGATCGATGATGTAAGTGACAACGCCCTCAGGGTGCAGACGGCGGCGCACCGCGTCCGCCTCCATTCCCAGACCGATCAGGTCAGAGGATCGGAAGTAATCGAGGGCTTGCTCGCGCGAGATCGGCATAGTTCAATTTTACAGGGAACGGGGAACAGGAGGCTCAGCGAGAGCGGAAAAGGAAGATGCCTCGCGTGCGTAACGGCCGTCCCTGCGTGCGCTCCAGATTCGAGGCGGTGGAGATACCGCTGAACAGGATCAGGAAATCGAGAAACGCCCGCCAGAAGCTTTTGCTTTGATCGGGCGCCATCGGGGAAGAACCTCACAAAAACGGAGCTTATTGAGCACTCGCGGATGATCTATTCGATGGCCGGAAGGGGCGCGCGGTTGCAGAATTGCCTGCGCTCCCGTGTTTACCGGGTTCCAACTGCTTAAATCCAAACGAAGGTCGCCCGGTCCTTGTCCTTACGCGCACGACTGACGGGAAAGACCTGTCCGTGCATCACGATATAGACTCCGGGCGCGACCAGGCGCGCGGCGAGCAGGCTTTCGGTCAGGTTTTGCAGGCCGTCCGAGCCCTCAAACCCGAGCGGCGTCATGGCGCCGGTCAGCACAATGGGAACCTTCAGCCCGGGAAACGATGCCTCCAGAAAACGGCCCGTCTCGACCATCGTGTCGGTCCCGTGCGAGATCACGATGGGCGCGCCCTCCGGCAGCAGCTCCGCCACGCGATCCCGCACCTGGGCGCGGTCCGCGTCCGTCATCTCCAGGCTGTCTTTGTTCATCAGGTGCTCGGCGTGGATCTCGGCGTCGGGCAGCCGCAGCATGTTGAGATAGCGGTCCAGCTTGGCGGCGCGATTTTCCACCACGCCGCGCTGTTCGGAGTAGACCTTTTCGATGGTCCCCCCCGTCGATAGCAGATAAATGCGTTGCATCTCTGTTTCCTGAATGACAACGTGATTCTACGCGCGATATCGCTTCTGGTGCCAGATCCACGCGGTACGAATGATCTCGTCGAGGCTCGTGTATCTGGGTTTCCATCCCAGCTCGCCCATGGCCTTGGCGGAACTTGCCACCAGCACGGCCGGATCGCCTGGCCGGCGAGGATGAATCTCGGCCGGAACAGGGTGGCCGGTGACGCGCCGAACCGATTCGATAACCTCCCGCACGCTGAATCCCTTGCCGTTACCAAGGTTGTAAATGAGCGGAGCTTTCTTTCCTGCTCCAGCGGCCAGGGCTTCCAGCGCCAGCAGGTGGGCGTCGGCCAGATCCGCAACATGGATGTAGTCGCGAATGCAGGTGCCGTCCGGCGTCGGATAGTCGTCTCCGTACATGCGAATCGAGGCGCGCCGGCCCAGGGCCACGTCGAGAATCAGCGGGATCAGGTGCGTCTCCGGCTCGTGGGACTCGCCGCGGACGATACTCTCGGCGCCCTCGGCCGCGCCTGCCACGTTGAAGTAGCGCAGCGAAGCGTACTCAAACCCATGAATGCGATGGAGCCAGGTGAGCATCTGCTCCACAAGCAGCTTGGACTGGCCGTAGGCATTGGTCGGCGCAAGGCGTGCATCTTCTTGAATCGGAACGACCTCCGGCTCACCGTAAACAGCCGCGGTTGAGGAGAAAACCAGGCGCCGCGGGCCACAGGCGAGCATCGCCTCCAGCAGCGAAAGTGTTGAGGCCGTGTTGTTGCGGAAGTAGATTTCCGGCTTCTGCATGGATTCGCCGGCCTCAATGAGTGCGGCAAAATGAAGAACGGCATCAAACGGCTTATGGGTTTCGCGCGCGGCGGTAAAAATCCGCTCCAGGTGGGCGCGGTCGCTCAGTTCCCCCTGGACGAGTTCCACTCCCGGCGGCAGCAGTTCGCGGCGGCCATGGCTCAGGTTGTCATATGCAAGAGCTTGATGTCCTTTCTCTTTCAACAGTCCCGTAACAGTACTACCGATATACCCTGCACCGCCGGTAACCAAGATCTTCATAAAAAGGCTGTCCTTTCCGAGACAGTTTGGGTTACTTTGAGTCTATAGGATGGAATAGTGCCTGGCCGGCGTAGAGAGCTGGCCGGTGGCCGCTGCCGATGCCCCGCGCGGAAGCAATCTCATGGTTCATGGAGTGCTTCGCGGTTGAGGGGCCGGGATTTCCGATGCAGCTCTTCGAAGTCTTCGCATTCGTATGAGGCAAAGGCTTGATTTTTTGGCAGTTGCTTTGGCAATCGAGTGGAGGAACTGAATGGCCGTAGGCTGGCCAATGGGGCGTTTCGGAAGCAGGTTTGGCAGGGCGAAGGCGCACCGCGAGAGTCTCTCGTGTGACCAGGGGACGCCTTTACGCACTGGTTCCATAACTAGTTACTCTACAAGGACTTGGGGCGAACGTATAATGTGTACTTTTCCCCCTTCCGCCCGGAATCTCATCTCCCGATGGGCCGACGGGCCGGATTTGACCCCTTTGATTCGGAGAATGCAGAAGATGCAGGACGGTCGGGAAAGAGGGATTGTAAGAACGAATCGGTGTTCTTGCGTCTTATCTTTCAGTGGGAGCGATCTCAGGAGGGCAAGACAGCCATACGCAGTGCTCAAAGAGCGCATGACGAATCCATCGGGGATATTCGCCGTTGTTCTTGCCGCAGTTTGTAAGGAAAGGTTCTTTGCGCCGCTCGTGGCGGCCGGTTGTGAGGATTGAAACATGTCAACGAGATATTCCCCAGGACAGACCAACTTCGGCCTCCTGCCCGAGCCGGAGGGAAGGTTGTCTTCCTTTGCCATCAGCTCGACGGTCAATATGGCAATTCTTGTCACTCTCATCGCCACTGGGATGATGGCCAAGCACGTGATCCAGCAGCACTTTGAGATGACGGAGTTGATTGCCCCCAGCACGCCTCCGCCTCCAGAGCACATCAAGCAGCCGCCGCCACCGCGGTTGCCTCCACCGCCCGAGCAGCCAAAGTTGGAGCTTCAGCCCCGCCAGATCGATCTGCCCAAACCGAAGCCGGCGCCGAAGCCCATCCAGATGGAAGCCAAGCTGAATGTCCCGGCGATGCAGGCCAAGCCGCAGCAGATTACGCTGGCGCCGCAGCCGAAAGCCGCGCTTACTGCCGCCATGCCGGCACAGAACGACCGGGTCAAGGCCAGAGTGGGCGAGGTGCATCTGGGCGAGACCTTCGGTGTGACGCCTAATCCCAATGCGGCCCGCCCGGCGACGGTAGCGGCCATTGGCAATCCGTACGGCGGCATGAGAGGTCCGGCCGTTGCTCCGTATGGCAAGGTGGGATCGGCAGGCATTGGCAACGGAACCAAGGTCGGTTCCAACTCCGGCGTGGTTGGCCGGGTCGCGTCGGCGGGCATTCCGGGCGAAACCGGCAGGACGAATGCAGGTTCAAATTACGGAAGAGTTGCTTCTGCCGGGATTCCCGCAGCCGCCCCGGTTGCGGCCGCTCCCCGGCAGGTTTCGGCGCCGGTCTCAACCGATCTTGAGGTGCTTTCCAAACCGCCCGTACGGTACACGGCGGAGGCGAGGCAACTGAAGATTCAGGGCGACGTGATTCTGCGCGTTACCTTCCTGGCATCGGGCCAGGTGGTGGTTGACAACGTGGTGCACGGGCTGGGTCACGGGCTCGATGAAGAAGCCCGCCGCGTAGCGCAGCAGATTCGTTTCCGTCCGGCGACACATGACGGCCGTCCGGTCAGTGTCACGACGACTATTACCATAACCTTTCAATTGGCGTAGCATCGAGATTGTTGATTACAAGTGGCCTTGGCTCAGCCGTGGCGCGCCGACAGGGTGTGATCGCGGAGACAAAAGCCAGCAAGTATTTCACCAGGAGTCGCACATGACGTTTCGGAAGATCCTCTTTGCCCTGCTGATCTTCAGCCTCGGCGCCGGCTTGGCATCCGCAAAGAAGCAACCCAAGTATGAGCAGGCCCGCCAGCTTACCCCAGAGCAGGCATCGCTGGTTCGGAGGGCTATCGCCCAGGAAAAGATCCTGATCAAGAACATCCAGCAGCGCACGCCGCTTGTGGAGACCTACATTCAGGACACCCGGCCGGACGTGAAGCTCTACGAGGTTCCCATTGCGGACCACTACATGCTTAGCCGCGTCGACTTCGGCAAGACCTTCTTCGACAAGGTCTATACGCCGAAGCAGGTGGCAAGGCGCGGCTTCTTCAAAGGCTCGATGGACGCCATCACGGGGTTGACCAAGGCGCTGCATCTCGATACGCAGTTCACCTACTCCGACACCGGGTTCATGGAGATGATGTTCATCGACCCCGCCGGCTTTGACCAGCAGCATTACGTCTTCAGCTTCGTGCGGCGCGAGTTTCTCGGCTCGGTGCGCACCTGGGTCTTCGATGTGCATCCCCGGCCGGAAATCAAGGGGATGGGCCGCTTCTACGGGCGCATCTGGATTGAGGACCAGGGCGGCAACGTGGTGCGCTTCAACGGCACCTACACCGGCCCCACGGATCCGGACTCCTCCAAGCATTATTTCCACTTCGACAGTTGGCGCATGAACCTGCAGCCCGGCATCTGGCTGCCCGTGGCCGTCTATGTGGAGGAGACGCAGCGCACCGAGACCGACAAGAGGGTGGGTCTGAAGGCGCAGACTCACTTCTGGGGCTACTCGCTCAAGCTGCCCACGCGCGACAGCGAAAGCGTGAGCGTTACGGTGGACAACGCCGTGGACAAGAGCGACGACTCGCAGGATGTGAGCCCGCTGCAGGCCTCGCGCATGTGGATTACGCAGGCTGAGAACAACGTCATCGACCGCCTGGTCGAAGCCGGCCTCGTTGCGCCTGTTACTCCCGGCGGCTATGAGGACAAAGTCCTCGGTCAGATCGTCATCAACCTGGTGGTGCCGAACAACCTGGCCTTCACCGATCAGATCCATTGCCGCATCCTGCTCACCGACACACTGGAAGCCACCACCGTGGGCAACACCATCCTCATCAGCAAGGGGCTGATCGACACGCTGCCCAATGAAGAATCGATCGCCTCGGTGATTGCCATGGAACTGGCGCACATCGCCATGGGCCATCATATCGACACCCGCTACGCCTTTAACGATCGCCTGATGTTCCCCGACACGGCCACCTTCCAGCGCATCGACATGAACCATTCGGACCTGGACAACACGACGGCTGCCAAGCGGGCGATGCAGTATCTCGAGGGATCCATGTACAAAGACAGGCTCGCCACCGCCGGCCTCTACTACAAGCAGCTTTCCGAGCGCGCCAAGGAGCTGAAGGCTCTGAATTCGCCCCGGCTGGGCGATTCGCTGCTCCAGTCCGACGGCACACCGTGGCTGGCCGCTCTGATGCACCAGGCGCCCGCAATCAACTGGGACGATCTGGGGCAGACGGCGGCCCTGCCGCTGGGCAGTTGGCTCAAGACCGATCCGTGGGACGATACGGTGCACATGCTCAACGCGCGGCGTTACGCACCCATGAACGCCCGCGAAAAGATGCCCTTTGAGGTTACGCCTATCTTCTTCAAGCTACAGCGCTACGAGGTGGCGGCCGTAACTCCGCCGGCCGCGGCTCCGGCCAGCGGCGTCCAGCCAGCCGCGGCGCCTGACAATGCTCCGCCGGCACAGCCACCGGCGCAACCGCAGAACGGTCCTGCTCCGCAAGCCAATCTGCAACAGGGGGCTGCCGAAAACCCGCAGTCATAATACAATTTCTTCGAGTCCGGGCGCGGCGCGTTTCGTCTGTTATGCGTGCTTGGCCCGGCCCCGAGCGTGAGTCCGGTTGGCTCTTGAGCGCCATTCGAAAACTCACAGGAAGTGGATTTTCTTGTGTTCATGAGACGTTCGATCCTCGCATGTTTCTTGATTGCGCTCTTGTCGGCGGCAATCGTTTCCTCTCACGCCCAAACTGCGCCTTCGGCCTCGTCGCGCTCGTTTAATGTGTTCGCCGGAGGGCTATTTTCCGCCTTCCAGCCCGACTATATGAACACGGGATCTGCACAGACGAGTCCTAATCGTCTCTATGGCTTCGGAGCCTACGCGGATGCGCACTTCAGCCGCTGGGTGCAGATCGAAGCCGAGGCCCGCTGGCTGCACTTCAACCAGTTTGCCAGTGTCGACCAGAACACCTACTCGATCGGCCCGCGCATTCCCGTGCTGACCTTCCACAAATTTGAGCCCTACGGCAAGTTTCTGGTCGGCTTCGGCAACGGCTCGTTTCTCACCTCGAACGCTCTGGTGCTTACCTTCGGCGGCGGCGTGGACTACCGGCTGAACCGGAAGTTCACTCTGCGCCCCTTCGACTTCGAGTACCAGCGGTGGAGTGTAGTACCCTCTACGATCTGGCCCTATGGCGCCAGCGCCGGCTTGAGCTACAGGGTGTTCTAGGAGCCTGTCGGGCATAGATTTGTGACGGCGCCTACAGCGTGGGCGACGGATTCTGTTTTAAGTTAGAGCCATGGGCCAGAACTTCCTTGCGGACACGGTTGATCAGACGCTTCTGTTTCCCCCTTCGCTTCACGATTGGCTC
>JBMFHB010000021.1:0-46473 GCA_049977045.1 Occallatibacter sp.
TGAACTGCGCAATTGCCGTATTGCAAACCACCGGCTCGTCGGCCTGCTTCGTGCTTGCGCCCCCTCACGCTCATCTGCAAAACTGGCCAACATGGTCCTTCACTTCCTCATTCAAGGCCGTGTGCAGGGTGTTGGCTTCCGCTGGTTTGTCGAGCGCGAGGCCAGCGAGCTCGACCTGCGCGGCTGGGTGCGCAACACCGAGGATGGCGACGTGGAAGTGGTCGCCGCCGGCGATCCCGGCGATCTCCACGAACTGCGCTTGAGCCTCAAGCGCGGCCCGCGCGGCAGCCGCGTCGATCGCGTCATTGAACACACCCTCGACGAAAGCGAAGCCGAGAGCCTTTCGTCGTTCCGCATCGACGGCGCGTGGTGAAGGCAGGTTTTAGTGGTCAGGGGTCAGTCCCAAATCTTCGCCGCAGGTCGCAAACTCCAGTTCGAGCGGAGCATCCCGTACCGCACTGCGTTAAACTGACACCTGAAACCTGACACATGAAAACCTGCGACCGAGGAGCAACCGACTGCCATGTCTGAAACCACCAAGCCCGTCAATGTAGAGGAACTCAAGAAACTGGTCCGCACCGTGCCCGATTTTCCCAAGCCGGGGATTCTCTTTTACGACATCACCACGCTGCTCAAGGACAAGACGGGCTTTGCGCAGCTTATCGACGCTCTGGCCGCGCACTATATCGAGCGCAAGGTCGATATTGTGCTTGGCATCGAGGCGCGCGGTTTCATCTTTGGCCCGGCGCTGGCCTATCGCCTCAATGCCGGCTTTGTTCCCGTCCGCAAGCCAAAGAAACTGCCCGCGCCCGTCGCTCGCGTCTCCTACGACCTGGAGTACGGAACCGACACGCTGGAGATTCACAAGGACGCGATCACGCCGGGCCAGAATGTTGTCCTGGTCGACGATCTGCTCGCCACCGGCGGCACCATGGAAGCGACCGTCAAGCTCGTCAAGCAGTTGGGCGGCGTAATCTCCGGCCTCGGCTTTGCCGTCGAGCTCGACTTCCTCAAGGGCCGCGACCGCTTCAAGGAGTACGACGTCTTCAGCCTCCTGCACTACGACGAATAGACGTGCAAGGAAAGCGGAACTTGCGCCGCGAGTCAACGGCCCGCGCCTTGGGATGTGGACCTGTCAAAACACGTGCTTCCAGGCTCTCGTTCAAGAGCCGGGAAGCGCGTGGCTTCACGAGAAACACGCGTACTGCCTGCCGCTACACATCTTCTCCCGCCTTGCTCGCATCCTCTGTCTCACCACCGCCCGCCGCGGTCTCCGGCTGGAACGAGAGCGCATCGGCAAACCGGTAACCCACATAAACGTCCGTCAGCAGGTACACGGGGTGCGCGGGATCGTCCTCGATCTTCTTGCGCAGTTGGCGCACAAAAGTGCGCAGATACTCCACCTCTTCGCGACTCTCCGCGCCCCAAACGGCAGTGAGCAATTTGGCATAGGTCACCACGCGCCCGGCGCGGCTCATCAGGCAATACAGAATGTCGAACTCCTTGCGCGTCAGCTTCACCGCCTCGCCGCGCCTGGTCACGACGCGCTTGACGGGGTCGAGGCGAATCTCGCCAACCTCGATCGGCGCATCTTCAGGCCGCGCAGGCGCACGCACGCGCCGCACGGCGCTGCGGATGCGCGCAATCAACTCCCGTGTGCTGAAAGGCTTGGTCACATAGTCGTCGGCGCCCAGTTCGAGCGCCTGCACCTTGTCCTCCTCATCGTCGCGCACCGTGAGCATCAGCACCGGCAGACGCGGCGCAAATACGCGAATGCGCTTGAGTGTCTCAATTCCGCCAATGCCCGGCATGTTGATGTCGAGCAGGACCGCATCGTAACTGCCGCTGCGCAGCACCAGCAGCGCCTCTTCGCCGCGCGAGGCTTCGGCAACCTGGAACCCTAGCTCCATCAACGGAGGCCGCAGCGCCCGGCGAATCGCCGGCTCATCGTCCACCACCAGAATGCGAATCACTGGCTGCATCGTTATCAACCCTCCTGTTCTCCTCGTTCGTTCCCACTGCTCCGCTGGCTCACCAGCGGAATCGCCGCAAAGAATGCTGTGCCTTCCTGCTCGTCGCTCGTAACCCAAACGTAGCCACCGTGAACCTGCGCCGCGCGCTTGGCCACGGAAAGACCAATCCCGGTTCCGGGCGCGCGGTTCGCATAACTCGAAGAGCGATAGTAGCGGCCAAAGATACGCTCGCGGTCAGCCATGGGAATCACCGGCCCGTAGCTATGCACGGAGAAGATAACCTCCGCCTTGGCGCGCGCAACCCGGATGGTGATGGTGCTGCCAAAGTTCGAATACTTACATGCGTTGTCGATATATTGAGTCAGCAGCATGGCGATCAACTGCCGGTCGCAACTCAGCGCCAGGTCCTCATCTTCGATCTCGATCGCCACCTTCATGCTGGCCAACCGGTCTTTGAGGCTGCCGACTACTTCTTCAACCAGAGTTCCCGCGCTGACGCGTTCCGTGTGGATGGCGACATCGTCCGCATCCAGGCGCGCAGTGGTGAGCAGGCGCGTGGTCAGTTCGCTCAGCAGGCTTGTCTGTTCGTCGATCAGCGAAACCAGCTCGGCCTGACCCGGCGATAAGCGGCCCATCTCGGCCAGCCCCGTTGAAGCCGCGCGAATCGCGGTCAGCGGCGTCTTGTAGGCGTGCGCCAGGCTGTCGAGCACCGTGGCGCGCAACTGTTCGGTGCGGCGCTCGGTCTCGATGCGGCTCTCATTGGCGAAGGCACGATAGCGATCGAAGGTGATGGCGATCAGCGAGGCAATGGCGTTGTTGATCAGCGGGTTGCTGTCGCCGCGCACCAGCAGGCTGCCGACCGGCGCCGTTCCCAGACGCACCACGCGCCGCCCGATGCCGCTCTCACGGTCGTCATCCGAGGTTTCGAAATAGTAGACGTTCCGAGCCATCTCCCGCGGATCAACCTTCCAATAGCCGGCCTGGTAAACCTTGTGCAAATCGGCATCGAAAACCGCGACCGCTTCCAGACCAAAGATTTCATGCACCAGTTCGGCCAGTTGCTGCCCCGGCTCCATATGCAGATTCATCTGCAGTGTCTGCCGTGTGAACTCATAGAGGTCTTCCATCTTGCCGCCGCGCGACTCCACCTCGCGCGCGTGTTCGGTGATCCGGGCCGAAAGCCTGCTCACAAGAAGCGCCACAAGTACGAAGACCACCAGCGTGATGGCGCTTGCCGGATTGGCCGTGAGCGCCCGATCCGGCTGCTGCGCCAAAGACCAGCTTTGCGCCACGACCGCCGCGAGCGAAACTATCGCCGCCTGCCAGAAGCCGCACAGCAATGCCGTGGGAATCACAACCAGCAGATAAAGAAGCGCCGCCACGGGGAGCAGCCAATGGAACCAATGCGCCAGCACCGCGAGCAGCGTCACGCTCAACGCACCCAGAGCCGTCTCGAGCGAAAACAACAGGACGCGCATGGCCGAGCCGGGCGCGCGCCATGGCCCGAAAACCGAACGCACAAGATAGCTCTGAGTCAATCCAGCACCCACCTTCTATTCTCGTTTGTCTCGCGCCGGCCTGAGCCACGCAGATACAAAGAAGTTACAAAGCGCCGCGTCTGCACGTCACCCTTCAGCTCGTGAAAGTCGTTGCTGTCACAGCACGGAATTGTCTTCGAGTTCCCAGCCCTGCGCCCGAGGGGAGATAGTTCAGTCTAGCAGGTTCTTCATGAATCATTCATGCCTCTCGAAGATGCGAGTAAATGGCGCCAGCACATTCTGTCGACAAATCAGACAAATCTTTTTCCCGATCCTGATAGATTCCTTATGCTTTGTTTGCATTACTAATGTCAGAACGCTTCACTTTTCACGGCCCGTGAACCTAGATCGATTGCTGCGTAAATGTCAGCAATTTGAACCGTAACCGTGCGTGGTTCCCTGCAACCTCAAAAGGCCCGCGTCTTGGCTCAAGAGGGCGCGCGCCGATGCGCCCACACAATCTCACTTTGTCTTCTGTTTGTCACAACATTCTTTCTGGAGGATTCGTGTCGATGCATGCAAAGGCAATACTCATCCTTGATTCGATCGCTGCAATCGCGATAGCAATCGCCATGACGGCTGCCGCGCAAACGCCCGCACCAGCGGCTCAAACACCCCCTCCTGCTGCCGCTGCAAGCGCGGCGCCAGCGCCGCTTTCCACCTTCGTTCTCACAGGTCCGTTACAGTGGCTGCCCCCGGCCGTCTTTGACGCCGGTCCCTTCGGCAAGATCTCCGTCAACGGCATCGTCACCGGATACGCGCAGGGGCAGAACAACCCCGTCGCGGGCGACGACACCAAGGAGGCGACGCTCAGCAACGGCGAAATCTTCATCCAGAAGGCCGACGGAAAGTTCCAGTGGTACGTACAGGCCGGCGAATATACGATGCCTACCCTGGGTGCCGCGTATCTCGACGCACAAGATACAGTAAAGGCATTCTACGGTCCGGTTCCGGTGGCCTTCGCCAAGATTGCAACCGGAAAAACGACTACCTGGGAGATCGGCGCGCTACCTACCTTGATGGGCGCCGAATCCACCTTCACTTATCAAAACTTCGACATCGAACGCGGCCTCTTGTGGATGCAGGAAAACGCCGTCAATCACGGCATCCAGGTCAATCAGACGCTCGGCAAGTACTTCACTGCGTCTTTCAGTTGGAATGACGGTTACTACTCCAACCGCTATTCCTGGCTGAGCGGCTCGCTTACCTTCACCAAGGGCCCGCACAGCCTCGTCTACGATGGTATGGGCAATCTTGACGCGACTGTCTTTCAAACTCCGGCGACCCCGGTGCAGAACAACGGTTACATGCACACGGTCATCTACACCTACACCAAAGGCGCGTGGATCGTGCAGCCGTACTTCCAGTACGGCAAGGTGCACACCAATACCGAGGTGGGCGTGGTCAAGGGATCTTCAGCAACTGGCGGCGCGCTCTCCATCAGCCGCGCCTTCAAACACGGCTTTGCGCTTCCAGGGCGCTTTGAATACATCGCAACCTCCGGCTCAATCGGAGGTCCAGATGTAAATCTTCTCTACGGCCCCGGCAGCAAAGCTACAAGCTTCACTGTCACGCCGACGTACCAGAAGGGCGGCTTCTACTTCCGCACCGATCTTGCCGTGGTGCACGCCATGAACTACACCCCCGGAGCCGTCTTCGGCACGGCCGGAACCCAGCCCACGCAGTTTCGCGCCGCGGGCGAGTTCGGCTTCATCTTCGGCGACAACATCGCCGGGAAATAGTTCAGGGCGGCGCAAGTCATTCGTTTGCTTCTTTATTTCGTCCTCACGAACTGAACGCTAGACTCACAATACCGCTGATGCATCGAGGCCGGCCAGTATCTCATCTGGCCGGACTCGCACCAGGAAACGCTGCATCTCAAGCTCGGCGTACGCGGTAGAAGATGCGCCAACCCCGTTGTTTTCGCAGTCTCCCCGCAGACCTCCGCAGGGATCGGCCAGATGATTTTTCTACATTCAGGAGAAAACCCATGGCAGAAACGAAAGCACCTCAAATGCAGGCCACACTCGGGCTCACGGGCTTAACCAGCAACGCGATGGCGCTGATCGCTCCCGGCGCCTTCCTCTGGCTCACCTTCTACATTCAGGCCACCACGGGCGTTGCCGGCCAGCCTTCCACAGCACCCTCCATGTGGATCGGCATCTTCGCCGCGCTGCTGCTCTGCCTGGCCACGGCAGTTGCCTACGCCGAGATCTCCAAGCTCTATCCCGGCATCGGCTCCAGTTACTACTACGCCGAACAGGCCATGCTCTCGAAGGACAAAGCCTTCAAGTACGCGCGCATCGCCAAGTTCGTTGTAGGCTGGGGCTCGCACCTTTACTACTGGGTCTACCCCGGAGTGATGGTGGCCACCACCGGCATCTTTGTGGGCTACGTGGTCGGCTTCCTCTATCCCAACTTTCTCAGCGGCTCCAACCCTGGGCCGGTATTTATGGGCCTGGTTGCGATCGTCTTCTCCTTCTTTGTCGCATGGATCGCCTCGAAGGGCGCAGGCGCTTCGACGGCCGTCAACATCGCGATCAACATCGTGCAGATCTCGGCGCTGATCGTCTTCAGCGTGCTGGCGCTGGGCTATCGCACCAATCATCCGGCAGGCGCGCCGGCCTTCCAGTACGACTCGCAGTCCATGTCGACCTATTCCTACCAGTTCGCGACCAGTCCCAAGGACAGTTCCATCCTGCGCGACGCGAACGGCGCTCCTTTGCCGCTGCTCGACAAATCCGGCAAGCCCGTCCCATACACGGTCAGCTATCCAACCACTGACTCCAGCGGCAACTTCCTCACGCACCCGAATGCCGCGTCCGTTGTCAGCGTGCACCAATTCAGCTGGATGTTCATTCAGGCCACCGTGGCCATTCTCATCCTTGTCGGCTTTGAATCGGTTACCGCGATGGGCGGCGAGGCCAAGAACCCAACCAAGCACATTCCCATCGCCGTTATCGCATCGCTGCTGATTCAGGGATTGTTCTGTTACTTGTTTGAGTATTTCTGCGCCAACTACTTCTTGAACTCCGGCTATACCATGCAGAGCGCCGCCAGTTCCGCCGCGCCCATCGGCGACATGATGATCATCGTCGGCGACGCACTGCTTGGCCAGGGCCACGGCAAGTACTTCATGCTGGCCGAGGCTGTCACCGTCTTCCTGGCGCTGATCGGCACCACGCTGAGCTGCATGAACACCGGCGCCCGCGTCACCTACGCCATGGGCAAGGATCAGGAGGTTCCCGAGCACTTCGGCTTGCTGCACGCGGAGTCGCTCTCACCGAGGCGCGCCATCTGGACCCTGGCCGCGATCTCGGCGGTGATCGGCTGTGTCGCCGTCTCGCTGGCCTTCGGCGACGCCGGCGCGCCCACCGACGCCTCCATCGCCGCCCTGCCGCACAACATCTTCTCCAGCTTTGGCTACACCTCGCACGCCAGGATGGCCGCGCTGCCTAACTCGCTTCTCGCCATCACGCTCACCTCCAACTTCGGCACCTTCATCCTCTACGGGTTAAGCTGCCTGCTGTGTATCGTCGCTTACTCCGAGCGCCACGACAAGAACATCCTGAAGCATTACCTGATTCCGGGCTTCGGTCTCATCGCCAACCTTACCTGCATGGCGTTCTACGTCATCGGACCGTTCTTTAACCTGGGCACCAAGATGGAACCCTTAACCGCTCTCGGCATCTCGGCCGTCTGGGGCCTCTATGGCGCGGTGTACTTCATCCGGTCGTCGAAGTCGAAGGGCAGAGCGGCATTGGTGACGGCAAAACAGCAACTCTCGTAGCTTGCTTGCGCAATTGGCTCCTCAAACCATGTCGGCTGTTATCCTGCACGAACCACCCCCCAGGCAGAAATACGCCTGGGGCGTCTTTCCTTCAGGATGACGGTGCAAGATTGGATACGGCGGCTTTAGATGTTAGACGTACAGTTCGGCCAGGCAAGCGACTTCGGCAAGGTCCGCACCAACAATGAGGACTCCTGCGGGTCGTTTGTCCCGGCATCGCGCCAGCAGGCCCGCTCGCACGGTTTTCTTTTTGTGGTGGCCGACGGCGTGGGCGGCCTGGACCTCGGCGAAATTGCCTCAGCCACAGCCGTCCGCGTCCTCACCGATGGATTCGCCAAAGCGCAGCCCGGCTCCTTGCTCGCCAGCCTGATGCCGCGCCTGATCGAGCGCGCAAATACCGCCGTGCACGATCTGGCCCTCACGCCTGAGCATCACGGCCAAAAGATGGCCACCACCGTTGTCGCCTGCGCCCTGCGCTACGACCAGGCTGTCGTCTCACACGTCGGCGACTCCCGCTGTTACCTGGTCAGAAATGGCCTGGCGCGGCAGATCACGCAGGATCACACGCTAGTCAATGAGCAGCGCAAGATGGGCCTCATCTCCGCCGATGAGATTGCCGCCTCCGACTCGCGCCACGTGCTCATTCGCTCCGTCGGAACCGAAATGTTCGTTTCGCCCGACATAAATTCCCTCACGATCCAGCCCGGTGACGTGTTCGTCCTGTGCACCGATGGTCTGCACGACGAGATGAAGGAAACTGAAATCGCCGCCATCGCTTCACAGAAAAAAGACGCCGCCGAGATCGCCCGCGAACTCGTGGCTCGCGGCGTTGAGATCGACGGCGGCGACAACACAACGGCACTGGTCATACGCATCCGCACAGTGGAGCAGGTCGGCATGTACCGCGGACGGCCGTATCGTCTACCGGCATAGGGTCAGTGCTGAAACTCCGTGCGTGGGTTGCCCCGTCATCCTGAACGACCGGAGCGCCGCGGAAGAGGTCGAAGAATCCGCAGTTGCTTCCAACGGCTACTCCTTACAAAACCCTTACTCCGCCCGGCTTAATTTCCGATACAGTTAAAAGTACCTCGATGGAGCGCTGCGCCCGATGAGTTTTTACGACCCGCTGGAGTCCGGCACACAACTCGATTCCTACCGCATCGACGCAGCCGTGGCGCGCAGCGGCATGGCCACCATCTACCGCGCTACCGACACGCGCGACGGCCGCACCGTGGCCCTCAAGATTCCCCACCCCGACATGGAAGCCGATCCGCTCTTCAACGACCGCTTCCAGCGCGAGGCGGCCATCGGCGAGCGGCTTCGCCACCCCAACGTGATGCGCGTTTACGGCGGCGATAAACACTCCCGCGTCTACATGGTCATGGAGTGGTGCGAAGGGCGCCTTTTGCGCCGCATCCTCGATGAAAGCCGCGATACCGAGGAGGGACGCATCCCGAGCGACCGCGCCCTGCGCATCGCCAAAAGCGTGCTGGAGGCGCTGGCTTACATTCACGCCAACGGCGTCGTGCACCGCGACCTGAAACCGGAAAACATCCTCGTCGACGGCCACGACCACATCAAGCTCATCGACTTCGGCATCGCCGGCGACACCTCCGCGCACCGCCTCACCTATGCCAACTTCACCACCGCCCTTGGCACACCCGACTACATTTCTCCGGAACAGGTCAAGGGCAAGCGCGGCGACCAGCGCAGCGACATCTACTCCATGGGCGTGATTCTCTACGAGATGCTCACCGGCAAACTGCCGTTCTCCGGCCCCACGCCGCTGGTCGCCATGAACGACCGCCTGCTCAACCACCCCGTTCCGCCGCGCGTCGCCAACCCTGAAGTCACACCCCAGTTGCAAGAGATTCTTTATCGCGCCCTCGAACGCGACCCCAGAAACCGCTACCCCCGCGCCGAGGAGTTCCTCCACGATATTGAGCATCCTGAGCAGGTTGGCGTCGAGGACCGCACCGAGGCCCGCGACTGGCAGAAGCGCAGATCCCCGCGGGCCCGCAAGATGCTTTATTACGGCGGCTTGGCCCTTATTCCCGTTGTTATACTGTTGCTGATGCTCCTGATCGCCCACAGCCGTTGAGCGTCAAGGGCTTCGTTCTAATCCCAGAATCTTCATGAAATCCTTATACCGAGAGTTCTAGGATTTCTTCATAAGAGTGCCCACAACTGCATCGCGCCCACGAAAGGAGATCCATGTCCACCGAGTATCGGAACTTTCTAGCTCTCCCCTATGAGGAACTGGAAACACTGAATCTGCAAGCCAAGAGCGACCGCATCAACCGCGTTTCCGACGATGAGATTCGCGAAAAACGCCTGAAATACCTCGCCGACGAAAAGCGCATCAAGGCCGTCACCGTGCTGTTTTCCGATCTCGAGGGCCGCCTCCACCTGCTCGACTACGACAAGAAATTTCTCCTCGGCTCCTATGAGAACCTGACCTTCGATGGTTCTTCAATCCGCGGATTTACAGCGCAGAAGGAGAGCGATCTCCGCCTGGGCATCGACTGGGCCTCCTTCTACTGGGTGCCGGCAGACGTCTTCGGCACCGGCAAGGTGCTGGTCTTCGGAAACGTCATCGACAAGGACGGCACACCCTACTCGGGCGATCTGCGCGGCGTGCTCAAGAACTACTCCGATAAGCTGTTCAAGGAAAAGACTTACACTCTCAATGCCGCCACCGAGATTGAAGGCTTTCTGTTCGCGGGCAAAGGCGCCGAACAGCGCTACCACGAGACCGGCAAGTTCGAGTTCATCAATAACGGCGGCTACTACCATGTAATGCCCCTCGATCCCCTGCGCCAGTTCATCGACACGGCGGCCGAGGTTCAGCGCGCCATGGGCTTCCAGAACGAGAAGGACCACCCCGAGGTGGCTCCCAGCCAGTTCGAGATCAACTTCGGCTACTCCGAAGTGGTGGCCGCGGCCGATCAGATCCAGCTTTACAAGCTGCTCTGCCGCCAGATAGCCGCCAACATGGGCTACACGGCCAGCTTCCTGCCCAAGCCTGTTGTCGGCGTCAACGGCAGCGGCATGCACACCAACGTCTCCGTCTCGCAGGGCAAGACCAACCTGTTCTGGGACGAAAAGGGCGAGGAAAATCTCTCCAAGTTCGGCTGGGACTTCCTCGATCGCATCCTCACCCACGCGCTCGACCTCTGCCTCATCTTCAATTCCAGCGTGAACGCCTATCGCCGTCTCGATCCGCACTTCGAAGCTCCGAACCAGATTCGCGCTTCGGCAGTGGATCGCGGCGCCATGGTCCGCGTGCCCATCGGCAACCACCGCTCCATGCGCACTGAGGTGCGCGCGGTTGCGCCCGATGCCAATCCTTACCTGGCTCTCTACTCCATCTTCAAGACCGGCGTCGACGGCACGATCTCGAAGGCGCAGGATCTGCGCGCCGGCGGCCGCTATCTGCCCGACAACATCCAGACCGCGATCGACGACTTCAAGGCTTCAAAGTGGATTGCCGAGATTCTGGGCGCCGACGTGCAGGGCCGCTACGCCGACCTGAAGCAGGCCGTTGCCAACCGCTCGCCCCGCGAGCTCGGTTCCATCGTTAAGGGCTCCGAGGTGCAGTTCCATCACGCGGTCTACAACCAGTCGCTCTGGAACCTCTTCTAAACGGCTCCAGCCAGAATGCAAAGGCCCGGTCTCCCGCACAGGAGACTGGGCCTTTGCCATTGCCGGGTTTCTCTACTTCAAACCAGCCGCCCCAATCTCCTCGCTCAGCGCTCCAGCCGCGTCGATACACTGCTCGCGGCTCACATCGCGATGCGTCACCAATCGAATCGCGTCCGCGCCGAACGCGCTGGCCAGCACGCCGCGCGCCTTCAGCCGCGCAACCAGTTCCGGCGCGCCTTTGCCCGCCTTCAAACGAAAGATCACAATGTTGGTCTCAACCGACTTGCAGTCGATCGCCACGCCCTCGATTGCATCCAGCGCCTCGGCCAGCAGCCGCGCATTGGCATGGTCTTCAGCCAGGCGCTTCGGCCCATCCTCAAGCGCGATCAGACCGGCTGCGGCCAGCACACCCGCCTGCCTCATGCCGCCGCCCAGGCACTTGCGCAGAGTCCGCGCCCACGCCATCCGCTCCGCCGAACCCACCAGCATCGAACCCACCGGCGCCCCCAGTCCCTTCGACAGGCAAAACATCACCGTGTCGAAGCCGCGCGTCAGCGTCTTCACATCCACGCCCAGCGCTACGGCTGCGTTAAAGATGCGCGCCCCGTCAAGATGCAACGGGAGCTTGCGATCTTTCGCTCCGGCGACAATCTCGTCCAAAACATCGAGGCGCGAGCAGCGCCCGCCGGCGAGGTTTGCCGTGTTCTCAATCTCGATCAGCCCCGTCTGCGCGCGAAATGGCCCTGCGGGAACGATCGCAGCCTCAATCTGTCTCCAGGTCAGAATGCCACCATCGGCAGGCACAGCGCGGATCAGGCAGCCAGAGAAGACCGCCGTGGTCGCCATCTCGAAGTCGAGAATGTGCGCGCGCGATTCGGCAATCACCTCCTGCCCAGGCTGTGTCAGCAGGCGGATGGCAATCTGGTTCCCCATGGTGCCCGTGGGCACAAACAGCGCAGCCTCGCGGCCAAAGATCTCCGCCGCGCGTTTTTCGAGCAGATTCACGGTGGGGTCTTCGCCATACACATCGTCGCCCACTTCCGCTGCGGCCATCGCCGCACGCATCTCCGCCGTTGGTCTGGTCACAGTATCGGAACGTAAATCAATCATGCGCGCTAATCCTTCGAACCTTTTGTTGACAAGGGAGCAGGGAATATTCCCTGCCTCTACGGTATCTGCGTCATCGGCAGCTCAATCACGGCCGTGCGCTTGCCATCCTTGTCGGCATACGCCCATAGCCCGTGGAAGTTCGCGCGAATGCCCGGCTGCGCCTTGAGGAACGCGCTCAGCACCGCCGTAGCTTCGGTGCGCAGCGCCGCCGGATCGGTGACGCCAGTCGACTCGTACACCACGGCGAGGTCCGGCTGGACCAGCGACGGGTCGAATGCCACATCCTCGATCTTCCAGGTGCGGCTCCCATCGGGCAGCGAGAGAGGAAACGCGCTCTGCGGCGAGGGCTGGATGAGCGACTGCTCATGGTGCATCTTTTCCAGATTCGGGGAGGTCAGAAAATCGATCGGAAGCGAGAGAAAATGCGCGGCGTCGTAGCTGTACCATGCGCTCCAGGGATCAGCCTTGGCCAGCTCCCGCCCGCGCACCCAGTACCAGACGCTGTCGTGCCCATCGAGGGCGCCGGGGCGGATCGTCAACCCGGCCAGCTTCCACGCGGTCGCCGCGTTATCCCATGCCAGAATTACGCCCATCTGCCCTGCCATTGGCGCGCCCTTGGCATCGGCCAGCGCCACTGCGTAGCGCCCCGGCGGCAGAGCGTTCATGTTGATGGTGATGGTCATCGACCCCGCGGGGTTCGAGCAGAAGAACTGCGTGTTCTGGGGCGAGGTCTGGTCGCTCGCATCCAGCAGATAGAGGTTGCGCAACACGAACTGCCCGCCCTTCAGCAGCGGACCCGCATTGTCAACCGCACCGCGGATTCCATCCCACGCCGAAGCCTCCTGCGGCAGCAGCACAGACTGAAGCGTGGAGTCGTCCTGCGCAATCACAGCATTCGCCACCTTGGTGATGATCGCCGAAAGCGCATCGCGATCGAGGGAGCCCATCTCGGGCTCGGAGGTGCAACTTGACGCCCAAACGGTCCACGGCGTCAGCAGCAAAGCCAAAATGATCGGAATCATCCACCGTACGCTCACTCCCAATTTCATCCTCTCCGCCCCGACAATCTCTCAATTTCGACGGCCGCAGCACCCGATCGGCGAGCGTCTACCGGCCACTGCTAGTCTAGTACAGTAAGCGGCAAGGAATCGCGGCGCGTCGATCTGCCGCGCCCCGCCGCAAGGAGCCGATTCGGATGCGAACCCTCGCGCCGCAGCCGCCAAAATCCCGGAGCCACACCCTCGCGCGCCGTGGCCTCCGCGCGGCCATGCGAGGATTGCGCGCAATCCTCGCGGCATCCTTCGCTCTGCCACTCCTCTTTGCGATTGTCATTGCCGCGCAGACGGCCAAAACTTCCACCCAGGCTCCCGCTCGCCCGGCCACGCCTCCGGCCATGCGCTCGCATACGCACCGCGCCATGCATTCCCGCACGCGCCGCAAGCACGCCGCGGCAAAACCCGCAGCCCAGGAGGCTAAGCCCGCAGCGCCGCCCGCGCCCCCGGCGCCGAAGATCCCCGACTGGCCGGCAAACAAAAAGCCCACCGATGCCTCGGTTGTCTGGGACAGCCGCGGTCTCTTCATCCAGGCTTCCAACTCCAGCCTCGATCAGATTCTCGGTGAGGTTGCGCTCAAGACCGGCGCGAAAGTGGAGGGGATGGGCGCGGATGAGCGCATCTTTGGCGCCTATGGCCCCGGCCCGGCGCGCGAGGTGCTCAACAAGCTTCTCGAAGGCTCCGGCTACAACATCCTCATGGTTGGCGATCTGGGCGGCGGAGCGCCTCGGCGGATCGTCCTCAGCGGGCGCCCAACCGGATCGGCGCAGCCTTCTGGCGCAAGCACGCCCGCAAACAGCGAATCGAACCAGGATGAGCAGCAGATCTCCAATCAGGTGCCGCAGCCGTACGCGCTTCCAGGAATCGGCGTTCCCGGCAATGCCCCGTTGCCGCCCGTTCCTGTGCGCACGCCACAGCAGACGCCGCAGTATCGCCAGCAAATGATACAAACGCAGCAGCAGCAGCAGCCAAACAACCAGTAAAATCAGCAGAATTGATGAACCAGAGTGGACTTACGAGATCCGCGCAACCTGCGGATGGGTCTTGACGAGGGGCCGGCGCTGCGGCGCGCGCATCAGCGCAAAGCCCGCGCGCAGAATTGCGTAAGCAGCCAGAATGCCAAATGCCAGAGCGCCCAGCGACGCCAGCACCAACATCAACAAGTCGAGCCAATTTGTCATTCCGTCCGCCTCTTGATCTTATGCCGCGTCTTCCGCGGCCCGCACGCTGCGTCTCGGCTCTGCCGTTCACGTTCAACGCGCTTTTTTGAGATTGTCGCAGATTTCGGGCATATTGTCGCGGATTCCGCGCCTCGTTGACCCTCTTTTCTGTTGCCAAATAGAATACCTCATGGGGCACAGCGACACAGTGCGCCGCGCCACAAACCCGCACGGAACCCGCCAGTTCGATCACGAGGGGACGAACGGGTGAAAGGCTCGTTGATGACCTCTCGCAGATTCTCCGTTCCGTAGTTCCATAACCCGTAGTCCCGAAGTCCCATCATGCCGATCACGCACATCTCGGTGCGCGGGGCGCGCCAGCACAACCTGCGCGACATCAGCGTGCGCATTCCCCGCAACGCGCTCACCGTCGTTACCGGTCTCTCCGGATCGGGCAAAAGCTCGCTCGCCTTCGACACCATCTACGCCGAGGGCCAGCGCCGCTACGTGGAAACGCTCTCGGCCTACGCGCGCCAGTTTCTCGACCAGATTGAGCGCCCCGACGTGGACTCGATCGAGGGCCTCAGCCCAGCGATTTCCATCGAACAGAAGACCACCAGCCGCAGCCCCCGCTCCACCGTCGGCACCATCACCGAGATCTACGACTATCTGCGCCTGCTCTACTCCTCGGTAGGCATGCCCCACTGCCCCAACTGCGGCCGGTCGATCACCCGACAGACCGCCGAGCAAATTGTGCAAAGAATTGTCGAACTCGGCCAGGGCGAGCGCGTCACCGTCATGGCGCCCATCGTGCGCGGCCGCAAGGGTGAGTTTAAGGATTTGCTGGATCAGCTTGACAGCCAAGGCTTTCGCGCGCGTGTAGACGGCGAGATCCGCGATCTCTCCGAGTCCGTCGAGCTCGACAAGCGCAAAAATCACACCATCGAAGCCATCGTCGACCGCGTGCTGCTGAAACCCGTAACAGTGAGCGCTTCGGGGGCCTCGCCATTGGGGGTCTGGGAAGGAAATCAACAAGTCACGGCCTCTTCAGGAAAGCTCCCCGTTGAAAAGCGCTCCATTGAAGCGCGTTTGGGCCAAGCCGTCGCGAAGGCCCTGCAACTGGCCAGCGGTCTCGTCCTTATCGCTTTCAACGACGGCAACGAGCAGTTGTTCTCCTCATCGATGGCCTGCCCCGACTGCGGGCTCGACGTGCCGAAACTGGAGCCGCGCAGCTTCTCCTTCAACTCCACCTTCGGCGCCTGCCCCAACTGCCACGGACTGGGCTCGCTCTACGACTTCGACCCGGCCAAGGTCATCACAGACTGGTCAAAGCCGCTGCTTGATGGCGGCCTTGGTCCCGGCTCGGCCTCGCAATATCTCATCAAACTCATCCACCTCGCTGCGGACCGTTACAAGATCGATCTCAAAGTTCCATTTGAAGATCTTCCGCCAAAGCAGCAGCATATTTTGGTTTACGGCCCAGCTAAAGGCGAGGCGCCGCGCGCCGGCTTCAGCGGCATTCTGGCTTACCTCCGCGACAATCTGGAAGAATCTCGCAGCGACAGCTACAGCGAGTACATGATGAGCTACATGTCCGCGGCGCCCTGTCCGGTGTGCCGGGGCAAGCGCCTGCGCCCGGAGTCTCTGGCCGTCAGGATCGGTGGTCTCTCCATCGCCGACTTCACCGCCCTGCCGCTCAATCGCGCGCTTTCAGCGGCCATCAACTTCCAGTTCACTGAGCGCGAGGCTCTCATCGCCGAGCGCCTCCGCCGCGAGATCGCCGAGCGCCTCGAATTTCTCTGCGCCGTCGGCCTCAGCTATCTCTCGCTCGACCGCAACGCCGCCACGCTCTCCGGCGGCGAGGGCCAGCGCATCCGTCTTGCCACGCAGATTGGCTCACGCCTGCGCGGCGTGCTCTACGTCCTCGACGAACCCTCCATCGGGCTGCACCAGCGCGACAACAACCGCCTGATCGAGGCTCTCGAAAAACTCCGCGACCTCGGCAACACCATCCTCGTCGTGGAGCATGACGAGGAGACTATCCGTCATGCCGACTATGTGCTCGATCTTGGACCCGGCGCCGGCCGTCTCGGCGGCATTGTCGTCGCCGAGGGCACGCCTGAGCAAATCATGGCGTGTCCCCAGTCGCTCACAGGCCGCTATCTGAGCGGCGTGGCCACCATGCTGCAGCGCGAACAGCCACGGCCCCTCAGCGGCAAGTGGCTTACCATCACCGGCGCGCGCGAACACAACCTCCGCGACGTGAACCTGCGCATTCCCCTCGGCGTGATGACGGTCGTGACCGGCGTGAGCGGCAGCGGCAAAAGTACCCTCGTCAACGACATCCTCTACCGCTCGCTTGCCAGGTCCATCTACGGCTCGCGCGAAGAGCCCGGTGCCCACGACAATCTCACCGGCGCCGACCAGATCGACAAGGTGATCCGCATCGATCAGTCACCCATCGGCCGCACGCCCCGCTCCAATCCCGCCACCTACACCGGCGTCTTTTCGCCCATCCGCGATCTCTTCGCCATGCTGCCCGAGTCGCGCGAACGCGGCTACAAGCCCGGCCGCTTCAGCTTCAACGTCGCCGGCGGACGCTGCGAGGCCTGCCAGGGCGACGGCCAGCGCCGCATTGAAATGAACTTCATGCCCGATGTCTACGTGCAGTGCGAGATCTGCAACGGCCGCCGTTACAATCAGGAGACGCTGGCCGTCAAGTTCCACGGCCACTCCATCGCCGACGTGCTCGACCTCACCATCGAAGACGCCTTGCCGCTGCTCGCGGACGTTCCACAAGTCCGCCAGAAGCTGCAGACGCTCGTCGATGTCGGCTTGGGCTACATTCACCTCGGCCAGAGCGCAACCACATTGTCGGGTGGCGAAGCGCAGCGCATGAAGCTCGCCCGCGAGCTCTCCAAGCGTCAGACCGGCAAAACACTGTACTTGCTCGATGAGCCTACCACCGGCCTGCACTTCGATGATGTGCACAAGCTGCTCGAAGTGCTGCACCGGCTCGCCGATCTCGGCAACTCGGTCGTCATCATCGAGCACAATCTCGACGTCATTCGCAACGCCGACTGGATCGTCGATCTTGGTCCCGAGGGGGGTGAAGAAGGCGGGCGCATCGTTGGCGAAGGCCGCCCCGCAAAGATCGCCGCCACGCCCGACTCCTACACTGGCCAGTTCCTCAAACGCTATTACAAGTCCACCAACGGCCGCCTGGCGCCCACGGATTCCGACGAGGATCTCACCGCCACATCCAACCTTGCAAAAGCAGACTCCAATGGCTCCGCGCCGTCCGGCGCTGAGCCCGATCCAGCCGCTGCCACACGCTCCCGCGCCAGGCGCGCGCGACAAAAAGGCTCGAATGTGGCAAGCTCTCCTAGAAAGACCCGGAAAGAACGCTGATGACAAACATTCCCGAGGACGAACTGCGCGAGCCTCTGGTTGCGCCGGCCAATGAATCCAACGAAGGTCGCGCAGCGGCGCCATTCGATCTGGCTGAACAGCCATCCGATGCACACATGCCGCTCGCTGAGAGCATTGCCGCATCCGCCCCGCAGCCGTCCGCCGTCACGGAGCTTCCGCCATCGATACCGGAGCGGCCGCTCTTCCAGTCCTACATGGAGCCGACGGTTCGCCGCCCCGTGCGCATCCCGCACTTCGGCCATCTGATGCTCTTGTTGCTGCTGATTCTTGTCGCCCTGAGTATTCTGGCGCTGGCGCTCGGTCTTGCCTCACACTTTCACCTCTTCGGCTGGCATCTTTCCGCAAAAGCTGCCACCGACGTCGGCCTGAATCTCATCAGCGAGATCGTCCTCTATTTCACCACCTTCGGCTTTGGCCTGATCGCCTTCCCTCTGCTCTGGAATGAGGGCTACTTTCAGGGACTGCAATGGCGTGCCGATGCGGTGCGCTCCCGCTTCCGGATGCTGGAAGCCACTGCCTTCACCTGCTTCGGCCTCGCCATCCTGGACCAGATCCTCATGCCGGGCCCCGCCAACGCCCCCATTGAAAAGATGATCCGATCCCCCGGCGCCGCCTGGATGATGTTTGCTTTCGGCATCTCCCTGGCGCCGTTTTTTGAAGAAATGCTCTTCCGTGGCTTTCTTTTGCCCGCGCTTTGCACGGCTTGCGACTGGGCGGCCGAATCGATCAAAGGCACGCCTCCACGCTCTCTCGACGCAAGCGGCCATCCGCGGTGGTCCCTGCCTGCGATGATCATCGGATCCATCGCCACCAGCATTCCCTTCGCCCTGCTTCACATCGCACAGCAGGGCCACTCGCTCGGGCCGTTTCTTCTGCTCATCGTCATCAGCCTGATTCTCTGCGCAGTGCGCCTCATGACTCGATCCCTCGCCGCCAGTACGCTGGTCCACGCCAGCTACAACTTTCTCATCTTCTTCGTGGAATTGATCGCCACCGGCGGTTTTCGGCACTTCAACAAGATGTGAAGAAACAGGCAACAGGGAACAGGCAACAGGGAACAGCGATAGGGAAAGGAAGAGGAATGGATAGATTATTTTGCGCTCCCGAGTTTCCTCATTAGTGAGACCAGCATCCGGCTTACCTCTTGAGAGAGGTTGTCGACAGCACAGCGCGCCGTGGCGCTTCCAAAGCCAAGTTCTTCGGCGAGAACAAGCTGCGTTTGCACTTCGAAATTCGACCCTCGTGCGTGACCAAGATAGAGGAGATACTCGCCTTTACTCGACTTTCCATATCCCTCCGCGATGTTGCTTGCAATCGAGACGGACGCTCGACGCATTTGATTCGTCAGACCAAACCGTTCAGACTCAGGGAACGATGAGGTAAGTTTGTAAGTCATCAGGCTCAACTGAATTGCCCGCTGCCATACGACGAGATCCTTGAAAGAGGTTCCCATTACTTTCTCCATGCAGTGTTAGTTGTTGATTCAAGCTACCACGGAATGCTGTTGCCTGTTCCCTGTTGCCTGTTGCCTGTTGCCTTACAATCATCTCGATGCCCAACAAATCCCACGCCCAGCAACTTCTCACCTTCCTCGCGCGCACGAGCTTCAGACTCGGCCAGTTCAAGCTCTCCTCCGGCGGCACAAGCGACTATTACATCGATTGCCGCACCACGACGCTCCACGCCGAGGGCGGACGCCTCACCGGTCACGCCATTCTGGAACTGCTCGAAGCCAGCAGAATCGAAGCCGAAGCCGTCGGCGGCCTCACCATGGGCGCAGATCCCATCGTTTCCAACGTTGCCACTGCCAGCGCCTGGCGCGCGCAGTCGCATCCTGAGGCGCCACTTCTCCACGGCTTTCTTGTCCGCAAAGCTGAGAAAGCCCACGGCACCGGCCGCCGCATCGAGGGCTTCTGCCGCGCAGGCGCGCGCGTCGTCATCGTCGATGACGTCTGCACCACCGGCGCCTCCACCATCGCCGCCATCGAGGCCGCGAAAGAGGCCGGCATGAAGGTCGCCGCCGTGGTCTGCATCGTCGAGCGCGAGGAGGCCCACGGCCGGCCCGCCGTCGAATCGGCAGCCGCTCCCGCGCCCTTTCTGCGCCTCTTCACCGCCAGCGAAGTCCGCGCGGAACACGTGAAGCAGCTTGCGATTGAACCTTCCATTCATGATTGAATCTTGACATGCGTTACGTAACGAATTACGATTCGGCATGATTCGTTCGTTTCGTCACAAGGGCTTGAAGCGCCTTTACGAAGAGGACGACGCGCGCGGTGTTCTGGTCAAGCACGTTCCGAAACTTCGAAATATTCTGGCCCGCCTGGACGCGGCGGCTTCGCCGGAGGATATGAACCTCCCCGGGTTTTACCTGCACGCTCTCAAAGGTGAATACAGGCAGTTCTGGGCCGTAACAGTACGAGCGAATTGGCGCGTGATCTTTCGTATTGCTGAAGGCAACGCAGAGAACGTCGATTATCTTGACTACCACTGAGGAGATTTCGCCATGCCGATGAAAAATCCACCCCACCCTGGGACCGTCGTTCTGGCCGTGTGCATCGAACCCCTCGGCCTCACAATCACGCAGGCCGCGCAGGCCCTCGGCGTAACGCGCACAACCCTCTCCGAGCTTGTAAACGGAAAGCGTGGGATCTCGGCAGAGATGGCGATCAGGCTTTCACAGGTCTTCGGGGGCAGTGCGGCAAGTTGGATCACTCAGCAAGCCCATTACGATCTGGCACAGGTTCCTGCGGGCCGCATCAAGCTCAAGCGCCTCACGGCCGCCTGACACTTCCATAAAAAGCCCCTCCGCCCTCCATCTACGCCCAAATGACGCGAAGGGCAGACCCTCGCGGATGATCTGCCCTTCGTTCCTTCCACTTTTTCAACTGCTTCAACTTTGTCCCGTCCGCTGAGTACGGGCGCCGTCTAGTTGGATGTTGGCGTTCCGCTCGTCGTGCTGCCGTTGCCCATGTTTGTCAGCACCTGCACCTCGACGCGCCGGTTCTCCTTGCGTCCTTCCGCAGTCGAGTTCGACGCCACGTATTGATCCTTGCCGATACCGATCAGATAGAACCGGTGCGGCGCAATGTTGTATTTCGTTGCCAGATACTGCACCACCGCTTCCGCGCGGCGCTGGCTCAGGTCGTAGTTGTACTGCGCGGGCCCCGTCGAGTCGGTCCCACCGGTCACTTCAAGAATGTAGCTCTTCATCGAGCTCAATTGGCCAGCGAAGCTATCCAGTTGAGCCTTGTCGTCCGCGGTCAGCACCGCTTTGTTGAAGCCAAACGTGACCGAAGCCTTCGAAATCACGCGGTAGCTATCCAATCCCGCCACCACGCTGCCAAGCGTATCTGCGCGGTGCTCCACATCGTTCGCCGCCACCTCGGCCTGGCCCGCTGACTGTTTCGCGTTCTGCGCACTCTGGCTGGCCGCATCTGCCGAGCTCTGCACCTTGCTGATGCCCGCCTGCGCCCGAGTATCCACATCGCGAATCTGCCGGTTATTTTCTGAAGTCTTCTGATCCAGTTGATCGGTATGCTGTATGATTGGCGCCGTTTGTGTACGCACGTAGTTTTTGGTGGCGCATCCCGTCACCCCTAACGCAAACAGCGCCGCGGTTGTTAGTGCCACTCCCCATCGATCGCTCATCATTGTCTTCACCTTTCCGTCCCCTGCCAGGTGGATCTGCTAATTCCCGGCAATAAGGCGCTCATCACTCGCTTGGTGAACTAGCACGCCACAGCCCAATCAGGAAAATTATCTTATCTTATTCATATATAAACACTTATTTATTTCCCCTGACGCATCGCCACTCGAAGAACAGTGTAATTTTTACATGATTTAGTAAGGATTACCTTGTAACGGCTCGTCTTCAATCTTCACCGCGAAGACGCCTGCCAGCAGCGCTCCTTGGAGGTCGAAGCAGTGAAACCGTAAACTTTTTTTGATGAAGTTCGATTCATCTTGCCGATCCTGTCGAAATAAAGCCTGGTTCATTTTGCAAGATCTTTACGTCACGCCTTTCCGGACAGATGCACGGGGGCAGGCTCAGGACGGCACGCGAGACCCACTCGATCTCCCGATGCGGATCGGCACAACCGCGCTGGTTCCGCGGTGAAGCGCCGGTCCCGCTATCCTAGAAGTCGGTTGCACGTACGCACTCCACCATGGATCTCAACGAGAAAATTCGCGCCCTGCCCACCCAACCCGGCGTATATCTCTACAAGAATGCCGAAGGCGAAGTCATCTACGTGGGCAAGGCCAAGAACCTGCGCTCGCGCGTGCGTTCTTATCTGCTGGCAGCCTCGCAGGTCAACGCCAAAACCGGCTCGCTGATGCGCGAGGCCGTCGACCTGGACTACATTCTCGTGGCCAACGAGCACGAGGCGCTGGCCCTCGAAAACAACCTCATCAAGCAGCGCAAGCCGCGCTTCAACATCCTGCTGCGCGACGACAAGACCTATCCGTACGTCAAGCTCACGCTCGCCGACCGTTTCCCCAAGGTCTTCGTCACGCGCCGCTTGCGCAAGGACGGCGCCGCTTACTATGGCCCGTATTTCCCCGGCAATCTCGCCTATCGCGTGGTCGAGCTCATCCACCGCAGCTTTCTCCTGCCGAGCTGCAAGATCGATCTCTCGCGCTACCACCCGCGGGCCTGCCTGCAGTACTACATTCACCGCTGCCTCGGCCCCTGCGTCGAAGGCCTCACCACGCCCGCCGCCTACAAGGAAGCCGTGCTCGACGCACAGCTCTTTCTTGAAGGCCGCCACGCCGAGCTGGAGCGCACACTCACCGCGCGCATGATGGCCTCCGCCGAGGCTGAACAATTCGAAGCCGCCGCGCGCCTGCGCGACCAGCTCTCCACCGTGCACCAGTTGCAGGAGAAGCAGCGCATCGCAACTGCCGAACTGGATGACGACGCTGACGTCTTCGGCTACCACTTTGAAGAAGGCTCGCTGGCCGTCAATCTCTTTCACATGCGCAACGGCAAAATCGTCGACCGCCGCGAGTTTTTCTGGGAGGATGTGCCAAGCCTGATGGAAAGCGGAGATCGGGAATCAGGGAACAGGGATCGGGAGAGCACACAGTCCGAAGCTGTCATCCTGAGCGGCCGGAGCGGAGCGGAGGGAGTCGAAGCATCTGCGGCTGCTATTCCAACCTCTGAGTCGCCGGAAGATGCTTTGAAAGGGCCCGGCTTCAGCCGTGCCGCAAACGCCGAAATAGGAACCGGAGCTTCAGCCCCTGAGAGAAGCTCCGAACCGTCCTTCCACGCCGGTGCGGTCTTCAGCGCACTGCTCAAGCAGCTCTACATCGACCAGCACTACGTCCCGCGCGCCATCCTTGTCCCAGCCGACTTCGACGACCGCGAATCCCTGTCAGCGCTCTTGACCGAACGTACCGGACACAAAATCGAAATCGTCGCGCCTCAGCGCGGCGAAAAACGTTCCCTCGTCGATCTCGCGGGCCAGAATGCCAAGCAATCCTACACGCAACGATTCCGCGTCTTGGAGCCTTCGCGCAAAGCCATTCAGGAGGCGCTGGCCGATGTGCTCATGCTGCCCGAGCTGCCGCGCCGCATCGAGTGCTTCGACATCTCGCACATTCAGGGCGCGGAGACCGTCGCCTCCATGGTCGTCTGGGAAGACGGCAAAATGAACAAGTCCGCCTATCGCAAGTTCAAGGTGAAGACCGTCGCCGGCGTCGACGATTTCGCCTCCATGCGCGAGGTCGTCGAGCGCCGCTACCGCCGCCTCCGCGACGCGGCACAAGAACATGGCACGGGCGCCCCATCCTTTCGCCGCTCTTCAGGCGAAAGGGTGGGAGACCACGATTCCTCATCTGCCTTGAAAGAGCACGACTTCAGTCGCGCCGGTCACAAGCAAAATAAAAAAGTGGCATCAGCCCCTGAGGATGCCCGCTCCAAAGATCCCACCACCATGCCCTCGCTCGTCCTCATCGACGGCGGTCTGGGCCAGTTGCACGCCGCCGCCGAGGCCCTCGAATCCCTCGGGCTCACCACGCAGCCGCTCGCCTCCATCGCCAAAAAGGAAGAGATTGTCTATCTCTACGGCGGCGAAGACGAGCCCATTGTCCTCGACCGCCGCTCGCCTGTGCTGCATCTCATCCAGCTCATCCGCGACGAAAGCCATCGTTTCGCCGTGGGCTACCATCGCCAGCGCCGCGCCATGCGTGACCGCGACTCAGAACTCCTGAACATTCCCGGCGTTGGCGCACAGACCCGCCAGCGCCTGCTCACCCACTTTGGCAGCCTGCGCGACGTGCAGCAAGCCACCACCGAATCCCTCGCCGCCGTAGTCCCGCGCAGAACCGCCGAGGGCATCTGGAGGCATTTTCATGAAGAGGGTACGGCGGTTTATTGATCCGGCCCTTATGATTTGCATCGTGCTCTCCCATCCTTTCCGCAAAAAGCGCGGAAAGGGTGGGGCACGGTGGGGCAGATCTTTTGGGCCGGATCAGTAGTACGGCTGCGCCAGCCAATAGCTGCCCGCTCGCCGCCTACTCCGCCCGCACGATCTCCCGCTTGCGCACCTCGATGCGTTTGCTGCACGCATAGCAGTAAAACGCATTGAGAGGCCCCACGCTGGCGATCTTCGCTCCGCACCACGGGCAATTTCCCCGCACTGCGCTGATCGCGACGAACGGCCCGATGATCGGCGCGCAGATGCCTGCGATAATCATCGGGATTCCCAGCACCATCCACGGCCCCACCATCAGGCAGATCAGGGTTCCGTAAATAATCAGCACCGGCGCCATGATCAGGCCGATCACGAAGCCGCTCACCCCGCCCCGGATCGGCGCCCGCTCGTGTTTACGGTGCGCCTCGATGCTCTCGTGAGCCTCCGGCGTACTTCCCACTCCGCAAAGCGGACAGAACTTCCACGACGATTCGAGGCGCGCACCGCATTTCCAACAGCTTTCACCCATCTTGCACCCCTCTTTCACAGCCGATCGTCCCACTGCGATGAAGAAGTGTAGGCTCATTTGAATCGCGTTGCCGGTGATCTCGATCACAACCTCCAGACCAATGCTCCAATGCTGCTAGTCTTATGATGGTCTCTTGAATGCGCATAAGCCTTTTGCTCATCCGCACTTCCACCGCGTTTTGAATCGGTATTTCCGAGGGGGTTCGTCTTCCATGAATACTGCCGCTATTCGCCATTTGCGTGGCTCTGCTCATTCGCTTGCCGCCCTGGCGCTCGCCATTCTCCCTGCCTCCAGCCTTTGCGCGCAGATGGTCTCGCCGTCGATCGACCAACCCGGTCAGCCATTCTCGTACTACTCCCGACCCACAGACGAGATCGGTGTGATGGGTGCGGAAGCGGGCACTGAGATCACCCCCGAAGGCTACCTGCGCACCGGCTTCGGCGAACTGATGTTCTTCACCGGACCCGATCTCAAGCCCGCCAGCGTCCGCGTCCGCACGCTGGAGCAGGGCAATCTGCCTATCCTTCACTACGAGTTCACCCGCGACGGTATTGAATACCGCTTCACGCTCTTCGCGGCCACGCTCGACGGAAAGGACTCGGGGCCGCAGGTAGACTTCATCCGCGTGCAGATGAAGAACGCCGCCCATCAGGCCACACGCGCCATCTTCGCCACCGGCATCCGCTACGACGCGCTCTCCACCACCGGCGCGCCCTTTGGCGATAACCGCTTCATGCGTCCCGTCAAAGGCGGATTCCCCGGCGCTTACCACCAGATCGGCGAGCCCTTCAATCCCGACTGGGCAAACTCCTTCGACGCCAGGCATTTCTTCCGCGACGGCCGTCTGCTCTTGAGCTTCTCGGCCGGCTACGCCTCGCGCCAGTTCACGCTCCACGAACTGCACACACCTGACCTCGCCAACCCCGTGCGTCTCCACGCCGAGCCGGAGACTCCCGTCGGCATCGTCACCTACTCGGCCCTCCTTCAACCAGGCGCCGAGCACACGCTCGACTTCAAGATGCCCGTCGTTCCCACTGCCGATTCATCCGTCATCTCCGCGATGGACAAGGTCCGATTCGACACGGCCGAAGCGCAGATCATCGCCTCCTGGGACAAAATCCTCGCCGCCGGCATGCAGATCGCCTTGCCCGAACCCAAGGCCGTTGATACCTTCTACGCCAATCTCGTCTACGACCTCATCGCTCTCGACCATATCGGTCCCGATTACATCCAAACCGTCAACAAGCTCAACTACCATGCCTTCTGGCTGCGCGACGGCAGCGACATCGTGCACAGCTACGACGTGACCGGCTACTCACCGATCGCCGGCCAGTGCCTCGCCTTTTTCGCCAAATCGCAGAAGCCCGACGGCAACTTCCTCTCGCAGCCGCAGCAGTACGACGGCTGGGGCGAGGCCGTCTGGGCCTACGCGCAGCACTACCGCATGACGCGCGACAAGGCCTTCGCCGAGTGGGCCATCCCACAGATCGACCACGCCGTCGACTGGCTCGACAAAGCGCGCGCCGCCGACCCGCTCCACATCGTGCCCGCCAGCGATGTCCGCGACAACGAGAATATCCCCGGCCACATCACCGGCTATAACTTCCTCGCTCTCGACGGTCTTCGCGTCGCGATCCAGATGGCCAGCGAAACCGGCCACTCCGATCTCGCGCGGAAGTGGCAGAGCGAGTACGACAGTCTCCATCAGGCGTTCTTCAAGGTACTCGACGCGCAGGCCGCTGCGCATCACGGCTACATTCCTCCCGCGCTCGATGGTCAGCCGGGCGGCTACGACTGGGGCAATCTGCTCTCCGTTGTCCCCGAGCAAACACTGGATCCGCACGATCCCCGCGTGACGGCAACTCTGAAGGCCACACAGGCTAAATACGCTGAAGGCATCATGACCTACGCCGACGGCGCGTACCTGCACCACTACCTCACCATCAAAAACACGCTCACCGAAACCATCCGCGGCGATCAGCAGCAGGCGCTGAACGAGTTTTACGCTCTCCTGCTCCACACCAGCTCGACCCACGCCGGCTTCGAGTACAAGATCCGTCCCTGGGGCGATCGCGACTTCGGCGACGATTTGGCCCCGCACGGCTGGTTCGCGGCCGACTACCGCACTCTGCTGCGCTCCATGCTGGTCCGCGAAGAAGGCGATCGGCTTCACCTGCTCTCTGTCATTTCTCCCGCATGGGTTGGCGAGGGGAAAACCATCTCCGTCAGCCAGGCTCCCACGTACTTTGGCCCGCTCGGCTTCACCCTCACGCAGCCGTCCGCGTCCGAGGCCGTGCTGAACATCGATGCGCACTTCAATCGCCCACCCAGCAGCATCGCGGTCCATCTGCCGTGGTTTATGCGCGTCGACAGCGTCACGGTGGACGGCGCGCCGCTCACCTATGCCTGCAAGGAGCCGTGCAACGGAGGGTCCATCTCCGTGCCGGCGGCCGCGCGCGAGATTCGCCTGCGCTGGACCATGAAACCCAACACGCCGCAGCTCAGCTACGACCACACCATCGCCGTCTATAAAGCCGAGTACGCGCGCCGCTACAACGCGCTCATGCACGGATCGAATGGGAATCAATGAGCTGCGGGCGCGAAGCAAAAAGAGAATCCCTCAATTCCCAGGGTTCTGCCCTGAAAATTCGCCGCCCACCTGACGCCGTCATCCCGAGGAGCGCAGCGACGAGGGATCTGCGGTTGTCTTTCGCCCCTTGCGGCGACGGCGTCGCGTGAAATCGGCCTGCCAAACCCTGGGTATGCGTGAGTAACAGACCTGAAAAGCAACCGCGGATTCTTCGTCGCTGCGCTCCTCAGAATGACAGCGCAAAGAATGACAGCGCAAAGAGCATGCTCGTGAAGCGTCCAGCGAATGGAAACGCGCTTGCTCTCCTCAATTCCCTTCTGTGGTGCGAAGAAGAGGATCGATGGCTGATAGCTGCTGACTTGTTCCGTACAATCGAACCATGGACGCCGTGCGCATTGACAAATGGCTCTGGGCGGCTCGCTTCTTCAAAACACGCGCCCTGGCCTCCCGAGCCTGCGACCTGGGCCGCATCGTGTCGAACGGAGTTCGCGCCAAGCCTGCTCGCGAAGTCCACGCAGGCGACCGCCTCGTGGTCGAAAACGATGCCGGCCGCTTTGAGATTGAGGTGCTTGCCCTGAGCCACGTCCGCGGCCCGGCTCCAGTCGCCCAGGCTCTTTACAGAGAAACCGAGGCCAGCCGCGAAGCCCGTCTCCGCGCCGCTGAAGAGCGCAAAGCCATGCAACAGTTCGCGCCCCTGCCCGCGCAGCGGCCCAGCAAACGCGACCGGCGCCGCATCATCCAGTTTCGCGGCCGCGCCTAGACGCGCAAACGAAAAGGCCCAGGCGCTAAGCCCGAGCCTTCATCGCTACCAAACTCCCGGTTCTGAAACGCCACTTACGCCAGCAGGCGCTGAACCTTGTCTTCAATCACGTTTTGCGGCACGTAGCCAACAACCTGGTCCGCCACCTTGCCGCCTTTGAAAAACAGCAGCGTCGGAATGCCGCGGATCCCATAACGCGAGGGCGTCGCGCCATTCTGGTCCACGTTGACCTTGGCCACCTTCAGTTTTCCCGCATAGGCCGCCGCCACGCTCTCCACGATCGGCCCAATCGCCTTGCAGGGGCCGCACCATACAGCCCAGAAGTCCACCAGAACCGGTTGCTCGCTCTTGAGCACCTCCTGGTCAAAACTCGCATCGGTCACTTCCAAAATACCTTGCCCAGCCATGTTCCTCCTTGCAGATTCCTTCGTGTCATATTGTACTAGAAACCCTACATTCATCCGATGCGCAAAGACCGCCTAAAGTCGCAGGAGGATGCGCCCTTCGCCACACTCGCCCTCGCAAAAACAACGCCTTTCCCGTGCCGACACCAGCTCCCGGATCGAGAGCGAACTTGAATTTACCCCAAATAGAAGCGCCCGAATCCCTAAGGAATCACGGGCGCTAGAGCAGCCCTCCCCCAGAACTGCTCACGGTGCGAATGTAGTTGTTTAATCGATAAATAGCAAGGAAACTTCAGTAAGCACAAAAGTAACTTTCCGAAGGTGACTATCCAGCTTGTTAACTACCTTAACTTATTGATAACGCGTAAGCTACGCCCATTATTCCCGATGAATAATGGATTAACTCCTTCTATGTCAGAGTTTTATCTGGATCCGGCGCGGGAAAACCGGCAAATGATGAGCTCTGCTGCTGCCTGGTTCCCTGTCGCCTGCCGGATTGCCGCGGCAGCCCGCCCTGCGTTTTCGTCGTCGTCCACCACCAGCAGAACCGCCGGACCCGCGCCGCTCAACGCAACTCCCAAAATTCCGTTTTCGCCCGCCAGTGGCTGAAGAATCGGCAGCAGCGGGCAATAGGGCGCGCGATACGGCTGATGAATCCGATCATTCATCGCCATCCGCAGCAGATCGCCTCGCGCCTGGGCAAAGGCCAGCCCCAGAACCGAAGCCGATTGCAGGTTCGTCACCACGTCTTCCAGCGGGTAGCTCGCAGGCAGCACCGCGCGGGCTTTGCTTGTGGCAAGCGGCTCGGCAGGCAGCGCCACAATCGCCCGCCACGCATCGGGAGGCTCGACGCGCGCCACGTGCACTTTTGTTCCCTCGCACACCGCGCTGACAAATCCACCCAGCCAGCACGCCGCCACGTTGTCCGGATGCCCTTCGAGCGCATACGCCTCTTCCAGCACGCGCCCTGCATCCCACTCCAACTGCCCAAAGTGCACCGCAAGCTGGATGGCCGCAAGCCGCGCAGCCGCCGACGAACCGCATCCCATTCCCAGCGGAATTCCGTTCGTCAACCTGAGAGCCAGGGGCACAATCGTTCGCCCGTTGGCCGTAAGCAGGTTCTTGTAGGTTTCAAGGATCAGATTGTCCTGGAGCCGCCCGCAGCGTTCCGCATCGCGTCCCGCGGCCGCAATTGAAAACTCCGCTGCCGCCTCTGCCTCGATCTCCAGGGCAAAATCGAGAGCCACCGCGACGGCATCGAACCCGGGGCCAAGATTGGCTGAGGTTGCGGGCAGACGAAGCCGGATTCCACCCGTCTTTCTCGTGTCGTTCATCCCACTTTGCCCTTCAGCACTGAGAGCACCGCCGCCGGTGTTGCATCGAGCGAGATGGCGTTTCGCCGCAAGGCTTCTATCCCGCCTTCCAGACCCTTCTTTTCTTCGTCTGTCAGCAGGGTTCCGCGATGGAAGTCGATCGTGTAGTCAGCATCTTTGAGCGTGTGCCCTGTCAACAACAGCACCACCGTCTCGTCGGCGCGCACGACGCCCTGCACGCGCAGTTTCTTGAGGCCGGCCAGCGTCACGGCCGATGCCGGCTCACAGCCCAGGCCCTCGGCGCCGATCTCCGCCTTGGCCATCGCAATCTCCGCCTCGCTCACGTCCAGGCAGGAACCGCCACTCTCCTCAATCACCCTCGCAGCCTTGCGCCATGACGCCGGGTTGCCGATGCGAATCGCCGTGGCGCGCGTATGCGCCTCCACCGGCTCCAGACTCGTGCCGTGGTTCGACGCCAGACTCCGCACCAGCGGATTCGCCCCCGCCGCCTGAATCACGGAGATCTTCGGCAACCGCTGAATCATTCCCAGATCACGCATCTCGCGGAAGCCCTTGCCCAGCGCCGAACTGTTCCCCAGGTTGCCCCCGGGCACAATCAGATGGTCCGGCACATTCCAGTCCATCGCCTCGGCGATCTCGAAGGCCGGTGTCTTCTGGCCCTCGATCCGGTACGGATTCACGCTGTTCAGCAGGTAAATCGGCTCCTGATTCACGATCTCGGTCAGCACCTTCAGGCAGCCGTCGAAGTCGGTATTCAACTGGCAGGTCACCGCGCCGTAATCCATCGCCTGCGACAACTTGCCCCAGGCGATCTTGCCTTCGGGAATCAGCACCAGGCTGCGCAACCCAGCCCGCGCCGCATAGGCCGCCATCGCCGCCGACGTGTTCCCCGTCGAAGCGCACGCAACCCACTCGAATCCGCGCTCCCGCGCCACGCTCAGCGCCGCGGTCATGCCCGTATCCTTGAACGATCCCGAGGGATTCATGCCCTGGTGCTTGGCAAAGATGCGATCGATGCCCAGTGCCTTCTCCGCACGCGGCAGGCGATAGAGCGGCGTATTACCCTCGCGTAGCGTCACCGCGTTGCCGAAGTTCTCCAGAATCGGCAGCAGCTCACGGAAGCGCCATACGCCCGACTCGTCGAGCGACTCGCCCGACGAGCGGCGTTCACGCCAGAGCCACTTCAAGGCGCCGGGGTTTGGCCGGTCGTGCCCGCGGCGCTCGCTCCAGCCGGGATACTCGACCTCAAACAGCTCTCCACACTGGGCGCAGCGGAAATCGGGCCGAGCCTCCGTGCCCGCAATCCTGCTCCCGCAACCGAAACAGCGCAACCGATGCAAATTCTCGCTCATAATTCCCTGGTGTTAGCCTATCAGTGTACGGCGAATCCCGCTGTGGATCGAGCGTTTACCGCCCATGCCAAAATCAATTCTTTTTGCGATTTCCATTTTTCTGCTCGCTTCGCCGCTCTGTGCGCAAGCTCCGCTCCGCGTGGCCGCCGCCGCCGATCTGGAACCCGTCCTTCCGCCGATCCTTGCCCAGTTCCAGCAATCAACCGGTATCCATGCCGAAGTCACCTACCAGGCATCGGCCATGCTCACGGCGGAGATGGAAAACGGCGCGCCCTTCGACCTGTTTCTATCGGCCGACCTCAGCTATCCCAGGCGGCTGATCCGCGAAGGCCTGGCCGACACCAGCGGCGCATCGACGCCCATTACTTACGCCAAAGGCACGCTGGTCCTCTGGGAGCGCAAGGGCGCGCGGATTCCTCCGCCGTCGCTCGATCTCCTGCGCTCGGCGGCCCTCCGGCGTCTCGCCATCGCCAATCCCGAGCGCGCGCCCTACGGACGCGCCGCCATCGCCACGCTGAAAAGCATCGGCCTCTACGACACGCTCAAGCCGCGCATCATCACTGCGGACAACATCGCCCAGGCCGCGCAGTACGCTGACTCGGCCAACGCCGACGCCGGCCTCATCTCGCTCACCTCCGCGCTCACGCCGCGCCTCCGCGCCGACGGCGCTTACTTCATCGTGCCGCGCTCTCTCTATCCACCCATCGAGCAGGGCGCGGTCATCCTCAAGAACGCAAAGAACCGCGCTTCCGCTCACAAGCTGCTCGATTTTCTTCTCTCCCCGCCGATTCAGGCCCAACTCGCCAAAAGCGGCCTCACACCGGCAAACTCGCGGAGATAGCGGCGCCCCCGGCTGGATCGCGCGCTGCAAGTGAATCAGGTTGGGAATCCACACCGTAGAACGCTACTCTGATGAGTGAGCCTCATGGACTGGCAAGCCTTCGCACTTTCGCTCCGACTGGCCACGGCGACCGCGGCGATTCTTCTCGTCCTCGCCGTGCCGCTTGCCGCTCTGCTTGTGCTCGGCCGCGGCCGCTGGCTCGCCGCGATTGAAGCCCTGACCACGCTGCCCATGGTTCTGCCACCCACGGTGCTTGGATTCTTCCTCCTTGTTCTGCTTGGGCCGCGCACCGCCTTCGGCCGCGGCATCGCAACCCTCATCGGTCATCCCCTCGCCTTCTCCTTCAGCGGCCTCGTCGTGGGCTCCGTGATTTACAGCCTTCCCTTCGCCGTGCAGCCGCTGGTCGCCGGTTTCTCTTCTGTCGACACCGCCCTCGTCGATGCCGCGCGTCTGCTCGGCGCCGGCCCCATGCGTCTTGTCAGCAGCATTCTCGTGCCGCTGGCTCGCAGATCGCTTCTCTCGGCTGTTGTGCTCAGCTTTCTCCACACCATCGGCGAATTTGGCGTGGTGCTGATGCTGGGCGGCGATATTCCCGGCTCCACGCGCACCCTCTCCATCGCCCTCTACGACCAGGTGGAGAACTTCGACTACGCCGCGGCCAACCACACTGCCGCCATCTTGCTCGGCATGAGCATCCTCGCACTTACACTTGTCTACTCCAAAGCGCAAAAGCGCGGGAGCGTGCGCGGTGCTTGAGTTTGCGCTCGACGCGCGCCGCGGCAGCTTCCATCTCCAGGTGGAGTGCGCCTTCGCCTCCGACTGGACCGTCGTCTTCGGGCATTCAGGCTCAGGTAAAAGTACGCTGCTCCGCCTGCTCGCCGGCCTCGACCGTCCCCTGCGCGGCCATATCGCCCTCGACCAGCGCACGCTGACTGAAACCGCAACCGGTCTGCATCGCGCCCCCGGCCACCGCTCGACCGCGCTTGTCGCGCAACAGCCCGCGCTCTTCCCTCACCTGACTGTCGCGGCCAACGTGGCCTACGGACTGCGCAACCTTGACCGCATAGCACGCGCCGCGCGTGTCGAAGAGATGCTCGCGCTCGTCGGCGCGACCGGTCTCGCCGCGCGCCGTCCGCAGGCTCTCTCCGGAGGCGAATCACAACGCGTCGCGCTGGCTCGCGCCCTTGCCCCGGGGCCGCGGCTGCTGCTTCTCGACGAGCCGCTTTCCGCGCTCGACGGCAAGGCCAGCGACGCACTTCTCGACCGCTTGCAACTCTGGCTGCGCGAAAATCACGTTCAGGCCGTCATGGCCACGCACGACGTCACCGACGCGCTCGCCACCAGCGCCCAGGTTCTGCTGCTGCGCGACGGCCGGCAGGACGATCTCGGACCCGCTGCCCAGGTGCTCGCCGCCGAACGAGACCGCATCGCCCGGCGTTTGCAAACACCCTGACAGCCTGCTTATGCCGCCGCCGGCAGAGTCCGCAACCCCACCCCGCGGTCATCTTGATCAGTACAACACCGTCCCGCGTGAAATATGATGGGGTGGTCACGCAGCAGGAACTTTCGCGTGAAATCCATGTGCGGGAGATTGGCCACGCCGCTCGGCCATCTCCAGCTTGCACCCAGGAAAAGCTCCGATGAATACCGGATCCAAAATTCTTTCCGCCCTCGTCGTGATTGCTTTGGCATCGTCTCTTGCACGCGCCCGCACAGTACAAGCATCGGTTTCAGCCAGTTCACAAAGCGAGTCCGCTCCGCATCACACCTTTCAGGTCCAAAATGGCCAGTATTACCTCGACGGCAAGCCCTTCCAGATCATCGCCGGCGAGATGCACTATGCGCGCATCCCCCGCGCATACTGGCGAGCGCGCCTGCGCATGGCCAAGGCGATGGGCCTGAACACCATCACGACCTACGTCTTCTGGAACTATCACGAGCCGCAACCCGGCGTCTATGACTTCACCGGCCAGCACGACGTAGCCGAGTTCATTCGCGAGGCGCAAAGCCTGGGACTCTGGGTCAATCTTCGTCCCGGCCCTTACTCCTGCGCGGAATGGGAGTGGGGCGGCTATCCAGCATGGCTCCTCAAAGACCACGGAATCGTCGTGCGCAGTATGGACCCCAAGTTCATGGAGCCGGCGCGGCGCTGGCTGCTGCGTCTCGGCAAGGAGCTGGCGCCCCTTCAGATCGAGAACGGCGGTCCCATCATTCGCGTGCAGGTCGAAAATGAGTACGGCTCCTTCGGCCACGACCACAACTACATGGAGCAGATCCGCCGCGACATGGTAGACGCAGGCTTTAGCCCATCCCTGCTTTATACCGCGGACGGTCCCGAGCAGATTCCCAACGGCTCGCTGCCCGGCCTGCCTGCCGGAATCAACTTTCCGCCGGGCAACGCGCCCAAAGCCTTCGCCACGCTGCACAAACTGCGTCCTGAAGGCCCTTTCATGGCCACCGAATGGTGGGACGGATGGTTCGATCACTGGGGCGCCAGGCACAACACCTCTGACGCTCAGGCGCAGGCTCGGGAGCTTGAGTGGATTCTCCGGCAGGGCTACTCGATCAGCATCTACATGGAGCACGGGGGCACCAGCTTTGGCTGGATGAACGGCGCCAACGTGGACAACGGGTATTACGAGCCCGACGTCACCAGTTACGACTACGACGCAGCCATCGACGAGAGCGGCCGCCCGACCGCGAAATACTTCCTCTTCCGCGACGCCATCGCCAAAGCTACCGGCATCACACCGCCGCCGGTCCCTGCGGTCGATCCGCCCATCTCCACGCCTGTCGCCCAGCTCAATCAGTCGGTTTCTCTCTGGCAAACGCTGCCGCAGCCTGTCAATTCCGAACAGGTTCTCTCCATGGAGGATCTCGATCAGGCCTACGGCTACATCCTCTACCGCACCACTGTTCCCGGCCCGGTCAAAGGCGATCTACTGCTCGACCAGCTCCACGACTACGCGCAAATCTACGTGGACGGCAAACTCGCGGGCACGCTCGACCGCCGGCTCCAGCAGAACCATCTTGCCGTCAATCTCACGGCTGCCAAGTCGCAGCTCGATATTCTGGTTGAGAACACAGGCCGCGTGAACTTCGGCCCCGCGATTCGCGGCGAACGCCAGGGCATCACCAGACAGGTCACGCTCAACGGCAAAGCCCTCACCGGCTGGCAGATCTATTCGCTCCCGATGAGCCATCCAGAGAGTCTCCGCTTCAGCGCAGCCGATTGTACCGGCCCCTGTTTCTATCGTGGCGCCTTGCAGGTGGACCGCCCCGACGATACCTTCCTCGACACCAGCAGCATCGCCAAGGGTTTTGTCTGGGTGAACGGCCATCCCCTCGGCCGCGCCTGGAAGATCGGGCCGCAGAAGACGCTTTACCTGCCCGGCCCCTGGCTCCATCCGGGAGCCAACGACGTCATCGTCCTCGATCTCGACGGCGCGCCCGGCAGGACCGTAACCGGCAAGACCAAACCCGTCCTCGACGCCCCCGTTGAGGCACCATAACCCGCAGCTCTCGCAGCAGTCTATATAACCCTGTGGGACGCTCTTCACTTCGATTTAATATGGTTGGCCCGTCAGGCACACGAGCCTTGTTCCTGCTCATTCTTGCCGTATCCCTGCTATTTTTCCACTTCCACTCCGCGCCAGAAGGCAACATAGCCCTTCACCTTGCGCGCCAGGGGCTTGGGATCAGGGTAGTACCATGCAGCGTCCTGGTTGTCCTGCCCGTCAATCACAATGGTCATGTACCGCTTCTGACCATTTGCGGGCTCGGTAGATGTGGTGCTACTGGGGCGAAAATATTCGCGCTTGAGGCTGGCTTCAGGAAAATAGACGATCCCGTCCAGTTCTCGCGTCTTGTCGCTTTCGGCAACTACTCTGCCGTTCCAAATTGCTCGCGCCATGGATTTCCCGGTCGTATTCAATCGTTCAGCCCCTGCCCTGCCGGATCATCCTCCGGCAGGACAAAGGGAACCGATACGACACTAGCAGACTTTGGGCGGCATGGCGAGTCCTAATCGGGTTCCTCGGCCAAAATGACCTATTTTGCCGCGGCAATCGAATCAATGTGCATGGTCTTTTGCGCTGCATCCTCGGTGGCCTTCACCGTTACGTGGGCGCCGTAGTACGAGGAATTCACCGCATCTGGATTGTCAATCGCCCAAACCTGCTTGCTGCCATCGACAAACACCGGCTTCATGCCGTTCTTAATGCACTTCTTCACACATTCGGCTCCGGTCCCCATGTGCTTTGCCCCGCACATCGAATCGGAGATCCAGCCGGTGCTGGTTGTACTGGCAGCCTGGGCCACGACAGCGGTCGCAAACAGCGCCGCCAACAGGAAAACACTTCGCTTCATCGAAAACCTCCGGGGATTGGTGATTGCGCACCTGTTTCCATCATGCACCAGCCACTGGGTTTCCACAAGGGAATCCGGCCGATATTTGTACTGCAGCGCTGCGCCATCCCATCGCCTCCATCCCCGCAGGCTCGCGAAGTAACGCCTGCCGGCGAAGAAAGCAGCAGCTTTGCCTCACCGCCCGCCAGCAGCGCCGACGCGCTCCTGCGATTGCGGCTTGCGGGAGTTCCGCAAAGCCTCCACGCGCTTGAGAGTCGTCTCATAGCGCTGCTCCGCGGCCGAAAAGCGGTTGACCAGTTCCTGCGTTTTGGCGAGAAATGCGGGGTTCTGCTGGCGAATCGCCTCAAGGATGTGCGCGAACTTGGCCAAGAAGTAGAATCCCTCGCCATTGCAATCGACAAACAACTCCGCCGAGACGGCACCATGCAGAACCAGAGCCGCCGCCATCTCCCAATAGCTGATCACCTGCCGATACCATGCATTGCGCGGATGGGCGTAGTTGTTGGCAACAGCAAAGAACTCTTCGGCGGTCTCGGGCCAGAACTCACCCAGCATCCAGGCGCGCGCCTGGCGCATCACGTCTTCTCTGCGCAGTTCGTAGAGTTTCAGAATAATTTCAGCGTCGGCCGGTGTGGCCAGCATTCGTTCCATGAATGGCGTCTCCGCAGCCCATACTACAGGAATCGGCAGAGGCATGTCGCGGAATGCGCCATATCAAAGCCAAAGATGCCTTTCACAAACCGGATCTTTCCGCCTACGCCAACTGCAACTCCCGCCTCTCATCCTTCTTTTCCACCACAGGCCCATGAGTCTCAGCCGTGGGCGGAGGCGGTGCATCGCCGATGCGCTTCGAGTAGGTGCAGACAACGGTCTTCTCCTCGGCGGCCGGAGCAGTCTTCTTGCCGCGCTTCTTCGGCGCTGCCGCTTCCTCTTCGGCGGACTTCTTCTTGTTCGGGCATTCGAGGTATACGCCCGAGCGCAGCGTCTTTTCGACCAGGTAGGGGCTGCCGCACTGGGGACACTTCTTCGCAACCGGCTTCAGGTTCGACGTAAAGTCGCACTTCGGATAATTGGTGCAGCCCCAGAAGACGTTGCCTCGCCGCGCGCGGCGCTCGGCAATGTTGCCCTCGCCGCACTTCGGGCACTTCATCCCCTCGATCAGGTTCTGCTTTACATACTTGCACTTCGGATAACCCGAGCAGGAAACAAACTCTCCGTACGCGCCCTGCCGCAGCACCAGCGGCTTGCCGCACTCAGGACAGGCTTCGCCGGTCGGCTCCGGCGGCTTCTGCTGCTGTTTCGAGCTCAGTTTGCGGAAGGTTCTGCACGGCGGGTCCGCGTTATAGTCCGGACACGCCATGAACGGCCCAAAGATTCCGCGCCGCATCACCATCACTTTGCCGCAGTTCTCGCAATACTCTTCCGTATCGCCCGCTTCCTGCGCCTCCGGCGTATTCAGATCCGGCTTGGCGGAGATATTTTCTTTCGTGAACGTGCAGCTCGCCGGATCCTTTTTGTTGTAGGCCGAGCACGCATAGAAGGTTCCGAACTTGCCCCACTTCAACAGCAGCGGCGCCCCGCAGACGTCGCACTTCTCGTCCGTCTGCTTCTCCATCCGCTTGATGTTTTCCATCTTCTTGCCGGCGTCTTTCAGCTCCTGCTCAAAGTAGCCGTAGAAGCCGTTCAGCAGATCGGTCCACTTTTCCGTACCTTCTTCGATATCGTCGAGTTCGCTCTCAAGCTTCGCCGTGTATGCGGTGTCGAAGATGTACGGGAAGTTCTTCACCAGCAAGTCGCACACCACCATGCCAATCTCAGTGGGATAGAAGCGCCCGCGGGAGCCGCCGTGCTTGACCACATATTCGCGATCCTGAATCGTATTGATAATCGACGCGTAGGTCGACGGCCGTCCGATTCCCCGCTCTTCGAGCTCCTTCACCAGCGAGGCTTCGTTGTAGCGCGGCGGCGGCTGCGTTGCATGCTCTTCGGGGAGCAGCTCGTCCAGGCCCAGCGCTTTCACGCCATCCAGACTGGGCAACCGGTTTGCCGATTCGTCTTCGTCCTTGTTGTCTTCCGACGACTCGTACAGCTTCAGGAAGCCGTCAAACCGCAACACCGATCCGCTCACGCGAAAATCGTATATTTTTCTGGTTTTGGTTGAGTTTGCAGCGATGTTCGCTGTCGTCACGTCGTAGACTGCCGGAACCATCTGCGACGCCACAAAACGCCGCCAGATGAGCGTGTAGAGCTTCAACTGCTCGTCCGTCAGGAAGCGCGCCAGCGACTCCGGCGTGCGCGCAGCGTCGGTGGGCCGAATCGCTTCGTGCGCGTCCTGCGCATCCTTCTTGCCTTTGTAAACATTGGGCGAACCGGGCAGATACTTCGCTCCCAGATTCTTCTCAATCCACGCCCGCGCTCCCGTCACCGCCTCAGGCGAAACGCGCGGCGAATCGGTACGCATATACGTGATCAAACCCTGCGTGCCCTCGGCGCCGATGTCTACGCCTTCGTAAAGCCGCTGCGCCACGCCCATCGTGCGGCGTACGTTGAAGCCCAGCTTGTTGGCCGCGTCGCGCTGCAACTGGCTGGTGATGAACGGAGCCAACGGCCGGCGCTGCTGCTCGCGCGCCTGCACGCTCGTCACGGTCCATGCAGCCTTTTCCAGCGCCGCAACAACCGCATCCATCGACTTTTTGTCAGCGAGCGCATTGGCGATGAACTGCTCTTTCCCGTCCTTGTCCTTGCCGTTCGCCACCCGCGCCGGCTCGCCCTCGATACCTGTGAACTTCGCCTTGAACTTCTGCTCGGCACGCTTTTCCGGATGAAGCACCGCTTCAAGCGTCCAGTACTCCACCGGCTGAAATCCGCGAATCTCCCGCTCGCGCTCCACAACCAGCCGAACCGCCACGGTCTGCACGCGCCCGGCCGAAAGTCCGCGCCGCACCTTGTCCCAAAGCAAAGGAGAAATCTGGTAGCCCACCAGCCGATCCAGCACCCGGCGCGTCTGCTGCGCGTCCACAAGATGCTGATCGATGTCGCGCGCGTGCTGGAATGCCTCCTGCACCGCCTTCTTCGTGATCTCGTTGAACGTAACCCGGCGAATTTTCTTCTTCTCTTTGGCGTTGGTCCCAAGCTGCAACGCAAGGTGGTACGCAATCGCCTCGCCTTCACGGTCCGGGTCAGGCGCAAGATAAACCTCATCGGCTTTCGCCGCGGCCTTCTTCAACTGCTCGACAACCTTCTCTTTGCCCGGCGAGACGATCAGATGCGGCTCAAACGTCCGCTTCTTCAGTTCCACGCCGAGGTCGTTCTTGGGCAGATCCATAATGTGCCCCACCGATGCGCGCACATCGAACCCTTTGCCCAGATACTTCTCGATCGTCTTCGCCTTCGCCGGCGACTCCACGATCACCAATGCTTTGCTCGTTGCCATTCCTGACCCGATTCCCTCTTATTCTCTCAGCACGCCCGAAGAATCTCCTCCGGACACGCCGCGCAAAACTCCTGTAACTGAACCTTGGACTCGTCTCAAGTCCTTCGGTTTCGTCCCTGCGCGGCTCGATACCGTATATTGATGCTCGCCCAACTCTGGGCATTCCAAAAAAATAGGCCGTAAGATCAGCACCCTACCACGGAATACCCTCTCATTTCCACCTGCGAGCCTGAGATTTCTTTCATCGATCTCACTATTTTGAAACGCGAGAGACCCTTCGTATGCACGCAAACTCGCACAAATCGTTGCGTTTATCTCTGGCGCACAACAGCCCCGATCGGAGATTTGTCTTTCTTTTGCCCAGGCATTCAGGAAGAGCCCTGGTCCGCATTCCGAACGGCATCCGGTTCGACATTTGGAACAGGCTGACGCGAGACGCGCCAGCCCACATCTCACAGCAAAAGATGCCTCAATCCTCGTTCCCTGGCTTTACATTGTTCTCACGTAGTTCTTCCCTGGCAACTGCCTCACCCGGCCCGCCATCTCCAGCTCGAACAGCGCCGTAAACACCTCGGAAGAAGTCAGTTGTGTCTCCAGCCGTTCGAGAATCTCGTCGATCTGCAGGCTCTCGTCCGCGCGCAAAACCTCAAGCACCATGGCCTCCTGAGGCCGTAGTACAGGATCAGGCAATAATGATGCACCCGGCTCGGGTTTGGATGCAGATGGAGTCTCTGCTTCCAGCTCCAGACGCACCTGCGAGGGCAGATCCTCCCAAACATCTTCCCATGTGGCCACGAGCTTGGCGCCCTGTTTAATCAACGTGTTCGGCGTCCAGGAGCCTTTGTTCGTCACATTGCCCGGAACGGCATAGAGATCGCGGTTTTGCTCTGCTGCGCAGCGCGCCGTCACACGCGTGCCGGAGTTCTCGCTCGCCTCCACCACCAGCACGGCCACGCTCAACCCGCTCAGGATGCGATTCCGCCGGGGAAAGTTCTGCGGCGCCGGGAACGTTCCCATCGGAACCTCACTTACAATCGCCCCACCTGCGGCCAGAATCTCCTCGGCCAGCTTCCGGTTCTCCTTGGGATAGACCACATCGATTCCCGTGCCCCACACGGCAACCGTGGGCATCCGCGCCGCCAGCGCCCCCTTGTGCGCGCAGGAATCGATTCCCCGCGCCATGCCGCTCACAATCAGCAGCCGCCGCGCCGCCAGATCCCGCGAAAGCATCTCCGCCACGCCCGAGCCGTATGGCGTGGGATGCCGCGTGCCCACCACGGCAATGGACGGCCTGCTCAATTGCTTCACGTCGCCACGCACCCACAGAACCGGCGGCGGATCGTAAATCTCGCGCAGCCGCTCCGGGTAATCCCGGCACGCGTAGCTCACCACCGTCGCGCCCTGCGCCACGACGCGCGCCCATTCCTCCTCTGCCGCGCGACGCCCTTTGCCGTCAAAAAGAAATTGCGCAGCCACGGCCGGAAAGCGCAGCCCTTCGAGCGCCGTCAGCGGCAGCGCCAGAATCCGGCTTGCCCCTCCGGTCTCCTGAACGGCATCGAGAATCCGCTTCGGCCCCAGCCCCGGCGTCAGCGCCATCGCCAGCCAGGCCAGTCGCTCCTCGTCGAGTTGTTGTGCGCGCGCGCCTTCGATCTGTGCCGCAGGTTCGCCCTCGCGCTGCTTCGGCGCTGCCGCAAGCTCAGCCGCCGCATCGGGAGAAAGTTGTTGAGAACTCAAAATCCGCACACCCCGGCTTTCCTCATTTTGAAAGCCAACGCAGATCGTGGGAATGCTGGCTCAAGTTACCGCCCGCAACCGCTGGAAGTCAAGGCAATCGATCGAAATTTCGAACTGACGCAGAGCTTGCGCTCACTCCAGGCGCACCTTCCACTCCCTGACTGTGTGGAAGAGTACAAACTCTCTTCGCGAGAAGTGCTCGCTCTCCCACCCTCGACTCAGGGCGAAAGGTCTCCGCCAACGCGAAGTTCAAGGTCGGGCCACTATCGCCCTGGCTTTTCGCGTCGCTTCGCCAGCCTCGCCAGCGTCGCCTGCTCGCGCAGCACCTGCTGCAAAGGCCGCGCCGGCGTGCCCCAGTGCACCGTTCCCGGTTTCAGGCCCTCGTTGGTCACCGTCTTGCCGCTGAATACACCCGCCTGCCCGCCCAGAATCACGCCCTCACCCACGGTCACGTGATCGCCGATACCCACCTGGCCGGCGAGTACCGCGCCCTTGCCAATCGTGCTCGACCCGGAAATTCCCGTCAGCGCCACCAGGATCGTATCCTCGCCAATGTCGCAGTTGTGGCCCACATGCACCAGGTTGTCGAATTTCGCGCCCCGCCGCACGCGCGTCTCTTCAAGCGCCCCGCGGTCGATGGTACAGTTGGCGCCGATCTCTACGTCGTCTTCGATCACAAGCGTTCCCTGCTGCGGGAACTGCGTGTACGCGCCGGTCGCCGGATCGCGCACGTAGCCGAAGCCGTCCGCGCCCAGCACCACCCCGGCATGCAGCATCACACGGTTGCCGATCGTCGTCCCTGGGTAGATCACGACGCGAGAGTAGATGCGGCACTCCTCGCCGATGCGCACACCCGCGCCGATCACCGCGCCCGCTTCAATACGCGTTCCCGCGCCAATCTCCGCACCGTCGCCGACAACCGCGCAGGCCGCAACCGTCACGCCCGCGCCCAGCTTGACGCCGGCCCCAACTACCGCCGACGGATGAACTCCCTCGGCCGGCAACCTTGCCGCCAACAGCTTGCCCGCACGCGCAAACCAGAGCTTAGGCTGACGGTCTTCAACCATCGCCATGGCCGGCGCAGGCCCCGCAGCGGGCGCAAATAGTCCAGCCTTCAGCACCACCGCGCTCGCCGCGCTCCTGAGCGCCTCGGCCACGGTGGCCGCGTCCTCGGCAAACACCAGATCGCCCGCCCCAGCCTGCGCTATCGCGTTCACGGCGCGAATCCGGGTCTCCGCGTCGCCCTGCGCCAGCTTGCCGCCTAATTTCTCAATGAGTTTGCAAATCTTCATCGCTCGCCGCTCACGAATCACCCACAATTCGACGCTGTTCACTTCCCATACAAGCCCGCCTCGCCCACTGGCCGCGTCTTCCACCGCCGGTGAATCCACAACCACTGGTCAGGATAGCGCCGAATCCACGCCTCGATTGCGGTGGTGCACCGCTGCGTTCCTTCCAGAATGTCCGCGGCGCGATCCGCCGTGCGCGGAATCTCGATCTCCTCGCCGAAGTGCAGCACATAGCGCCGCTCGCCCGGCTCCCACACCATGAATCCCGGCAGCACCGCCGCGCCAGTTTGCCGCGCAATGTGCGCAAGCCCTGTCCCCGTACACGCATCGATCCCGAAGAACTTCACGAACTCGCCCTGCGGCGGCGTCATGTTCGTGTCCATCAGAATCCCCACCGTCTTCCCCGCATGGACCGCCTTCAGCAGACCCCGCCCGAATTCGTCCTTCGAGATCGTGAAGTTGCCGTGCAAACAGCGGATGCCGTTCACGTAGGTGTCAAGCGGCCGGTTGTCGAGTTTACGCGCGATCATTCCCATGGAGTGGCCCATGAGCGAGTGGTAAAAGGCCGAAAGCTCCCACGCGCCCAGGTGCCCGGTAACGATTAGCACGCCCTTACCGCGAGACTGCGCCGCAAGATAGTGTTCCAGTCCTTCGGTGCGCAGCCAACCGCGCGTGTTCTCGACCGTCCAGCGCGGCATCCGGCAGAACTCGACGAGTTGCCAGCCAAGATGCGCATAAACCCTGCGCAGAATCTCTTCTCTGGCCTTGGGCGCGAGTTCCGGCAGAGCCATCTCGAGGTTACGCACGCCCACCCGCCGCAACCGGCCAAAGCACCAGTAGACGCAAACGGCCAGGCCGTGCGCCGCCAGACGCGCCAGCCCCCGCGGCATCAGGCCCAGACAGCCAGCGACGGCGCGAACTACCCCGTACTCCAGATTCTCCCGCATCGATGAGCGCAAGAACCAGTGTAGACGCTGCACTCCGGCCGGACTCAAGACCTGGCGCCAGCCCCTGAACCCGCCGTGGCCGCAGTTCACCCGATGCGCAGCCCTTCCGAGCGGCCGGTGAAAATCCTGATTTCAAGAGTTCGCCTTCAGCGGTGGCCCAAAAACCAAGATCCCTGACCGCCTGGTCTTGTACCATCGGGACTCCCATATCTCAATGCCGAGAGCTGGGGGCTTCGATGGTACAGATCCACGCGGTCAGAGACCTGAATATGCGGATTGCTACATTCTGTTAGTGGGCAGCCTTCGCCTTGACGAAGTAGTGCGCCACATCGCGAACAAACGGTACCGCACCGGCCGGCACGGCCACTTGGCCCCGCAGAACCTTGCCAAATTCCTCAGGCGCGCCGTAGTAAACCTCCGTGTCGTCCACGTTCTGGCTTACGCTGGTCCCGTCCAGGGAGATGCCGGCAAAGAGACCTTTGGCGCGAGAGTAGCTCAGCAGTTCCGCATTCATCTTCCAATCGGTTGAAGCCTGTCCGGCGCGGCCAACCGGTCCGGCAGCAGCCGAGGCATCCGCGCCAATCTTGAACTTGCTCTTCAGCAGATCCTGCATGCCGCGGTCGTTCATGGCAATCAGAATCAGGTCAGTCGCCTGACCGCCAATCTGGAATCCGAAGGAGCCGCCCGCCATGCGAATAAACACCGGCGCGCTCCATCCATGCCCGGTGCGGCACGTCACCACGCCCTGGCCGTATTGCGCGCCGAAGATAAAGGCGCCCTTGACCATGCCGGGGACCACAGCGACACAGGTGGCCGAGCTGAGAATGTCGCTGGGGATCGTCCTGTCCTGAGCGTGCATGATCTGGTCCAAAACCACTTTGGCCGAGTCGACGCGGTCTTGCAGGTCCACTTTTTTTGAAGCTGCAAACCCCGTCGACACCAGCAGGAAGCTAAAACAGACACTGGCAATTGCCTTTTTCATCCTCATATCCTTTCGATTCCGCACTCACCATGCTGCGGGTCTGATGTTTCAGAACTAGGTGAACATCTCATCGTTGTCTGAGCAATTCAATCCCAAGGCTCACCTGAGCGGAAATCCGTCAGGAAATATTGCAACCTTCTCGTACAGCCTAACGCATCCGCGGTCGAACGCGCTTGTTTGCAAGACTGATAATCGAAGCCGGCCAGCGTGGGAAACCGCATACCAAAACACCTAAATTCACACGCGGACCAAGGCGACAGACCCGCGCGCGAAACTCCGCATATGCAGTGCTCAACGCGAACCTGTGCGGCCCGATCCTAGAAGCTTAGATGCAGGAATAAGAAAAGGGAGGGCTGCGGAACAGCGCAGACTCGCTGCGGAAGAAAAAAGAGGAGTTCCCAGGCTTCATGTGAACATGCTGTCTAGGAACTCCTTTCCCCAGATCTGCGTTCTTTCTGGAAAGATCATGTGGTAATCATTCGTTTTCCACAAGAGTACTTAGGGGACATGTCTAAAGGTAATCGTTTAGTTTTACTACTTGGCAACGGGGCTGCCAGGCCGCATCGCACGGCAAAACCGGCTGACTACTTCTGCAGAAACGAGCGGCTGAGCGCAGAAACGGAAAGCTTTACCCGGTTGTCCGATCCTGTCTTCCGCATGAGCCTCGCCACATACGACTTCACAGTACGCTGTTCAATGCCCAGTTGGAGGGCGATCTCGCGCGTAGATCGCGCCATCAGGATCAGCTTCAGCACCTGCTCTTCGCGTGGCGTCAGTTGCGGCCTGGGAGAAGCCGGCCGAGCCGAGGGAGCCGGCGGAGCCTCCAATAGCCGGTCGATGAGCCGGGAAAGCAACCTGCGGGGCGCCCAGATGGAGCCTCGTATCACCTCGCCAATCGCCGCCCTCACCGTCTCCGGTGTGGCTGAGCCCCCCAGATATGCCCGCGCTCCAGCCTCGATCGACTGCATCACCAGCTCATCGTCGCCCTCGGGCCCGATCACAATCAGGCGGATGTCGGGACGTAGACTGCGCACCTCTTTCAGCGTCCCAACGCCGCCACGCAAAGCATGAAGATCGACAACGATGTGCCCAATCTCGTTTGCAGCCAACAACTCCTTCAGAGTGCCCACTACAGGAAGCATTGGCACCCGGCCCGGCTGTGCAGGAAGATCGAAGATGCTCATTAGTCCGGCTACGCGAATCGACTCTACCGCTGGAATCCCAATATGAACGGGCCCTGGATCCACAGATTTGGAGATCATAACTACCCTTCGGCGTAAGCTGGGATCAACTTCAGCGTCCGCGTAGACCCTGCTGCTAAGTTGGTGCAGAGCATGGTTTCTTGCAAGGTGAAACGATATGCTACGCAAATCCGTCGATCTTGACAATACGACTTTCTGGGCCTGCGGCGGCGCACGGCAAATCCGAAGGCGTGGCCCACAGATGCGCGGCAAAAACAGGGCGGAGCCGAAAAATCCTTATTCTCAGACATCCTGAAGTGGGCGGAAATTAACATGGGCCGATTTTGTAAATCAGGCGCAGGTCGGTGCCTGGAAAAGTGGTTTCGGTGGCATTGAGTTCGTCGCAGAGATGACTCAGCGCCTGGTCGTGCGCCGCCAGGGTGAGGTGGTGCAGCGACACGGTCAATGTTTTGCTTTCGGTATCGGGCAACAGGTCGGCCTCGGTGTTGTAGATCTGACGGAGCAGGGCGCGGGTGTCCTCGCTGCGCGCCATGGTTTCGCGCAGCACGGAGGCCATGCTGCTCTCAGCGCGATAGCTGATCATCCGGATGGT
>JBMFHB010000022.1:0-44304 GCA_049977045.1 Occallatibacter sp.
CGGAGCGCAGCGGAGTAGAAGGATCTGCGGTTGCTTTTCGCGGAATCTGTGCAATTACTTAAGGGCCGGATCAATAAAGGCCGGATCAATAGGAAACGCTTTCCAAATTCCGGAATTGGCGCCGGGCCGGCACGGCTGACGCGTGCGGAATCTCCGCATAAACCCCAGTATTTGCGTGCGTTTCCCGCGCAGCCTGCGTCTCGCGCGGCGAGAAACGCTGAGAAAAGAGTACAATTCTCATTTCATGAGCCCGCGGAAAATATCGCAGCAGAGGCGCGCCAACGTGAACATTCACGACGTGGCCCGGCGCGCGCGCGTCTCCATCGCTACCGTTTCGCGCGTGGTGAATCGCATTTCCACGGTCGATCCCGAACTGGCCAGGCGGGTTTGGAAGGCCGTCAAGGAAGTGGGCTACGTGCCCAATACGCAGGCGCGCGCGCTGGTTTCAGGACGCAGTCATATCCTGGGCCTCATCATCTCCGAGATCACCAATCCCTTTTTCCCCGAGCTGGTGCAGGAGTTCGACAATCTCGCCGTGGCGCAGGGCTACGAAGTGATGATCGGGTCGACGAGTTACGATCCGGCGCGGACCGAGTCGCTGATTGCGCGTATGCTGCAGCGCAACGTGGATGGCGTGGCGGTGATGACCTTCGGCATCGAGGAAGATCTGGTGCAGAAGCTCGTCGAACATGGATTTCCACTGGTATTTGTGGACGCGGGGCCGGACCTGCCCAACGTACGCGTTCTCAAGGTGAACTATGGCGAGGGGATTCGCCAGGCCGTGCAACATCTGGCGGCGCTCGGGCACCGCAGGATTGCGTTTATCTCGGGCCCGCTCGAGATGCGCACGGCGGCCACGCGGCGCGATGCCTTCAGTCAAGCGATGGCCGAGCTGGGACTCGTTGTTCCAGCCGCATGGATCGTCGAAGGCAGGCACACGATGGAAAGCGGCAAGGCTGCCATGGAAAAGCTGCTTGCGGCCGGGGAACTTGCCACGGCGGTGATCTGCTCGAACGATATGACGGCCATCGGCGTGCTGCACGCGCTCGACGAGACCACGCACCGGGTTCCCAAAGATATTTCCGTTGTGGGGTTCGACGACATTCACCTGGACCAGTTCACGCTGCCCCCGCTCACGACAGTGCAGATGTCGTGTCACGACCTGGCCGCCGCGGCCGTCGAGGCGCTGCGCGCCGGAATCGAGCCTGACCATCCCAAGACCGCGCAGCGCGAGTGGCCGATCCGCACACACCTGGTGGTGCGGCGCTCGACGAACTTCCCGCGCGGCACGCTGCCCGCGCGCGGCAAAGCCGGAGTGGGAGAGGCATCTCATACGAAGCCGGGCATGGATGCATCTCGCAAGGTTGTGAGCGCGCGGGGCGGCGCAACAGCATCATCCGATCCCGGGATTAGGTAGCACGATTCCTAAAAACATGTGACGAAGCGCACTTGCAGCGGCGCAGGATAGCATGTAGTTTTCAATCATGCGTCGCACAATTTCTTGGTTCGTAGCACTCAGCCTGCTTGCGTTTGCGGCAGTGCTGCCGGCGCACGCGGACGCTGCCCATGGCGCAACTGTCTCGGGAACCGTCCTGGATACTTCGGGCACGCCGGTCCCGGACGCGGACGTGCTGATTCACGGCGAGGATGGCGCCGTGCAGAGAACGGCACGGACGGACAGCAGTGGATGTTTTCGAATCTCCGCACTTCCGGCGGGAAGGTACCGGCTTACCGTATCGAAACCCGATTTTGCGACCTGGGAGATGCCCGTTTCCATCGGGACCGTCGAGGCGCAGCCCCCGCTGCACATCAGGCTGACGGTGAATCCCGTGAACACCACCATCAGCGTCGAGAGCCGCGCGGACGACCTGATCGGCATTGCCGATTCCGCCACCCAGGGAACAGTGGGAGCAAAGGAGATTCGGGATCGTCCGATTCTTCGTACAGGAGAGATTCTGGAGGCGGTTCCGGGCATCATCATCACGCAACACGCCGGCGGTGGCAAGGCCAACCAGTATTTTCTGCGCGGCTTCAACCTCGATCATGGGACGGATTTCGCCATCTTTATCGACGATATGCCGCTCAACCTGCCGTCGCACGCCCACGGCGAGGGCTACTCGGACATGAATGTTGTCATTCCAGAGTTCGTCAAGCGGATCAATTACGAGAAAGGTCCGTATTACGCCAATGTAGGCAACTATGGATCGGCAGGATCGGCCCATCTGGTGTTTCTCAACACGCTGCCCCGCAACTTCGCTCAGGTGGAAGGCGGGATGTTTGGCTATGGACGCACCGTCTTCGGCGTCTCGCGCGGTCTCGGCTCAGGCAGCCTGCTGTACGGCGGAGAAGCGTATCACGACAACGGCCCATGGAAGCATCCCGATAACTATTACAAGTTCAACGGACTGATGACGTACAGCCAGGGCGGAGACGCTCACGGTTTCAGCATCACGGCTCGCGGCTACCATGGAACATGGCACTCCAGCGATCAGATCGCAGCCAACGCCGTGCCGCTGGTGGGCTTCTTCGGCACACTGAATCCAACCGACGGCGGAAATTCTCAGCGGTACAGCTTGCAGGGAGAGTGGCATCGTCAGGGCACAAGTTCGCAGACGATGCTGATGGGCTACGGATTTTATTACGATCTCGATCTGTTCTCCGATTTCACGTACTATCTGACGGACCACGTTCGCGGCGACCAGTTTGAACAAAAAGACAATCGCTGGGTGGCCGGGCTCGATCTTCAACATACGTTCTTCCATCGCTGGCTGGGCCGCGAGATGGCCAATACCTTCGGCGTGCAGGGACGCAATGACTGGATTCACAATGGCCTTTACCAGACTGAAGACCGCGACCGCGTGGAGAAGATCGATTTCTCGGCAGGAACCACGTTGCCGCTGGTCACGGAGGCCGATCGCTTTTCGGACACGCAAGTGGGATTCTATGCGGAAAACCGCGTCCGCTGGTCGGAAAAATTCCGTTCGGACGCGGCCATGCGCGGCGATCTCGAATACTTCGACGTAACGAGCCTGGTGACTCCGGCCAATACCGGCGCCGCCGAAAAACTTCTGCCCAGTCCCAAATTGAGCCTTGTCTTCGGTCCCTGGTCGAAGACGGAGTACTACATCGAGGGCGGATTCAGCTTCCACTCGAACGACGGGCGGGGCGCAACGCAGACGGTACAGCCGGTTTCGGCGGCCAATCCGTACCCTAACACGCCCGTCGCGCCCATCCCGCCGCTGGTACCGACCAAAGGCGCGGAGGTTGGCGCGCGCACCGTGGCGCTTCCGCATCTGCAAAGCACGCTTTCGATCTGGTACCTCCACAGCGCCTCCGAGTTGCAGCAGGATGGCGACACCGGCGGCACCGTTGCCTCCTCGCAGCCGAGCAACCGCTACGGCGTCGAATGGGCAAACTATTACACGCCGCGGGAGCATCTGGCGATCGATTTTGACTTTGCGGACTCCCGCGCCCTGTTCGAGACGATCGATTCTGCCGATGCCGCCCCTAACAGTCCCGGCGCCCGGTGGGTGCCCGAAGCGGTTGGCGTGGTCGTGGCAACGGGCGTCACGCTGCACGACTACAAAAGGTTTTCGGCAAGTCTGCGTCTGCGCAACTTCGGCCCTCGCAACCTGACCTCCGATGCGATCTTCCGTTCCAGGGCGACGATGCTGATCAATACGCAGCTCGGCTATCAAATCAACAAAAAATGGCGGCTTGCGGTCGAATCCTTAAATCTGCTGGATCGCTACGATCACGACATCGACTACGCCTACGAATCGCAAATCACGCCCACGGCCGCCCCGGCATTCACCGATGTTTTCCATCCTGTCGAACCCTTTCAGATGCGGTTCCAGTTGGAGAGATCCTTTTGAGAATGCTGCGAGTCTTGGATCTCAGCGGCTTCAAGGCGCCGATGGCGGCGATCCAGGCGTGATCGTCGAGGGGCATCCTGGCAGATCGACCTCGTCCGATTGCGGGAAGCTGCTCAGGGAGACAGAGAGAATTGCCCTGCGAGATGCGGATGCGGACACCTAGCGGCCATGCCCGTGCGGAGGTTCGTGCTTGTGCTCAGTATCGAGTGAAGGCACCGTCATCACCAGACGGCCATGCTCAACACCCTTGAGCCCGATGAGAAGGTCCGCGAAGTGCGCGACGCGCGCGGCCTTGCCGTGAACGATCAGCACTTCAAGACAGGAATCGTGGTCGAGATGCGCGTGCGTGGTGGAGACGACGAGATCGTGATTCGCGTGCTGCGCTTCAGTGAGTTTTTCAGTGATGCCCGAGGCGTGGTGGTTATAGATGAGCGTGACGGTGCCAACGACGACGGCGTCCGGCGCGGCGGTGCGTTCGCGCACCAACCGGTCCCGGATCAGATCGCGAAAGGCTTCGGAGCGGTTCGTGTAGCCGCTCTTAGCAATGGAGCGGTCGAACCGCTCCAGGAGATCGGAGTCGAGGGCGATGCCGATTCTGCTCAATTCACCCATACGCGCATTATTGCGGCGTGACCAGGTGGTGCGCAATCGCGAATAAGGCCAGTTCCAGGCGCGTGGAGACGCCTGTCTTGTCGAAGATGTTCGAGAGATGGCGCTTGACGGTCTCTTCGCTCAGGGTGAACTGCTTGGCGATGTCGCGGTTCGAGCAGCCCTCAACGATGCAGCCGACAACATCAAGCTCGCGCGGCGTGAGGCCGTAGGTTTTGCGCTGCGGCACGGCTGCCTGCTGCATCAGGTCGTGCAGGGCAGAGACGAGATTGACGACGCGCTTGCCGCCGATCCAGTAGTCGCCCGCGAAGACGGTGCGGATGGCGGTTTGCAGGTGGTTGGCGAGCGCATCCTTGAGCACGATGCCGCGCGCCCCGATTTGCAGCGCCTCGATGATCTGCTGCGTGGTGATGGTAGAGGTGAGCAGAAGGGTCTTGGCGGTGGAAGGGCCGTTCATGATGGCGCGCATGGCCTCAAGGCCAGGCAATCGCGGCATCGACACATCGAGAAGAAGAATATCGGGCTGTTTTTCCAGGGTCTCGGTGATGGCCTCGTCGCCATCGGTGGCTTCGCCCACGACATCGAAGCCGTCGCTCTCCGTGAGCATGTTGCGAACACCAATGCGGACAACTGGGTGGTCATCCGCCAAAACGACTCGAATTGGTCTGTCCATCGCGGTTTATGTCTCCGGGAGAGCCTGACCGCGTCCTGCGGGATGCGACAGGTCAGGCAGGCAGCTCAGAATCCAGAATATTCTGTAAACGCCGGACTGCGGCGCGCAAATCGCGGAGTAAATCCGCGCTGTTATCCAATTGGTTATCCCCGGATTCGAGCAGCGCGCCCAGCCGGGCGACCTGGAGAGCTCCGGCCATGCCGCAGCCGCCCTTGATGGCGTGGCCGATACGGCGAATCTCGGCCTGGTCGCCTTTAGCGATCGCGCCTGTCAGTGCGTCAATTCGCTTGCCGAGATCGGCGACAACTGCCGCGTATACCTGGCGCACGGCGGGCTCGGGCATGAGCTTGCGGAACTGCGCGAGAACTTCAGCACTGATCACGGGCTCATTGTGAGCGAGAAAGGATGGTGCGGTTGCTGATTTGCCGCCTTCGAGGAGCTTGCGAAAGCCTTCGACGTTGAAGGGCTTGAGCAGAAAGCCGTCGGCGGCATCGATGACCTCCTGCGGCGGGTTGCTCCCGCTGACGACGTAAATGCGCGCATGGCTGCGCTTGCGCAGCTCCGCGATCAGATCGGTCCCGCTCAAGCCGGGCATCTGCGAATCCATCAGGATGACGTCGGGCCGGACGGGTTCGGAACGCGCCACCGAGCGAGAGAGCAGCGCCAGAGCCGTCGCGCCGCCTTCCGCCGTGTGAACGGTGTAACCGCTCATGGTAAGGACCGTGGCAGTGACCTCACGGCTCACCATGTCGTCGTCAATGAGCAGAACCAGGGGGGGGATGTCGTGTGGAGTCCGCTCGAACATACTTCTAGTGTGCATCGGGAGCGCGATGGTTTGGTGAAAAATCTTCGCGCGGGTCATCCCGTTGGTTCAGATGCGTGAGGCCGGCCGTCGTTCCCCTGCTGGAACTGCGCACGATCGATCCGGCCTGTTGGCGATGACTCCGCTGCCCATCTTTGCCGCAAAACATGCGGAAAAGATGAGCAACGGCGGCAGCACTTTGGCGCCGGATCAGTTGTTTGCGCCGGCAGCCGGCGAGGGCAGGCCGAGCGTTGAGGGCGCCGGCAGATCCTGGCCGTGAGACCAGGCGTGGATCGCAGTTTGAAACCGGTCGGCCCGGCGTTGCCAACGCTGAATCTCAAGGTCGTAGCGGACTGTAACGTTGTTGAGCCAGTAGGGGCGATTCTCGCTGAGCCAGACCTGGCTGTATTCGGCCCTGGCGGCAGAATAGGCGTCGCGGAGATCCGCGCATCGGCCATTGTTGCCGCTGATCTCGTAGAGCATATCGCTTGTCATGGACCTCTTGGTCTTGTCGTGCTGTTGCGCAACTGCCTGCGCGTAAGCTGAGGCAATCTCCTGGGCAAACTGGAACTTGAGGCCGATCAGATCGAGACGGCGCGCGCCCAGGTCCATGGCGGTGAGCGCATCGGGCTCGGCGAGTTTGGGGTCGGCGGCGCGCGCCTGCTCGATCAGCACGATGGCGCGCTCGGCATGGACGCGCAGATCGTGCGCCTGCGGCAAGAGCCTGGAGGAGACATCCTGCCCGCGTGCGCTCCAGGGATCGAGCCAGAAGACGGCATCGCTGCTTAAGCCGGGTTTGGCGTTGCCGAGATACTCTTCGGCAGCCATAAGCTCCTTTTCGGCCTGGTCGATCTTGCCCGTGGCATCGCGGTGGAAGATTTCCGCGTAAGCGTCCTGGTAATCGGCGATGGAGCTGTTCCCAGGCTGCCACGCGGCTACCGCGCCGAAGAGCACGGTGTACCAATCCATGTTGAAGAGGCCTTCACCGTCGTCGTTCCACACCGTGGTGAGCGCGCCGGTCGACCCCAGCCGCTGCCCGTCGCGAATAAATCCCTGAATGTTCCAGAGCGCGGTCTTCGCCACCGGAAACACCTCGTTCCAATTCGCGTCGCCGGGCGCGACCCAGGTTTCGATGCCGTTTTTGGCGAAGGGCTCAATCATTTTGTCGAAACCGCTCGTGCTCCAGTAATTCCAGGGAATGGCGATCATGTCCTTGGGCAGAGCGGAGACGGCGTCGGGGTGGGCATCGCCGATGTCGCCCCAGAAGAGCAGACGGCGGTTGAGCGGCGCCAGCGTATCGTGAATCTGTTTAAGAAAGTCGATATACACCGGTCCGTAGCCCTTCTGCTCGACCTCGTCGTGCGTGCGGCCCATGCCGAGATCGAAGGTTTCGTCGGCGCCGATGTGGATGAAGGGCGAAGGAAATTCACTGGCGATCTGAGTAAACCAGTCCTTGATGAGCGGCAGCGTGCCGGGCTGGCCCGGTGCGAGCACCTGGCCGTGTGGAGTCTCCGCTACATCCTGATAGATCTCGTATTTGAGCACGTGATGCAGGTGACCGAATGCCTCCTGCTCGGGGACGATGGTGACGTGATACTGGCGCGCGTAGGCGACCAGCTCCGCGGCCTCCGCGGGTGTGAGCGAACTGCCCGGCGGCGCGGCCAGCGGCTGATCGGGGTAAAGCAGCGTGTGCTCGAAGTAGGGTGAGTAGATGTTGGCCTTGAAAGCCGCGAAGACGCGAATCTGGTGCTCTTGAAATTTGAGCGTGGGAAACGGGCCGCGGGAGAGATCGTCGTCGATGCCGCGATAGCGCATTGCCGGCCAGTCGCGCACGGCGCCTGTAGGCAGCACTCGCGGCGCGCCGGGCAGTGGCAACAACTGCTTGAAGGTCTGCACGCCGTAGAAGACACCCGAGCTTGTGGCGCCAATGATAGCGGCGCTATGCGGTTCCACGACGAGAATGTAGCCCTCGGACTCCATCGCGGGGTCGAAGGTGAGTTTGGCGCGCTTCATTACGGCCTTCGCTGCCGCGGAACCGCGGCGCAGAAGCGTGATGCGATAGAGCGGCTGCGCTGCTGCGGCGCGTGGTTGATCCGCCGATGGCGCGATGCTCTTGATCGCGTCTTCAAGATCGCGCGCGGCGAACATATCCTCCGGATCGCGGCCGGGAACGGCAACCAGAATGCGGGCTGGAAGGATCGCGATCGGGCCGAAACTGGCCTCGCGCGGGGCGGGCAGAAGTTTGACCTGCGCTTGCGCGGCGGAATGAACCGGGATCAGGCAACAGGGAACAGAAAACAAAAGAGACGCGAGGAGATGAAGTCGTAGACGGGGCAATACTGACCTGCTTTCCAGCGGGTTGATCGAGAATTCAACCGCCTGATGCGATCATTGTAGACTGAGGATTCGATTGGTTTGTACTTTTCTGTTTGCGGCGCCAGCCGTATCGCGAGCCGATGAGTGAGAGGGGACAAAGCTGGAAGATGATTGTTACGGGCTCTACGAACGCACCAACAGCCGCAGGTTCTTCGCAGGTGATGGATTCCCCCGCGATACGCCGTTACAACGCATTTTTGCTCCTGGTGGCGGGCCTGGGCGGCCTGCTTTATGGCATTGACGTCGGCATCATTGGCGGCGCTTATCCCTACTTGGCGGCCACCTCGGGGCTGACGGCCGCGCAACTCTCCGTCATTGTGGCGGCGGTGCTGCTGGGCAGCGTGTTTTCAACGCTGTTCGCCGGAGTGCTGGCCGACTGGATGGGGCGCAGGCTGTTGATGACCCTGAGCGGATGCGCCTTTGCGCTGAGCATTCCGGTGATTGCTCTGTCGCACGGCTTTGCGGTGCTGTTCTTCGGCCGCCTGTTGCAGGGCATGAGCGGCGGATTGATCGGCGTCGTGGTGCCGCTCTATCTGGCCGAATGCCTCTCCGCCGCGAATCGCGGCAAGGGCACGGCCACCTTTCAGTGGCTGTTGACGCTGGGCATCGTGGCCGCGGCGCTGATCGGAATGTACTTCAGCTATCGCGTCGCGGACGTGACGCGGCTGAACGATGCAAAGGCTCTTTTCGACTTTGAAAGTCAGGCATGGCGCAGCATCTTCTGGGTTTCGCTGCCGCCGGGATTGCTGTTCGTGCTGGGCAGCTTTTTTGTGACGGAGTCGCCGCGGTGGCTGTTCCGGCACAACCGCCGGGACCGCGCCTACGCGGCGCTGCTTCGCTCGCGCAGTCCTGAGCAGGCTTCACTGGAGATCGAAGAGATGGCGGCAACGGCGCACGCCGTGGCCTCAAAAGGAGCGCAGGTTCGCGATTCGCTGCTGCGCCGCAAATACCTGATCCCCTTTCTGCTGGCCTGCGTCATTCTCGCCTGCAACACGGCCACGGGCATCAACTCCGTGATCGGTTACAACACAGGCATCCTGATGCAGGGCGGCTTGAGCGATTTCGCGTCCCACTGGGGCTATGTGGTCTTCACGGTCATTAACTTCCTGGCGACCTGGATCGGCATGATGCTTGTGGACCGCAAGGGCCGCAGGTTTCTGCTGATCATGGGCACGAGCGGCGTCATCCTGGCCTTGACGAGCGTGGGACTGCTCTTTCGGTCGACCGAGAAAAACGCGGTGGATTGCCGAGGCGCCGTGCAGGCGCTGGTAACGCCTGGCCAGGATCTGGTCATGCGCTTCGATGCCGCCGAAGCGGCGAAGCTGCTGGAATCCGCGGGCGAAAAGGCCAGCGCCATCGACAGCGCCCGCGCTTCGCTGGCAATCATTTACTCCTACGGCGACTTCACCGCCGCCACCAGCTTTGTGCGCTCGGACGATGCGGAGTCCGCGCCAATCGAAATCACGCGCGACCGCTGCGTGCCGTCGAGCAAGATCGAGGCCATCTTCAAGAATCCCGTCGCCAATCTCAAGGCGGCGCAAACCGCCCCGCTCAAAATCGAGAAGGCGCTGGTGGGGAGCGTGCCTGACGCCCGGCACGGCTGGTTCGTGGCCGCCGGCCTTTACCTGTTCATCGCGTTCTTCGCCATGGGGCCAGGCGTAGTGGTGTGGAATGCGCTCAGCGAACTCATGCCCACGCGTATCCGCTCGAACGGCATGAGCGTTGCGCTGGTGATCAACCAGATGGTGTCGACGACACTGGCCGCAATCTTCCTGCCCTTTGTGAGCAAGCACGGCTACTCGTCGATGTTCTTCCTCTACGCGGGCTTTACTGTGGTCTATCTCATCACCGCGATCTTCTTCCTGCCGGAAACGAAGGGCAAAACGCTCGAAGAGATTGAGGAGTACTTTGAGGGTAAGACGGCACGGCCGGTCTAATACTACAGTGTTACAAAGCTGAAGTCTGATCAGGACATGATGATTTTCGCCAATGTTTTCGCAGTTTGCAGCATGTAGCGTTCCATTTCCAATAACTCATGTGGTTCAATCTAACACCCTGATTCTGAATGTCTTATGATTTTGTAACACTGTAGTATTAGAAAATCTCAAGGCTTTATGCCCGACACACTCCTGGCGGGGGCGGAAGATTCTCGGGATACGCGCAACTCGAATGGACGCCGGTCTCCTTCACAAGAACCCGCCGTCTCCCGAGATAACCAATGACCCAGGACGCGCATCAAAGTGTCCATTGTAGGTTCCCGGTGCCGCACCGCTCTACCCGCACCGGACAATCTCCTGTACGCGATGACGGTTTGCACGCAGACAGTGCAAGCTTCGTATTCATCGGCACGAAACAGCATTTCTGCCAGGAGACCCGCCATGAAGAGCACAGCATTCGCTCTGTTCCCCCTGTTCGTCGTTGCAGCATCGCTGGCTCATGCCGGCCAGCTTGTTCCTGCAGGTTCGTTAATCACATGCACCCTCTCGGACCCGACACTATCCTCGAAGACAGCGAATATCGGAGATCCGGTCCTTTGCGCGGTAAGCTATTCGAGCTACATGCAACAAGTCGGCCCTGCCCGGCTGCCCTATGACAGCTACCTCGTGGGACAGTTCGAGGAGTATAAGGATCCAGGCCATTTTGTCGGCAAAGGCTGGATGGAGCTGAAGTTCCAACGGGTCGTGATCGAGCCTGATACGGTCATCCCTATCAGCACGAGGGTTGTTGGAGTCACCGGATACCATGTGGACCGCGATGGCCGCATCCTGGGCCGGGGGCATGCGGTTCGCGATTCCATCGAGTGGGCCGTGCCGATTCTCTGGCCTATTGACCTGATCAATCTCCCGCGACGCGGTCCGAGGCCTACGATCAAGAACGAGGCCCGTTTGGTACTTAAAGTCATGGACGATTTCAAGATGCCCGACGCACAAGCCCCTCAGGAAGTTTCGCCGGGGCTATATCGCCGCACGCCAAGCTCTTACGCAGCCCCACCCCCGCCGGAACAGACGATGCCATCATACCCGGTGGTTGAATACCCGCCAACGACGATGCCGGCTCCTTCCTGGTACGGCAGCAATTCTGCATTTTGGCATGGACGGCCGCCGTACGCCGGCCCTGACGGACAGAATATGGTCACACTCGTTTTTGACGATGGGAGACCGCCCGAGACGATTCGCAATTATGTCCTCACGCAGAATGCGATCTATGTTCAGGATGGTTATCGCCAGGTCATCCCCATCGCCGATGTCAATTTGCCGGCAACCGTTGAAGTAAACCGCAGGATGGGTGTCGATTTCAGATTGCCGGACCCTGCGCCTTACTACCCACCCGCTCCGATGTACGGCGCCTATCGGTAAGGCGCGGGAAAGAATAATGCGTGGGGTAGGTCTGTCAGGCTGCGCAATCCAACAGCCTGAGGAAAACAGTCGAGCCCGCCACGCGCTTCCCAAGCGGCCGAAGTCTGCTTTTCGATCTGTCCCGGCGGCTGTGCGCGTGGCGGAACGGGGACTCTGTGCGGCTGATTTCGAATGACCTATTTTTCCACGACAGCTTTCGACAGATTCCGCGGGCGGTCGACATCGACGCCGTGTTCGAGCGCCATGAAGTAGGCGAAGAACTGCAGCGGGACGACTTCGAGAATCGGCAGCAGGTATTCGCTTGCCGGCGGGACAAAAAGGCAGTCGCTCGCCAGCGCGGGAATCTCGGCATCGCCCGTGTTGGCGAGAGCAATGACGCGCGCGCCCTGCGCCTTCATGTCGACAAGCAGTTGCAGCGTCTTTTCGTAGCGGAAGACCGAGGCCTCGAGCGCGCGGTCGACGGTGGCCAGCACAACCAGCGGAACGCTGTCGCTCACCAGCGCATTGGGGCCGTGCTTCAGTTCGCCCACCGGGTAGCCCTCCGCGTGCACATAGGAGGATTCCTTCATCTTGAGCGCGCCCTCGCGGGCGATGGCGTAATGGATGCCGCGGCCGAGATAGAGAAACGTGGCGGCGGATGCGTACTTGCGGGCGAGCGCGGCCGTTTGTTCGCGCCATCCGTCGAGTCGCGCGGCGAGCGTCTCAGGCAACGCCCGGAGTTCGGCGATGTGCGCGGCAAGCGCGGCCGCATCCATGCGTCTCAGGCGCGCGCCCTCGTAAAGCGCCAGCAGGTAGAGCGCGGCCAACTGGCAGGTAAAGCTCTTGGTCGCGGGGATGGCCTTCTCGACACCCGCCGCCAGCGGCATCGAGACATCGGCCTCGGTGGCCATGGTGGATGCGGCGTGGTTGGTGATGGCAAGCGTTTTGTGCCCATGGCGGCGCGCCTCTTCAAGCGCGGCGAGAGTGTCGCTGGTTTCGCCGGACTGCGACAGAACGAGAACGCTGGGGTGCCGCAGGTCGTAGGGTGAACCGCTGACGGCTCCCCCTCCGCGGCTGCTGTATTCGCTTGCGTATTCGACATCGACAGCTAAGCCGCAAAGGTCTTCGAGAAGAATTTCGCCGTAGAGTCCGCTGTGGCGGCTGGAGCCGCTGGCCGCGATAAGGACTTCGCCTGCGGCGTTGGGCCACCCGGCGAGCTGCGCGGCGAACTCCGGCTTCAGCGACGGGCCGGAGAGATAAAGGCTGAGGGTGCGAACGAGCGCCTCGGGCTGCTCGTAGATTTCGCGCATCATGGCGTGAGAAAAAGTAGGCATTGATCTTCTTCTGCCGAAAAAAGGCTCGTATGAAAGCCAAACTCTCTCTTCATGATAGGCGGAAGCCCTTCCTTGATCCAATTTCCGGTGGGCTGTTTCAGGAGCGAGAGCAACGGCGATGGTTGTAAACGCCGAGGGCGCGGCCAACTGGCCGCGCCCTCGGGTTCGCTTTGCATTGAGAATTACTTGTTGGTGTGGGCTGCGCCCGATTTCTCTTCGAGAGCGGCCTGCGCGGCTGCGAGGCGCGCCGTGAGCAGGCGGAAGGGCGAGCAGGAGACGTAGTTGAGGCCGATCCTGTGGCAGAACTTGACGGACTCCGGATCGCCGCCGTGTTCGCCGCAGATGCCGACCTTGAGGTTCGGGCGGGTGGAGCGTCCCTTTTCGACGGCGCCCTTCACGAGCTGGCCCACGCCCACCTGGTCTAGAGTGGCGAACGGGTCCTGCTTGAAGATGCCGGCCTTGAGGTACGCGGGCAGGAAGTTGTTGATGTCGTCGCGCGAGATGCCGAAGGTGGTCTGCGTCAGGTCGTTGGTGCCGAACGAGAAGAACTCGGCCTCCTCGGCGATCTGATCGGCGGTCAGCGCGGCGCGTGGAATCTCGATCATGGTGCCGACCTTGAAGTCCACCTTTGTCTTCTTCTCCGCGAAGACCTCGTCGGCGACGCGGCGGACGATGGCGGCCTGGTTGCGCATCTCTTCGATGGATCCGATGAGCGGGATCATGATCTCGGGATGCGGATTGCCGCCCTTCGCCTTGACCTGAACTGCGGCCTCGACGATGGCGCGTGCCTGCATCTCGGTGATCTCAGGGAAGGTGATGCCCAGACGGCAGCCGCGCAGGCCAAGCATGGGGTTCATCTCGTGCAGCTCTTCGACGCGCGCCAGCAGTGTGCGCAGCTCCTTGAGCTTGGGCGAACGGGGTTTGGTGACTTCGAGCTTGGCGATCTGAACCAGCAGATCCTCGCGCTTGGGCAGGAACTCGTGCAGCGGCGGATCGAGCAGGCGGATGACAACCGGCAGCGACTCCATGGCCTTGAAGAGACCGGCGAAGTCGGAGCGCTGCATGGGCAGCAGCTTCTTCAATGCCGCCCGGCGATCCTTCTCGTTGTCGGCCAGAATCATGGCGCGCATGTGCTCGATGCGGTCCTCGGCAAAGAACATGTGCTCGGTGCGGCACAGGCCGATGCCCTGGGCGCCGAAGGCGCGTGCGTTCTTGGCGTCGCGCGGAACATCGGCGTTGGCCCAGACCTGGAGTCTGCGATGGGGGTCGGCCCATCCCATGAACTTGACCAGATCGCGATCATTGGGCTGCGCGTCGAGGGTCTTGAGCTTGCCCTCGATGACGCGGCCGGTGGTGCCGTCGAGCGAGAGCCAGTCGCCCTGCTTGAAGGTCTTGCCCTTGACGCGCAATTCCTTCTTGTTCTCGTCGACCGTGCAGTCGCCGGCGCCCGCCACGCAGCACTTGCCCATGCCGCGGGTGACGACAGCCGCGTGCGAGGTCATGCCGCCGCGCGAGGTCAGAATGCCGGATGCGACTTCCATGCCGGCGATGTCCTCGGGCGTGGTCTCGCCGCGGACGAGGATGACAGACTTGTAGGCACCGTTCTGGTGGTACTTCACGGCATCCTCGGCGGTGAAGACGATCTGGCCGACGGCCGCTCCGGGCGAGGCCGGCAGGCCGGTGGCAAGCACTTCGATCTTCTCGCCCTTCTCGACCAGGCGCGGAACCAGGAAGTCGTAGAGTTGGTTGGGCTCAACGCGGAAGATGGCTTCCTCCTCGGTGATGAGGCCCTCGTTCACCATGTCGATAGCCACGCGGACCGCAGCCAGGCCGGTGCGCTTGCCGTTGCGCGTCTGCAGCATGTAGAGCTTGCCATCCTGAATGGTGAACTCGAAGTCCTGCATGTCGCGGTAGTGCTTTTCAAGGCGCGTCGTGATCGTGCGCAACTGTTCGTAGACCTCGGGCATGGCCTTTTCCAGTTCGCTGATGTGCATGGGCGTGCGTACGCCGCTGACCACATCCTCGCCCTGCGCATTCATCAGGTACTCGCCGAAAAAGACCTTCTCGCCGGTGGCCGGATTGCGCGTGAAGCCTACGCCCGTGCCGGAGGTTTCGCCCAGGTTGCCGAAGACCATGCACTGCACGTTGACCGCGGTGCCGAGCCAGTCGTCGATGTGATTGATGCGGCGATAGGTCTTGGCGCGGTCGTTGTCCCAGCTGCGGAAGACCGCGTCGCGGGCGGCGACGAGCTGGTCGATCGGGTTCTGCGGGAAGTCCTTGCCCGTCTCCTTCTTGACCAGCTTTTTGTACTCTTCGATGATCTTCTTGAGCGCGTCGGGCTGGAGTTCGTAGTCGAACTTGACCTTCTTTTGAGCCTTCACACCGTCAAAAATATGCTCGAACTTCTTTTTGGGAATGTCGAGAACCACGTCGCCGAACATCTGGATGAGGCGGCGATAGGAGTCATAGGCAAAGCGAGGGTTGTTGCTGCGCTTGGCCAGAGCTTCCACGGCTTTGTCGTTGAGGCCCAGATTGAGAATCGTGTCCATCATGCCGGGCATGGAAAACTTGGCGCCCGAGCGGACCGAGACCAGCAGCGGATTCTCGCCTGCGCCGAGCTTCTGGCCCTGCATCTGTTCGAGCCGGACCAGCGCCGCGTGCATCTCCTCGTCGATCCGCGGGCTGAGCTTGCCGCGCATGTACTCGCGGCAGGCTTCGGTCTGGATGGTGAATCCCGGAGGCACGGGAAGTCCCGCGTTGGTCATCTCGGCCAGGCCGGCGCCTTTGCCGCCCAGCACATCCTTCATCTTGCCGTTGCCGTCGGCCTTGCCGCCGCCAAAGAAGTACACATAGCGTTCAATTGAGGTTGAGTCCGCCTTGGCGGACGACTTCTCCACTACACCTTGAGTCATCGGATCAAATCTCCATCGTAGGATTCCGCTTTGCGGGTCCATAGGAAAGGGTAACGGAACGGAGGCCCAGCACGCCAACAGGAAAAGGAAAAACAGGCTGAGCGAGCGAGGCCACCAAGGATATGGGACTGCGCCAAGCGGGCGTTGTCCCACACAGAATTATCGTCTGGGGGGTAGAATTGCCTGTGCTTTCGATCACATCGGATGCACGGCGTCGGGACGGGCCGTTCTCCTATAGGGGATTGAATCCCTTCGTTTGATACATCGCGGGCGCGCCCGTTCGATTCCAGATGGCCTTCAACTGGATCAGGCAGCGTTTTGCTGGAATTGTGGGCTGAAATGGGAGTTGTCTTTCGTGTCGTGCGACACGAGCATTGCTTCCAGCCCCACGAGGCAAAGGATCTCCCTGACATGCGGCGAGGGATTCAAAACGGCGAACTGGTGGCCCGCTCTGCATGCGCTGCAATAGAGGGTGATGAGCGTTGCCAGGCCCGCGGCATCGATACGCCTGACGCCTTCGAAATCGAGCAGTACATCCTGCCGCGGCAAAAGCGGCTGAACGAGCGCAAGCAACTGCTGCTCATTGCCGCGGATCAGTTCGGTCAGATCTGGAAGGACAATAGGCGAGCCGGGATTCTGAAGCTCTGTGGGTGTCATAACAACCTCCGTCGTGGCACCGTTCTCACGGGTAGTTGCGATCGGCAGCCTCATCGTGCCCGCGCGGGGGATATGCTGAAATCGCAAGGGCGAATTTGCGCGGGAGCGAATGCTTCAATCGTTGATACGCATCGGTGGCCAATCCGGTTCCATGGCTGAGCGGACGGCAGAGAACACGCGACGGCTGGCGCGGGACTGCGTGCGCGAAGTGGCGCTGGCTGCTGGCTTTAGCGACGCTGGCCTGGTGGCGATTCCCTACGCGAGCCAGGATTGTGATGCCGCGCGGTTTGCCGCATGGGTGCGAGCCGGCCGTGCCGGGACCATGCGCTATCTGGAGCGGACCAGCGAGGATGGACGGCTGACGCGCGAGAGCGTGCGTATCCCTTTTCCCTGGGCGCGATCGGCAGTAGTGTGCTTTGCGAGCTATGCCTCCCCCGCCGCACCACTCTCAACCAAAACACATGAGCGTGGAAGCGCGTGGATTGCGCGCTATGCCTGGTCGAGCCGTGTACTGCCAGGCCGCAAGGACGCCAACGGCGAGCGGCGGCCGAGCGACTATCACAAGGTGCTGCTCAAGCGGTTGCGCGAGGTGGAGGCGCGGCTGCATGAGCAGTTTGGTACGTTCGAGTCGCGTGCGTATGTGGATACGGGGCCGTTGGTGGAGCGGACGCTGGCCGTGGCTGCCGGGCTGGGATGGAGAGGAAAGAATACGTGCCTGATTCATCCGCGATTGGGCTCGTTTGGATTTCTCGCCGTGTTGTTGACGTCACTCGAAATCGGCGAATCGGCAAGTCAGCGTGTCAGCGAGTCAGCGGGCGGCGCGGATTCCGCAGATCCTGAGCGTAGCCGGGATTTGAAAGGGCACGGCTTGAGCCGTGCCGAAAATGAGGCAAAAACAACCGGGGCTTTAGCCCCTGAGGGAAGATTTTTAGGGGGAGGGTTCGAGATCCCTGACCGCTGCGGCGCCTGCACACGCTGTATCGAAGCCTGCCCCACGCATGCGCTTGATGCGCCCTATCGGATGGATGCCAGACGCTGCATCTCGTATCTCACCATCGAGCACAAGGGGCCGATCGACGAGGAACTGATGGCAGGCATGGGCCGCCAGGTTTTTGGCTGCGATATCTGCCAGGATGTTTGCCCATGGAATGGGAAGGCGCTGCGCGGCGGGCCGATCTCGTGCGATCCTACCCTTTCCGCAAACAACGCGGAAAGGATGGGGCACCCGTCGATCCCGGTCGATCCGGAGCTTGAGCCGCGAGCGGAGCTTGTGAATCCGGCGCTTGCGTGGCTGGGCTCTCTCGACGAAAGATCCTTCGAGCAAATGTTTAACGGATCGCCAGTGCGCAGGGCGGGATTCCTGGGCTTGCGTCGCAATGTGGCGATTGCGATGGGCAACAGCGGGATCGCGGACTGTATGCCAAGGCTCGAAGAGTGGGCCAATGCCGCGGACGAAGGCTTGCGCGCTGCCGCGCGGTGGGCGCTGGCGCGGCTGCGCAAGCAAGCTCCCGCGTGAGAAATCGCGCTCATCGCTGCTTGCGCCGTCACGACCCGCCCGCCACGCAAGGGACTATTCTTGAACCAACCCCCTTGCGATCCATCGCAACGATATTCGAGGGATGAAGGATAGTTACGTGGCTGAGGAATTGACTCCTGAAGGTAACGGTGGGACGAAGCCGGAACCCGCGGGCGAGCCGCCCGCCGAGCGGCCGAAGCAATCGAAGTGGTATCGCTGGCGGCACGACGGCGTGGCGCTCATTCACTATCTGCTCGACAGCGAGGTGCACACCTTCGCCTTCAGCGTGGCGGCAAATGCGATTCTTTCGTTCATTCCGTTCATCGTGATGCTTTACGCGCTGGACGACGCGGTGTTCAATCATTCGGTTGCCATGAAGGATGTGATTGACGAGATGGTGCGCTACTTTGTGCCCATCCACACCAGGCAGGTCGACTGGTTCACAACGAACCTGTCGGAGATCGCCGCGGCATCGACGCGTCACGGAGTGCAGGTCTTCTCGTTATTGATGATTGTTGTGGCCTGCACGGGCATCTTTCTGCCTCTTGAGGTCGCTCTCAATCAGGCGTGGGGCGTTGCCAAGAGCCGCAATTATCTGCTGAATCAAACGGTCGCCTTCGGGCTGGCCCTCCTCATGGTGGCGCTGGGAATGGGTAGTGTAGGCGTCAACGCCGCGGCGCGCAAGCTGCTCACATTCATTTTCTTCGGCTACATTCACAACTTTGTCTATCGCGGCATCGCCTTTCTGCTGCTGGCGGCCACCACTGGCGTGGCCTCAATCCTGTTTTTTTTCGCCATCTACTGGCTGATGCCGAACCGCAAAGTGCCGCCGTGGCCGGTGATGAAGACAGCCATCTGGACGGGTATCGTCTGGCTGGTGTCGAAATATATCTTCGAGGCCGTACTGCCGCACATGGAGTTGCCTTCTCTCTATGGTCCGTTTTACGTCTCCGTAAGCCTTCTGTTCTGGGCGTATATCTCAGGGCTGATCCTGTTCGCCGGAGCGCAGTTCAGCGTTTCGAAGCTGGGAAATGGAAAAGACAGGGAATAGGGAACAGGGAACAGGGAATAGAAGTCCCCCCACCGCGCTCCTTTCGCGCGCCTCGTCCTGTGGACACCGATCCCTGATTCCTGTTCCCTATTCCCTGTTTCTTCGCCATCCCGGATGCGCTAATCTCAGAGAATCGTGCCTGTGAAGACTCCCCATTCCGGCCCAGGAACTGACGCCGACCCCATGGCATGCTTTCATCCGGTAACAGCAGCGTGGTTCCGGGCGGTCTTCGATGCGCCCACGGCGCCGCAGCGTTTGGGTTGGCCGGTGATCGCGCGTGGCGAGAATGCGCTGATTCTGGCGCCAACCGGCACAGGCAAAACGCTGGCGGCGTTCCTGTGGTGTCTCGACCGGCTGATGCTGGAAGACAGGGAAGAGAAGACAGGGAACAAGGGACAGAAAAGCGCCGGGGCCGGGCGGAAAGGTTGCCGGATTGTGTACGTTTCGCCGCTGAAGGCGCTGGCCGTGGACGTGGAGCGGAACCTGCGTTCGCCGCTGGCCGGCATTGCCAATATGGCGAGGCGCATGGGTGTTGCGATCCACGAGCCCGAAATCAGCGTGCGCACCGGCGATACGCCGCAGCGCGAGCGCGCCCGCTTTGCGCGGCATCCGGCCGACATCCTCATCACCACGCCCGAGTCGCTCTACCTGCTGCTGACTTCGCAGGCGGCCGAGGCTCTGCGCACGGTGGAGACCGTGATTGTGGACGAGATTCACGCGCTGGTGCCGACCAAGCGCGGTGCTCACCTCGCCCTCACTCTGGAGCGATTGCAGGCACTGACTGCAAAGCCTCTGCAGCGCATCGGCCTCTCGGCCACGCAGCGGCCGCTTGAGGAAGTGGCGAGGTTCCTCGGCGGCATCGAGGTTGTGCGGCCGGGGAGAAGTGGGTTAGCGAGTCGGCAAGTTAGCAAGTCAGCGAAAGGTGCTTCCGAGACCTGTGCCGCATCGCTCATCGCTGCATTCCAGGCAGACCCACAAGAAGCAACCGCGGATCCTTCAACTCTCTTCGCTGACGCTCCGGTAGCTCAGGATGACAGCGTCGCATTGGGCGAGGCTACCGAATCAGGCGCTCTGCGCTACCGGACCGTCACCATCGTGCACGCCGCCGCGCCCAAGCAACTCAAGCTGCGCATCGAGGTTCCGGTGGAAGACATGGCGCGGCTGGGCGAGATGGAAGAGATTCCATCTGGGCCGGCCTCGCAGACGCCGCGGCGCGTGTCCATCTGGAACGCGATCCATCCCCGGCTGCTCGAGATCATTCGCGAGCGCAACTCGACCATCCTCTTTGTGAATGCGCGGCAGACCGCCGAGCGGCTGGCCGGGGCGCTCAACGATCTGGCCGGCGAGCCCATCGCGCGCGCTCATCACGGATCGCTGGCCGCGGCGCAGCGCGCGGTGATTGAGGAACAACTCAAAGCCGGGCAGATCCGCGCCCTGTGCGCCACTTCGACGCTCGAACTCGGCATCGATATGGGCGCGGTCGATCTTGTTGTCCAGATCGAATCGCCACCCTCGGTTGCCAGCGGAATGCAGCGCATCGGCCGCGCCGGCCACCATGTGGACGCCGTGAGCGAGGGAGTTCTGTTTCCCAAGTTCCGCGCCGATCTGGTTGCTTGCGCCGCCGTGACCCGCGCCATGCACGAGGGTCACATTGAGTCCACGCGTTTTCCACGAAACCCCCTCGACGTGCTGTGCCAGCAGCTCGTGGCGATTGTGGCAAGCGCAGGAAAGGCAGCGAACAGGGATCAGGGATCAGGCAACAGGCAACAGGGATCAGGGAACAGAAAGGCGGGGTTCAGGGTTCAGGGGGCAGGGGGCAGAGCAGAGTCGGCGTCCCTAGTCCCTAGTCCCTTAGTCCCTGGTCCCGAAGTCCCTCAGTCCTTCAGTGCCGAAGTCTCCGTCGATTCTCTCTTCAATCTGGTGCGCGGCGCCGCGCCGTTTGGTTCGCTTACGCGCTCGGCGTTTGAAGGCGTGCTCGATCTGCTCAGCGGGCGCTATCCCTCCGACGAGTTCGCCGAGTTGCGCCCACGGCTGACATGGGACCGCGTGCGCAACGTCGTCTCGGCGCGCGAAGGCGCCGCGCGGCTTGCCATCCTCAACGCCGGAACCATCCCCGATCGCGGCCTCTACGGCGTCTTCCTTGCGTTCACTGAAGGCAAATCGGTGCGCGTGGGCGAGCTTGATGAGGAGATGGTCTTCGAGTCGCATCCAAATGAGACCTTCATTCTGGGCGCATCCACCTGGCGCATCACCGACATCACGCACGATCGTGTTCTGGTGACGCCGGCGCCCGGCGAACCGGGCAAGATGCCGTTCTGGAAGGGCGATGGGCCGGGCCGTCCGCTTGAGTTCGGCCGGAGGATCGGCGCCATGGTGCGCGAACTGCGCGCCCTGCCGCATCCGGCTGCCCTCACGCGGCTTGTCAGCGAGCACGATCTCGATCCTGGTGCGGCGGAAAACCTGCTGCGCTTTCTTGCCGATCAGGCCGAGGCCACGGGCCAGGTTCCCGACGACCGCACGGTTGTTGTCGAGCGTTGCCGCGACGAGCTGGGCGACTGGCGCGTCTGTGTGCTGACGCCCTTTGGCAGCCGCATTCACATTCCGTGGGCGATGGCGGTGAGCGCGCGCATCCGCGCCGCCGGCGGACCGGAAGTGGAAACGCTTTGGGGCGACGACGGATTTGTGCTGCGTTTTCCCGACACCGGCGAACCGCCGGATTCGGATTGGATTTTGGTGGAATCGGCGGAGGCCATGCAGCTTGTGCTGCGGCAGTTGGGATCGACGGCGCTCTTTGCCGGGCGATTTCGCGAAGCCGCGGGACGCGCGCTGCTGCTGCCGCGCCGTCGCGCCGACCAGCGATCGCCGCTGTGGCAGTTGCGCAAGCGGTCGTACGATCTGTTGAGCGTGGCCTCGCGCTATCCCTCGTTTCCACTGCTGCTGGAGGCGTATCGCGAGTGCCTGCGCGATGTCTTCGACATGCCCGCGCTGATTGAAACCCTGCGCGCCATCGAGCAGCGCCAGCTTCGCGTGCATGTTGTGGAGACGCGCAAGCCTTCGCCGTTCGCTTCGTCGCTGCTCTTCAGCTACGTAGCGAATTTTATGTACGAGGGCGACGCGCCGCTGGCCGAACGCCGCGCACAAGCATTAACAATTGACCAGGATCAGTTGCGCGAAATCCTGGGCGAGGCCGATCTGCGCGAACTGCTCGACGCCGAGGCGATTGCCGAGGTGGAAGAGGCTGCGCAATGCCTCGCGGAAAGCTTTCGCGCGCGGTCGGCTGATGGTATTCACGATCTGTGTCTCAAGCTCGGAGATCTCTCGCGCGAAGAACTGGCGCGGCGCGTAGTTTCGCCGGACTTGCTCGCGCAGGTCGATCGCCTGATCCGCTCGCGGCGGCTTCTGGAACTGCGCATCGCCGGAGAAAAGCGGTTGATTGCCGCCGAAGACGCTGCGCGCTACCGCGATGGACTCGGCATTCCGCTGCCGCCTGGATTGGCGGCATCGCTGCTCGATCCGGTGGCGCATCCCGTGCTCGAACTGGTGCGGCGCTACGCGCGCACCCACGGACCATTTACGTTGCGCGAGGCCGCGGACCGGTTTGCGCTCGATGCGGACGCCGTCGAACACGCGCTGCGGCAACTTGCGGCGGATGGCCGCGTGCTGGAAGGCGGATTTCGTCCCGGCGGTCTCCAACACCCCAGCGGATACACAACATCCGCCGGGGGCCCCGATTTCCCACCCCAGCGACGAAGACCTGTCGCCGGGGGCCCCGTTTCGCATAGCGAATGGTGCGATGCTGAGATCCTGCGGCAGATTCGGCGTAAGTCGCTGGCCCGGCTGCGCCGCGAAGTGGAACCGGTGGAGCAGTACACGCTGGCGCGCTTTCTTGCGCACTGGCAGGGATTGCTGGCGCCGCGGCGTACGGGCGCGGCGCATCTCGATGCGCTGCTCGATACGATTGAAAACCTGCAAGGCGCGCCGCTGCCCGCATCGCTCCTTGAGACTTCGATCCTGCCCGCGCGCATCGCCGACTACACGCCGGCCGCACTTGATACGCTGATTGCCGCGGGCGAGGTGGCGTGGACCGGGATCGAGCCGATCGGCGAGCGCGACGGGCGTATTGCGCTGTTCCTCGCTGACAAATTGCCGCTGCTGGCGCGGATGCGCCCGCTTGTCAATTCAGATTCGGGGCCGCCGAGCGAGCGCGAGGAAAAGCTGCTCGCTGTGCTTGAATCCGCGGGCGCGAGCTTTTTCGATGTGCTGCATCAGGCCGTGGGCGGCGGCTATCCGGGGGAGACGATCGACGCGCTCTGGAGCCTTGTTTGGCGCGGGCTTATCACGAATGACTCGTTGCACGCGCTGCGCGCGTATACTGCAAGACCGGAAAGCGCGCGCACGCCGCGGCGCCTTCAGACGGGCGCCGTTTTTCGTTCGCGGCGGACGACACCGCCGAACGCGCAGGGAAGATGGTCGTTGCTTCCTGTGCGCGGCTGTGCATTGCCGACGTCTGGCTCCAGCATGAAAATGGGTGCCCCAGCTCCCTCGCGTCTGGGAACCTGGGATAGCACGAACCCTTCCCAGACGATTCCCGCCCCATCGCCAACCGAGCGCAGCCATGCGTTGGCGTTGCAGTTGCTTCATCGCTATGGGGTGCTGCTGCGCGAGCACGTTGCGGCGGAGAATGTGCCCGGCGGATTCAGCGCCGTTTACGACGTGCTCAAGGCGCTCGAAGAGAGCGGACGCATTCGTCGCGGCTACTTTGTGGGCGGACTGGGCGCCACGCAGTTCGCGCTGCCGGCTGCCGTCGATCTGCTGCGCCAGTTGCGCACCGAGCCGCCGGACGAAAAGCCGGAGTTCGTGCAGTTGGCCGCGACGGATCCCGCGAATCCGTATGGATCGGTGTTACGCTGGCCGGAGTTGCCGGCCACAGACGAAGACTCGGAATCCGGGGCCCCTGCGGACAGGTCTTCGTCTGTGGGGTGGCAATCCGCGCCGCGCGTGCTCACGCGCGCGGCCTACGCCGAAGTGATCCTGCGCAACGGCCGGCTGGTGGCGTGGCTCAGGCGCGGCAACCCCAATCTGCTGGTTTTCTTGCCGAACGAAGAGCCAGAGCGATCGCGGACAGCCGCGGGCCTGGCGCACTTCTTGTGCGCGCGCGGTCAGGAACGCATGCGCCTCAACAGCCATGAGGGTGTGCTGATCGCAACCATCAACGACCAGCCCGTCGCCGCGCACTTCATGACGCGATTCCTGATGGATGCAGGCTTTCATCCCGGTCCGCTCGGCATGCACCTGCGGCGAATTTCGCTGCCGATTCCGCAAAATCAATCGCGCTGGCCCGAGGTGCAATAAAAATGCCCGAAGGCGATACCGTTTTTCGCGCCGCGCGCAACCTGGACCGGGCGCTTGCAGGCAAGCCGGTCACGGCGTTCCGCTCCACGTTTCCGTGGCTTATGCACTTCAATGACGACACGCCGATTGCTGGGCAAACGGTGGAGCGCGTAGAGGCGCGCGGCAAGTGGATGCTAATGCATTTTTCGGGCGGAGGCATTCTGGCCTCACATCTGCTGATGAACGGCCGCTGGCATCTCTATCGCAGCGGCGAGCGCTGGCAGCTTGCAGGCGTTCACATGCGCATCGTGATTGAAAACGCGGAGTACCAGGCCGTAGGCTTTCGCGTTCCCGTGGCGCGCATGCACACGGCGCAATCGCTCGCTCGCGACCTCCACATCGCACCGGCTGGCATCGATCTGCTTTCCGCGGAGTTCGACGACGCCGCGGCTTTGGAGCGTTTGCTGGCGCGTAGCGGCGAAACCATCGCCGACGCACTGCTGGATCAGTCGGTCGTGGCAGGCGTGGGCAACGTCTTCAAATCGGAGATCTGTTTCGTCAACGGACTCCACCCATTTCGCACCGTTGGCTCGCTCGCGCGCGACGAGGCCGCGGCCATGATCGCCAGCGCGCGGAGGCTGCTCAAGGCCAATGTGCTTGAGGATTCCCGCGACACGATTGTCACCTATCGCGGGCAGCGGCGGCGCACAACGCACGCGTCGGATCCGAGCGAAAGCCTGTGGGTGTATGGTCGAGCGGGTGAACCGTGCCGTCGCTGCGGCTCGGCTGTTCGCCGGCGTCTGCAAGGTGCGGACGCGCGTGTGACCTTCTGGTGCCCGCGGTGTCAGGCCATGCCGGATGGTTCCGATGTGGATGGATAGGATCAGCCGGTTGCTTGTAGCCGGCAGTCCGCGGCAATAGACACGATCCGCAGCCTGCTGGCTGCTTTCATTTCGATGGCTTTCCCAAGCCGAAGATCTTTTGGAAAATGTTGCGATGGTCGTCGCCGCCCAGGCCCTTGTGGTCGCAGGTGTCGGTGGGCGCGGTGCCGTCGAGGAAGGCCGCGGTGTAGTCATCGGGGCAGGCGCTGTCGGCAAGCAGGTTGGTCGCCTTGTCGAGGGTTTCAACCACGACGCCGTCGGGCGGCGTGAAGTCGTGGGTGTCGGAGTACGCCGGCAACAGGACCGCCTGCTTCATGAAAGCGGCCCAGATCGGCGCCGCGGCCTGCGCGCCTTGCAGCTTGATGTCGGAGTAGTCGTCGTTGCCCACCCACACCACGCAAAGCAGATTGCTGGTAAATCCGGCGAACCATGCGTCGTGGCTGGTGCCGGTTTTGCCTGCGGCCGGAGAGAAAAAGCCCAGGTTGCGCACGCCGGCGCCGGTGCCGTCGCCTTCGAGCACGGCTTCCATCATCGACGTGGTAAGAAAGGCCACGCGCTGGTCGAGCACTTGCCGCGCTTCGGGCTCGTAGTCCTGCACGATGTCACCCGTCGATGTGCGCACACTGGCAAGCACCCATGGATTAATATGGAGACCGCCGTTGGCGAAGATCGTGTAGGCGCCGGACATCTCGAGCGGCGTCGCGTCGTAGGAGCCGATCGCCATTGCGGGCGTGGGCTGCGCGCTTTGAATTCCCGCGCTGCGCGCCAGGGCCGCCACGCGATCCAAACCCACCATGCTGGCCAGGCTGATCGTCGCGTTGTTATCCGAGCGCATTAGCGCGTAGCGCGCCGTGATCTCTCCGTAGTACTCGTTTTCGAAGTTCTTCGGCGTGTACTCATAGGGAGTTCCCGCGCCGTAGGTCTGCTGCGCATCGTTCAGCATCGTGACCGGCGAAAACAACTTCGTCTGTCCCGGCAGCATCGTGCCTTCCGCGGCAGTCTGAAACGCCGAAGCATAGACGAACGGCTTGAAGATCGAACCCGTGGGCCGGTGCGCCACCGCGTGGTCTACCTGCGATGCGCCGTAGCTGCGCCCGCCCACCAGGGCCAGCACCTGGCCGGTATGCGGATTGAGCGCGACCAGCGCCACCTGCGGATAAACGTAAGGCCTGCCGAGCTTCCTGTCGCGTGCGTGGAGTCTGTCAACCAGCGCGTCAATGCGAGGAATGGTCGAGTCGACGGCCTGTGTCGCGATTCGTTGCAGGTCCGGATCGAGCGAGGTGTAAATGCGCAATCCTTCGCGATTGAAGTCGCGATCGCCAAGCCGCTGAATCAGCCTGTCCTCGACCAGATCGACAAAGTAGGGAGCTTCGCTCTCGTCCACACTGGCGGCAACCAGATGCAGCGGCTCACCCTTTGCAACCTCGGCCTGCGCTTTGGTGATGGCGCCGATCTCCACCATCGAGTCCAGCACCAGGTTTCTCCGCCGGATGGCGCGCTCGGGATGCCGGAACGGGTTCAGGTAATTGGGGCTTTGGATCATGCCCGCCAGCAGCGCGCACTCGGCAACGTCCAATTGCCCCACGTCCTTGCCAAAGTAAACCTTGGCGGCCTCGCCGAATCCATCGATCGAAAAGCTGCCGCGCTGCCCGAGATTGACCTCGTTGCCATACATCTGGAAGATCTGTTCTTTGTTGAAGCGGTGTTCCAGAATGATGCTGATCACCGCCTCGCGAATCTTGCGCGAGTAGGTGCGCGCCGGCGTAAGGAAGAAGCCGCGCGCCAGTTGCTGCGTCAGCGTCGACGCGCCCTCTTCATAGCGGTGCAGATGGAAGATGTCGTTGCGCATGGCGCCCAGAATGCGCCAGTAGTCGATGCCGCTGTGTTCGAAGAATCGCCGGTCTTCGATGGCGATGACGGCATGAACCATGTCGGGCGGAATCTCGTTGTAGCTCAGCAGTAGCCGCTTGGCGCGCTGGGCGCCGGCGCTCAGGCCGGTGATCAGCAGCGGTTCCAGTTCGTAGCTCGTGAGCGGCTGGCCGCGGTTGTCGGTGATGGCGCTGACCACGCCGCCGCTGACGTGGATGGTTGCGCTGTCGGGCGCGTGATACGACTGCGGGCCGGGCCTCACCGTGATCTGCTGCGCGCTCTGGCTGAAGGTGCCCATCTGCGACACTTCCGGCGCACCGTCCGGGGTGTAGCCGGCCTCGCGCAGTTCGCTGGCGATCAACTGCACGCTCAGCTTTTGCCCCGGCCGCACCTCGCGCGGTGCGGCGTAAATCTTGGCTGTATCGGCAAAGAGCGGCTGCTTCAGCCGCGCGTCCACAATTCCCGTGTATTCGACGTAGAGATAGGCAAACACACAAGCGCCCACCAGCGCAGCGGCCGCGCAGGCAGAGAGCGAGAAGATCAGAATCCGCGACTTGAAAGAGCGGCCCGGCGCGGGCCTGGCAAATCGGATTCGTAACGCCATCGATACAGCTCCTATTGATCCGGCCAAAAAATCTGCATCAACTCGAAACTGTCATCCTGAGAGGAGCGCAGCGGAGTCGAAGGATCTGCGGTTGCCTTTCGCGGAATCTGTGCAATTACTTAAGGGCCGGATCGATAGCTGCTAGATCCCAGCCGTCCTTGCCGCAACGAGCTTGCCCAAAATACCCCCGATCGCAATCGCACCAGGAAACTGAAAGCTAGGAGCTGGAGGCGAGTAGCTGCTCTTCTTCCACACGCTTCTTCACCAGCTCCACCACTTCGTTCAAGGCAACATCCACGCTCGTGCTGGTCGCGCGGTCAACAAGTTCCACCTGACCCGCGGCCGCTTTCTTGCCCACGTTGATGCGATACGGGATCCCGACCAGGTCCGCGTCTTTGAATTTGACGCCGGCGCGTTCGTCTCTGTCATCGAGCAGCACGTCGAGCCCGGCAGCTTCAAGATCGTCCGCCAGTTTCTCGCCGGTCGCGCGCAGCGCCGCGTCGGCCACGTTGGTAATCGTGATGACAACGGTGAACGGTGCGATCGACGCCGGCAGGCAGAATCCGTTGGCGTCGTTCGCCTGCTCGATGGCCGCCGTCAGAATGCGCTCGATGCCGATGCCGTAGCTGCCCATGATCGGCGTCACTTCCTTGCCGTTCTCGTCGAGCACGTGTGCGCCCATCGACTCGGAATACTTGTAGCCGAGCTTGAAGATGTGGCCGATCTCGACGGCTTTGCCAACGACGAGCTTGCCCGCGCAATTTTCTTTCGGGCAGCCTTCGCCCTCGTTTACGCTGCGGATTTCAGCCGCAATTGTCCAGGTGAAGTCGCGGCCCGGCGTCACGTTGCGCAAGTGGTAGTCGAGCTTGTTCGCGCCGCAGACCATGTTCTTGCGGCCTTCGAGGTCGCGATCAACCACAACAGTGAGTCCCTCGCCGAGCGGCTGCGCATCGTGCCGCAGCCCTGCTGGCCCGAGAAAACCCGCGGGACCGTTGAAGAATTGCTGCAACTCTTCGGCCTGCATGGTGCGCAGTTCGGCCGCGCCGATGACGCCGAGCAGTTTAGTCTCGTTCACTTGGTGGTCGCCGCGCAGAAATGCCGCCACGCCGTGCCATGCGTCCTTCTCTCCGCCTGTGCCGCGCTTGAGCGCCATATACGCCACGCACTTGATGTCTGAGGCTGGCGAGATCTTGAAGAACGCGGCCACGTCCGCAATCGCGGCGCAACCAGGCGTGTGCACAAGCTCCGGCTTGCCGTCGCCGGTCGCTTCCATCTCGACAACCGGGTCGAGCCGCGATGTGGCTTTCTCCAGGTTCGCGGCGTAGCCGCAGACCGGGCAGCTTGCGATCAGGTCTTCGCCCGCGTCGGTGTACACCATGAACTCCTGCGACTGCGAGCCGCCCATCGCGCCCGAATCCGCCTCGACGGCGACGAACTTCAATCCGCAGCGCGTGAAGATGCGGCGATACACGGCATCGTGCAGGTCGAAGCTCCTGTCGAGCCCAGCCTTGTCGATGTCAAAGGAGTACGAGTCCTTCATGGTGAACTGGCGCACGCGCAGCAATCCCGACTTCGGCCGCGGCTCATCGCGGAATTTGGTCTGAATCTGGTACCAGATCTGCGGCAACTGCTTGTAGCTGCGCAGCTCGTTGCGCGCGATCGAGGTCATGATCTCTTCGTGTGTCATCCCCAGGCACAGATCTGCGCCCTTGCGGTCCTTGAGGCGGAACATGTTGTCGCCCATGCCCGTCCAGCGGCCGCTTTCCTCCCAGAGTTCGCGCGGCAGAATGCCGGGCAGGTAGAACTCCTGGGCGATCTTGTCCATCTCCTCGCGCACGATGCCGATAATCCTGTTCAGCGATCGCTGACCGAGAAAGAGGTAGTTGTAGATGCCGGCGCCGAGCTGGCGGATGTAGCCCGAGCGCAGCAGAAACTTGTGGCTGGCCACTTCGGCGTCTGCCGGGGCCTCGCGCAGTGTAGGAATGAAGAGCTTCGACCAGCGGTGCATAGAAGAGGAAACAAACTTTCCCGTCCGCCAGCAGCGGACGATGGGCGAATGACAGCAGGTTCTATTCTAAATGTTCGATGAGTCTGACGCTTTCACCGCGCCTACCTCTCCCCGGCGAATACGGCATAGGCGTCGCGCGCCGCGTGGATAATGCGTAGAATGCGTATCTCGCCGTCTGCCGGCCGATAGAAAACGATGTATTTGCGAACCGTAAGCGTGCGGACGTTCGGGTTCTTCCTCGCCTCAAGGCTCCTGCCAATCAAAGGAAACTTCACCAGCAACCCGAACCCGCGGGCGATGGATTCGATATGGCGTGTTGCGGTTTCTGTGTTGCCGCTCTTACGCGCGACGTAAAGCCAGATTTCGTCAAGATCGGTCCGGGCTTGCGGCGCGAGGCGGATGCGCATCAGCGTTCGGACAGTCGGGCTATTCCGCGTTCCTGGACAGACTGGACCAGCGTGGAAAGCGTTTCCAGGGTGTACGGCTCACCCTCGCCGGCGTCGAGCGCCTGCTCGGCAGCGTCGAGCGAGGCCAGCAGTTCTACACGTACCCGTTCCCTCTTCTCCCATTGTGCGAGGGCCTCGCGCACGGCTTCCTCAATGTTGCGGAACCGGCCTTCCTGAATTCCGAGATCGACAAAGGAGTTTTGCGCGGGCGTAAGTTCGATCTGCATAGCCTAAGCGTAGGACTGGGCGAATCAACTGTCAACGGATTCCGTGAGCATCTGATGGTATCCATCCATCGAAATCGTGTATCCGGACTTCAATTGGCATGGTTCGAGCAGCGCCTTTTGTCCCTTTGATTTGATGGTTTGGGATTGGAGTATTCTTCATGCTTACCTCAGAACTCCTTTCCAATGTGTCCCTTGTTCTGATTCAAAGCGAACATTTCCGGGTGAGGGTACAGATACCGGGAATCGTCATCCCTGTTTTTCCCCTCCCTGAATGCTGTATTGCTTTTGGCGTCAAATCGCGCCAATCAGATCAGCTCCACGCCCCACAGGTCGTGCAGATGCACCACTCCTTCGACCTTTTGCGCGGAGTCGACGACGACCAGCGAAGTGATCTTGCGCTCTTCGAGGATGGCGAGAGCCTTGGCGGCCAGCTCGTTTGCTGCGATCGTGCGCGGGTCCGGATTCATGGCCTCGCCGGCGGTTTTGCCCAGCGCGGCGCCGCCCTCGCGCTCCAAAAGCCTGCGCAAATCTCCGTCGGAGATTACGCCGCGCAGCCAGCCGTCCTCCTGCACCGTGGTAATGCCAAGCTTCTTCGACGACATCTCGAAGATGACATCGGCCATGCATGTGGAAGGCGTGACGGTGGGAATCTCGTCGCCCGTGTGCATAAGGTCGCGTACCTTGGCCAGGCGCTTGCCTAGCTTGCCGCCGGGGTGCAGCTCCGCGAAGTCCTCGGCGCGGAAGCCCTTTTGCAGGCTGACGGCAATGGCCAGCGCATCGCCGAGCGCAAGCATGGTGGTGGTCGAGGCCGTGGGCGCAAGATTCAGCCCGCAGGCTTCGCGCTCCACCGAGCAGTCCAGGGCCACGTCGCTGGCCTGCGCCAGAGTCGACTGCGGATTGCACGTGAAGCCGATGAGCGCGTCGCCCTTGCGCTTGAGCGTCGCCAGTAATCGGAGAATCTCCTCGGTCTCGCCCGAGGCCGAGAGCGCAATGACCACGTCGCCCGCCATCAGCATGCCTAAATCGCCATGCACGGCCTCGGCCGGGTGCAGAAACAGCGCCGGCGAGCCGGTGGAACTCAGCGTGGCGGCGATCTTCTGCGCAATGATGCCGCTCTTGCCCATCCCGGTGACCACCACGCGCCCATTCGCCTCGCCGCAATGGAGGATCATCTCGACGGCGCGCGCGAAGGGCGCGGCCATCGCTCCTTCGAGACGTGTGGCGAGGGCCTCAAGCGCGGCGGCCTCGGTGCGCACCAGCGATGCCGGTTGAAACGCGTCATCTTGTCTGGGAGAACTCATTGGCTTTTGATGGTAACAAAAGCAGGGGCAGGTTTCACGGAGGCGCGTTACCGCGGCCTTCAGCGCTGCCGCTTCGGACTGGCCTCAGGCGCCTGACGCCTGACCCGCGGCTCGTAAAATGGATGCATGAGGTCTTTCCCCGTGCGGCGCAATACTTTGGTTCTCGGCGCGACGCTTTTGATCCTCGCCATCTTTGCCTGGGCCGGCTGGGCGAACTGGGAGTATCGTCAACAGGAAGCCGAACGCTTGCGCGCCAGCTCCAGCCAGGGCGAAATGATGCTGACGCCGGACAGCGGCCCTCCGCAGATCGTTTCTCCGCTCAACGGCAAGCCCGCGCCAAACTTTACGCTCAACGACATCAGCGGCAGGAGGGTCTCGCTGGCGAGCTATCGCGGCAAGGCCGTGATGCTGAACTTCTGGGCCACCTGGTGCGCGCCCTGCAAGCTCGAAACGCCATGGCTCGTCGAGTTGCGCCAAAAGTATGCGGCGCAGGGCTTCGAGGTGCTGGGCATCGACACCGAGGGCGACGACCTGGCCAAGGACGACAAAGCGGGATGGGCCAAGGCCGTGGCGGTGGCGGGCAAGTTTGCCACTGAAGAGAAGATCCCTTATCCGGTGCTGCTCAACGGCGATTCAATCAGCCGCGACTACGGTGGCCTCGACGATCTGCCCACGTCGTTCTTTGTCGATCGCAAGGGCGTAGTCGTGGCATCGCAGGTGGGTCTGACCTCGGCCAGCGACATCGAGAGCAAGATCAAGAAGTCGCTGAATCCGTGATTTGCTCAATAGCCGTGCGGCTGGAGGATTGAAATCGATGAGCGTTTTGAAGAGATCGATTTGCGCGGCAGTTGCCGCGCTTGTTGCTGGCGGGCTGTCCGTGCATGCGCAGAGCCTGGGCTCCTATACGCAGAAGCAGCAGCTTGTGAAGACCAGCGAGGTGAAATATCTTTTCCCCGAGCAAGTGAGCGTACCGGCGGGCAAGCAGGCCGAGGTGGCGCTGCACTTCAACGTTGCGCCGGGGCTGCACATCAACTCGCACACGCCCACGGACGAATTCCTGATCCCTACCACATTTTCGATTCCCTCGGGCTCGGGCGTGCGTCTGGAAAGCACAACCTACCCGCCGGGCACGGTGACGGCGCTGCCTGTTGATCCCAAGACGAAGCTGAGCGTTTACACAGGCGAGTTCGTCATCCGGGCGCACATCGTGGCGGCGGCGGGCAATCACCTCGTCGAGGGCCAGTTGCACTATCAGGCCTGTGACAACAATCAGTGCATGCCGCCCAAGACGATTCCAGTGGCGATTGACGTGATCGGCAAGTAGACGCCTTTTCAATTGGCCGTGGAAGGCCGGTTGGAGCTGCGGATCTGAGACGCCAATAGGGCCAAAGAGAAATGAGCACTTGAACTGCGGCGCCGTGCCGCTGGTTGCGCAGGCGTTTCGCTCGTTGAAGGCGCCCGCCAGCGTGCGGCAACACGTGCACATCAAGCAGCGCGATCGCGGTCTGGACGAGGCCGCGATGATCGAAAGTTTCGTAGTGCTGAATGCGGTGGGCGGCGAGTGCGTAGTCGATTTTGCGCACCTGCGGGCCGATGCCGGGCTGAGCGAGCTGCTCACGCCACGCGCTGCCTTTTCCGGAAGCGGCGCGGCAGTTCCTGAACCGGTTCCATGCGCAAGAGAAGCTGGACGCGGCCAAAGAGAGCCGGAAGCCGGAGCAGTTGGCCTTCATTCCTGAAGAAGGCGATGCGCTGGCAGGCCTGGGAGAAGTGAACCGCGAGTTAGTTCTTGAGTTAGGCCGGCGCTGCGCGGATCAACGCATGGCGACGGTGGATCAGGATGCGACGATCATCGAGAGCCACAAGCGCGAGGCGCTCCGGAGTTACGAAGGCGAGCGCGGTTATCAGCCGATGCTCGCCATCTGCCACCCCGTCGACAAAGACCCGTCGCCGGGGACCCCGGTTGGCGGTAATCACCTACAACGTGCTGACGGCGCTGAAGCGGATTGCGTTGCCGGCCGAGTTGCTGCGGGCGCGGCCCAAGCGGCTGCGTTTTCTCGTTCTCAACACGGCGGGGCGATTGGTGCGACATGCGCGCAAGACACTGCTGTGGCTGGCCTCGCTGGTGGCCCGCATCGCTTTATGGAAGGAGGCCATGCGATTACTGCCGGTCGCCACATGAGAAGAGTGTTTCCGAGCGGACATTGAGGATGTTTTCCTGAGCCGATTTTGACGGAGCAGGGTGGAACCATGTCGCGCATAAGCTGTTGAGCATCTGACCGGCGCCCAGAACCGGCGTTCCGCGGCAGTTGCAGTCAGCCCTCAGGCTGAATGCGCCGCAGAAACCCCTGTCGGCGCCCCAAATCCCCCTCGCCGCAACCTCGCCCAAACTTTATCGACGGATTACGGATGCAACGTACTACTTGTAATCCACAACTTCAGCCATATTCTACTCTCCCAGGCAGTGGACACAACCAAATGATGGTCAGCGCAGTAACGCAGTAGAGATTGCGAGGGTGGCTTTGTATCTGGGCTGAACTCGCGCAGGGGCCATTCTGCGCGCTAAGCGCGGCAGCCGGCATCGAGGGAGGGCGTTTCCTGGTGCTTATACATAAGGAAAAACTCGCGGTGACCGAGGCGCTCGGGCTTGCTTTCCTGTCCTGAGGCGACGTCTGCAACCAGTTCCAGCAGTTCGTCTGCCGCATCGTCTATCGATACATCGCCTGTGAGCACGCGGCCAGCGTTAAAGTCCATGTCGTCGGTCATGTTCTGGTAGGTGCGTGTGTTGCCTGTGACCTTAATGAGCGGCGAGACGGCGCTGCCGATGACGCTGCCGCGGCCGGTGATGAAGAGCACGATTTGCGATCCTGCTGCGACCAGGTCCATTATGCCTTCGGTGTCGTTAGGGTTGGTATAGCCGAACTGCATGAAGTGCTCGTCGGGAACCGAGTCGAGAAGCCAGAGACCAGGGCGCGGCGGTCGCTCGGAGACGCGAATGACGCCCTGAATGCGCCTGCTGCCGCCTTTGGCGAATGCGCCCATGCTCTTTTCTTCGATGGTAGTGAGGCCGCCGGCGAAGTTGCCGGGCGAGACCGAGTATTGGCGCACCGCTTTGCAGTAGCTGAGCATCTTGTCGTAGGTGGCGCCAAGTTGCACCGCTGCCTGTGGCGAAGCCGCGCGCGAAACCATCAGCTCGCGCAGGCCGATCATCTCCACCACCTCTTCAAAGATGGCCGAGCCACCAAGATCGATGAGGCGATCGAAGGCGCGGCCGACGACGGGATTACCGGCGAGGCCCGAGGTTCCATCCGATCCGCCGCACTCGGCGCCGATGGTGAGATCGGCGAAGGTCATGGGAACCCGGACGGCGTCTTCGCCAGCGCGGGCGCGGAGCGAGGCGAGCAACTGCTTGCCGTAGGCGATGCTCGACCGCGTGCCGCCGTGCTCCTGAATGAAAAAGGACTCAGCAGGGCGGCCTGAGGCGCGCACGGCCTCGGCGATGCGATGGGGCTGTGTGTACTCGCAGCCAAGGCCCACGGCCAGCACGCCGCCGATATTGGGGTGTGTGGCAAGCGCCAGCATAAGGCGGATGGCGTAGTCGTTGTCGTAACAGCCGGGAAAGCCAATCAGGTGCGTGCCCGGCTCATCCTTTGCGATCTCCTGCGCCACGAAGCTCGCGCACTCGACGGTGTAGATAACGAGCAGATGATTGCGAACGCCCTTGCGGCCGTCGGGGCGGAGGTAGCCGGTCCAGGTGCGCACGCGATCGCGATCGCCGCCGTCAGGCATAAGCTTGGTCTCCCGGTTCGCCGGTGCGAACGTCGAAGTGGCCGGAGCGCTCGTCGAGCTGGCTGCGGCAGTTGTGCAGATGTACCCATTCGCCGGGCGCGATCGTGCGCGTGGCGATGCCGATGACCACGCCGAACTTGATGACCGGCTCGCCCTCGGCGATGGGAACGACCGCGACCTTGTGGCCCAAGGCGATCTGCTCGCGTGCTGTGAGGCAGGCTTTGGACGCCGAACCAACGAGCGCGAGCGATGCGCCCGTCGCGGCTTCGGCGAGCAGCGTAGCGACGTTGTCGGAGGCGTGAACCTGAAAGGCCGAAGGAGCGGGTTGGACGGTCATGGCGAAGAGAACTCCGATAACCTTGGTTGCTGCGTTTCGCGCGTGCTGTTCTCCCACTCCGTTTCACAGCGGCGAAAAAGCGTGCGAGAGCATGGACATTTCTTGCACCCGCTGAAGCGGACTCGATCCAGTCGGAGTGGGAATCGCCGCAACGAGCGATTTTTCCATCAACCTGCCGGAAGGAGCCAGGCGAGCGAATCTTCTGCTCAGAACTATTCTATGGCGAAAACAGCGTACACGGTGGCCTCTTCGCGGATGGTCTGGGGGCGGATCTCAAGCTTTGGAATCCGCATCGGAGCCAGTCCCTTCCCCATTCCCGCGGAACCGAACAGGGCCGAAGGCGTTTGAAAAAGAGTCGTGTGGGGCGTTTCATTGCTGGCGTAGATGAGGTCGCCGAGTTTTACGTGCAGCCCTTCAGCCATCTGGTTTGCTACCGCACGGGCCTTGACGAGAGCTGCTTCAGCGGCCTTCGCCTGAAGAGCCTTGCGATCAGAGAGACGCCAATCGATGGCGCCGCTCTTGTTCGCTCCGGCCGCAACCGCAACTCGGATCACTTCCGCAGCGGATTTTGGCGGCACGCTGACCACCCAGGACTGGCGCATCACGAAATGCCTCTTGGCACGCTGGTCCGGCGTATCCAGGTTGTCAAATTGGAAGTTACGTTCCAGACTTTGTCCGGAACTCTCGATGCTCTTGTCCTCGACTCCGGTCTTGTGCAAAGCATCGATGATGGCCTGCGAAAGGTTGCCTCCGTCTGTGTAGGCGCTTTGATAGTCGGGGCCATAAACTTCGAATCCGACGGTAACAGCGGCGATGTCGGCCGTAGCCGTCGCTTCATCCGTCGTGTTGATGGCGATGGTCCTGTTTTCGCGGTTGACTTGGATGGTTTGTGCCGAAGCCGGATTGAACCAGGCCAAGGCGCAAAGTAAACCAGAAACCATCAACCATTTAGGCAGCATGACATCCCTCCCGTCTTTCGCGTGCAAGATTACCACCTTCGCGTAAAAATTGGACGATCTACTGCTCCTGTCTGGTTGTGTACTTCGCGCCGAAGCGGCGGAGCTTTTCAAGCGTAGCGGCAGCCTGGCCGGAGTCGATGGCTTCGGCGCCCATGGCAACGCCCTGCTTGAGGTCGCCGGCCAGGCCGGCGGCGACAAGCACCGCCGCGGCGTTGAGCAGAACGATGTCGCGGCGCGCGCCGGCAATTCCGGTGAGCACATCGTAGAGCAGCGCCTTGTTGGTGTCGATGTCGCCGCCAGTAAATTGGTCCAGAGTGGCGCGCGGCAGCCCGGCCATCTCTGGCGTCATACGCGCGGCCTTCAACTGGCGCTCGCCGGCCTCATTCTCTTCGACGCGCGCGACCACGGATTCGCCCGTCGTGGTCAGCTCATCGATTCCATCTGTTCCATGCACCACGAAGGCGCGCCGGGAGCCAAGCGAGGCGAGCGCTCGGCCGACCAGAAGCACACGGCTTGGGGCGAGCACTCCGATGACCTGAATGCGCGCCTCGGCCGGGTTGGTGAGCGGGCCGACAAGGTTGAAGATGGTGCGAAATCCAAGGGCGCGGCGCAAAGGTCCGAGAGCCTTCATCGCGGGGTGATAGAGCGGCGCGTAGAGGAAGACAAAGCCGGTCTCGCGCAGGCATTCGACGGCGAGCTCCGGCGGCAGTTCGATGGGCACGCCGAGAGCTTCGAGCACGTCGGCCGCCCCGCAGCGCGAGGTGACGGCGCGATTGCCGTGCTTGGCTACGCGAGCGCCCGCGGCCGCGGCTACCAGCGCGGCGCCGCAGGAGATGTTGAAGGTCTGCGGGCCGCCGCCGCCCGTGCCCACACAGTCGACCAGCTCCGCTCTTTCCTCTTCGGAGAAGGGCAGCTCCACGGCATGATGGCGCATCACGTCCACAAACCCGGCAAGCTCGGGCGCCTGCTCGCCGCGCGTGGCCAACACGGCAAGCATGGCCGCGGTCTCCAACTCCGGAACATGACCGGCGAGAATCTCTTCGAGTACTTCGGCGGCCTGCTCCCGGGTGAGCGCCGTGCCATCCTGCGCGAGCGGTCGGAGCAACTCCTTCAATAAGGACATGCGTTTATGATACCGGCCACGCAGCGCATCGCCCCAGCCGGCAGCGCGAGGATCTGTGAAGCAAAGGGGGTGCGGCCGGTTCATTTCACAGTGGCCACGCTGGCTCAGAGAGCCTGGCGCGCTTCCCTCATCGTTTCACCGCGAGGCGAGCCGCTATGATGAGGTCAATGTTGTCTGCGGCACCACGCTAGTCATGCCCCCTTCGATCTTCATCTCGGCAGGCGAAGCCAGCGGCGAGTTCTACGGCGCGGAGTTGGCTTCTGCTCTGCGGCAGCGCTTCGCTCCAAAGGCGGAACTGATCGGAATGGGCGGGCCGCGCATGGCCGCGGCTGGCGTGGAGTGCATCGTCCGCTCTGAAGACGTGGCTGTCATGGGCTTTACGGAGATCGTGCGGCACTTGCCCCGAATCTATCGCGAGTTCAGCAGGCTCAAGCGCGCCATACGCGCACGCCGGCCCGCGGTGGCTGTGCTGATCGATTTTCCCGAGATTCACTTCCGGCTGGCCAAAGAGTTGCACCGGCTCGGCATTCCAGTCATCTACTTCGTCAGTCCGCAGCTTTGGGCGTGGAAGCAGCATCGCATCCGCCTGGTCGAGCGCTACGTCAAGCGCATGCTGGTGATCTTTCCGTTTGAGGAGAAGTTCTATCGCGAGCGCGGCGTGGAGGCGGAGTTCGTTGGGCATCCGCTGGCCGATCTGCCGGCTCCGTCTCTGAGCCGGGAGCAGTTCGCCACCGAGAATTCCCTGGCCCCGGAGAGAGTCTGGATCGGTCTCTTGCCGGGCAGCCGCCTCAAAGAGATTGAAGCCAATCTCCCCGAAATGCTAGAAGCCGCTCGACACCTGCTCGCGCTTCAAGCTGCCGGGCCTGGTTCCGAAGGCACTCTTGAGTTCCTCATTCCGCTGGCTCCCACGCTCGACACCGGCCAGCGCAAGGCCGTCGGGCAAATTGCGGTGCGCTACGGTGGCGATCTGCCCCTGCGGATGGTCGATGACGCCCGCGCCGCGCTCTTCCACGCCCGCGCCTCGGTCGTGGCCAGCGGCACGGCCACCGTCGAAGCCGCCCTCATCGGCAATCCCTTCGTGGTTGTTTATCGGGTTTCGCGGCTGACCTATGCCATCGCCAAACGGCTGGTGAAGGTGCCGCATGTGGCCATGGCCAACCTGATCGCCGGCAAAGACGTGGTTCCCGAGCTCATTCAGCACAACTTCACGGCGGCAAATATCGTCCAAGAACTCAGGCATTTGCTACCCGACGGGCCGGACCGCGAGTCCATGATGAAGGAACTCGGGAGCATCCGCCAGGCGTTGCATGGCCGGCGCGAGGGAGAAAGCGCCATCGAATCCGTAGCGGCTGCGGTTGCAGCGGAGATGGAAGCAGCTTACCCTGTGGCTCAGGAGATTTTGTGACGTTACTGATCCGGCCCAAACGATCTGCCACACCGTGCCCCATCCTTTCCGCGTTTTTCGCGGAAAGGGTGGGAGAGCACGATGCAAATCATAAGGGCCGGATCAAAAAGCGGCAAGACGAAAGATCAAACCTATGGCTCGACATACGGAAGATCCCAAATTGACGATGCGCCGGCTCCCCACTCGGTTCAGACTCGTTCTTTTGCCGGTTGTCCTGCTCCTCGCAGCCGTTTCGGCCCTTGCGCAGCAAATGCGGCCGGCGCTCAAGATTGCCGGCTATGTGATTGACGCCGAGATCGATACCGCAGCCCACCACCTCACTGCCATCGCTCTTGTCAGCTTTACCGCGCCCCCCAATCTCGACGTGGCCACCTTCGGTTTTCATCCCGCCCTTAAGGTCAACAAGATCACCGATGAGAGCGGCAAGCTTCTCGACGGCGAGCGCACGGCCGACGGCTCCATCCGTATCACCCCGTCCGCGCCCTTCGTCGCCGGGCAGACCTATCGCTGGACCTTTGCCTACGAGGGTACGATCACCGGCAATGAAGACGGCCCTGTCCCGGGGCTTAAACTCGCGGCGGTCCAGGAGCCCATTACCTACCTGCTTTATCCGGCCCGCTGGTTCCCCATGACCGGCTTTATGACAGACCGCTTCACCGCCGAGATGCACATTCGCGTACCCCAGGGCATGAGGGTCCTGGCGAGCGGCCCCACCGGAGAGCCCAAATCCATCAACCTGTCGAACGGCAAGCCCGGCACGGAGTACGACTTCAACTGGACCAAGCCCGGATTTCCCGGCACTGTCATCGCCGGCCGCTTCGTCGATCCATTTTCCGCCGGTGCGGGCAACGTCAAGGTTTACCTGACGATCTCGCACCAGGCCTCCGGCAACCAGTTTGCCCAAACTGCCACGCACGAATTCGACTTCTTTACCGACACATTCGGCCTGCCTGAAACCACGTACCTCAACGTTGTGGAACTGCCCGATGACACCCTGCCCGCTGCCTGGGCGCCTGGACTGGCCGCCATTCAGGGCGCGCACGTCGGCGATAAGTCCGGGATCCGCCTGCTGGCCAATACCATCGCCCATCAGTGGTGGGGATCGCTGACGAGTCCCGGCACACTCAACGATGCCTGGATCACCAACGGCATGTCGCGCTATGGCGAACTGATGTACGTTGAAGACCAGAGCGGCAAAAGCGCCCTGCGCGCTGCCCTCGAAGATGTTTCGGCCGGCGCTCTGGCCTACGACACCATTCCACTTTCCAGCGCCGGCCGCCTCGATCCCTTTTCACCCCAGTTCCAGTCGATGACCCTTGAAAAGGGCGCCATGATCTTCCATATGCTCCGCGGAGAGGTCGGCGACAAGGTCTTTCTCAACATCCTTAAAGGCGCGCTGAGCCAATTTACCGACAAGTCCATCCGCACCGAAGACCTGGAAAAGGTTGCCGAAGAGCAGAGCCAGAAGCAACTGCTTCCCTTCTTCTCTCAGTGGGTCGATGGCACCGGCGCTCCCACTTTTACTGACAAGTACTCCGTCTATCGGCTGGGCAATAATAAAGGTTTTCGCACCATCGGCGAGATCGATCAGGATCTCGATCTCTTTCGTATGCCCGTCGAACTGCGCATTGAAACCGAGGGCAAGACCGAGGACAGGAAGATCGACGTGGTCGGCACCAGCACGCAGTATGTGGTGGATACCTTTGGCCGTCCCCGCCGCATCAATATCGATCCGGATGACTGGGTGCTCAAGTCCACTCCAGACCTCCAGGTGCGCGTCCACATCCTCAAGGGGCAGCAGCTTGTGGCGCAGGGCGATCTCATTGGCGCTCTGGCGGAGTACAGGAAGGCCCTCGACGCCAACCCATTGAGCTCCCTCGCCAGCTATCGCATCGGCGAGGTTCTCTTCACCCAGCGCAACTACCAGGCCTCTGTCAATTCCTTCCGCGACGCGCTTCGTGGCGACGACGAGCCGCCCTGGACCGAGGTCTGGAGCCACATCGCCATCGGCAAGATCTTCGACATCACCGGCCAGCGCGATCGCGCCGTCAATGAGTACAGGCTTGCCATCCAGACCGGCGACAACACCGCGGGCGCCGTCAATGAGGCGCGCGAGTACCTGCAAAAACCCTACAAGCCCCCCGACAATCACTAATGATTCGGGGCTGGATCTCTTGCCGCCAGATACGCTCTGCTGTCCTTTGCACTGGAGCGCGCGATCGTCTCTCTTTTATTGATCCGGCACAAAAGATTTGCATCAACTCGAAACTGTCATCCTGAGCGGGTGAGTTGATTTTCAGATATTGCTGATTTTTCGAGAGATAAATAGCCTGTTTTCGGCTGTGTAGGAACTGTGCAGGCGATTTCTCGATTTCTGTGCATTTCTCGAACGCAAGGCACCATTCTACAGGGACGATTCATAGCTTAAAGGCTATGTCCTAAGCCCATACCGTGTTCGATGACAGATGCGATTTCTGGCTGTGGCGGCTTGATGGATTGCTCCGGCTTTATCGCTGGCGTGTGGGCGCTCTCGTGAGATACGTCATGCCCTAACGCTTCCGGCAGCTTCTCGCGGTCGTTCGTGAAAATCTGCGCGTCCTCCGCGCCACGCGAGACGGCAACGTATGCCATGCGGCTGTTGAGCAGGTCTTTCGCGGCCAGTTCGGTATCGACGTGAATCAGTACGCGCTCGGCGGTCTGCCCCTGGCTGGAATGGCTCGTCACCGCATAGCCGTGATCGAGATGAGGATGCTCGCGCGGATCGAGCTGCACGTCACGGCCTCCGTCCATCTTCAAGCGCATCTGCCCATCCGGGCCGATGTCCTCGACCGTTCCTAATTCGCGGTTGGCAACCTTCAAATCGTTGGCTGGCGCGGTGAACTGGATGCGATCACCCACAGCGAAGCTGCGCGGTTCTTCTCGATACACAGAGACGCCCTGCTGCCGTCGAGGATCATAGGTTAGCTCTGAGCCATCGGCCCGCACCACCGTCAACAGGTTCTTTTCAGCGTCAACGCTCTTGACTCGTGCATATTCGCCGCGCTCCATGCCCGTCTCTTTGGACGCGCGGGCATAGCGCACTACATCATTGAACTCATACCGCGCGGCCCATGTCCGCTCTGGCCCGGTAAGGTCCTGGCGAGGCACAAGCGCCTCGATGCGATGTTCGTCTTTGCTGACTGAGCCGCGCTCCTGCATCTCGGCACGGATGCGCTCATTGATCTCCGCGCGGGAGCGATTATCGGGCGAGACAACCAGCGTACCCTCCGGCGACTTCGCGTATTCCTTCGCTATGGCGGCAATGCGTTCCTCGCGCCCTGAAATCTCATGGACGCGGCCCTGCCGCTCCAAACCTTGCACGGCTTCGCGCACCTCGCCACGCGCAAGCTGCTCCACCACCTGTTTCAATTCAGGGTTTTTCTGGCGGACGATCTCTTCCAGCTTGACCGTCTTCATGCCCGCATCCTGGAGCTGCGCGAAGGGACGCCCGGCCTCGACTGCCTCATGCTGCCGCCGATCACCTACCAGTAACACGCGGTCATTCGGATGCAGGCGATTTACAAACTCGTGCATCTGCTTAGTGGAGGCAAGCGAAGATTCATCGAGCACATACAGGCGTCGATCTCCGGTGTCCGGCTGCTGTCCGCGCGCAAGATGCTTTTGCAGCGTGGATGTTTCCATGCCTGCATCCGCCAGCTTCTGCGCCGCGCGGGACGTGGGCGCGAAGCCTTCGACCTTGTATCCCTGCGCCTCCGCACCTTCACGAATGACGGCCAAAGTCGTTGTTTTACCCGCACCAGCAACGCCATCCAAACCCACCATCTTTTCGCGGGAGAGAAACACCTGGTCTACAGCTTCTCGCTGCGAGGCATTCAGCTCCGGGTGGCGGTCCTCGGTCGTAATCCGAATCTGCGGAGAAACCAGCATCGGGTCATTCATCCCGCGCTGATTTCCTTCCTGCATCCGTGCAACAATCTCACGCTCCATGCGGACCATCGCGGCGGTCGTGTACTGCTGTCCCGCTCCGACGGTGCGGAACTCGCCCCGCGCTGCTCGCTGCTCGAACTCCTGCCGGATGTGGGCATACGTCGTCTCACCCATGCCGCGATTAAGCGCAGCTTCCAGAAGGTCGCGCCTGTCCAGCACGGCGGAACGCTCGAAGAGATGATCGCGAGCATAGGTGACGGCTTGTTGCGCGATGCGGTCGGGTTCGTAAACGTGGCGCTGTTCCTGCGCCCGCGCTGCCGCCACAACTTTGTCGGCCTGATGTCCATACTGCGCGGCCAGCTCGCGGTGCCTCTCTAATACCTCTCCCGGCGATAACAGCTCTTTGCTGTCCCGTGTCCGGTGTGCTGCAACCTGCGCGGCCCCGGCTCCATCTATTCCCATCTCGCGGAGATGGTCTTTGATCTGTTCTCGACGCGGGCTGCTGGCCTCCAGATACTCTTTCGTATACCCCTTGATCTCCGGCTGTCCGTGCTTGCCGCGCTCCAACTCGTAGCCCAAACCCTGCAACCGCATCGCCAACTCGGAACGGTAAACGCTGGTGGCATAGCGTTGCGATGCGAATAGCTCCTGCGGCTGCAAGGCGCGTGTCTGTCCGTTGTCGCGCTCCGTGACGTTGAAGATCACCGCATGGGTGTGGAGCTGCGGCGCGGCGTAGCCGTCCACGGGCCGCGCAGTATCGTGCTCAAAGGTCGCTGCAATAAATTTACCCGTTGTCTCCGGCGCGTGGACATTGCCGATGCGGGCCTGCGTGTACTTCTCCAACTCACTGAGCGCCACGCGTACACTCTCCCGATGCGCCTCTCGCACGCGGTCATCACCGCCAACAAGTGCTGTGACAGAAACCGACTTCGGCGCGGAAAACGTGGCATCCCAACCGGC